>JAFIHA010000030.1 GCA_017848965.1 Dechloromonas aromatica (nom. nud.) | reverse complement strand
GGGCTTTCCCATCTCATCCCAGGTGCGCTATCACTCGATCGTGGCCCAAGCCAATTCCGAAGTGGCCCTCGATGATTCCGATGACGGTCTTGTGCCCTACCGCAGCGCACATCTTCCCGGCGCACAGTCCGAGAAAGTCATCATTTCAGGACACAGCGTGCAACAGAACGCAGCCGCAATACTGGAGATCCAGCGCATTCTGAAAGACGACATGACCCAGCAGGAAGAGCAACAAGGCGGACGCTGACTTGGCTGACCCAGCCACGTAGATCAGTGTTATCCCATGTGTAGTAGACGCTGTTCATGATGGCGTTATTCGGCGGGTTTGCCCAGCCGAGGGAACAAGAACACTACCGCCTACCCATTCTCCATACAAGCTCAGCTATGCCCCTTGAGACTGCCTGGGGCTTAACAGCAGCAATTTGTTCATTTGCGGCGCTGCGCATAAGTTGGCTTGCTCACATCAGTACACAGCCGCACACCAAGCGCAGCCACCATCACTCCAGACCAAGCCAGCGCCGGCATTGCTTCACCCAGCAGGATGTTCATATGCGACGGTGATGCGTGATGAGCGTTCGCTTTGTCCAGCCTCGACCGGCCGCTTCGGGCACGAAGCACTCATTCGCAAACTCGGGAAGCGGTCACTGAAAAATCGGCCAGAACGCGCTGAGCAATACCAGCAGATTGCCAATGACCAGAATCGCAGAACCTCCGGCAGTGATGGATCAACCGCTGAATCTCCTAACCTGGCGCGCTCCGCTTGCCTCCTGGCTCGTTCGGCTTCGCCGATCCGAGCCCAGGCTTCGTTCTTTTTGCAAACCCAGTTAAGAAAAACTCATCAAAGCCAAAAGGCAGAAGACATTCTGTCACGATTCAGCCTGAAGTTCCTTTTGCAGTGGACATGTTGAAGCATTATCGCCGGCTAGTTTGCTAGCATTATTGGTGGCTAATTTCACCAGAATACGCAGCACAGCTCAAAGCGCTTTCAACGTGACCATTGACGAGTTTCTCGCTGATCGTGTGCGGGAGTACATGACACTGAAGGACAAGAAGCCGCAGTTTGCGAGCATTGTCGAGGTCGGAAAGAGGCTCTTTAACAGCATGGTCGACTCCGTGACCGAAGCAAACCAGTCGCTCGTTGACGAGACCTCTCGGCAACTCTACATTGGCATCGACGCTTCGGGCGTGGTCGATAAGCCCTATGTGAAACGCATGCTCTTGCTTCTGGAAGAGGCTGGCATGGTCTACAGCACGTCTGCGGTGTCGCACGGTGATCGGGAATATTGGCGTTATGTCCCGCACCTCGCGGCACTTCAATCGAAACGTGCATTCGCGCGCAAGGGTGGCTTCTCGCCGAAATTTACCGGTGAGATGCTCTCTCGCCCTGATGAGAAGCATCCGGTACGGCGATCAATGTCGACGTTACTCGATGCGACCACTTTGGAAGGACTCAGTCTCGACCTACCCAACTGCCTGAACTGTCAGGCTAAGCGCATCGAAGGTGCGAAATATTGCTTCAACTGCGGTGAACGGCTCACAGACGAGTCGACTTACGATCGCTTGATGCTGACCCCATTGGCATCAATCCCCGGCTTGACCGATTGGCAGCGCGACAAATTGAGCAAGTGGGAATCAGTGCCCAAGACGGTCGGCGAATTCATTGCACTGCAGGATCCAGGTACAACATTGCGAACCATTCGCGGCGTCGGAAAAATCCGCGCAAAAACGATCATCGATGCCGTTCAGTCCTTCCTTGACGAATATCTGTCATGAGCGCCATGAGTACGAATTACGCCAATGTCATGGATACGATTACGCCGTTTTCAGCTCCTACCAAGGGTGAGCTGGATACTGAAAACTGGTTCAACGCCAGCCATGTGACTACTGTTCAGTCGCCGGTCGATGAATTCCGCGCCAATCTGGCGCAGATTAATGTCCTATACCTGCAAGCAGATAGCCGGGGGGAGTACACGCCGATTCTCGGCTCTCTCGTCTATCTGGGCATGGTCTCGGCGGCCGAAGGTTATTTTCGGTCTTTGCTGCGCCGCTTGATTCTGGTCGACGAGGCGTGTCAGCGTAATGCATCAAGCCGAACCCTGACCTATGGCGCGGCCTTGCACCATGAAGACGACCTGCTGCCTGAAGCGCTGTTAGAAGGGGTATCCCTGGCCAATACGAAAAACGTTGCTACAGAGCTCAGGGCGCTGTGCAACATCTCTCAGATGACTAGGGACGGGAATGTCCCCAGCGCGCTCGAACGCCTCTTTCACAACTTCGAGGCGATCTGCCAAGTGCGACACTGTGGCATCCATCGATTCGGCAAGCTGGGAAGCCAGCAAGCTCTCCGCCTAGGAATGGAGAAGCACAAGCCCTTGTTAGAGAAGCCGCTTGCGCTGACAGTTCTGCAACTACAGGAAATCGCTGAAGCGCTGGAGGCGTTGATTCGGGCTGTCAATTCCTACTGTTTCGCCGATATCCTTAAGCGCACGCATCGCGCAGGTCCTACCGGTAAGGACAAAACCAGACTGTACAATAAGGCTTGGCAATTGGACTGGGCACAGGACCAAGAGCGCTTCTGCGAGTACTACGATATTTTTGCCTCGGTTGCCGGGTCCCAGCCCTCTGCATCAGCCCAGACGATGTACCTTGCCTTCTTGGACTTCGTGAAAAACTACAACGCAGCCAAATAGGCTGGACCGCTTTTGGCCGCAAGCTGTCGGGTACTCATCGGCCGGGCTTCCTCTGCTTCCCTATAATCTCCCCTTTCCCCAACTCAGGACCGCACCATGGAAAACGCCCCCGCCAGCCCTTATCGTGACGACATCGTGATTTCCTGGCCGGAGCTGCATCGGGATACCCGGTTGCTCTGCCATCAACTGGTCGAGAAGGGGCCGTTCAAGGGGATCATTGCGATTGCTCGGGGCGGGTTGATTCCGGCGGCGCTGGTGGCGCGGGAGCTGGAAATCCGGCTGGTCGATACGATCTGCGCTTCCAGTTATGAAGCCGCCGACGACGACAGCGCGCAGACCATGCGCAAGGAAGTGAAGATTCTCAAGGGGGTGGAAGGCGATGGCGAGGGCTATCTGCTGATCGACGATCTGGTCGATACCGGCAACACCGCGCGCGTCATCCGCAAGCTGCTGCCCAAGGCCTTCTTCGCGACGATCTACGCCAAGCCGCAGGGGCTTGAGGTGGTCGATCTGTGCGTCAAGCAGTTTGCCCAGGACAAGTGGATCTACTTCCCCTGGGACATCGATTACCAGTTCGTCGCGCCGATCAAGAAGAAGCTCGACAAGGCCTGATCAGCGATAGCCGCCGCCGGCCCAGGCGGCGATCTGCTGGCGCTCGGCGTCGGTCATCGCGGTGACGTTGCCGAGCGGCATCGCTTTCAACTGCACCGTCTGCGCCAGGATGCGCGGGCCGAGGGCGCGGATTTGCGCCGGGGTGTCGAGGACGACGCCGGCCGGCGCTGCCGGCATCAGCGTTGGCGTGGCCGAGTGGCAGGCGACGCAGCGGGCGGTGAGCACGGGTTGAATCTCCGCCACACTCGGCGCGCCGTTGGCGGAAACGGCGAGCGGCGCCGGGGCCAGCCAGACGAAGACGCCGAGCAGCAGGGCGCCACCGGCGGCCGGATACTGCCAGGCGAAGACGCCCTTGTGGCGCAGGTTGAAGAAGTGGCGGATCAGTACCGCGGCGAGCAGGATCAGCGCCAGCACCAGCCAGGCCTGCGGGTGGTTGTAGGTAAAGGCGTAGTGGTTGGAGATCATGCAGAACAGCACCGGCAGCGTCAGGTAGTTGTTGTGCACGCTGCGCTGTTTTGCCCGCAGGCCGTGGATCGGGTCCGGCGTTTCGCCGCGCTGCATCATGGCGATGGTTTTCTTCTGGCCGGGAATGATCCAGAAGAAGACGTTGGCGCTCATCGTCGTGGCGATCATGGCGCCGACATGCAGGAAGGCGGCGCGGCCGGAGAGCAGCTGCGTCAGCCCCCAGGCAACGGCGACCACGAAAATGAAATAGAGCGTCGCGAAGAGCAGCAGGTTGCGGCGCAGCAGGACGCGGCAGAGGACGTCATAGACCACCCAGCCGCCGCCCAGCGTGGCCAGGCCGATGCCGATGGCGGCGGCGGGCGAGAGGTCGGCCTTGGCCGGATCGACCATATAGCTGGCGGCCTGCGCGTAATAGAGCACGCCGAGCAGGAAGAAGCCGGTGATCCAGGTCGAATACGATTCCCACTTGAACCAGTGCAGTTCGCTCGGCAGATGGGCCGGCGCGACCAGGTATTTCTGCGGGTTGTAGAAACCGCCGCCATGCACCGCCCACAGTTCGCCGCCGACGCCTTTTTCCTTCAGCGCCGGGTCGGTCGGCGGTTTCAGCGAGTTGTCGAGCCACACGAAATAGAACGAGGAGCCGATCCAGGCGATGCCGACGATCAGGTGCAGCCAGCGCAGCAGCAGCGAACCGACTTCGATCAGGTAATTGAAGTCCATCAGCTGCCCCGGTAGGTCGAGTACGCCCAGGGCGAGACGAGCAGCGGCACATGGTAGTGGCCGTCCGCGTCGGCGACGCCGAAGCGCAGCGCGATGCGGTCGAGGAAGGGCGGCTCGGGCAGTTCGGCGCCAGCGGCGCGGAAGTAGGCGGCGGCCTCGAAGACCAGTTCGTAGATGCCCGGCAGCAGGTCGGCGCCGCTGAGCAGCGGGGCGTCGGTGCGGCCGTCGGCGTTGGTCGTGCCGCTGGCGAGGACGACCGGCGTCGCGCCGTCGAGACGGCTCAGGGTGTAGGCCATGCCAGCGGCCGGGCGGCCGCTGGCGGTGTCGAGTACGTGGGTGGAGAGGCGTCCCATGGCGGGTTTCCGGCAGCGTTGACGATGCGTCGATTATAGGAAGGCGCGGCCTGCGGCGGGCTTATAAAGGCTATCGGTGTTTTCGGATGAGGCGCCCGCTATCTGCCGCGAGGCAGGAAGCTTATACGCGCCGGGCGGCTTGCTGGGCGCGCGGCGGGTCCGTAAGCTTGGCCCCGGACTGACTTCATGGATCGCACGATGACCTCGCCCTTGCCCCTCGCCACCCTGTCGCAACTCGATCGGGACGGCTTCGTCGCCGCCGTCGGCGCGGTGTTCGAGCATACGCCCTGGGTCATGGCGCGGGTCTGGGAGCGCCGTCCCTTCACCGATCGCGCGGCGCTGCGCGAGGCGATGCAGGCGGTGCTGGCCGAGGCGGCGCGCGCCGAGATGCTCGCCCTGATCCTCGCCCACCCGGAGCTGGCCAGCAAGGCGGCGCTGCGCGGCGAGCTGACCGCCGATTCGGCGCGCGAGCAGGCCGGTGCCGGGCTCGACGCCTGTACTCCCGAAGAGCTGGCGGAAATCCGCCGCCTCAACGACGCCTATCGCGCCCGCTTCGGCTGGCCTTTCATCGTCGCCGTGCGCGGGTTGAGTCGCCAGGACATCATCGTCGCCATGCGCCGTCGCCTGCAGCGCAGCGACGACGAGGAATTCGCCGAAGCGCGGGCGCAGATCCTGCGCATCGCCGAACTGCGTCTCGACCCGCTGCTCGCCGCCTGAACTCAGGCGCGCAGGCGCTGGCGCGTTGCGCTGTCGGCAGCCTCCGGGTTGATCCGGCGGCGGATCACTTCGCCGATCTGTTCGCGGAACCAGCGGCATTCCTCGGCGTGGTGCGTGCGGTCGTGCCAGAGCAGGTAGAACTGCATCTTCGGAAATTCGACCGGCGATTCGGCGTAGCAAAGATCGCCCAGCGCGCAGCAGTGCTCGGCGAAGATGCGCGGCGCCGAAAAGATCAGGTCGGCCTGCTGCAGCACGTAGGGCACCAGGTTGAAGTAGGGCACGCTGGCGACGACGTTGCGCTTGATCCGGTCGCGCGCCAGTTGCATGTCGATGACGCCGCGCTGGCCGACGGCGTAGGGCGTCGGCACCAGGTGTTCGGCGTTCTGGTAGTCGTCGGCGGTCAGCCGGTGGCCGGCCAGCGGATGGCGCTTGCGCATCAGGCAGACGACGTCGTCCTCGAACAGCGGCGCCAGGCGCAGGTGCTCGGGCGGCTGCGGCCAGTTGCCGATGACGATGTCGAGCTCGCCGGTTTCCAGCGCCTTGGTGTAGTCGTGCTCGGGGCCGAAGGAATGCAGCACGACCTGCGAATGCGGCGCGTGCTGGCGCAGGTGGGCGACGATGTTGCCGATCAGGATGGCGTTCAGGTAATCCGGCGTGGCGATGTTGAACACGCGCTTCGTCTTCATCGGGTCGAAACGCACCTGCTGCAGGCCGATGGCCTCGATCTGCGCAAGCGCAATGCGCACCGGTTCGAGCAGCGACTGGCCGCGCTCGGTCGGCGTCATGCCGTTGCGGCTGCGCACCAGCAACTGGTCGCCGGTGATGTCGCGCAGCCGGCGCAACGCGGTGCTCACCGCCGGCTGCGACTGGTTGAGGCGGCGGGCGGCGTTGGAGACGCTGCATTCGGTGAGCAGGGCATGCAGCACCTGCAACAGATGCACGTCGATCGATTCCCAGGAACAACTCGCGGCCATGCTTTTCCCCTAGTCGAAATTGTTGTCAGGCTCTCTTAGCAATAAGCGCGCCTTTGCCAACATGGGTAAAACGGCCATTTTCGGCACTTTGGAGCACCGCTTTCGCGCATCGAGCGCTAGCCGCGCACCGCGTGAAGGCATGGCGGCAGGCTGGCGGCTCAGCGCAGCGGCGGGATTCCCGAAATCAGGGCAACCAGGGTGACCTGCCGGTCCGTCTGGGTCTTGCCAAAGACAGCGCGCAACTGGGTTTTCACGGTCGGCAGCTTGACTCCCTGGGCCTCGGCGTATTCCTCCAATGTCTCACCATGACACAAAGCCCGCGCCAGCCGCGCTTCGGCCGCCGACAGGCCGAACATCGACATCAACTGGCGGGCGCTGGCTATGCGCCGTCGGCCGAGCGGGAACACCAGGCAGGCAACGTTCCGGGTCTGCCCGGGCAAAGGCCGCTCGCCGTGCTGGCTCGGCTCCAGCAGGATCGTGTAGCGCGCCTGCGTAGGTGCGCCGCTCGGGCAAATCAGGGTTTCCGCCTGATCCTCGCGCGCCACCCGCGCAATCGCCTTCATCAACAGGCCATTGAACCCAGGGTCGCCCGCCCCGAAATGGCCATGGCGAATCTCGATGGCGCCGCCGCGCCGCAGGAAATTGGCCGAGCGCTCATCGATATCGAGAACCTGCCCGCCCGGCGAAACCAGCAATGCCGCCACATACGGCGAGAACAAGGCGCTCGCCCCATGATCGACATACTGCCGAATCACCCGGCAATGCTGCAGGAAATCGAGATATTCCGAAGTCCCGAAATTGTTCTCGTGAAGAAACGTGCAATCGGCACACACCCACGCCTGATGCGCACCCAGCGCGCAGTTGGGGCGAACGTGTCGACAGCTCGGCGCTTCCGCCGACTGAGCCGCATCGAATCCTTCCTCGGTTCTTGTATCGGGCGCTAGCCCATCGTCCGGCTGCTCAATTTTGCGTTCCCCCGCGTCATCAGACGCCGCTGATTAAAGACCCCCGCGATGCGACATCAGCGTATCACGATCATCCGTATGGATGATGCATTTGGGGTATGACTAGGGGTAGGCTTCAACCCATAATAATCTTATCGATTGAAAGAGAAACATGCTTCATTAACAGCGTAAATAAATAGTGTTTTTTTGATATGGCATGGAAATGGAGTGAGCTTGATACCCGCAAGCTCGGCCCGGAGCATCAAAATGATAAGGAGAAGATGGCGATTTGTAAGCGAATGAATCGACGTGGATTTTCCGAATTGGAGAAATAGATTGGAGTGCATCCCCGGACACTTTAATACTGGTGCTTGCGTTATCAGACGGAAGGCCTCAAGTTGGTGCTAAACAACACAGAATTGGTCGAAGCTCGGGCGACCTTTTTCCTGAGCAACTGGAGGACAGGGCATGTATCAACTTCATTTGGTAGGCAAGTCCAAACTACTCATCGGTTTAAGTGTGGCCGCAATGGCTTCCGGATGCACTGGGCTCGGGCAGATTGTCAAGACAGAGCAGCAGATACCGGTCACTGTCAGCAACGATGGGAAAAAGGTGGCCGAGTCGGGAGCCGTTATTCTATGGCCGCCCTACTCAAGCGCAGCAGTTATCGACAAGGAGGGAAATCGATGCGTTCTGACCGCCAGCGGCTCTAAAACAATAGATGCCAGTTCGGAAGCCGCATTTAAGCTTGGGAAGGCACTAGAAAAGATCGAAGGGCTTGATGCATCCTCCAAAGCAAAGGTGACTGAAGCATTTACGAAGTTGAGTGCTGCTGGCTCTCAATCGACGTTTCTTGACGTAGCTTTATTTCATTTATGCATTCTCGATCTGAATGGTACGTTTAAGTACTTAGATGCTAATAACAAGCTCACAGGGAAGTCTGAGGCAATGATGAAGGTATACGAGAAGGCGCTCGAAGCTGCGAAATCCATCCCGTAAAAGTGTCGCCTAACCGTACGTCAAGCGGGCGCCTACAAGGTCCTGGCTGAATTGTGATTCACCCCAGCTCTTCGTGATTTGCTTGCGCCGTGAGTCGACAGCGCAAGCACCCTACCATTCAATTAATCGACCCAATAAAACTAGCCAACTCCGCCGTCTGCGGGTTGGCGAACAATTCCTGCGGGTCGCCGGCTTCGTGGATGCGGCCCTGGTACATGAAGACCAGCTTGTCGCCGACTTCGCGCGCGAAGCGCATTTCGTGCGTCACCATGATCAGCGTTATGCCTTCGGCGGCGAGGTTCTTGACCACGGCGAGCACTTCGTTGACCAGTTCCGGGTCGAGCGCCGAGGTGATTTCGTCGCAGAGCAGGACGCGCGGCTGCATGGCCAGCGCGCGGGCAATCGCCACGCGCTGCTGCTGGCCGCCGGAGAGCTGGTCGGGGTAGGCGTCGAACTTGTCCTGCAGGCCGACCTTGAGCAGCATCGCTTTGGCCAGGTCGCGGGATTCGGATTCGGGCATTTTCTTGACCACGCGGGTGGCGAGCATGACGTTTTGGCCGGCGGTCAGGTGCGGGAAGAGGTTGAATTGCTGGAAGACCATGCCGACCTTCTGGCGCAGCGCGCGCAGGTCGGTTTCGTGCGGGTGGATGCGTTCGCCGTCGACTTCGATGCAGCCGTCGTCGAAGCTTTCCAGGCCGTTGATGGTGCGCAGCAGCGTGCTTTTGCCGGAGCCGCTGCGGCCGATCAGGGCGATCACCTGGCCTTCCTCAATGTCGAGGTCGATGCCGCGCAGCACATGGTTGCTGCCGAAATGCTTGTGCAGGGCGTCAATGCGCACGAGAGCCATGGATTTTCCTTTCGAGGATGCGTGAATAGGCGGAAAGCGGGTAGCACAGGGCGAAGTAGCCGAGTGCGACGAGGCCGAAGACGAGGAAGGGCTGATAGGTGGCGTTGGCGAGCATGGAACCGGTCTTGGTCAGTTCCACGAAGCCGATGATCGAGGTGACGGCGGTGCCCTTGACCACCTGCACCGAGAAGCCGACGGTCGGCGCGATGGCGATGCGCAGCGCCTGCGGCAGGATCACGTAGCGCATCTGCTCGACGTGGGTCAGCGCCAGGCTGGCCGAGGCTTCCCACTGGCCCTTCGGGATCGACTCGACGCAGCCGCGCCAGATTTCGCCGAGGTAGGCGCTGGTGAACAGCGTCAGGCCGATGGCGGCGGCGATCCACGGCGAGATTTCGAGGCCGATCAGGCTGCCGCCGAAGAAGATGATGAACAGTTGCATGAGCAGCGGCGTGCCCTGGAAGACCTCGATATAGCCCTTGGCCAGCCGGTGCGGCAGCGGGGCCTTGGCGATGCGGGCGAAGAGGACGGCCAGGCCGGCGATGCCGCCGAGGACGAAGGCGGTCAGCGAGAGGCCGACGGTCCATAGCGCGCCGTCGAGCAGGTTGCGGGCGATGTCCCAGGTCGAGATGTCGTTCATTTCGTTCTCCGGGCGATCAGTCGCTGGCCGGCCTGGATCAGCACCTGGCGGACGGCGATGGCGAGCAGGAAGTAGATCGCGGTGACGACGAAGTAGGTTTCGAAGGCGCGGAAGTTGCGCGACTGGATGAAGTTGGCGGCGAAGGTCAGCTCCTCGGCGGCGATCTGCGAACAGACCGAGGTGCCAAGCATGACGATCACCACCTGGCTGCAGATCGCCGGCCAGACCTTGAGCAGGGCCGGCGGCAGGACGACGTGGCGGAAGATCTGCGCCCGGCTCATGGCCAGCGACTGTGCCGCCTCGATCTGCCCCTTGGGCGTCGCTTCGATGCCGGCGCGGATGATCTCGGTGGTGTAGGCGCCGAGATTGACGACGACGGCGAGGATCGCCGCCTGCCATTCGTTGATCTGCACGCCGAGCGAGGGCAGGCCGAAGAAGATGAAGAAGAGCTGGACGAGGAAGGGGGTGTTGCGGATCGCCTCGACATAGACCGCGAACAGCCGGTCGAAGGGGGCGAGCTTCCAGGCCCGCGACACCGCGCCGAGGATGCCGACGGCGAGCCCGCAGACGGTGCCGATGGCAGTCAGCGCCAGCGTCTTCAGGGTGCCGTCGACGAGTACCTCGCGGTATTCGAGCACGGAAGCGAAATCGAATGCGTAAGCCATCGGCTATCCTCCGGCGCCGCCCGCGGGCGGCGCCCAGTGGGTTATCAGAGACCGGCCGGCAGCGGGGCTTGCAGCCAGCGTTGCGAAACCTGGTTCAGTTCGCCGTTGGCCTTGAGCTTGCCGACGATCTCGTTGACCTTGGCCAGCATGGCGGCTTCGCCCTTGTTCACGCCGACGTAGCAGGGCGAATTCTTGATCAGGAACTTGGTGTCCAGACGGCGGATCTTGGTGCGCTCGTTGACCGCGGCGGCGACGACGTTGCCGGTGGCGATCAGTTGCACCTGGCCGGAGAGGTAGGCCGAGATGGTCGCGTTGTTGTCCTCGAAACGCTTGATGTTGACGCTGGCCGGGGCGATCTTGCTGAATTCCAGGTCCTCGACCGAGCCGCGGGTGACGCCGACGGTCTTGCCGGCGGTGTCGGCGGCCGCCTTGATGGCGACGTCGGTCGGCCCGAAGATGCCGTTGAAGAACGGGGCGTAGGCGATCGAGAAGTCAATCACCTTCTCGCGGTCCGGGTTCTTGCCCAGGCTGGAGATGACCAGATCGGCCTTGCCGGTGGTCAGGTAGGGAATGCGGTTGGTGCTGCTGACCGGGATGATTTCCACCTTCAGCTTGAGTTCGCGGCCGATCAGGTTGGCGACGTCGATGTCGTAGCCGCGCGGCTTGAGGTCGGGGCCGACGGTACCGAAGGGCGGGAAGTCCTGCGGCACGGCGACGCGCAGCACGCCGTTCTTCATGGCGTCGGCCAGGACGTCGGCCTGGGCGAGGCCGATGCCGCCGGCGAGCAGCGAGGCGGCGACGAGGGACTTGAGGAATTGACGTTTCTGCATGGCGAGGCTCCTGGATGGGTGGGAAATCAAGGTTGGACGAAGCGGATGCCGACACGGCCGGCGGCGGAAAGCAGGTGCTGCTGCATCGCCTTGCGCGCGCTGGCGGCATTGCCGGCGGCGACGGCGGAGAGGATGGCGGCGTGCTCGTCGGCCGGCTGCCAGATGTGGCTGCTGTCGGCGAAGGGCAGGCGCAGGCTGTAGGCGAGCTGGGCCTGGAAATGCTGGGTGATCGCTGCCAGCGCCGGGTTGCCGGAAAGCTCGGCGAGCGCCAGGTGGAAGCGCAGGTCGCAGTCGGCGGCGGTGACCAGGTCGCTGGCGCCAAGCGCGCGCTGCATCTCGCTCTGGCACTCGCGCAGCGCGGCGATGCCGTCGGCGTCGCGGCGGCGGGCGGCGAGGGCGGCGTTGGCCGGTTCGATGACGAAACGCATCTGGAAGATGGCGTCCGGCGGCATCGCGTTCGGTCCGCTCGGCAGGTTGGCAACGTCGGCCGGCGCGCCGGCGGTAACGAAAACCCCCTTGCCGGCGAAGGAGCGCAGTAGGCCGAGGGCTTCCAGCATGGAGATCGCCTCACGCAAGGAAGCGCGGCTGATGCCCAGGCTCTCGGCCAGTTCGCGCTGGCCGGGCAGGGCGGCGCCGGGCGCGTAATCGCCGTCGAGAATGCGGCGTTGCAGGGTTTGGGCGGCGATGTTCGAGACGCTGGGCATGGGTTTCTTCCGTTCAGACCGGTCAGACCGGTTACAGCTTTAAAGCACGCGGTGTGCCAGGTCGTTTTTGCGCTGGATTTTCTTCGTTGCTTATTGTTTTTAAAGATAATGTTTATCGCTCGGTGGATATCCGGCCTGCCGTCGCGATGCCCCAATCCGGGGAGAGATACGCTTGCGGCGGTTCAGGATGGTGCGTTGTCCGGGCGTGTCGACGCCTTTCGGGAGCAGGGCTTTCTTGTCCCGATGGCTGCTGGTGTCGTGTATTCCATTGTCACATGACATCATCTTCGCTATCCTTCCGGCTTCCCATTCCGCCGTCACCGCCATGTCCATCGACCTCGTGCGCAACCTGTTCTCGAGCGACACGCGCCTGTATGCGCTGTCCTGGCGGGACGAGGGGATGCCGCAGCTGGAAGTCGAATGCTGGTGGGGGCGGGAGAGCCTGTCGGGCGGATTCGAGTACGTCATCGACCTGGTGTCGCCGGACGCCCGGCTCGGCCAGTCGCGTTTCCTCGGCAAGGCGCTGGCACTTGAGGTCCGGCTGGCCGACGGCAGCACCTACAAGCGCCACGGCTACGTGCGCTGGGCGGCGACGCTCGACGCCGACGGCGGTTTCGGGCGTTACCGGCTGATCGTCATCCCCTGGCTCTGGCTCACCTCGCGCGGCCGCCATCACCGGGTTTTTCAGGAACGCACCGTGGTCGACATCGTCGACACCGTGTTCGCCGACTACGCCGACGTCG
>JAFIHA010000029.1 GCA_017848965.1 Dechloromonas aromatica (nom. nud.) | reverse complement strand
GGAGCAAATGAACTTATGGCGCTGATCGGCCACCGTTACGGTGGCCCCAACGAATCGGGGCCGCGTTAGCGACCCCAGATTGCCGCTTTGAGCGGCTCACAATCTAAAGCCCCCGGCTTTGCCGGGGGATACTTACCTTCCTCAGCGGCCAGAGCTCCACGAATTTTTTTTTGGAGTTGTCTGACGTATCTAACCTCGCTTCGGTTTTTGGGGTAGGTGTCAAGTGAGACACCACCTCCTTGAAGTGCGATACTCATCTTTATTGCACATTGATTTTCATAGATTGGATCCCCGGGTGGGTCTTCTTCTTCTAACAATACATCGAAAGGTGTGTTTCCTTTTTTTTTCTTTGGTTTTGGTGTTTCTTTTCTGAATGGTGCGTTCTCTGGTGGTTCCCAGTTTAACGGGTGAGATTTCCACATTGATTTAAAGTCAATGCAAGATCTAACATTGGAGCTCTTTTTCAAGCAAGAATTTGCTTGATCAGTGCTCTTTACTTTGGTTGTTTCTGTCATTTGTTAATTTTTCTCATTGCTTCGATTCCCCAGTATATGTTTATTATTTCTTCTGATTGGGTGGAGATTCGCGGGGTTTTTCCATTTTCATCAGTAATGCCATGGATGAAGTCGCCACTGGCAGTCTCTGCATAGTAGGCCATGCCGACTATGGGGTTGCCGTCGATCACATTGTGAACCTGAACTTGCTCATCGAATATTTTCACTCTTGAGTCAGGCAAGATTTCCATAACGGCTTTTTGGCTCCCCGGCCCGATAAACGCATTACTGCTCCCCTTCACCGAGAACGTCCCCGGACAGGCGAAGGTGATGTTGGCCCCTTCGAGGGTGACCGAGGATTGCCCGCCGACCAAGCGGATTTGCTTGTTGGCAAGGATGTGGATTTCGTCGTTGGAGCTGGTGACGGTGACGGACTGGTCGGCGAGGATTTCGAGTTGGTCGGTGTGGGCGTGGATGGTATGGCTGCCGGCTTCGGCGATGCTCTTGATGCCGCCGGCGTGGCTGAACCAGCTGGCGGCTTCGCCGACGGTGACGGCGAGGGTGTGGGCGGCGGCGAGGTGGAGGTCCTGCTGGATGGTGGCGTGCAGGTTGGCGCCGGCGAAGAGCAGGGTGCTGGCGGGGCTGGTGAGGGCGATGTCGCCGGGGGCTTCGGCGACGATGGACGGCTCGTTGAAGCGTTCGGTGGGGTCGCCCAAGTCACGGCTGCCGGGCTGGGCTTTCTTCGCTTCCTGACCGCCGACCGGGGCGGTGAATTTGCCGTCTTTTTGCGGGTCGAGGGCGGTGATGAAATCGCTCTGCTTCGTGTTGGCGTTGAGCGGCAGCGCTTGCTGGGCGCGGGCGGCGTCGGAGAGGGCCTTGGCGGTTTCCTCGGCGGCGCGCATCTGGCCGACCGCTTCGACGATCTCCATCTGGGTGGAGACGGCGTTGGGGCGGGCGGTGGCGGAGATCAGTATGCCTTCGCCGGCGCGCACGGCGAGCCAGCCGTCGCTGCGCAGCTCGAAGCCGCTGCCGCGCCAGGCGCCGCGGCTGGCCGATTCGGGGGCCTGGTGGATGAGGTGGCCGAGGGCGAGCTGGCTGGCGTTGTCGGAAGCGGCGAGGCGGGTGCGCAACTGGCCGGGGGCGTCGTCGATCACCCACTGGTTGTGGCTGGACTCGAAGTTGTGGCTCATCCAGCCGGCGAGCACGCCGGGGTGGTTGGCACTGGCTTCGTGGCCGGCGGAGAAAGGCGGCAGGTCGGCGCCGTTGTGGATCTGGCCGGCGATCACCGGGCGGTCGATGTCGCCGTCGAGGAAGCTGGCGATGACCTCGGTGCCGATGCGCGGCAGGAAGTGGCTGCCCCAGTTGGGGCCGGCCAGCCATTCGGTGACGCGGACCCAGGTGCCGGACTGCTCGTTGCCCGGCGCGTTGCCGGACTTGCCCGGGGCGTCGGCGGCGAGGCCGCCCGGGTTGGGCTGCTCGCCGCGTTGCCAGGGAAACTGGATCTTCACCCGGTGATCGCGCTCGGTGCTCAGCGGCGCGCCGCTGACGCCGACCACCAGAGCGACCTGCGGCGGAGCGAAGGGTTTTTGCAGCGGCTGGGGGACGACGGGCAAGGCGGCCGGCTGGGCGTGCAGCCGGTTGCGGTAGCTGCCGGCCTCGACGGCGGTGCTGCCGAGCAGGCGGGCGGCCTGGGCGCCGAGGTTGTTGGCGCCGTCGTGGTCGACGGCGAGCAGCGTGTAGCGGGCGTCGTCGCCCTGGTATTCCTCATGCTGGGAAAGCGTGAAGTTCTGCCCGGCGGCGGCCTGGCGCACCGTGCTGTCGCCAGCGAAGCGGCGGTAGGCGGCTTCCCAGGCGGCCAGCCGCAGATCGGCATGGCGGCGGGCGGCGGCGCCGTCGGTGTAGCGGTAGGGGAGCGAGGCGTCATGCACTTCCATGCGCGGCACTTCGCCGTTGTCCAAGGTCGATTCGACTTCGGCGCCGGTGGCGAGCAGCGTTTTGTAGTCCCAGCCGGCAATGGTGACGGCGTTGGGCAGGGCGTTGCGGATTTCCTGCCAGGTCTGGACGGTGTCGCTCGCTTCGGTCGCGTTGTTGCGATGAAAACGCAGCACGGGCTGCGCCAGGTCGGGCAGTGCCGTCTCGCGGTCGAAGATTTCCAGGCGGTGACGGGCGTGCGTGGCTTCGTCGCCGGCCACCGCGTTCTGGTCGTGGCTGAAGCGGAAGGACAGGCCTTCCTCGGCGAGCAGGCGGCGGCAGTAGTCGAGGTCGGATTCGCGGTAGGGGATGGCGGGAAATTCAGCGGCCGCGAGCAAGCAGCGCTTGCGGGCAGTCCGCTGCAATTTCGGGCTGCCTACAGCGTTGGCGCCGATTGATCCGGCGACCACTGCCAGAACGTTGCGCCGTAATCGCCACCGACAGAGGGCATGACCTCGCCTTGTTTGAAATAGCGGCGCGAGTTGGCTTGAGCCGGGGTGAACCACCAGCCGGCTTCCGGGCAGGGCTGGTTGGCGGGAACGTTGTTTCTTTTTGATTCGTTTGACGCGCTTGCGCTGAGGGTCGCGACAAGAGCCTGGGTATCGGAACCGCCAATGGGTGGCAGTTTCGCCGATGCGGCGTCAAATCGGGTGAAGTACGCTTTGGCGCCATGGCGCTCGCCTAACTGTCCAGGATTATCTCCCATGCAATAGACCATCGTGGGCGCACGGACTGGCAACAAAACCCTGTTTAGCCAGACGTATGCCGGTGGCAGACCGTCATCTTTATGCCCTGGCTCCGGGTAGGGGCCCGCCTGAATGAATGCCCCATCGCCGCATGCTTCCACCACGAAGACATCCTCCGGCAACTGCGCCTTCAGTGCATTGATGCCGCCCAGCTTTTCCAGCCAGCGGGCACCAAGGATGTTGAGCCAGTGGGGGCTGTCGATGCCGAGGTGGCCCGCCTCATCCCGAAAGATGTCGGACATCTGGATATCAGGTACATCTACATCCACCCCGCTAAAAACCTGGCTTAGTTGGTACTCGGTGTTGCGGGTCGTCGTTTCTTCGTTGTATGTGCGAAGAAGCCCGAGACCGCCGTGGGCCTGGTCGACCTTTAGACGGATGGCGCAACGTTTCACCAGTTCGACGAAAGCGGAAAGCTTGCCATTGGTGATGTATGCGAGCGGCGCCTGCAGTTCCAGATAAGCCAGCCTTTTGGGAAACTCTGGCGCCCCATAAACCGGAAAACCAGCCGTGTAAAACAAGTACTCACTCGCATCGTCCTCGTGCTTTCCGCCATGAACATAGTACTGATACCTGCCATGCTTCTCGGGGTCGCTCAAATAGGCGTCGAGCGGTGGTACCTTGTCTGTAGGGAGCTTGTACCCTCGTACCGAACCTCCGAAGCGGTATATCCATTTCTGATGCTGCGTACCGACCAGGTTCCAGTAGTCTTGCCAGCATTCGATCAGGGCTTTCCTGGCCGCCTCGTTTGAATCCACCATCGGATGAAAATGATCGAAGTAGAAGGTGGCATACAAACCGATGCGGTGTTCGACGAACTTGTGGTCGTCGCGCCAGAGTTCGGCATAGGGTTTGACGCGCTCAAGGCGCTTGAGATAGGAGTCGGGCAACATTCGTCTTTCCTCAGGTCATCATCTTGCGGCAGCGGTTCCAACGCCCAACATCATCGCGATGAAGGCGGCCACGCCGGCCGGAACCTCAACCGGGAGTGCTGCCACTGCAACCACACCGAGGGCAATCGCCGCGAGCAGCGCCAACCCGGTATTTACTTGCGCAGGCGCCAGATCGGGGGGCGGGCGTCCATTATCCGAATTCCCGAGGGCCGCCGTCAAAGCCGCCGTCATCGCCGCCGCCCAGGCCATGAGTTCCTCGCGCGTGACTTCGCGAACCCGCTCGTTGCGCTTCTCGCATCGGCAGTCCTTCACTTCAATGAGGTCCACACGCAATCTGTCGTTATTGACGATTTTTCTGTACGCTTCAATCTGCTCCTTGTCTGGCTTCTCATCAAACTTCAACTCATAGATCATCGCGATGTTGCTTTCCTCCGGTGGGCGGGCAGGATTGCGAACGATGACGATGTCAGGCCGGCGGAGCGACACACCGCCCTTGGTGAATGTCGGCTGTGATAGCAGGGGATTCTTGCGGCGACCAACGTGACTGATGACGCCCCAATGCCAGTGCAGTGGCTTGGTTGGCGTGTTCCTCGACATGAGCGGCTGCGGGCGATTCGGCACCTTGTCGCCAATGTTCTTGAAGCCGGCCCGGTAGCCGTCCATGTCAAACCAGACTTCAGCTTTCAGCGGGCTACGGTAGTTGGCTGCTTTGTCGAGTGACTGAAACAAGGTGGAGACACAATTTTGCTGGAGTTTCGGCGGCTTTGTGCTGCTGCTTTCTTCCGTTTCCGGTGCCGCTGCTGCTGCATCCAAACCGGGAGTCTCGTCATCGGTTTGCAGTTCCGGCGCTTTCTGATTGTCTGCAAAGAGCTTTTTGCATGCGCACATGACAACGCAGAGAAACTCCTTGACCGGATTCTTGAACGCGGGCAAACCCGTTGGCGCATCGGTGGTCATGCCTTGCGCGACCATTTGGCGCGTACCACGGACGTCGATGATCGTGTAGCGTTCCTGGCTGCTCATGCTTTCAGTTCCAATCCATCTTGTTCGATTTCCAGCGTGATGGATTGGGGACTATCGGTATAGACAGTCTCTGTCCACCCCTGGTCGTCAGTGATGCCCTCGACGGTTTGGCCGTTGGCGGTGATCCAGTAACGCTCGTTCGCCTTGATCATGCCGGTGGCCCGATCCTTTATCTGAAAACGCTCCCGGTAGATGGTGCTTTCAGGTAATCCCTCCATCACCGCCGCACCACTCCCCGGCCCCGTAAACGCATTACTACTCCCCTTCACCGAGAACGTTCCCGGGCAGGCAAAGGTGATGTTGGCCCCTTCGAGGGTGACCGAGGATTGCCCGCCGACCAAGCGGATTTGCTTGTTGGCAAGGATGTGGATTTCGTCGTTGGAGCTGGTGACGGTGACGGACTGGTCGGCGAGGATTTC
>JAFIHA010000028.1 GCA_017848965.1 Dechloromonas aromatica (nom. nud.) | reverse complement strand
CGTCAACCAGGTCAATACGGCGATGAGCCAGTTGTCGCAGATCACCCAGCAGAACGCGTCGGCGTCCGAGGAACTGGCGGCGACCGCCGAGGAGATGTCGTCGCAGGCCGGCAACCTGCAGGAATTGATGGCCTTCTTCAACCTCGGCAACCGGGCTGCGGGTGGCACTGCCAACCGGCGTGGCGGATCGACGCCGGCGACGCGCAGCGCTGGGCGTCGTCAGGCCGAAGCGGCGCCGGCCAATTTCGCCGGCTCGCTCGATGACAGCAGCTTTGCCCGCTTCTGAGCGGTCGGGGAGTTCGCCATGACTCAAAACCTGCATCCCGTTCAGGCAACGTCCGGCCAGCCGCCGGTCGTTGCCGGCGACACCGAGCAGCAGCAGTACCTGACTTTCCTGCTCGGCGAGGAAATGTTCGCCATCGGCATTCTCGCCATCCGGGAGATCATCGAGTACGGCCAGATCACCGAGGTGCCGCTGGTGCCGCCTTTCATCCGTGGCGTCATCAACCTGCGCGGCGCCGTCGTGCCGGTGATTGACCTGTCGGTGCGTTTCGGCCGCAGTGCCGGAGAAATCACCAAGCGCACCTGCATCGTCATCATCGAGATTGCCGAGACCGCGGGGGCCCACGCTCAACAGATGGGGGTCGTTGTCGATGCGGTATCCGAGGTGCTGGAAATCGCGCCGGGCGATATCGAACCGCCGCCCACCTTCGGGACGCGCATCCGCACCGACTTCATTTCCGGCATGGGCAAGGTCGGCGGCCGTTTCGTCGTCCTGCTCGACGTCGAGCGTATCCTGTCGCTCGACGAGGTGGCGGTGATCGCCGCCATCAACCAGGGCGAACTCGGCGCCGTCGCCTGACCCTGGTCATGCCGCCGGGTTTGCAGCGGCAAGCCCGGCGTGCACAATAGCCGTTCGACACCACCTTCGGAAAGCCGCGATGCCCAGTTCCCAACCTGACGGCGTGGATATCACGCCCGCCGAGTTTGCCAATTTCCAGCGCCTGATTTTCGAGCTGGCCGGCATCAGCCTGGCGGATGCGAAAAAGGTGCTGCTCGTCGGTCGCCTTGGCAAACGCCTGAAGCACTTCGGTTTTACCCGTTTCGCCGACTATTACAAGTTCGTCCGGGAAAAGGAGAACGCGGGCGAACTGCAGTTGATGATCGACCTGATCACCACCAACGAAACCTATTTCTTTCGCGAACCGAAGCATTTCGACTTTCTGCGCACTTGCGCCAGCCAGTCGCGGGGCACGCCTTTCCGGGTGTGGAGCGCCGCCTCGTCGAGCGGCGAGGAGGCGTATTCGATGGCCATGGTGCTGGCCGATACGCTGGGCGAAGCGCCCTGGGAAGTGGTCGGCACCGACATCAGCACGCGCGTGCTGCGCAAGGCCGAGCAGGGGCATTATTCGCTCGACCGGATCAGTGGCATTCCGCCGGCGATGCTCAAGAAATACTGCCTGAAAGGCATCCGCGAGCAGGCGGGCACCTTGCTCATCGTCCGCGAACTGCGCCAGCGCGTGCGTTTCCTGCACAACAACCTGCTGACGCCGCGCAAGGATATCGGCATCTTCGACCTGATCTTCCTGCGCAACGTGATGATCTATTTCGACAACCCGACCAAGCGCAAGGTGGTGGCGAACCTGATGCCCTACCTGAAGCGCGACGGGCATCTGGTGATCGGTCATTCGGAATCGCTGTTCGGTGTCACCGACGACTTCGTTGCCCAGCGTCCGACCATCTATCAACGCGCTCGCTGAGTCGCCGTCATGTCCTCCTGTCTCGCGCGTCCGGAAGTCTTCCTCCATCCGGGCGAATTCCATTTTGCATCGGCACCGCTCCGCATCGGTACCCTGCTCGGTTCCTGCGTTGCCGTCACCGTCTGGCATCCGCAGCACCGTTTTGGCGGCATGTGTCACATCCTGCTGCCGGGCCGCACGCGGCCGCCGGCTTCGTTGCCGGATTGTCGTTATGCCGACGAGGCGATCGAGCGCTTCGTGTACGAGTTGCGTTCGCGTCGCGTTGCGCCGGCCAATTGCCAAATCAAGCTCCTCGGCGGCGGCAATATGTTCGCCGGAAGCAGCGCTGGTAACATGGAAGTCGGCCAACGCAACGTCGAGGCAACACGCCAGGCCTTGGCCGCCCAGGGCTTTCGGGTGACGCGCGAGCATGTCGGTGGCACCAGGCGGCGGCGGCTGACTTTCGATCTCGCCAGCGGGCATGTCTGGCTGGCGTTGCCCGGTGCCCAGGATTTTTCCAAGGAACAACAATGAACAAGATCAAGGTCATGATCGTCGACGATTCGGCGCTGGTCCGCCAGGTGATCACCCAGGCGATCAGCCGCGAACCCTCGATCGAGGTGATCGCCACCGCGCAGGATCCGGTCTTCGCGATCGACAAGCTGAAGGCGCAGTGGCCCGACGTTTTCATCGTCGATATCGAAATGCCGCGCATGGACGGTCTGACCTTCCTGAAGAAGATCATGGCCGAGCGGCCGACGCCGGTGATCATCTGCTCGTCGCTCGCCGACAAGGGGGCGCAGGTGACGATGGAGGCGCTGGCGGCAGGCGCGATCAACATCATCACCAAGCCCAAACTCAACCTGAAATCCTTCCTCGAGGATTCGAGCAACGACATCATCTCGGCGATCAAGTCGGCGGCGCGGGCCAACATGCGCGTCGTGCGCAGCATGACCGGCGCCGCGCGCAGCCCGCTGGCGGTGGCGCCCAAGCAGTCGGCCGACGCCATGCTGGCCAGCACGCTGCACCAGGGGGCGCGGATGTACGGGACGACCGACCGGGTGGTCGCCATCGGCACCTCGACCGGCGGCACGCAGGCGCTCGAAGCGGTGCTCTCCCGCCTGCCGGCGGTGACCACCGGCATCGTCATCGTCCAGCACATGCCGGAGAAATTCACCGCGATGTTCGCCGAGCGCCTGAACGGGCTGTGCGCGATGGAAATCCGCGAAGCCAGGGACGGCGACCGGGTGCACCCCGGGCTGGCGCTGATCGCGCCGGGCGGCCGGCACATGATGCTGCGCCGCAACGGCGCCCAGTACCTGGTCGAGGTGCGCGACGGTCCGCTGGTCAACCGGCACAAGCCGTCGGTCGATGTGTTGTTCCGCTCGGTGGCCCAGGTCGCCGGGCGCAACGCGCTGGGCATCATCATGACCGGCATGGGCGACGACGGCGCCCGCGGCCTCAAGGAAATGCGCGACGCCGGCGCGACGACGATCGGCGAGGACGAATCGACCTGCGTCGTCTATGGCATGCCGAAGGAAGCGTTCAAGCTCGGCGGTGTCGGCCGCGAATTGCCGCTCGACCAGATTCCGCGCGAGATCGTCGGCTTCGGTAGCTGAGCGCGGGCCGCGTTCAGGCGGCGCGCAGTTCGGCCATCTGTTCCGGCGTCATCAGGTCACGGACGCGGTATTCGATGTCGGCCAGCATCGCCAGTTGCTCTTCGAGCGTCTTGCCGACGCTGTCGAGTTCGGCGATGCGGTCTTCCAGCGTGTCGGTCGCCTGGTGGATGCGCTTGATGCTTTCCAGACGACGCTTCAACTGGATCTGGTGCTCGCGAACCTGGGTTTCCATCGGCGCCATGATTGCCCGCAGCCAGACTTCGGCGTCGCGGTTGGCGCGCTCGAAGGCGCGGCGGACCTGGATCGCCACTTCCTCGAAGAACTTCTGCGTGATGTTGCGCTTGTCGTGGGTGAGCAGCGTGACGACGGTGTTGAGATGGGTGTCGCACCAGGCCTGCAGGCGGTCGATCTCGCGCTCGTAGCGGAGCAGCGAGAAGGTCGTCGGGGCGCCGAGCTTGAGGCCGTGTTCGACGGCGAACTTCTTGTAGACGGCGTCCATCATGGCGAGAATCTCGGCGATCTCGCCGTTCGACTTGGCGAGCGCCTCGCGGGTACGGGCGAAGAAGCCGCCCATGGCGGCCGACAGGGTCTTCGAGAAGCGGGCTTCGAGCATGTTCTCGCGGGTTTCGCCGGTGAGCTGGCGCAGGCGGTCTATGCCGAGGTGGCCGAAGAGGTTGTTGGTCAGCGTCGAGAAGACGCTGCGCACGGCGTAGTAGCGTTGCAGGCCGGCTTCGAATTCCTCCTTCTCGGCGCGGATCTTGCCCATCATGTATTCGACGACGCCGCGGTTCTTGCCGCGCAGTTCGGCCAGTTCGGCGAGCTGCTCGCGCAGGCCGGCGAAACGGGAGTCGAGCAGGGCGCGGACGCGGGCGACGACATCGCCGAATTCGGCGTCGGTGCTTTCGCAGACGATTTCGCGTTTGGCCGGGATCAGTTCGCCGGACAGCGCCTCCTCGAGCGCCGGCAGGCGGCTGCGGGCGAGCAGCGCGGCGTCGTCGTTGATCTTGGCGACCAGGCCCTTCTGCGCCGACACCGGGAAGATCTGCGTTGCCGGCAGGTTGAGGATGGCGGCGCAGCTATCGACCTGACGGGCGATTTCGGCGTCGATCGCCGCCGCCGTCTTCAGTTCGTCCCATTGCCCGTCGATCTTGTTCAGTACCACCATGCGGCCGCGCCGGGCGTTGCCGGCGCTGGCTATGTGTTCCTTCCAGATGGTCAGGTCGGACTGGGTGACGCCGGTATCGGCGGCCAAAATGAACAACACGGCGTGGGCGTTCGGCAGTTGCGACAGGGTTAGCTCGGGTTCGGCGCCGATCGCGTTGAGCCCCGGCGTGTCGAGGATGACCAGGCCCTGCTTGAGTAGCGGGTGCGGGAAGTTGATCAGCGCGTGGCGCCAGCGCGGCACCTCGACCAGCCCGTCGGCGCCGATCCGGTAGGGATCGGCTTCGCCCTTGCCGACTTCGAAGCCGAGTTCGCCGGCCTCCGCCGGGGTGACGCGGATCGTCTCGCTGACGTGACGCAGGGCGGCCTGCATGTCTTCCGGCGAGTCGCCATCGAGAGGCAATTGCGTCCATTCGTCGGCCAGGCGCTTGTACTCGCTGACGCTGGCGTTGGAAGCGCGGGTCTGGATCGGCAGCAGCTCGATGCAGGGCTGCTTGCTGGCGTCGAACAGCAGTTCGGTCGGACACATCGTCGTCCGTCCCGCCGACGAGGGCAGCATCCGGTTGCCGTACTCGGCAAAGAAGATGGCGTTGATCAGTTCCGACTTGCCGCGCGAGAACTCGGCGACGAAGGCGACGTTGAGCCGGTCTTCGCGCAGTCTTTCCTGCAGTTGCGAGAGGCGGAGGTCGATCTGCCCGTCGGACAGTTCATTGTCCGCCAGCCAGTGCTGGAACTCGGCGATATCGTTGGAGAGCAGCGTCCGCCAGGCGGAATAGGCGGCAAATTGATTGGCAAGCGACATGACGGAGGTTCCGGCGACAGTACGAGTATCCAATTTAGCATAAGTGGCCAGCGCTGCTGCGCGCTTTCAGTGCTGACAGGCCGGGCAGTAATAGGTGCTGCGGCCGCCCTGGCGGATTTGCCGGACGGCGCCGCCGCAGCGCAGGCAGGGTTCGCCGGCGCGGTCATAGACGCCGGCCTGGATCTGGAAGCAGCCGGCGCCGCCGTCGCTGTGCACGTAGTCGCGGATGCTGCTGCCGCCAGCGGCGATGGCGTCGCTCAGGGTGGCACGGATGGCGTCAACCAGGCTGGTGCAGCGCAGGCGGCTGATCCGGCTGGCCGCACGGAGCGGCGAGATGCCGGCGCGGAACAGGCTTTCCGCGGCGTAGATGTTGCCGATGCCGACCACCATGTGACTGTCCATCAGTACCGGCTTGACCGGGCCGTGGCGCCGCGCCAGGGCCGCGTGCAGCCAGTCGCCGGTGAAGCCGTCGGCGAGCGGCTCGATGCCGAGTACGGCGAGCAGCGGGTGACGCTCGACCGTTGCCGGTGGTCCCGGCTGCCAGAGAACGACGCCGAAACGCCGGGGATCGGCGAGGCGCAGCGTCTGCCGGGGCAGGACGAGGTCAAAGTGATCGTGTTTCTCCGGCGGCAGGTCGGCGGGAACGAAGCGCAGATTGCCCGACATGCCGAGGTGGATGATCAGCGTGCCCTCGACATCGGCGCGCCGGCAGTCGATCAGCAGGTATTTGCCGCGCCGGCGCACGGCGACGATGCGGCAGCCTGGCAGCAGCTCGCGCAATTCGCCGGGGATCGGCTGGCGCAGCTTCGCCGCCCGCTGCACGACGGCGCGTACCACCTCGCCTTCCAGCTCGGGGGCGATCCCCCGGCGACAGACTTCAACCTCCGGCAACTCCGGCATCGCTTGTTCCCCCGTCGATTCCCAAATAACATCGCAAACTACTTCGTTATTATGCGTTCAAATACGCACGCCAATCGGAAAGCCGCCATGTCCCCGAAGCAACTCGTCGTCGCCCTCACCCTGGCCATCGGCCTGCCGGCATGGGCCGCTCCGCCGCCTAGCGAAGATCTGCTCGGGCGCACCGTGTTCCAGGTCCTGCTCGGCGAACTGGCGCTGCGCCAGGGGGCGGTCGGACTCAGCGTGCAGGCCTGGGCCGACCTCGCCGAGCGCACCCGTGACCCGAAGGTCATCGCGCGCGCCGTCGAGGTCGCCGGTTTCGCTGGCGACAACGCCCGCGCCCTGGCGCTGGTCGAGTTGTGGCTTAGCGTTGAGCCGGAATCGAGTGCCGCCCGCCAGGCACAACTGGCACTGCTCGTCCATGCCCGCCAGGTCGATCAGTTGCAGCCGCATCTGGTCGCCCTGCTGGCGAGCGACAAGGAAAACCTCAACGAAAACCTGCTGCACCTGAACCGCATGCTGGCGCGCATCCCGGACAAGCAGGCCGTGCTCCGCCTGCTCGACGCCGTGCTGCCACCTTATCTGGAATTGCCGGAAGCGCGTTTCGCGCTGGCCCAGGCGGCGCTCGCCGCCGGCGACGAAGCGCGGGCGCTGCGCGAGGCGGAAGCGGCGCTGGCGCGCAAGCCGGACTGGGACCTGGCGGCGATCGCCCGCGCCAAGCTGGTGGCGCGTCAGGATGCCGAGAAGGGACTCGGGGGACTCCGGCGCTTCGTCGATGCCCATCCGACGGCGCGCGACGCCCGTCTGGCGCTGGCCCAGATGCTGGTCGCCGAAAAGCGCCTGGACGACGCCCGGCTGCAATACGAACGGCTGCTCAAGGATTTCCCGGAGGAGCCGGCGGTGCTTTACCCCGCCGCCATCCTGACCCTGCAGCACGGCGACCGCGAAGCCGGCATTGCCCTGCTCGAACGCCTGCTGGCGACGCCTTTCGCCGACCGCGGCAGCATTCATTACCTGCTTGGCCAGATTGCCCAGGAAGCCGGGCAGAACGAGCAGGCGATCGAGCATTACCGGCGCGTCATCAGTGGCGAGCGGTATGTCGCGGCGCGCGCCCGCATCGCGACGATCCTGCTCGAACAGGGCAAGAATGACGAGGCCCTGCGCCTGCTGCGCGACACGCGCGGCGCGACGCCCGGTGAGCGGGCCCAGCTGGTGCTGGCCGAAGCCCAGCTGCACCGCGACGGCGGCCGCGAGGACACCGCCTACGCGACGCTGCGCAAGGCGCTGGAGACCGACCCCGACAGTCCCGACCTGCTCTACGACGCGGCGCTGACCGCCGAACGGCTGGGTCTTTACGAGCCGATGGAATTCCACCTGCGCCGCCTGCTCAAGAAGCACCCGGACCACGCCCACGCGCTCAACGCGCTCGGTTATTCCTTCGCCGACCGCAACGTCCGCCTCGACGAAGCCGAGCCGCTACTCACCCGGGCCGTCGAACTGGCGCCGGAAGACCCCTTCATCATGGACAGCCTGGGCTGGCTGCAGTACCGCCAGGGCAAGCTCGATGCCGCGTTGCAGACCTTGCAGGCCGCCTACCGGGTCAAGCCCGATCCGGAAATCGCCGCTCATCTGGCCGAGGTGCTGTGGCAGGCCGGTCGCCAGGATGAGGCGCGCCGGCTGCTGCAGGAGGCGCAGCGCAATGCGCCGGGCAACAAGACGCTGGGCGCGGTGATCAAGAAGTACCTGCCTTGATCCGTCGTCTGATCGGCTGCTGCGCCGCGCTGCTCGTCGCTGCCTGTGCCCAGTTACCGGCCGGGCCGTTGCCGCAGCGCGGGGAACTGGAGAATTTCGCCGTCGCCGGCCGCTTTGCGCTGCTCACCCGTCAGGCCGACGGCAGCAGCGAGAGCACGGGCGGCCGCCTCGACTGGACCCACAGCCGGGACGGCGACCGTCTGCTGCTCGCCAACCCGCTTGGCATCGGCGTCGCCGAACTGTACAGCGGCGGCGGCCAGGCGCGGCTGATCACCAGCGACGGCCAGACCCGCGAAGCTGCCGACGCCGAACAACTGCTCGCCGAAGTCACCGGCCAGGCGCTGCCGATCGGCCGCCTCGCCGGCTGGCTGCTCGGCCGCGCAGGCCCCGGCGGTCGTCTCGAGCGCGACGCCTTCGACCGTCCGCTGCGCCTCGACGAAGCCGGCTGGCGCGTCGACTATGCCTACGCCCACGACGATCCGGCGGCGCCGCCGATGCGCCTGACGGCGAGCAACGCAGTGCTCGAACTGCGGCTGCGCATCGAAACCTGGAAAGCCCTGCCATGAACGAATGGAACTGGCACAGCCGCTGGCCGGCGCCGGCCAAGCTCAACCTCTTCCTGCACGTCGTCGGCCGCCGCGCCGACGGTTACCACCTGCTGCAGACGGTGTTCCGCTTCATCGATCGCTGCGACTGGCTGCGCTTCTCGCCGCGCGCCGATGGCCGCATCGAGCTGGCGACACCGACGCCGGGCGTCGCTCCGGACGACGATCTGACGGTGCGCGCCGCCCGCTTGCTGCAAGCGCATACCGGCTGCCGGCAGGGGGCGACGATCCATCTCGAGAAGACGCTGCCGATGGGCGGCGGTCTCGGCGGCGGCTCGTCGGATGCGGCCAGCGTCCTGCTTGCCCTCAACCACCTGTGGCAAACCGGCGTGCCGCGCGGCGAACTGGAAAAGCTGGGCCTGGCACTGGGCGCCGACGTGCCGGTCTTTATCCACGGCCGCAACTGCTTCGCCGAGGGCGTCGGCGAGACCTTCACCGACGTCGCTCTGCCGCCGGCCGCCTATCTTGTGCTGCAGCCGCCGGTGCAGGTGCCGACCGCGGCGATCTTCGGTTCGCCTGATTTGCGCCGCGACACGCCGGCGATCAATCCGGCGGACTGGCGGCCGGGGATCGGCGGCAACGACCTGGAAGCCGTCGCCTGCGCCGCTTTTCCCGCCGTCGCCAGCCACCTCGCCTGGCTGCGCCAACATGCGCCGGACGCCATGATGACCGGCTCCGGCGCCTGCGTCTTCGCCGCTTTCGGCAGCGAGGATGCGGCTGCGACAGCCTGCGCCGGAATGCCGGAAGGCATGATCGGCTGGGTCGCCAACGGGCTGACGCAACATCCCTTGGCAGAAATTGCACGATAGGGCTGGATTTCCGTAAAACCCTCCTGTATCATTCGCGCCTCGTTCGAACGACACCCCGTCCGAACGAACCGCAGGGGAGTCGCCAAGTTGGTCAAGGCACCGGATTTTGATTCCGGCATTCGAAGGTTCGAATCCTTCCTCCTCTGCCAGTTTCCCTTCGGGCAGGTCTTAGGCCTGCCCGATTTTCATTGTATCGGGCCTTCGCGGCGCGCGCGGAGCCCGGAGGAATGCGGAAATGGCCTATAACAGCCTGATGGTCTTCACCGGCAATGCCAACCCCAAGCTGGCATCCGACGTCGCCAAGCATCTCAACGTCGATCTCGGTCGTGCCAACGTCGGCCGTTTCTCGGACGGTGAAGTCAGCGTCGAACTGCAGGAACACGTGCGCGGTCGCGACATCTTCGTGATCCAGTCGACCTGCGCCCCGACCAACGACAACCTGACGGAATTGCTGGTCATGGTCGATTCGCTGAAGCGCGCTTCGGCCGGTCGCATCACCGCCGCCATTCCCTACTTCGGTTACGCCCGCCAGGATCGCCGCTCGCGCTCGTCGCGCGTGCCGATCGCCGCCAAGCTGGTCGCCAACATGCTGGTCGCCTCCGGCGTAGACCGCGTGCTGACCATGGACCTGCACGCCGAACAGATCCAGGGCTTCTTCGACATCCCGGTGGACAACATCTACGCGCTGCCCATCCTGCTCGACGACATCAAGAAGCAGAATTACGAGAACGTGATGGTCGTCTCGCCCGACCACGGTGGCGTCGTCCGCGCCCGCTCGCTGGCCAAGCGCCTCGAATGCGACCTGGCGATCATCGACAAGCGTCGCCCGAAGGCCAACGTTTCCGAAGTGATGAACATCATCGGCGACGTCAAGGGTCGCACCTGCATCATCATGGACGACATGGTCGACACCGCCGGCACCCTGTGCAAGGCCGCCACCGCGCTGAAGGCCAACGGCGCCAGCAAGGTGTACGCCTACTGCACCCACCCGGTCCTCTCCGGTCCGGCGGTCGAGCGCGTCAATACCTCGGACCTCGACGCCCTGGTCGTCACCGACACCATTCCGCTGCGCGACGATGCCGCCGCCAGCCAGCGCATCCGCCAGCTTTCCGTCGCCGACATCATGGCCGAAACGATCCGCCGCATCAGCAATGACGACTCCGTGTCGTCCTTGTTCATCGATTGAGTTTTTTCAACCTTCCCGGTCTGGTCGCGGATCGGGAATCCATCGTGGAGTAACACCATGCAATTCGAAGTCATCGCCAACGTGCGCAATCTGCAGGGAACGAGTGCGAGCCGCCGCCTGCGTCGCGCCGGCACCGTCCCGGGTATCGTCTATGGCGGCAACGCCGCCCCGGTCGCCATCGAGACCAACCACAACGATCTGCTGCTGAAGCTGAAGAAGGAAGCCTTCCATTCCTCGATCATCAACCTCGTGATCGACGGCAAGAAGGAACAGGTCCTGCTGCGCGATTTCCAGAAGCACGCCTACAAGCCGCTGGTCCTGCACATCGACTTCCAGCGCGTCGACGCCGACCATGAGCTGCACATCAAGGTGCCGCTGCACTTCGTCAACGAAGAAAACGCGCCGGGCGTCAAGCTCGGTGGCGGCCTGGTCAACCACGTCATCGGCGAACTGGACGTCCACTGCCTGGCCAAGGACCTGCCGGAATACCTGACGGTCGACGTCGGTGCCCTGAAGGTCGGCGAAAACATCCACGCTTCCCAGATCGCGCTGCCGCAAGGTGTTTCGCTGGTCAAGCACGGTGACGAAGATCCGATCGTCGTCAGCATCGTTGGCAAGGGCGGCGCCCAGGCTGGTGAAGGCGAAGCTGCCGAGTAATTCTCGCCAATCCGCTATACTGGCCGCCGCAGGCATTTGCCCCGGCGGCCTTTTCGCATAAGTCACCATGACCACGCCCCGTCTCGTCGTCGGCCTCGGCAACCCCGGTCCGGAATACGAAGCCACCCGGCACAACGTCGGTTTCTGGTTCGTAGACCGACTGGCCGAGCAACTGCGCGTCAGCCTGGCGCCGCAGGCCAAGTTCTTCGGCAGGGCGGCGCGCGCCGGCGAACTCTGGCTACTGCAGCCGACCACCTACATGAACCGTTCCGGGCAGGCAGTCGCGGCGCTGGCCAATTTCTACAAGATTTCCCCGGCCGAGATCCTCGTCGTCCATGATGAACTCGACCTGCCGCCGGGCGGCATCCGCCTCAAGCAGGGCGGCGGCAACGGCGGCCACAATGGCCTGAAGGACATCCAGGCCCGCCTCGGCACCCCGGATTTCTGGCGCCTGCGCCTCGGCATCGGCCATCCGCGCACGCTCAACCTGGCCCAGCAGGTGGTCGATTTCGTCCTCCACCCGCCGCGCAAGGAAGAAGCGCCCGACATCGAACACGCCCTCCAGCGCAGCCTGCTGGCGTGGCCCCGCATCGCCGCCGGTGACTACCCCGGCGCCCAGCAACAGTTGCACGGCAAAGCCGTCTGAGGAAAAGAACATGTCTTTGAAATGCGGTATCGTCGGTCTGCCCAACGTCGGCAAATCCACCCTGTTCAACGCGCTGACCAAGGCCGGCATCGAAGCCGCCAACTATCCGTTCTGCACCATCGAGCCCAACGTCGGCATCGTCGAGGTGCCCGATCCGCGCCTCAAGGCGCTGTCGGCCATCGTCAAGCCGCAGAAGGTCCAGCCGGCGATCGTCGAATTCGTCGATATCGCCGGCCTGGTTGCCGGTGCGTCGAAGGGCGAAGGCCTCGGCAACCAGTTCCTCGCCAACATCCGCGAAACCGACGCCATCGTCCACGTCGTGCGTTGCTTCGACGACCCGAACGTCGTGCACGTCTCCGGCAGCGTCGATCCGATCCGCGATATCGAGGTGATCGACACCGAACTGGCGCTCGCCGACATGGCCACCGTCGAAAAAGCGCTCAACCGCTACAAGCGCCCGGCCAGCGCCGGCGACAAGGAAGCCAAGATCCTGGTCGCCGTGCTGGAAAAATGCTTTGCCCAGCTCGACCAGGGCAAGGCGGTGCGCGGCCTCGACCTGTCGAAGGAAGAGTGGGCCAGCCTCAAGCCCTTCTGCCTGATCACTGCCAAGCCGGTGCTCTACGCCGCCAACGTCGCCGAGGATGGTTTCACCGACAACCCGCTGCTGGCCAAGGTCGAGGCGCATGCCGCCGCAGAAGGTTCGCAGGTGGTCGCCCTGTGCGCGTCGATCGAAGCTGAAATCGCCGACCTCGAAGATGCCGACAAGGCCGAATTCCTCGAATCGATGGGCCTGCACGAGCCCGGCCTCGATCGCCTGATCCGCGCCGGCTACACCCTGCTCGGCCTGCAGACCTATTTCACCGCCGGGGTCAAGGAAGTGCGCGCGTGGACCATCCACGCCGGCGATACCGCGCCGCAGGCGGCCGGCGTCATCCACACCGACTTCGAGCGCGGCTTCATCCGCGCCCAGACCATCGCCTACGACGACTTCATCCAGTACAAGGGCGAGGCCGGCGCCAAGGAAGCCGGCAAGATGCGCGCCGAAGGCAAGGACTACGTGGTCCGCGACGGCGACGTCCTGAACTTCCTGTTCAACGTCTGATCGACCCCATGGACCGGGACGAAGCGCAAGCCATCGGCGAGTCGCTGGCGGCGCTCGCCCCGGCCGTGCTGCATCGTCTGCTGCTGCAGTCGAGCGAGGCGGCGCTGGTCACCGACGCCGACAACCGCATCGTCGCCGTCAATGCCGCCTTCTGCCATCTCTCCGGCTACCGCCTGGACGAAGTGGTCGGCCGCGACCCGTCGCTGCTTTCTTCGGGGCGCCAGAGCAAGGACTACTACGCGGCGATGTGGCAGGCGATCCGCGCTGACGGCGTGTGGTCCGGCGAAATCTGGAACCGCCACCGCAGCGGCAGCATCCATCCGCTGTGGGCAGTGGTCTCGGAGGTGCGCGACGCCAGCGGCAAGCTGCTCAACCATGTCGCCACCTACGCCGACATCGGCGAACGCGTCGAAGCGACGCAGAAGCTGCTGCACCTCGCCTACCATGACCCGCTGACCGGCCTGCCCAACCGGCTCGCCTTCGAATCGCAGCTCGAACTGGCGATCCGCAGCGCCGAGCGCGACGGTCGCCAGGTGGCGTTGATGCTGATCGACCTCGACCACTTCAAGACGGTCAATGACACCCTCGGTCACCCGGTCGGCGACGAACTGCTGAAGAGCGTCGCCCTGCGCCTGCGCGACTGCGTGCGCGCCAGCGACATCGTCGCTCGCCTCGGCGGCGACGAGTTCGTCGTCGTCCAGCCCGACATCGACAGCGCGATGGCGGCGGTCTCGCTGGCCGGCAAGGTGCGCCACCGGCTGGCCGAAGAGGCGCACGTGATCGGTCCGCACCAGCTATTCGCGACACCCAGCATCGGCATCAGCCTCTACCCGACCGACGGTCGCGACCGCGAGACCCTGCTGCGCAACGCCGATGTCGCGATGTATCACGCCAAGGACGCCGGTCGCAACAACTACCAGTTCTACGCCCGCTCGATGAACGAGGCGGCCGGCGAACGCCTGCGCCTGGAAAACGCGCTGCGCCGGGCGCTGGCCTCGGTGACGCCGGAACACTCGCCGTTCGCGCTGCACTTCCAGCCGCAGATCGACACCCGCAACGGCGCGATCTCCGGTCTCGAGGCGCTCGCCCGCTGGCACGACCCCGAGCTCGGTGACGTGCCGCCCACCCGCTTCATCCGCATCGCCGAGGACAGCGGCCTGATCCAGCCGCTCGGCGACTGGGTGATCTGGGAAACCTGCCGCCAGGTGCGCCGCTTCCGCGATGCCGGCATCGACCGCCTGCGCGTTGCCGTCAACATCTCGGCCCAGCAGCTGCGCCACGAGAACCTGCCCGCCCTGATCCGCGGCGTCCTCTCCTGCTACGACCTGAGCGCCGCCGACCTCGAACTCGAAATCACCGAGAGCACGGCAATGCAGAACCCGGAACTGACGCTGTCGATTCTCGACCAGTTGTCGGACATGGGCATGATGCTGGCGATCGACGATTTCGGCACCGGCTATTCCTCGCTCGCCTACCTGAAGCACCTGCCGATCCAGCGCCTCAAGCTCGACCGTTCCTTCGTCAAGGATCTGGAAACCGACAGCAACGACGCCGCCATCTGCGCCGCCACCGTCGCCCTCGGCCACAAGCTGGGGCTGGAACTGGTCGCCGAAGGCGTCGAGACCGAAGGGCAGCGCGATTTCCTGGCCGCACTCGGCTGCGATTTCGTCCAGGGTTTCCTCTACAGCCGGCCCTTGCCGGCCGATGCCGTGATCGACTTCGTCAGGGCCCACCGGGCCGGGCAGGGCGGCTGAGCCCCCGGCTCCGTCGCTTTCTGCGAAAATAGCCCCCTTTCCCCTCTTTACCGGAATTCCATGCCCCCGCATCCCGCCATTGCCTCAACCGAAGAAATCGTCGCCGAACTGAAGGCCGGCCGCATGGTCGTCCTGGTCGACGAGGAAGACCGTGAAAACGAAGGCGACCTGGTCATGGCCGCCGAGCACGTCACGCCGGAAGCGATCAATTTCATGGCCAAGTATGGCCGCGGCCTGGTCTGCCTGACGCTGACCGAAGCCCGCTGCCGCCACCTTGGCCTGAGCCAGATGGCGCGTAGCAACGGCACCCAGTTCGGCACCGCCTTCACCGTCTCGATCGAAGCCGCCGAAGGCGTCACCACCGGCATCTCGGCCGCCGACCGGGCGCACACCATCCGCACCGCCGTGGCACGCAACGCCAGTCCGGCCGACATCGTCCAGCCCGGCCACGTCTTCCCGATCACCGCCCGCGAAGGCGGTGTCCTGGTCCGCGCCGGCCACACCGAAGCCGGTTGCGACCTCGCCGGCATGGCCGGCCTGGAACCGGCGTCGGTGATCTGCGAGATCATGAACGACGACGGCACGATGGCCCGTCTCCCCGAGCTGATCGAGTTCTCCAGGCAGCACGGCCTGAAGATCGGCACCATCGCCGACCTCATCCATTACCGCGCCGCTTCCGAAACCCTGGTCGAGCGCGTCAGCAGCAAGATCATCGCCACCGCGCACGGCGAATTCCTGTTGCACGCCTACGTCGACCGTGCCGGCGGCGGTACCCACCTGGTCCTGGTCAAGGGCGAGATTCCCGCCGGCGGCGAGACCCTGGTGCGCGTCCACGAACCCTTGTCGGTGCTCGATTTCCTCGATCCCGCCAGCAGCCGCCAGTCCTACTCGATCGACCAGGCGCAGGCGGCGCTGGCCAGGAACGGCCACGGCGTCATCGTCCTCATGCACCGCCCGGAAGACGGCGCGGCGCTGCTCGAGCGCCTGACCCGCCCGGAAAACACCGGCGCCCCGCGGCCGCAGCAGAAATGGGACCCACGCACCTACGGCATCGGTGCGCAGATCCTGCGCGACCTCGGCGTCGGCAAGATGCGCCTGCTCTCCAGCCCGCGCAAGATGCCTTCCATGACCGGTTTCGGCCTCGAAGTCACCGGTTTCGTCACCTCACCCGCGGAGCTTTGAGCCATGTCCCGTTTTGACAACGTATTCGAATTCGACAGCAACCTCGACGGCAATGGCCTGTCCATCGGCATCGTCATGAGCCGTTTCAACCTGCCCATCTGCGAAGGCCTGCTTTCCGCCTGCGTCGCCGAACTCAAGCGTCTCGGCGTCGCCGACGAGGACATGGCGATCGCCACCGTCCCCGGTGCACTGGAAATCCCGCTGGTCCTCCAGACGATGGCGCAGACCGCCCAGTACGACGCGCTGATCGCGCTCGGCGCGGTGATCCGCGGCGACACCTATCACTTCGAAGTGGTTTCCAACGACGCCTGCCGCGCCATCATGGAACTGCAACTGCACACCGGCGTGCCGATCGCCAACGGCATCCTGACCTGCGACACCGACGAACAGGCCGAAGTCCGCATGCAGCCGAAGGGCACCGATTGCGCCCAGGCCGCCGTCGAAATGGCCAATCTGCAAGGAGCGCTGAGCAATGACTGAGCAGGAACAGACCCCCAAGGCGCCGCCCAAGTCGGCCCGTCGTCGCGCCCGCGAATTCGTTCTGCAGGGCCTCTACCAGTGGCGCGTCGGCGGTGCCGACGAGGCCGCCATCGAAGCCTACGCGCCGGAAATGGAAGGTTTCGCCAAGGCCGACCGCGAGTTCTTCGTCGGCACCTTGCGCGGCGTCATCGGCCAGCATGAGGCGCTGATCGAGCGCATCGCCAGCCACATCGACCGCCCCTTCGGCGAGCTGTCGCCGGTCGAGGCGTCGCTGCTGATGCTCGGCACCTTCGAGATGGTCAATCATCCGGAGACGCCCTACCGCGTCATCATCAACGAAGCGATCGAGCTGGCGAAGTCCTTCGGCGGCACCGACGGCCACAAGTACGTCAACGGCGTGCTCGACAAGATCGCTGCCATCGTCCGTCCGGACGAAGTCGCTACCCGCCGGCGCGGCAAGTAAGGCGATGGCGGGCGAGTTCGCGCTGATCGACCGCTACTTCGCCCGTCCGACGCCGTCGGCGGTGCTCGGCCCCGGCGACGACTGCGCGCTGGTCGAGCCGACGCCCGGCAAGCAACTGGCGGTGACCACCGACATGCTGGTCGCCGGCACCCATTTCCTGGCCGATACCGATCCCCGCAACCTCGGCTGGAAGGCGCTCGCCGTCAATCTCTCCGATCTCGCGGCGATGGGCGCCACGGCACGCTGGGTGACGCTGGCCGGCGCGCTGCCGGCGGCCGACGCGGCGTGGATCGAGCGCTTTGCCGATGGCTTCTTCGCCTGCGCCAAGGAGTACGGCGTCGACGTGATCGGCGGCGACACCACGCGCGGCCCGCTCAACCTGTGCGTCACCGCGCTCGGCGAAGTCGAACCGGGACGCGCTCTGCGCCGCGACGGCGCCCGTCCCGGCGACCAGGTCTGGGTGTCCGGCCGGCCCGGGCTGGCGGCGCTCGGCCTCGCCCAGTTGCAGGGCCGGGTCAGCCTGCCCGAACCCTGGCCGCGGCTGTGCATCGCCGCCCTGGAAAAGCCGCGTCCGCGGCTCGCCCTCGGCCAGTCGCTGGTCGGCCTGGCGAGCGCGGCGATCGACGTTTCCGACGGCCTGCTCGCCGACCTCGGCCACATAGCCGAACGTTCCGGTTGTGCCGCCGCCGTCCGCCTCGTGCAACTGCCGCAACTGCGCGACCTGGTCGGCAGCGGCGAGCGCTACGACGCCGACCTGCGCCGTCTTGCCCTCGACTGCCAACTGGCCGGCGGCGACGACTACGAACTGTGCTTCACCGTGCCGGCAGCGCGCAGCCCGCAAGTGTCGGCGCTCGCCGCGGCGCTCGAACTGCCGCTCTGGCCGATCGGCGAGATGGTCGCCGGGACGCCGGGCACGGTCGAGGTCTTCGACCCGGATGGGCAGCCGGTCGATATCGCGCGCAAGGGGTACGACCACTTTGCCTAAGCCGCCCAGCGTCCGCTTCCTGTTCGCCCACCCGGCGCATTTCTTCGCCTGCGGCTGCGGCAGCGGGCTGGCGCCGTGGGCGCCGGGCACCTTCGGCACGCTGTTCGCCTGGGCCAGCTTCATCCTGTTCCGTCCCCACTTCGGCGACGGCCAGTTGCTCTTCCTGTTCGCCGTCGCCTACCTGGCCGGCATCTGGTTCATCGAGGTCGCCGGCCGGGCGCTCGGCGAACCCGACCACGGCAGCATCGTCTGGGACGAGATCGTCCCCTTCTGGTTCGTGCTGCTGCTCGCCCCGCCGGGCTGGCTCTGGCAACTGGCGGCCTTCCTGCTGTTACGCCTGTTCGACATCAGCAAGCCGCAACCGGCGCGCTGGTTCGACGAGAAGGTCAAGAACGGCTTCGGCGTGATGGCCGACGACCTGGTGGCCGCCGGCTACACGCTGTTCGTGCTGGCGCTGCTGCGCTACACCCTTTCCTGAACCCTCAGCGTTGCCCCGGGCTGCAGCCGCCGACCGTGTTGCCGCGGCAGGGCACGGCGGTTTCGCCGGTGATCAGCCACTGGCTGTTCTGGCGGACCATCTGCAGGGTCTTCAGGACGCGGTCGTTATAGAGGTTCGAGCGGTAGGTCTGCTCGAACTGTGCGGTCGCCCGGTCGGCACCGTGCATCTGCACGTCCAGCTTGTCCACCGTCACCGAGATGCTTTCGCGCGGCATGATGCGGGTGCGCCGCAGGCGGTCCCAGGCGTCGCGCGAGAGGCCGCGGTCGGGGGTGAAACTCGGGGCGTAGAAGGCGGTGTAGGCGGTGTAGTCCTTTGCCGACCAGGCCTGCGCCCAGGCGCGGATGCGCGCCTGCACGTCGGCGTCGCCGGCGGGCGGTGGCGGCGTCACGACCGGCGGCTTCTTGCCCAGCATGTCCTGCGCCCGGGCGTCGAGATCGGCGCGCGGCGTACCGGTCAGCGCCACCGGCTCCGGCGGGCACAGCGTTGCCGCGTCGACGTCGGCCAGCTCGCCGCTCTCCGGCGTCGCCGTTTCCAGCTTCTGCAGGCCCATGAATTCGAGCAGCGAGCCCATGCCGGCCTGACTGCGCAGGTAGGCCAGCGTCAGGTCGGCATCGGCATTGATCGCCGAACGCTTCGCCGCCAGCAGTTCGTTCTCGGTGTCGAGCAGGTCGAGCAAGGTACGCTGGCCGACGTTGAACTGGTCGCGGTAGGCGTCGCGCGTCTTCTCGAGCAGGGTTACCTGCGTCGTCAGGTCTTCCTTCTGGTCGCGCAGGCGCTGCACGTCGTTATAGGCGATCAGCAGCGTCTGCCGGGTGTCGCGGCAGGCCTTCTCGCGCATTTCCTGCGCCATGTGCTTGCGCTCGACGTACTGCCGCTCACGCGCCGTGTCCGAACCGCCGTTGAACAGGTTCCACGACATCACGACTTCGGCGACGTTCTGGTCGCGGTCGCCGCTGACGCCCTGGTAGTTCTTGGTCGTCTCGGTGCGTGCCCGCAGATCGACGCGCGGCATGTAGGCGGCGCGCCGGCCTTCGACCTCGTACTGCGCCGCTTCGATGTTCTCGACCGCCGCCAGCAGCGTCGGGTTGCGCTTGTAGAGCACATCGAGCGCCGCCTTCGGGCTCGCCGGCAACGCCGCAGCGGTCAGTTGCTGCGGTGTCAGCGTCCCGGCCGGCAACTCGCCGACCAGACGCTGGTAGCGCGCCGTCACGTCGTGCAGGTTGGCCGTTTCCGTGGTCAGGTTGACCTCGGCCAGCGCCAGCCGGCTGCCCGCCTGTTCGAGATCGACCCGGCGGCCGACGCCGGACGCGGTGCGCGCCTTGATCTGCTCGTAGGTCGCCTTGTGCCGCACGTAGTTGTCTTCGGCCAGCGCCACCAGCGAGCGGTAGCGCAGCACGTCGACGTAGGCCTTGCTGGCCTCGAGGGCGACGTTTTCCGAGGCTTCGAGCAGTTCGTAGTAGCGCACCAGCTTGGCCTTGCCCAGCTTGCGCACTTCGCTACGCGTCGCGAAGCCGTCGAACAGCATCTGGCTCAGCGTCAGCGCGTAGCCACGGCGGGTGTAGGTGTCCTTGGCCGAGCCCGGCACTTCCAGGCTCTCACGCCCTGCCCCGGCGGTCAGATCCACCTTGGGGAAGTAGCCACCGCGGGCAACGCCGACTTCTTCCTCGGCGGCCTTGTAGTTGCGCCACTTGATGGTCACTTCCGGGCTTTTCTGCACCGCTTGTTGCGCCACCTGGCGCAGCGCCTGCTGGACTTCCGGGACTGCCGCTTGCTGGGCATGGAGCGGCAGGGCGAGGCTGGCGAGCAGCCAGGGGAGGGTCTTGAGTTGGGTCATCGCTCAGCAGGCTCCGGCCTGGACCACGCTTTGCGCGCGGCCGCCATGGCTGCGCCGGACGCGCGGCCGTTCGCTGATTTCGCGCAGCATCGGCACCGGCTTGCCGGCGTGCAACTGCTTGAGCAGCGCTTCTGATTCCTTGAGCGGGCTGTAGGCGAGATGGATCAGCAGCAGCACCTGCTTGGGAATGGTGCGCCCGGTTTCGTAGCGCGAGCCGCCCGACTGGGTGACCAGGATGCGCTTCCAGAAGGTGCTTTGCTTGAGGCCGAGTTGATTCCGCAGCTCGCGGATGTCCTGGCCATTCTTGCAGATGAGTTCGGTGTTCATGCGGATTCTCCTAGTACCAAGGGTTCAATCGACCAGCAGGCGTCCCTGCTGGATCAGGTTTTCGAGGATTTGGGCGGTGCCGGCATGGAGGCCGCCGGCCGACAGATCGACGCCGTCGAGGATCAGTTGCTGGGTCGGCGCGCTGCCGTCGCCGAGCGGGTTGATGCGGATCAGCGTGTGGTCGCTGGCGGTCTCGATCTGCAGGTACTGGGCGAGATTGCCGAGGTCGCTGCCGTCGTGGAATTCGCCCTGGAGCAAGTCGCGCAGGTCGAGCACGTCGCCGCCGGCGCCGACCGTTGCCGTCGCGTTGAAGTCGAGGATGACGTCGGTGGCCGGCGTCGCTGCCGTCCCCTGGTCGCCGAATTCCCAGCGGAAGACGTCGCTGTCGGCGCCGCCGATCAGGATGTCGTTGCCGCGCCCGCCGATCAGCAGGTCGATGCCGGCACCGCCGTCGAGGCCGTCGTTGCCGTCGCCGCCGCGTAGCAGGTCGCTGCCGCCGGCGCCCTGCAGCAGGTCGTCGCCGGCGTGGCCGTAGAGGCGGCTGCCGGCGGCGATCGCCTGCAGGCTGTCGGCGCCGTCGCTGCCTTCGACCAGGCGCGGATCGTTGTCCGGGCTGTGGATCAGGCTGACTTCGGCGAGCGAACCGACGTTTGCCGTGCTGCTCAGGCCGTGGCTGTCGGTGGCGGTGATGCTGGTCGCGCTGAGCACGCTGAGGTCGAGCAGCGACTGTTCGTAATGTACGGTGCCGAGCAGTTCGTTGAGCGCCAGGTTGTCGATGGTGCCGCCGTCGGCGGCGGTGATGACCAGCGTCGAGCTGGGCAGGACCAGGCCGAGCAGGCCGGGATCGTTGGTGATCTCGACGTGCAGCCCGAGTTCGGCGGCCAGCGCGAGCGAGGCCTGGAGATGGTAGGGACCGAGATTGACCAGCGCCCGGTAGGCGATTTCGACGCGCATCAGGTCGTTGTTGGCGTCCAGCGCGGTGAAGCGGGTGCGGGTGCCGAGGTCGATCAGGTCGAGCGCTTCGAGACCGATGATGCCGAGCAGGTTGTTGCCGGTCTCGATGCCGGCTACCGGCGCGACGTTGGCCGGAGTGCCGGTGCCGACGAAGCCGAGCGAGCCGCTGGCACTGTCGCCGTCGCCATCGACCAGCGTGTACTGGAGGTTGGTGTGGCTGCCGCGTACCGGTGTTTCGTCGACGTGGTAGCGGAAGCTGCCGTCGCAGAGGCCGATGCGCAGCGTCTCGCCCTGTACCGTAGTCAGCGTCAGGGTGCGCGCCACCGGATCGAACTGGTAAGCGGTGACGCTGTCCGAACTGCCGCTGGCGCTCAGCGTGTTGCTCTGCGCGTCGTAAGCGAAGCTGTAACCGCCGATGCTCAGGCTGGCGACGTGGCCGCCGTCGGCACCGAAGCCGCCGAGGCTGCCGGTGAGCGTCGTCGGGCCGTCGACGGTGTCGGCAAACACGCAGGCCATCTCGTTGAAGTCGCCGATCCAGTTGCTGTTCAGGTTGCAGCCGTTGCTGCCGTCCCAGGCGATCGGGTTCAACTGGTCGGGAATGATGATGCCGCGCGGGCCGACGCCGATCGCCTGCGAGACGATCTGGTGTTGGGCGAGAAAGGCCTGCCAGGCGAGTTCTTCGCCCTGGTCGATGCCGTCGCCGAGGAAGGGATCGAACTGGCCGGTGTAGTTGAACGGGTGGCCGCTGCTGTCGATTGTCGGTTCGCCGTCGGAGAAGAAGTAGGAAACGTTCTGCGCCGTATCGATGCGCCCGGGATCGGCGAAAGCCTGGCTGGCGGTGGCCAGTGCCGCGTCGTAGTTCGACGCTTCGCCGCTGACGCTGATGCCGGCCAGCGCGGCACGCGCCTCGTCCACGGTCAGCCAGCGGTCGCCGATCGCCTGGCCGTCGTTGCCGAAAACGACGAGGCGGACCATGACGTCGCCCAAGCCATCGTAGCGGTCGAGCAGATCGTTGATCGCCAGCTTGGCGAGGTCGAGGCGGCTCAGGTCGTTACCGGCCAGATCCTTGACGCAGGCGCATTCGTTCATGCTCGACGAGATGTCGAGGACGATCATCAGGTTGGTGTCGGCGCCGTCGCCATCGCCGACGCGGAAGCTCTGGTCGCGGGCGAGCGGCGCGTCGTCCTCGATGTTCAGGGTCAGCGTCGCGCTGTGCTGTTGGCTGCCGTCGCTGGCCTGGACCGTGAAGTTGAGTGCGGCGATGTCCTCGCCGGCGTTGTCGAGGTGGTCGACCGGCTGCAGCAGGCGGATTTCGTAGTTGCCCTGGGCATCGACTTTGGCGCAGATGACTTCCGGGCCGAGCGGGCCGGCGCGGCCGACCAGCGGCGACGCTTCGGTGCCGTCGCCGGACCAGACGATGCGCACGCCGTTCGAGCAAAGCTCTTCGCTCGGCGCCTGCAGGCAGTAGCTGAGCGCCGGGGTGCCGTTGGCGACGACCAGCGAGCCGCTGACGACCGCCGAGTCGGTAGTGTCGGCGGGCAGGCCGAGGCTGTCGGGCAGGCCCTTGGCCAGGCCTTCCTCGGAAACGCTGACGGTCAGGTCATCGATGATCAGCGCAGTGCGGAATTCGGCGCTGTCGCTGCCGCGCGGCGTCGCATTGCCGGCCGGATCGCGGATCAGCGCTTCGACGGTCAGTGTCGTGCCGTGCGCTTGCGGCGGGAAGACGGTGCTGACGTAACCCTTGGTGAGGTCAGCGGCGGTGACGGTGATTTCCCGGGTGATTGTGCCGCTGGAAACGATGACGATATCGCCAGCGTCGACCTTGGCCGGGTCGAAGGCGACCTGCACATCGACGTCGCCGTTCAGTTCGGCGGCGTTGATGTAGCCGTTGTTGTCGGCGTCTTCGGTAATGGTGACGGTGGGGGCATTGCCGCCGTTGGGCGGGATGGTATCGACGATGGCGCTGTCGCTGCCGATCTTGCCGAGGTTGCCGGCCGGGTCGCGGACCTGGGCGGTGACTTCAAGGCTTTGCCCTTCACCGGGATTGGCGACGGCCAGGGCGATGCTGCCGCGGTTGATGTCGGCCAGGGTCAGCACATGCGGCGCCTGGGCGACGCCGTTGATCGAGACGAGCAGGCTGTCGCCGACGCTGGCGGTTCCGGGCAGGGGTATGCTGGCGTCGATGTCGCCCTGGAGGTCGGCGGCGTTGATCCAGCCGTTGTTGTCGGCATCCTCGGTGATGGCGACGATGGGGGCACCCGGTTCGGAGAGGAGCAGGCGGGCGCTGTCGCTGACCGGACCGGCGGCATTGCCGGCGATGTCGGTGATGCGGGCGGTGGCGACGAAGTCGGTGTTGTCGGCGGTGGGGTTGAACTTGAGATCGACGTGACCGGCGGCGAGATGGGCGGCGGTCAGGGTGATCACCTGATCGACGTTGCCGCTGCCGGAGACGGTCAGCGAATCGCCGACGGCGGCGCCGGCGGGCAGGGTGACGCGGACGTCGATATCGTTACCCTGGAGTTCGGCGATCGAGATGAAACCGTCGTTGTTGCGGTCCTCGACGATTTCGATGGCGAGGCCGGAGAACACCGTGGTATCGACGGTGACGGCATCGCTGCCGCTCGGGCTGAGGTTGCCGGCGGGATCGCGCAACTGGGCGGTCACGGTCAGCGTATGGCCGTCGCCGGGGCTGGCGACGGCGAGGTCGGTATGACCAGCGGTGATGTCGGCAGCCGTGAGCAAGACAGGCGCCCGGGCAACGCCATTGACCATGACCAGCAGGCTGTCGCCGGCGCGGGCGGTATCGGGCAGATCGACGCGGACATCGACGTCGCCCTGCAACTCGGCGGCGTTGAGCCAGCCGTCGCCGTTGGCGTCCTCGGTGATGGTGACGGTCGGCGCGGCAAGGTCGCCGATCATCAGCGTGGCGCTGTCGCCGGCGGTATTGGAGAGATTGCCGGCCGGATCGGAGACCTGGGCGGACACCTCGATGCGGGTGCCGTTGGCCGGCGCGTCGACGTCGATCATCACATGCTGGGCGTCGATGTCGGCCTGCGTGAGGACGATGCTGCGCGTTGCGTTGCCGGTGACGCGCACGGTCAGCAGATCGCCGGCGATGGCCTCGGCCGGCAGGTCGAGCCGGATGTCGACCTTGCCGCTGAGTTCGGCGCGGTTGATGAAGCCGTCGTTGTTGGCGTCCTCGACGATGGTGACGGCAAGGCCCTGCAGGTTGCTGGTATCGACCTTGGCGCTGTCCTGGCCGGGCAGCGTGCTGTTGCCGGCCGGATCGACGATGCTTGCCGTGACGACCAGGGTGTTGCCCGGCGCCGGAATCGGGAAGTCGGTCAGGACATGGCCGGCCGCCTTGCTCGCGGCGTCGATGACGATCTCGCGGGTGGTGTTGCCGTCGGTGACGCGGACGATGTCGCCGACCTTGACCAGCGCCGGCTTGAAGTCGATGCGGACGTCGGCCGTCCCTTGCGCTTCGGCGCGGTTGATGAAGCCGTCGTTGTTGGCGTCCTCGACGATGGTGACGGTCGGCGCATCGCCCTTGTTCGGCACGTCGGTATCGACGATCGCGCTGTCGCTGCCCGGCGGCGTGCTGTTGCCGGCCGTGTCGACGATGCGGGCGCTGACCGCGATGCTTTCGCCAGAGGGCGGCGCGGTGAAGGCGGTGGTGACGTAACCCTTGGTGAGGTCGGCGGCAGTGACGGTGATTTCGCGGGTGATCGTGCCGCTGCTGACGACGACGATATCGCCGGCGTCGACCTTGGCCGGGTCGAAGGCGATCTGCACATCGACGTCGCCGTTCAGTTCGGCGGCGTTGATGTAGCCGTCGTTGTTGGCGTCTTCGGTGATGGTGACGGTGGGGGCATTGCCGCCGTTGGGCGGAATGGTATCGACGATGGCGCTGTCGCTACCGATCTTGCCGAGGTTGCCGGCCGGGTCGCGGACCTGGGCGGTGACTTCAAGGCTTTGCCCTTCACCGGGATTGGCGACAGCCAAGGCGATGCTGCCACGGTTGATGTCGGCCAGGGTCAGCACGTGCGGCGCCTGGGCGACGCCGTTGATTGAGACGAGCAGGCTGTCGCCGACACGGGCGGTGCCGGGCAGGGTGATGCTGACGTCGATGTCGCCCTTGAGTTCGGCGGCACTGATCCAGCCGTTGTTGTCGGCATCCTCGGTGATGGCGACGATGGGGGCGCCCGGTTCGGAAAGCAGCAGGCGGGCGCTGTCGCTGACCGGGCCGGCGGCGTTGCCGGCGATGTCGGTGATGCGGGCGGTGGCGACGAAGTCGGTATTGTCGGCGGTCGGATTGAACTTGAGATCGACGTGACCGGCGGCGAGATGGGCGGCGGTCAGGGTGATCACCTGATCGACGTTGCCGCTGCCGGAGACAGTCAGCGAATCACCGACGGCGGCGCCGGCGGGCAGGG
>JAFIHA010000027.1 GCA_017848965.1 Dechloromonas aromatica (nom. nud.) | reverse complement strand
GTAGTGCCTTCGATCAGCTTGAGCAGGGCTTGCTGCACGCCTTCGCCCGAGACATCGCGGGTGATCGACGGGTTGTCCGACTTGCGCGAAATCTTGTCGATTTCGTCGATGTAGACGATGCCCTGCTGGGCCTTCTCGACATCGTAGTCGCACTTCTGCAAGAGCTTCTGGATGATGTTCTCGACGTCCTCGCCGACATATCCGGCTTCGGTCAGCGTGGTGGCGTCGGCCATCACGAAGGGGACGTTGAGCATGCGCGCCAGGGTCTGGGCGAGCAGCGTCTTGCCCGAGCCGGTCGGCCCGATCAGCAGGATGTTGCTCTTCGACAGCTCGACGTCGCCGGTATTCTTCGACGTGTGGCGCAGGCGCTTGTAGTGGTTGTAGACGGCGACCGCCAGGATGCGCTTGGCGACTTCCTGGCCGATCACGTACTGATCGAGGATGGCGCTGATCTCGCGCGGCGTCGGCAGGTCGGAACGACCGGCCTTGGCCGATTCCTCCGGCAGTTCGTCGCGGACGATGTCATTGCACAGGGCGATGCACTCGTCGCAGATGAACACCGACGGGCCGGCGATCAGTTTCTTGACTTCATGCTGGCTCTTGCCGCAAAACGAGCAATAGAGCAGTTTTTCCTGGCCGTCCTTCGACATCCCTCTCTCCTTGATCAAACCGCGTCGCGGCGGGTCAGCACCTTGTCAATCAAACCATATTCCATTGCCTCGGCCGAGGAAAGGAAATTGTCGCGGTCGGTATCCTTTTCGATCCGTTCCAGCGGCTGGCCGGTATGCTCGGCCATGATGCGGTTCAGCTTGTCCTTGATCGACAGGATTTCCCGGGCGTGGATGGCGATGTCCGAGGCCTGGCCCTGGAAGCCGCCGAGCGGCTGGTGGATCATCACGCGCGAGTTGGGCAGCGCGAAACGCTTGCCCTTGGTGCCGGCGCACAACAGGAAGGCACCCATCGAAGCCGCCTGGCCGATGCACAGCGTCGACACGTCAGGCTTGATGAACTGCATGGTGTCGTAGATCGACATGCCGGCGGTGACCGAGCCACCCGGCGAGTTGATGTAGAAATAGATGTCCTTGTCCGGGTTCTCGGCTTCCAGGAACAGGAGCTGGGCGACCACCAGGTTGGCGCTGGCGTCGTTGACCGGGCCAACAAGGAAAATCACCCGCTCCTTCAGCAGGCGCGAATAGATGTCGTACGCGCGTTCGCCGCGTCCGCTCTGCTCCACCACCATCGGGACCAGGCCCAAGGCCTGCGGATCCCAGTTGCTTGCGTTGTCGATCATCATGTTGGCCCTTGTCTGTCGCGTTTGATACGTCTGTCGGTTTTCTGACGAATACGGCTTACTGCTGTTGCTGGCTCATCAGTTCATCGAAAGCCACGGCCTTGTCGGTGACCTTGGCCTTGCCGAGGACCCATTCGACCACGTTGTTTTCGATGGCAACGCCCTCGACATCGCTCAGGCGCTGCGGTTGAGCATAGTACCAACGGATCACTTCTTCCGGCTGTTCGTAGCTGGCGGCCATGTCTTCGACCATGGCGCGAACCTGTTCCGGTTTCGCCTGGAGGTTCTCCGTCTTCACCACTTCAGCAAGGATCAGGCCAAGCGTGACGCGACGCTTGGCGTTCTCGGCGAACCATTCCGGCTGCAGCGGCATGTCCTTCGCCTTCATGCCACGCTGTTCCATGTCCTGGCGGGCGGCCTGCATGAGGCGCTGGATTTCCATATCGACCAGGGCGTTCGGGATCGCGATCGGATTGGCCTTGATCAGGGCTTCCATGACCTGGTCCTTGAGGCGGGCTTCGATGCGGCGCTTCACTTCACGCTTCAGGTTGGCTTCGACTTCGGCGCGCATCTTTTCGACGTCGCCGTCGGCAACGCCCATCTGCTTGGCGAAGTCGGCATCGATTTCCGGCAGGCGCGGAGCCTGGACCTGCTTGACGGTGATTTCGAACTGCACGGTCTGGCCGGCCAGATCCTTGGCGTGGTAATCCTCGGGGAAGGTCAGGTCGAAAGTCTTGCTTTCGCCGGCCTTGCAGCCTTCGACGGCGGTTTCAAAGTCGGGCAGCATCATGCCCTGGCCGAGGACGAAGGGATAGTCGGTGGCCGAGCCGCCAGCGAAGGCGACGCCGTCCTTCTTGCCGGTGAAGTCGATGACGACGCGGTCTTCCTTCTCGGCGCCACGCTCGGCATTGTCGTAACGGACGCGCTGCTTGCGCAGGATGTCGAGGGTCTTTTCGATTTCGGCGGCGCCGACTTCCAGCGTCGGGCGTTCGATTTCAGCGGCCGACAGGTCGCCCGGGACGAACTCGGGATAGACCTCGAAGACGGCGGTGAATTCGATGTGCGTGGTGCTTTCGGTGGTCTTCGGTTCGAGGCGCGGATAGCCGGCGACCAGCAGCTTCTGCTCGGTCACCGCGGTGCCGAAGGCGCGGTCCAGTTGCTCGGACAGCACTTCATGGCGGGCCTGGTCGCCGTACTGCTGCTTGACCATGGCGAACGGCACCTTGCCCGGACGGAAACCCGGCACCTTCATGTTGCGGCCCATGCGCTTCAGACGCGGCTCCATTTCCTTCTCGACATCGGCGATGGCGATGGAGAGGTCGATGCGACGTTCGAGTTCGTTGGCTTGTGCGGTAGTAGCTTCCATGAATTTTCCTTGTGCTTGAGGCGCCAAAAAATAAAGCTGGTAATCATATCACGGCCAGCCGCCCACGCATTGCGCCAAGTACGTCGAATCGCCGCTGCGCAAGATTTGCAAATGCCTGTAGACAGCCACGGCGACAGGCCTTACAATGCGCGCCTTCCTGCAGCGGCGGCTGTAGCTCAGTTGGTAGAGTCCCGGATTGTGATTCCGGTTGTCGTGGGTTCGAGCCCCATCAGTCGCCCCAGAATTCAAAAGCCCGTACATCGCAAGATGCACGGGCTTTTTCCGTTGGCGCGTCCGGATTCAGCGCTTGACCAGCAGGTCGACGCGCTGCGGCGGGCGGAAAGTGACGCCTTCCGGGGTCATGAAGGATTCGAATCGGGCCTTGACCGCCGCGTAGAGTTCGGGCGACAGCACGTGGTCGAGATGGGTGACGCGGATCATGCGTTGCTCGAAATGCGCGAAATCGTCGAACTGGCTGCGCGTCTGGAAGAATATCTGGCGGTCGAGCACCAGCGGGCCTTGCTCGACGGCGCGGCAGACAGCCGCGAAAGCGGCTTCGCGGACGATTTTTTCATCGTGGAACAAGCTGAGCACGGAATTCATGTCGCCTGCGTAGACCGGCTCGGAAATCCAGGCTCGGCCGCCCGGTTTGAGGACGCGGGCGACTTCGGCCAGCGCCTGGTCCATCAGCTCAACCGGTACATGGTGCAGCGACTTGAGCATCAGCACGATGTCGAAGCTGGCATCCGGGGCGGGGATTGCCTCGGCGCCGGCATGCACGAAACGGACCTTGGGCAGGTCGGTGATGGCGAGATTTTTCTCGTGCTGGATGGTATCCACCTCGAGGGCGACGATTTCGTCGACCCTGCCGGTTTCGGCCAGGGCACGGGTCTTCTCGGCCCGGCCGCAGCCCAGTTCGAGGACGCGGGCGCCATCGAGCGGCAGGGTGTCGAGCATCAGCTTGACTTCGTTGACCAGGGTGTCTTCTGAGGGATCGGCGATGCGCATGCTTGGTGGTGATGGAGGGTTGGTGAATCGCTGGATTCTAACCGAAGGCTTCAGGGCACCCACCAGTAGCGGACGATGTGGAAGAAGACCGGCGCCGAGAAGCTGATCGAGTCGACGCGGTCGAGCATGCCGCCGTGCCCTTCGATCATCGATCCCCAGTCCTTGAGGCCGCGGTCGCGCTTGATCGCCGACAGCACGAGGCCGCCGAAAAAGCCGAAGAGGTTGATGCAGAGCGCGACCAGCGCCGCCTGCCAGGGCGCGAACGGGGTGATCCACCAGAGCGCGGCGCCGAGCGCGGTCGAGGTGAGGACGCCGCCGAGCAGCCCCTCGACCGTCTTCGACGGCGAGATGCCGGGGGCCAGCGGATGGCGGCCGAGCAGCTTGCCCCAGATGTACTGGAAGACGTCGCTCGATTGCACGGTGAGGACCAGGAAGGCGATCAACTGCAGGTTGCGTCCGGCGAAGTCGGGAATCTCCAGCGTCAGCAGCGCCGGCACGTGCGACACGCAATAGACGCAGATCATCAGCCCCCACTGCACCTTGGCCGCGCGCTCGAAGAAGCGTTTGGTATCGGCGCCGAGCGTCGCCGAAATGGGCAGCAGCAGGAAGGCATAGACCGGGATCAGGATCGAGAACAAACCGTACCAGTCGACGGCGATCAGCGCGTACTGCAGCGGCAGGAAGAAGAAGAAGCTCCAGACCAGGGCGCCGTGATCGCCGCTGCGCGTGTAGGTGACCGAGATGAACTCGCGCAGCGCCTGGAAGGAGATGAAGGCGAACAGCAGGATGACGCCGCCGCGGTCGAGCCAGAAAGCGATGGCGAGGACGCCCACCATCACCCACCAGGCGTTGATGCGGGCGTTCAGGTTGGCGATCAGCGCGCTGCCGGCGAGCGGGCCGCGCCAGGCCAGGGCGCCGCCGACGGTGCTGGCGAGCAGGAGGAAAGCGGCGACGCCGGCGAAGATCAGGCGTAGCGTCGAGGTCGGATCGAGGTCGGTCATGGTCATCACTCGCTGGCCGGCGCCAGCGCCAGCAGGGCGTCGCGGCAACGCGACAGGAAGGCGCGGCGGGTCTCGCCGGCCTGCAGCCGGAGCGGCGGACCGAAGCTCAGTGAGCACAGCAGCGGGACCGGAATCAGCGATCCCTTGGGCATGGCGCGGCCGAGGTTCTCGATCCACACCGGGACGAATTCGACCTCCGGCCTGGCCAGCGCCAGATGGTGGATGCCGCTCTTGAACGGCAACAGGCCGTCGCCCAGGTTGCGCGTGCCTTCCGGGAAGAGGATCAGCGATTCGCCAGCGGCCAGCGGCGCCAGCATGGTCGCCAGGGGATCGTCGTGCGGCCCCGGTCGGCGGTCGATCAGCACGCCGCGGAACACCCGCTGGATCAGGTAGCGGCGCAGGCGGCCGCGCAGCCAGTAGTCGGCGCCGGCCACCGGGCGGGTCAGCGCGCGTAGCGCCCCCGGCAGGCAGGCCCAGATCAGCAGGAAATCGCCGTGGCTGCGATGGTTGGCGAAATAGACGCGGGCCGCAGGCGAGGGCGCGTTGTCCAGCCAGACGGCGCGCACGCCGGTGACGGACTTGGCGAACTGACACAGCGCGGCGGCGAGGAAGCGTTCGAGAGACATGCTCGTTCAGTGAAGTGACAGGAGAAGCACGGCGCTGCTGGCAGCGAGCAATTGTGCCGCAAATGCCTGGCCTTGGCGGAGGAGCAGGGTTCGGGCGCCGGCGACGCGTGGGGCGAGGGGCCGTCCGGCGTCGGCGACCGGCCAGCCGAGGCCGGTCAGCGCGGCGTCGAAGGCGGCGAGCGCGCTTGTCGCATCTTGGTCGGCCGCCTCGGCCCAGTGGGCGAAGAGCGGTCGGTCGAAAGCGAGGCGCAGCGCCCAATAGCCCTGCAGCAGGCCGAGCAGGACGCTGGCGGCGAGTGCCGCGGCACTCGCCGCCGTGACCTGGGGCAGCAGCAGGCCGGCCAGCGCGAGCAGCGCCAGTGGCCGGCTCCAGGCGTCGATGCGGCTGGCGGCGGCGCAGATGGCGCAGCCGATCGCGGCGAGCTGGCGGTCTGCCGGGCTCATGCGGGTTCGCTCCCGGCGGCATCGACTTGCGCCAGGCTTGCCCGCCAGCCGTCGTCGAGCACGATCTGCGGGCGCTGCTCGCGGATCAGGCGGATCGCCTCTTCGGTGTCGGCAGCCAGGCCGCTCAGTTGCAGCCAGGCGGCGACCGCCGCCGCGCTGCGCGAATAGCCGAGGGCGCAGGCGACCAGCACCGGGCCGTCGGCCACCCGCTGGGCAATCTCGCGGGCCGCCGCGCGCAGGAGTTCCGGCGCCGCCGGTACCAGGTCGAGGCAGGGATGGACGTGATGCGGCGTGGCAAGGCGCGGCGCCGGCAGTTCCGCGCTGAGGTCGACCAGGGCGCCGAACCCGCCGTCGGCATAGGCGGTCGCGTCGGGCATGCGGCCGAGCCAGACGGCGCCGGCGATATGCACCGGGGCGGGGTGGCGCCGCGTCCACCAGCGCGAATTGAGCCAGGCGGCGAACTGGTAGGGCGCGAACAGCCAGCGCGCGGCGAGGCTGTGGCCGCCGGCCTGCTTCTGGAAGCCGGCGCTGCCCGCCCAGGCGTAGTTCCAGCCGACCAGCAGCAGCGACAGCGCCGGCCAGGCGAGGATCAGCGCCAGACCGCCGAGGCCGATGGCGCTCGCCAGCAGGGCCACCGCAGCGCCGGCATAGAGCGCTGCCAGCCGCAAGTGGCCGGCATCGGCGGCGCGCCGCAGCGGCGAGCGCAGACCGCCTTCCGGCAGCAGCCAGAGGCAGAAGAGGCCGAGCGCGGCGCCGGTCGGGACGTCGATGAAATGGTGCTGCCAGGTGGTCAGCACGGAAATCCCGATGAGCAGCGCCCAGCCGTGCACCAGCAGGCGCCAGGGGCGGGCCAGCGGCAACTTCGCGAACTGGAACCAGATCAGGACGAGCAGGGCGATATGCAGCGACGGCGCCTGGTTGTACGGCTGGTCGAAGGCGCTCAGGGCGGTGAACATGGCGCCCGCCAGGCCGTCGGTCGCTGGGCGGGCGAAGGCGAAACGCAGCGGGAAGGCGAGAAAGCAGGCGACGGCGATCACTTGCGCGGCGAGCAGGCGCTGGCCGTGCCGGTCGACGGCGCGGGCGTCGCGGCAGCAGAGGAAGGAAAGCCCGTAGAGGAGGTCGATCGACCAATAGGGAACGATGGTCCAGGGCAGAAAGGGTAGCTGCCGCTCCCAGGCGAAATACAGGCTGGCCACCGCCTCGCGGCTGGCCGCCAGCTGGTTCGCCTGGCCGTAGCTGAGAAAGAAGAAGGGGCCGAGGAAGAGCAGCCAGAGCAGGCTGCGCTTCCAGGGCAATGGCGGCTTGCCGTTCATGCCGGGCGGCGGCGGGCCAGCGAGACGGTGAAGATGCCCCAGGCGTCGATGCGCTGCTCGATCTTCTCGAAGCCGGTGTCGCTGACCAACTGGTCCATTTCCGCCTGGGTGCGGCGGCGCATCACCCAGGCCTCGCCGTCGCGGTGGCTGGTCAGCGCGCGGGCGATCAGTTCGAGCTGCGGATGCCAGGGCTGGCCGGTGTAGATCAGGTAGCCGCCCGGCGCGATGGCGTCGGCCATGCCGGCCAGCGAGGCAGCGACCCGATCGTTGTCGGGGAACAGCTCGTAGAGTCCGGAGACGATGCCGAGCGTCGGCGCCGGCGTCACCGCCGCCACCGAGGCGCGGTCGAAGGCGTCGCCGCGCTCGAAGCGGGCGATGTCGCTCAGGCCCTTGGCGGCGATCAGGGCGCTGCCCTGGTCCACGTTGAGCGGGCTGAAATCGCGCAGCAAGACGGATTCCGGGCGCGGCGCGTCGGCCAGCGCTTCCAGCACGTAGCGGCCGTGGCCGGCGGCGATGTCGAGGATGCGCAGCGGCTGGCCCTCCGCCTGCAGGCGGCTGAGCGCCGTGCGCAGCAGTTCCTCGATGTTGAGTTTGCGCTGGCGGATGCCGCGCCAGCCGATGGCGTCGAGGTAGTTGCGGTCGATCAGCCGGCCGAGCGGGCCGCGGCCGGTCGGCGTGTTGCGGTAGACGTAGTCGAGGGTGCTGCCGGAATCGAAGCCGGTGCGGTGACCGAGCGCGACGCCGGCGGAGAGCAGGCCGCCGAGCTTCATGCCGAGGCGGTAGAAGGCCCAGTACAGGCCGCGCGGGCTGAACAGGGAGAGCGGGCGGGCAAGCGCCTGCGCCTCGTCGAAGGTCGGCCCCTGGCGGTGCGCCTGGCGCAGGTCGGGGCGCGACCAGGGTTGCGAGAACTGGCGCAGGATGAAGCTGCGCGCCAGCGCGGTCGCGACGTGGCGATCCTTCTCGCCGAAGGTGTCGTGGTAGAAGCCGTCGAGGACGTGCTTCTCCTTGGCTGTTGTCCCCAGGCGCTCGAAGAACTCGTGTTGCGGCGCGTGATGCACGACCCAGTCGGCGCCGGAGACGAGGAGCTGGGTCGGCACGGTGATCGCCTGCGCGTCGGCGACGACGCGCTCCGCCGCCTCGTAGAGGGCGAGCAGGATGTTGACCGAGATCGGCCGCGAGATCTGCGGGTCGCTGTCGTAGGACGCCTGGCGCGCCGGATCGTGGGTCAGGAACTTCGACTTGACGTAGCTGTTGACGAAGAAATTGCCGCGCAGCGCGCGCAGCAGGCGCAGACCGGGGCGGGCGAAGGGGACGTAGAGCTTGACCTTGAACGCCGGCGAGGCGAGCACCAGGCAGCGCACGCGCGGCGCGTAGTCGTGGGCCCAGGTGCTGATCAGCACGGCGCCGACGCTTTGCGCCAGCACCGCCATGTCGCGCTCGTCCACGCCCCAGGTATCGCGGATGTGTTCGATGAAGGTCTGCACGTCGCGTACCGATTGCCCGAAGCTCGGCGAATCGCCGCGCGGCCCCGGCGAGTTGCCGTGGCCGCGGGCATCCCAGGCGTAGAAGTCGAAATCGGGCAGGTCGAGTTCGTCGACCAGGTGGGCCATGCGCCCGCCGTGTTCGTGGCCGCGATGGAAGAGGACGACGGCGCCGCGTCGTTGCGGCGCGACGGCGGGCCAGCGGCGGTAAAAGAGGGCGCTGCCGTCGCTGCAGGGAAAGTGGTGGTTTTCGGCGATTCGGGTCATGGGGTGATGGCGGCGATGCCGCTGCGGATGCGGTTGACGATGTTCAGCGCGATGCCGGCGGCAGCCAGCGGCATCAGCCAGAAAACGGCTGCCGGCAGGCTGCCGGCGAGGCCGAGCCAGAAGCCCAGGCAGCCGAACAGGAAGGCACGGTCGCTCTTGCCGAGCGGGCCGTCGTACTGGCGCGGGGCGCCGACCATCGGGCCGAGCGCGCCGGCCATCTCGGAGAGCGCGGCGAGGAAGACGACGGCGCCGATGCTCGCCCAGCCGAACGGTGGGACGAGGACGAAAGGCAGGTAGAGCGCGGCGTCGGAGACGACGTCGCTTAATTCGTTGAGGTAGGCGCCGAGCGGCGATTGCTGGCCGAACTCGCGAGCCAGCATGCCGTCCAGCGCGTTGAGCGCCATGCGCAGGAACATCCAGGCCGGCAGCAGCAGGAAGAGCTGCGGTGCGCTCGCGCCGAACAGGTAGAGGACGCCGCCGAGCAGCAGCGACAGCAGCATCGCCGCCACGGTGACGGCGTTGGCGGTGACGCCGAGTTGCGCCAGGCGGGTGGCGAGCGGGCGCAGCAGGTTCTGGAAGGCGGGCTTGAGCTGGTAGATCGAGATCATCGGAAGAGGTCCGGCTAGTGCGCCGGGATTGTACGTCAAAGGCATAGGACAATGGTTTTTCGTTAATCGTCCGTACTTCACCGCCAGCCGGGCATTGGTTAAGCTGCCACTTTTGCCCGGATTTTTGCCCATGTCGCCGCCCGAACTTTTCTCCCGCCTGCAGCCGCTTGCCGTCTGGCGGCATTTCGCCACGCTCTGCGCGACGCCGCGCGCTTCCAAGGCCGAAGCCGCGCTGCACGACAGGCTGTTGGCCTGGGCGCGGGAGAAATCGCTGGAGACCAAGGTGGATCGTGCTGGCAACCTGATCCTGAAGAAAGCGGCGACGCCGGGCTGCGAGCACGCCCCAACCGTCGTCCTGCAGGCCCACCTGGACATGGTCTGCCAGAAGAATGCCGACAGCGCCCATGACTTTTCCCGCGACCCGATCGTTCCCGAACTGCGCGACGGCTGGCTGGTCGCCGGACAGACGACGCTGGGCGCCGACAACGGCATTGGCGTGGCGCTGATCCTTGCTGCGCTGGAAGACGAAACGCTGCGCCACGGCCCGCTGGAGGCGCTGCTCACGGTCGATGAGGAAGCCGGCATGGGTGGCGCCCGCGGCCTCGAACCAGGGCTGCTCGACGCGTCGCTGATGCTCAACCTCGATACCGAGGCCTGGGGCGAGTTCTACCTCGGCTGCGCCGGTGGGCTCGACGTCGACGTCCGTCGCGCCGGCGATCCCGAACCCTTGCCAGCCGGCTGGACGGTGCGCCGGATCGCGCTGCGCGGCTTGCGCGGCGGCCATTCCGGCGTCGATATCCACGAGGAACGCGGCAACGCGATCAAGCTGCTGGTCGGTGTCCTGCACGACCTGGCCGGCGTCATGCCTTACCGGCTGGTCTCGCTGCACGGCGGTTCGGCGCGCAACGCGCTGCCGCGCGAGGCCTTCGCCGTGCTTGCATTGCCTGACGCCGCAGGGCTCGATGCCTGGCTGGTGACGCAGCAAGCGGCACTGAGCGAACTGCTGCGTGGTGTCGACGACGGCGTTACGCTGGGCGCGGAAACGGCGACGGCCGACGCGGTGATGGCCGGCGAGGAACAATTCACCTGGCTCGCCTCGCTGCACGCCGCACCGCATGGCGTCAAACGCGTCAGCCAGCAGGTGGCGGGCGTCGTCGAAACCTCGAACAACCTCGGCATCGTCGAGCTGACGCCGGCTGCCGGCTATTGCAATTTCATGGTCCGCTCGCTGGTCGACCGCGCCGCCGACGCGCTCGCCGACGAGATCGTCAGCCTCTTTGCGCTGTCCGGCACCGCCGCCGAAAAATCCGGCCAGTATCCGGGCTGGCGGCCGAACCCGGAGTCGGCGCTGCTGCGCACCTGCCAGGCGGTGTTCAAACGCGATTTCGGCAGCGACTCCAAGGTCCAGGTGATCCACGCCGGCCTCGAATGCGGGCTGATCGGCGCCAGATACCTGGGCCTCGACATCGTTTCTTTCGGCCCCACCATCCACGGTGCGCACGCGCCCGGCGAGCGGGTCGAGGTGGCGTCGGTGGAGCGCTGCTGGCAGTTGCTGCGGGCGATCCTCGGCGAAATCGCCGCTGCCTGATCAGGCACTCGCCGGGCGCTGCTCAAGGTAACCGGCCAGCGCTGCGAGACGTTTGGCGCTTGAGCCGTCGCTATCGACAAACATCTCCGTGAACAGCTTGCGGATGTTTTCCGGACTGATTTCGGTGGTCGTCGGGTCGAAGCTGCTGCCGTCGGGCAGCGTCACCTGCTGGCCACCCATCCCCTGGCGGGCCAGTGCGATCAGGTTCATGCCGGCGACGGCGTCGTAGTTGCCGGCGGCGACCATCTCGTCGTAGAGCGCCTTCTCGGCTGGCGACAGATTGGCCATGGTATTCACGAAGCCGCCGGCCTTCTGCGTGTAATCGATTTCATCGGCGGTCAGGGTTTGCGGGTCCTTGGCGCGGATTTCGGCCAGGCGCTTGTCGTTGGCCAGCAGGTATTCGGTGTCGGCGGCGCTTCGTTCAACGGCAGGTTTGTTTTTGATCTGGCTCAGCCGTGCTTCGACCTCGGCATCACCGGCGAGCAGCGCGCGGGCGGCGCTGGAGATGCTGACTTTTTCGGCAAGCGTTGCCGGGGTGGCGGCAGCGATTTGCCGCCCGGCGTCGGCGATTTTTCCGGATTGCCAGGCGCTGGAAAGGGAATTGATGCCGGTGACGATCATTTGGCGTGCTCCGCTGTCATTGATGCGGAGTATTTGCAAACGGCATGCCAGCGCCGATGTGGCGGCGACGAACCGCCTTACCGGCCGCGGATCGCCTCGCGCCTGGCGAAGCCGAGCTTGGCCGAGCGTTCCATCTTCTGCGTGAAGGCCGGGAAATCGAGGCCGAGGCGCGCGCGCAACTCCTTGGCGTGGTTGTGCAGCCAGCGCCAGCGCGGTTCGAAGTACTTTTCCTTGAACGCGTAGAGGATGTGGTTGCCATCATCGGGTACCGAGATGACGATCACCTGGTCGTCGAAAACATGCATCACCTCGCCGATCAGCCCGGCGTAGGTCTCCTTGTCGCCGGCCAGGTTGACCACCAGCACGCCGTCACCGGAGAGTTTGGCGAAGGCGTTCTCGAAGAACTCGCGGTTGGCCAGCGCCGGGGCGAAGCCGGTGTGGTCGAAGGCGTCGACCAGCAGCGCGTCGATGCCTTTTTCGGTGTGCTCGATGAATTCGGCGCCGTCGCCTTCGATGATCTGCAGGCGTTCGTCGTCCGGCGGCACGAAGAAGGCATCGCGCAGCGCGATCACGTCGGGGTCGAGTTCGACCGCGGTGATGCGCACGCCGGGCAGGCGGCGGTGGCAGAACTTGACGATCGAGCCGCCGCCCAGGCCGATCAGCGCGATGCGCTTGGGCCGCGGATGAAAGAGCAGGAAGCCCATCATCTTCTGCGTGTAGCGTAACGCCAGGTCGTGCGGTGCCTTCAGCGTCATCTCGCTCTGCATCAGGCGGACGTTGAAGTAGAGGTAGCGCGACTTGCCGTCGTCGATGACGAAGGGCTTCGGGTAGCTTTCGTCGAGCAACTGGGAGCGCAGTTCGCCGGCCCGCGCCCAGGCCGGTTCGAGCATCAGCACTGTGCCGGTCTCGATCTCGAACGGGCTGGGGAGTTCGTAGAGTTTTTCTGGCAAGGGTCAGCGATTGCTATGAGCCATTGCCTTGGGGGCGGCGTGATCCGACTCGGCGCCGATGAGGCGTAACTCGCCATCTTCCCAGATGACTGCGTACTGACCGAGACGTTGCTTGCGTTCAAGCGTTTCGTGAACTGCCAGGCGCAGCGATTCCAGTATTGCCTTGGCTTGATCGGAAGGCTGTGATGGAACGATGGTCATCGCTTGGTCTCTTGGAGTAGGTGTTGGTAAAGCACTTGGTTAACGATATAGCGGAAATCGCCGCGTTGTTCAAAAACGAGTTGCGGACTGGGTCCATCGTTCAGAAAGCAGCGGCAGTTATCCACGGCAGCAGAAAACTCGTTGAAGAGGTTACCCAAGCTACGCGAAAAACGGCGCTCAATTGCTTTGCCAGGAATGTTATGCCCACCGTGAGCGACTCGTTCTGCGACACGCTGGCGTGATACTTCCAGATTGGGTAAAGCGAGATAGATCAGTTCCACCTGCCATCCGGTTGCTCGCAGGCGTTGTATCAGCCTCAGATAGCAACGTCCGGAAAGCGTGGTTTCAAAGGCAAAGTCTGAGCCAGCGGTAATGTTCTGTTCAATCTCGCTGAGGAAAATTCGACTGGCACTGACCAATTCCTGCTCAGGTGCGAGTGGTGACAAGCCTGCTGCGATCAGATCGGCATTAACAAATCGCGAGCACTTGGCGACCAAGGGGAGATATTTCAAGGCAAAGGTAGTCTTGCCGGCGCCATCGGGGCCGGCAATGATCCAGCAAGTTGGCATCAGCAGACTCCTTTCATCTCCGCTTAGTCCGGCAGGTCGGCGGCGTTGAGCATGAACACGTATTCGTCGCCGGCCGCCGTGTCGAGCCAGGTGAAGGGCAGGTCGGGGTAGGCGGCTTCGAGGGCGGCGCGGTTGTGGCCGATTTCGACGATGAGGATGCCGTCGTCGCTCAGATGCTTCTTCGCTTCGGCGAGGATGATGCGCGTGAAGTCGAGGCCGTCGTCGCCGGAGCCAAGCGCCATTTCCGGCTCGTGCAGGTATTCCGGCGGCAGCGCATCGACGGACTCGGCATCGACGTAGGGCGGGTTGGAGATGATCAGGTCGTAGCGGCGGCCGGTTAGTGCCGTGAAGGCGTCGGAATGGAGCGGATGGACGCGGTCGGCGAGACGGTAGTCGGCGATGTTACGTTCGGCAACCGCCAGCGCGTCCTTCGAGAGATCGACCGCGTCGACCTCGGCATTGGGAAAGTTCAGCGCCAGCTTGATCGCCAGGCAGCCGGAGCCGGTGCACAGGTCGAGCGCGTTTTCCACGGCCCAGGGGTCGGCAACCCACGGCGCCAGTTGTTCGTCGAGCAGTTCGGCGATGAAGGAGCGCGGCACGATGACGCGCTCGTCGACGTAGAAACGGTCCTCGCCCAGCCAGGCCTCGTTGGTCAGGTAGGCGGCGGGCAGGCGGTCCTGGCAGCGGCGGCTGTAGAGGTCGAGCAGGCGGACGCGCTCGTCCGGCAGCAGGCGGGCGTCGAGGAAGGGTTCGAGGCGGTCGAGCGGCAGGTGCAGCGTGTGCAGCGTCAAATAAACCGCTTCGTCCCAGGCGTTGTCGCTGCCGTGGCCGAAGAACAGTTGGGCGGCGTTGAAGCGGCTGACCGCGTAGCGGATGAAGTCGCGGACGGTGATCAGTTCGTGCTGGGCGTGGGCGGTCATGCGAGGAGAATCTTTTCCAGGATGCGGCGGTAGATCGCCGAGAGTTGCGCCGGGGCGTCGACGGCGATGCACTCGTCGATCTTGTGGCTGGTCGCGTTGGACGGGCCGATTTCCAGCAACTGGCCGCAGATCGGCGCGATGAAGCGGCCGTCGGAAGTGCCGCCGGTGGTCGATAGTTCGGTCTCGATGCCGCAGACGGTACGGATCGCCTCGACCGCCGCGTCGGCCAGCGGGCCGCGCCCGGTCAGGAAGGGGCGGGCGCCGAGCGTCCATTTGATCTCGTATTCCAGACCATATTTATCGAGGATGGCGCACAGGCGCTGCTGCAGGCCTTCCGGCGTGCTGGCGGTGGAGAAGCGGAAGTTGAACTTGATTTCGAGCTGGCCGGGGATGACGTTGGTCGCGCCGGTGCCGCCGTGGATGTTGGAAATCTGCCAGGTGGTCGGCGGGAAGTATTCGTTGCCCTGGTCCCACTCGGTCGCGGCCAGTTCGGCGATGGCCGGCGCGGCCTGGTGGATCGGGTTGCGCCCCTTTTCCGGGTAGGCGATGTGGCACTGGATGCCCTTGACCAGCAGCACGCCGGAGAGCGAGCCGCGGCGGCCGTTCTTGATCATGTCGCCGAGCGTATCGACCGAGGTCGGCTCGCCGATGATGCAGTAGTCGAGCCGTTCGCCACGCGCCTGCAGGGCTTCGGTGACGGCGACGGTGCCGTCGTTGGCGTCGCCTTCCTCGTCGGAAGTGAGCAGGAAGGCGAGCGAGCCGGGATGCTCGGGGTGGGCGGCGACGAAGGCCTCGACCGCGGTGACGGCGGCGGCGACGCCGGTCTTCATGTCGGCGGCGCCGCGGCCGTAGAGCTTGCCGTCACGGATTTCCGGGGAAAATGGGGGGCTGGTCCATTTTTCCAGCGGGCCGGTCGGCACGACGTCGGTATGGCCGGCGAAGACGAACAGCGGTGCGGCGGTGCCACGGCGCGCCCAGAGGTTGCGGGTGCCGTTGCGGTCCAGCCATTCGAGGGAAAAGCCGATGGCGGCCAGACGAGCGCCGAGTATGTCCATGCAGCCGGCGTCGTCGGGCGTGACGGACGGGCACGCCATGATCCGGCGTGCCAGTTCGAGGGTGGGATCGGTCATCAGTGGGTTTCGTCGTCTTCGGCGAGGCTGAGCTGGAATTCCTTGAATGAGGCGCCGCCTTCGTCGGTGCTGTCGAATTCGAGCGAGATGTCGGGCTTCTTCTCATCCTTGCCCGAGTTGGAATTGAACTCGGAGTTGTTGATCAGCCACGACAGGTTGGTCGGCGAATCGGCGTTGGCCAGCGCTTCGTCGAGAGTGATCGAGCCTTCGTGGTAGAGGCGGAAGAGATCCTGTTCGAAGGTCTGCGATCCGGGCGCCAGTGTCTGCTCCATCGCGTCCTTGATGCCCTGGACTTCACCGCGCTCGATCAGTTCGCTGATGTGGCGGGTGTTGAGCATGATTTCGCAGGTTGGCAGGCGCTTGCCTTCCGGATTGCGTACCAGACGCTGCGAGACGATCGCGCGCAGGGAGACCGAGAGGTCGAGGAAGAGCGCCGGCCGGTTTTCCAGCGGGAAGAAGCTGATGATGCGGTTGAGCGCATGGTAGGAGTTGTTGGCGTGCAGTGTCGCCAGACAGAGGTGGCCGGTCTGGGCGTAGGAAATCGCCGCCTGCATGGTATCGCGGTCACGGATCTCGCCGATCAGGATGCAGTCCGGCGCCTGGCGCATCGCGTTTTTCAGCGCGGAATTCCAGTCGTGCGTGTCCATGCCGATTTCGCGCTGGTTGACGATCGATTTCTTGTGCTTGAACAGGAATTCGATCGGGTCCTCGACGGTCAGGATGTGGCCGGCGCGCGTCGAGTTGCGGTGGTCGAGCATCGAGGCGATGGTCGTTGACTTGCCGGAACCGGTGGCGCCGACAATCAGGATCAGGCCGCGCTTTTCCATGATCAGCTCGCCGAGCAGCGGCGGCATGCCGAGGCTGTCGAGCGGCGGGATGTTGCCGAGGATGAAGCGGACGACGATGCCGATCGAACCGCGCTGGCGGAACAGGTTGATGCGGAAGTTGCCGACCTGCGGCACACCGAACGAGAGGTTCATCTCGTTGGTGGCCTCGAAGGTCTTGGCCTGATCCTCGTTCATCAGTTCATAGGCGATCTTCTCGATCATGTCGGGCAGCATGATCTGCTGGTTGACCGGCATGGTCGTACCCTGGATCTTGATGTGGATCGGCGTGCCGGCGGAAATGAAGATATCCGATGCCTGCTTTTCCGACATCAGCTGGAACAGTTTGTCGAGGATCATGGCAAGACCTCTTTCGCGAAAGGGTAATTAGGCGCGCAACAGTTCGTTGATGCTGGTCTTCGAGCGCGTCTGGGCGTCGACCTTCTTGACGATGATCGCCGCGTACAGGCTGTAGCGACCGTTGTCCTTGGGTAGCGAGCCGGAGATCACGACCGAGCCCGGCGGGATCTTGCCGTAGCTGATTTCACCGGTCTCGCGGTCGTAGATCGGCGTGCTCTGGCCGATGTACACGCCCATCGAAATCACCGAGTTCTCGCCGACGACGACGCCTTCGACGACTTCCGAGCGGGCGCCGATGAAGCAGTTGTCTTCGATGATCACCGGGCCGGCCTGGATCGGTTCGAGCACGCCGCCGATGCCGACGCCGCCGGAGAGGTGCACGTTCTTGCCGATCTGCGCGCAGGAACCGACGGTGGCCCAGGTGTCGACCATCGTGCCTTCATCGACGAAAGCGCCGATATTGACGAAGGAAGGCATCAACACGACGTTCTTCGCAATGTGCGAACCCTTGCGCGCGAAGGCACCGGGCACGACGCGGAAGCCGCCGGCCTTGAACTGCTCCTCGCTCCAGCCCTGGAACTTGGTATCGACCTTGTCGTAGAAATTGACGTCGCCGGCCTGCTGGACGCGATTGTCGCGGGTGCGGAAGGAGAGCAGCACGGCCTTCTTGGCCCACTGGCTGACCACCCATTCGCCATCCACCTTCTCGGCGACGCGCAGTTTGCCGCTGTCGAGATCGCCGATCACGGATTCGATGATCTTGATCGCGTCGGTCGATTGGGTAGTCAGCTCGGTACGCTTTTCCCAGAGTTCGTCAATGGTGGCTTGCAGGGGATGAGTCATTTGGCGGGTCTCTCTTGGTTACAGTTGTTGTGTGAATTGAACGATGCGGCGGCTGGCTTCCAGGCATTCCTCCAGGCCGGCGACCAGGGCGATGCGGACGAAACCGGCACCCGGGTTGACGCCCTGGGAATCGCGGGCAAGGAAACAGCCGGGCAGGACTACGACATTATAGTGTTCGAGCAGGCCGCGGGCGAATTCGCTATCGGCAATTGGCGTTTTCGCCCAAAGATAAAAACTTGCGTCCGGCATGGCGGTGCCGAGCGCCGAGGCGATCAGCGGCGTGCAGGCGGCGAATTTCTCGCGGTACTGGTTGCGGTTGTCGAGCACGTGCGCCTCGTCGTTCCAGGCGGCGACCGAGGCGGCCTGCACCGGGGGCGCCATGGCGCAGCCGTGGTAGGTGCGATACAGCAGGAAAGCCTTGAGCAGCTTCGCATCGCCGGCGACGAAGCCGGAACGCATGCCGGGCACGTTGGAACGTTTCGACAGGCTGGAGAACATCACCAGCCGGTCGAAATTGCGGCCGAGCAGCTTCGCCGCCTGCAGGCCGCCAATCGGCGGGTTGGCTTCGTCGAAATAAATTTCCGAATAGCATTCGTCGGAGGCGATGACGAAACCGTACTTGTCGGACAAGGCGAACAGCGTCTTCCAGTCGGCGAGCGACAATACCTTGCCGGTCGGGTTGCCCGGCGAGCAAACGTAAAACAGCTGCACGCGCGCCCATTCGGCGGGCGTCAACTGGTCGTAGTCGAAGGCGAAGCCGTTCTCGGGCAGGTTGTTCAGGAAGCGCGGCTCGGCGCCGGCCAGGTAGGCCGCGCCTTCATAGATCTGGTAGAAGGGATTGGGGCTGACGACGATCGGGCTGCCCCGGCTCGGGTCGATCAGGGCCTGGGCGAAGGAGAACAGCGCTTCGCGCGAGCCATTGACCGGCAGGATTTCGCTTTCCGGATCGAGCGCGATGTCGTAGCGGCGGCCGCACCAGGCGGCGATCGCCTGGCGCAGCGCCGGGATGCCCTGCGTCGTCGGGTAGTTGGCGAGGCCGCGCAGGTTGGCGTGCAGCGCGTCCATGATGAACTGCGGCGTCGCGTGCTGCGGCTCGCCGATCGACAGCTTGATTTCCCGGTATTGCGGGTCGGGGGTGACACCGGCGAACAGCGCGCGCAGCTTTTCGAATGGGTAAGGCTGGAGTTGGGCGAGGTGGGGATTCACTGGCTTACAGGAGCTGTCGAAAGGCGCGATTATCGCCCAAACCGGACGACCCGGGGTCGTTCCGCTGCGTTGCCCGGCGGCTGGTGGCATGCGGCGCAAAAGGGCGGTTATCATCGGGGCGTTCCTTCACCGGACCTTCCGATGCCGTCGTCGATTCCTCCACTGCCGCGTTTTCTGCTGCTGCTTCCGGCGTTGCTGACGGTCATGCCAGCGGCCGCCGACGAATGCCCGGAGCGGCGCAACTGGTCGCTGGCGCTGCGCGTCGATAACGACCTGTTCGGTGGGCGCGGCCAGGACCAAGGCTACAGCAACGGCCTGCAACTGACCGCGGTGTCGCCGAACATTGCCGATTATGTGGGCGATCCCTGTCTGTCGCCGCCGGCCCGCGCGCTCAACCGCTATCTCGACTGGCTGCAGCCGGGCGCCTACGAGCAGCGCAACATGGTGGTCGCCGTGCAGCAGGCCTTGTATACCCCGGCCGACAAGCTGCCGCGCACGGTGATCGCCGACGACCGGCCCTACGCCGCGGCCTTGCTCTTCAGCGTCGGCTACAACGCGCGCGACGGCGACAGCCTGCGCGCCAGCCACCTGCGCCTCGGCGTCGTCGGTCCGGCGGCGTTAGGTCACGAGGTCCAGGACGCCTGGCACCACTTGATCGGCGTCAGCCGCTTTCGCGGCTGGGACAATCAGTTGCACAACGAGCCGGTGTTCCAGTTCATCCACGAGCGTCTGCGCAAGTTCGACTACGCACCGCTGGCCGGCGATCTCGATCACGACCTGATCCTGCACTGGGGCGGCGCGCTGGGCAATTTCGGCACGCATGCCAACGCCGGTTTCGAATGGCGGCTCGGCTGGCATCTGCCGGACGATTTCGGCAGCGCGCCGCTGCGCCCGGCCGGCGAAAACGCGGCGCCGCGCGGCGGCGGCGAGCAGGCCTGGGGCGGACACCTGTTCATCAACCTGGACAGCCGCTGGGTGTTGCGCGACATCACGCTCGACGGCAACACCTTCCGCGACAGCCACCATGTGGACAAGCGCAAGTTCGTCACCGATCTCGGCTTCGGCATGGCCTTCACCTACGGCGAATGGAAATTCGCCTTCGCCCGCTATTTCCGCAGCCGCGAATTCGATGGTCAGCGCGAGCGGCCGGTATACGGCAGTTTCACCATCGGCCGCCGCTTCTGAGCGGCGCGCCGGGGCGACGATGCTATCATTCGCCCCCATCCCCGCGGCATCCGCCGCGCCGCTCGACCGCGCATGCGCCTGACCAAACTCAAACTCGCCGGCTTCAAATCCTTCGTCGATCCTACCCAGGTTTCCCTGCCCGGGCAGTTGGTCGGCGTCGTCGGGCCGAACGGCTGCGGCAAGTCGAACATCATGGACGCGGTGCGCTGGGTGCTCGGCGAGTCGAAGGCTTCCGAGCTGCGCGGCGAGTCGATGATGGACGTCATCTTCAACGGCTCGACCAACCGCAAGCCGGTGTCGCGGGCTTCCGTCGAACTGATCTTCGACAACTCGCTCGGCCGGGCCCTGGGCCAGTGGTCGCAATACGCCGAACTGTCGGTCAAGCGGGTGCTGACGCGCAGCGGCCAGTCGGACTACTTCATCAACAACCTGAAGGTCCGGCGCAAGGACATCACCGATCTCTTCCTCGGCACCGGGCTGGGGCCGCGCGCCTACGCGATCATCGGCCAGGGCATGATCTCGCGCATCATCGAGGCCAAGCCGGACGACCTGCGCGTCTTCCTCGAAGAAGCCGCCGGCGTCACCCGCTACAAGGAGCGGCGCAAGGAAACGAACGGCCGCCTGGAAGATACGCGCGAGAACCTGCTGCGTGTCGAGGACATCCGCGAGGAACTCGGCCACCAGATTGCCAGGCTCGAATCGCAGGCCGAAGTGGCGCGGCGTTACCACGCGCTCAACGAACAACTGGTGCAGAAACAGCAACTGCTCTGGCTGCTCAAGAAGCGCGAAGCCGAGGCCGAACGCCAGCGGCTGGCGCTCGACGTCGAGCGGGCGACGACCGAACTCGAAGCGCAGAGCGCCGCGCTGCGCGAGACCGAGACGCAGGCCGAAGCCACGCGGGAAGCCCACTTCGCCGCCGGCGACGCGCTGCACAACGCGCAGAGCGGGATGTACGCGGCGAACGCCGAAGTCGCCCGGCTCGAGGCGGAAATTCGCCACCGTCGCGAGTCGCGCAGCCAGCTCGAGGCGCGGTTGGTGCAACTGGAGGACGAGCTGGCGCGGTGGACGCAGAACGCCGAAAAGCTGGCCGAGGACCGCGAGAGATGGGAGGAGCAGCAGGAAGTCACCCGCTTGCGCGTCGACGAAGCCGAGGAGCGCCTGCACGCCCAGATGAACCTGGCGCCGCAGGTCGAGGAGGACCACGCGCAGGCGCTCGACTAACTGCAGCGCCTCAAGACACGGACCGCCAACGGCGAGCAGAAGCTGGAAGTCGAGCAGACCAACAAGGCGCACGCCCAGCGTTCGCTGCAGGCTATCGTCCAGCGCCGCGAGCGGCTGCGCGACGAGACCTTCGGCGAGGCGCCGGACGAACTCGAAGTGGCCGAGAAGGAAGAGGAACTCGAACTGCTGCGCGAGGAACTGGCCGGCGACCAGGAGCACCTGCAGCAACTGCAGGAGGAACTGCCGCAACTGGAAGCGAAACGCAAGGCGGTGCATGGCGAACTGCAGCGCCTGGAGCGCGAGCTTGCCGCCGGCCAGGCGCGGCGCGCGGCGCTCGAACAGATGCAGGCAAAGACCGCCGGCAGCGGCAAGCTGCCGGAATGGCTGGCTCGCCACGGCCTGGCCGAGGCGCCGGCGCTGTGGCAGCAGATCCATGTCGAGGCCGGTTGGGAAGAGGCGGTCGAAGCGGTGCTGCGCGAACGCCTGTCGGCGATTGCCTGCGACGATCCCGGCAAGCTCGACGCCTGGCTGCATGACCGGCCGCAGGCGCGGCTGTCGGTGATCCTCGACGGTTCCACGGATGGCCTGGCGCAGGGGGAAAAGACCTTGCTCGACCAGGTGCGCAGCGACGATCCGCGCATCCGCGCCGCGCTCGCCGACTGGCTGGGCAACGTCGCCACCGTCGAAACGCTGGCCGAGGCGTTGGCCCGGCGCGAGACGCTGGCGCCCGGCGCCGTCGTCGTCACCCGTGGCGGCGATCTGCTGACGCGCAGCAGCGTCACCTTCTTCGCGCCCGACCAGGGCGAGCACGGCCTGCTCGAACGCCAGCGCGAGATCGATGCGCTGGCCGAGGGCATCGCGCTCGCCGAGGAAAAGGGCGAGACCCTGCGCGAGCAGGCGGCGCTGCTCGACGAGCAGTACGCCGACAAGCAGGAAGAAATCGACGAGACGCGCCAGTACGTCACCGACCGCCAGCAGCGCGTGCACCACGTGCAACTGGAAGTGCTCAAGCTGACGCAGGCGCTGGCCCGCTACAACGAGCAGAAGGAACGCATCGCCGAGCAACTGGCCGAACTGGCCGAAGAAGAAGAGGGCGAGCGCGAACGCGAAATGGCCGCCGACGAGCGGATCGAGGAAATCCGCGACGGCCTCAACCGCATCCGCGTCCTGGTCGCTGGCGCCCAGGCCCGGCTCGACGAATGCGAACGCGCCGTGCGCGCCGAGCGCGAGAAGAACGCCGATTTCGACCGGGCGCTGCGCGAAGCGCAGTTCTCGGCGCGCGAGGCCGAGAGCAAGCTGCAGGACATCTTTGCCCAGCAGGCGGTCGCCCAGCGCGAGCTGAGCCGCATCGAGCGCGACCGCGCCGCCTGTGCCGAGCAGGTCGAGGCGGCGCCGGCCGACGTCATGGAGGAGCAGTTGCAGCAGGCGCTGGCCGCCCGCCAGCAGGCCGAGCAGGAGCTGGCGGCGAAGCGCGACGCGCTGGAAGCGGCGACCAATGCGCTGCGCGCGCTGGAAGAGCAGCGGCTGAAGATCGAGCAGGGGCTGGAGCCGCTGCGCGCGAAGATCGGCGACCTCAAGCTGAAGGAGCAGGCGGCATCGCTCAACGCCGAGCAGTTCGCGATGCAGCTCCTCGAAGCCGGTGCCGACGAAGCGGCGCTGCTGCCGCTGCTCGAAACCTTGGGAAATGCGGCGCGGCCGCCGGTGCTGCAGGGCGAGATCACTCGCCTGGGCAACGCCATCACCGAACTCGGCGCGGTCAACCTGGCGGCGCTGCAGGAACTGGAGACGGCGAGCGAGCGCAAGGGCTACCTCGACATGCAGGCCGCCGACCTGACCGAGGCGATGGAAACGCTGGAAAACGCCATCCGCCGCATCGACCGCGAAACGCGCGACCTGCTGCAGAGCACCTTCGACACGGTCAATGGGCATTTCGGCCAGCTGTTCCCGGAACTCTTCGGCGGCGGCCGCGCCGAACTGGTGATGACCGGCGAGGAAATCCTCGACGCCGGCGTGCAGGTGATCGCCCAGCCGCCGGGCAAGAAGAACTCGACCATCCACCTGCTGTCCGGCGGCGAGAAGGCATTGACCGCGATCGCGCTGGTCTTCTCGATGTTCCAGTTGAACCCGGCGCCGTTCTGCCTGCTCGACGAAGTCGATGCGCCGCTCGACGACTCCAACACCGAGCGTTTCTGCAGCATGGTCAAGAAAATGTCAGGGGCAACGCAGTTCCTGTTCATTTCCCATAATAAAATCGCGATGGAAATGGCCGAGCAGCTGGTCGGCGTCACCATGCAGGAAAGCGGCGTCTCGCGCGTGGTGGAAGTGGATATCGAAGAAGCCTTGAAGATGAGGGATGCATGACCGAACTCCAACTGGGAATGATCGGCCTGAGCGCGACCGTCGTGGTCGGCGTGTACGCTTACAACAAATGGCAGGAATACCGGCACCGCAAGGTCGCGGAGGCGATGCTCAAACCCGGGCACGACGACGTCCTGCTCAACGGCGGTGCCCGTCCGGCACGTCGGGAAAAACAGCCGGAGCGGTCGCCGGAGAAACCAGTGGAGCGAGTGGAACCGGCCTGTGCGGCGCCGGTCGCCGACGCGGTCCGGCATGAGATGCCGCCGCAGAACGATCCGGAGCCGGTCGTTTCCTTCGCCGAACTGCCTGACGAGGCGCCCGTCCCGGTGTTCATGCCGCTGGAAGAAGAGACGGATTTGCCGCCGGTTTTTGCCGACGAACCCGTCGAAGAGCCCGTTCCGAGCCGCCCGGTCATCGACAGCGTTCCCGCATCGGCGCCCGTCGAACGGACGCCGGCGGAAATTCCCCAGGTCGCCTTGCCGCCGGAACTGCTCGATCCACGCATCGAATTGATCGTTGCCATGGAGTTGGTCGAGCCGGTGTCGTCGCGGCAGATCCTTGTTTCGCAGCGCGATGTGCTGCGCCGTCTCGGCAAGCCGGTGCATTGGGTCGGCTTCGACGAAAGCCGCCGCAAATGGCTGCCCTTGCACAGCGACGAGGACATCCCGGTGCGTCGCCTGCGCATCGGGCTGCCCCTGGTCAATCGCCTCGGGCCGGTGGCGGAGGGCGACCTCGCGCTGTTCAACACAGCGATGCAGGCGCTGGCCGACGAACTGATGGCGGTGGCCGACCTGCCGTCGTCGCGCCCGCTCGACCAGGCGGCGGAAATCGATCGTTTCTGCGCCGCCGTCGACCTTGAGATTGGCCTCAACCTGGTCAGCCGTGGCATTCCCTTCCCGGGCACCAAGATCCGCGCGCTGGCCGAAGCCGCCGGCATGACCTTGGGTGTCGACGGTCTGTTCACCCGCTACGACGACGCCGGTCGGCCGCAGTTCAGCCTGCAGAACTACGAGAACACCCTGTTCTCCGGCGACAGCCTGCGCACCCTGACGACGCATGGCATCACCTTCCTGCTCGACGTGCCGCGCGTCGAGCACGGCGAAGCGGTGTTCGTGCAGATGGTCGCCCAGGCGCAACGCTTTGCCGAAGTGCTGCAGGGCACGCTGGTCGACGACAACCGTAATCCGCTCGGCGAAAGCCAGCTCGATCACATCCGCCGCGAGTTCATCGGCAAACCGCAGGCGACGATGCGTTCCTTCGGCCTGCCCGCCGGTTCGCCGCAAGCCTTGCGCCTGTTCTCGTGATGCCGGCGGAAATCGCGGCACGCGCGGCCTGGCTGCGCGCCGAACTGGAACGTCATAATCACGCCTACTACGTCCTCGACGCGCCGACCATCCCGGACGCCGATTACGACGCGCTGTTCCGTGAGCTGCAGGCGCTGGAAGCCGAATATCCGGCGCTGGTGACGGTGGATTCGCCGACCCGGCGCGTTGGAGGCTCGCCGCTGGCGCAGTTCGCGCCGGTGGTGCATGACGTACCCATGCTCTCGATCCAGACCGAAACCGACACCGGCCCGAGCGGCGCGCTCAATTTCGACGCCCGCGTCCGCCGCGAGCTGGAACTGCCGGCCGCTGCGCCGGCCATTGCCTACGCCGCCGAACTGAAGTTCGACGGTCTGGCGGTCAGCCTGCGCTACGAGAACGGCGTGCTGGTGCGCGGTGCGACACGCGGTGACGGTGCCACCGGCGAGGACGTCACCCAGAACCTGCGCACCGTCGGCCAGATCCCGCTGCGCCTGCAGGGCGAGGCGCCGCCGCTGCTGGAAGTGCGCGGCGAGGTGTACATGCGGCGCGACGATCTCGAGAAATACAACGCGGCGGCCGCCGCGCGCGGCGAAAAGACCCTGGTCAATCCGCGCAACGCCGCCGCCGGCAGCGTCCGCCAGCTCGATCCGGCGATCGCCGCCGGCCGGCCGCTGAAATTCTTCGCTTACGGCATCGGCGCGGTCGCCGGCTGGGACGAGCCGAAGACGCACAGTGGTTTGCTCGACGCGCTCGCCGCCTTCGGACTGCCGGTCTGCGAGCACCGCGCCGTGCTGCAAGGGGGGGAGGCGCTGGCCGGCTTCCACCAGCAAATTGCCGAACTGCGCGAGCGCCTGCCATTCGACATCGACGGCGTGGTGTACAAGGTCGACGACCGCGAACTGCAGCGCCGCCTCGGCTTCCGCTCGCGCGAACCGCGCTGGGCGGTGGCGCACAAATACCCGCCGCAGGAGGCGGCTACGGTGCTCGAGGCGATCGACATCCAGGTCGGCCGCACCGGCGCGCTGACGCCGGTGGCACGCCTGCAGCCGGTGTTCGTCGGCGGCGTCACGGTGACCAATGCGACGCTGCACAACGCCGACGAGATCGAGCGCAAGGGCGGCATCTGCGTCGGCGATACGGTGATCGTCCGCCGCGCCGGCGACGTCATTCCGCAAATCGTCGGCATCGTCGCCGAACGCCGGCCGGCAGACGCCCGGCCCTTCGTCATGCCCGATGCCTGCCCGGTGTGCGGCGCGCACACGGTGCGCGAGCCGGGCGAGGCGGCGACCCGCTGTTCCGGCGGTTTCTCGTGCAGCGCCCAGCGCAGCCAGGCGATCCTGCATTTTGCCGGCCGCCGCATGATGGATATCGAAGGCCTCGGTGACCGCTACGTCGAGCGCCTGGTCGAGTTCGGTTATATCCACGGCGTCGCCGACCTCTACAGGCTGACGCTGGGCGACCTGCTCGAGATGAAGCGGCGCGCCGACGAGAAAGACGCCGAGGCCAGTCTCGGCGAGCCCATCCCGTGCGGCGCCGACAGCGCCTCGGCGGCGAATCGCGGCAGCGAAGCGGATGTGCTGAAAGCCGGCCAGACGCCGACGCGCTGGGCGGAGAACCTGCTCGCCGGCATCGAAGCGAGCAAGACGCCGAAGCTCGCCCGGCTGCTCTTCGCGCTCGGCATCCGTCATGTCGGCGAGAGTACCGCCAAGACCCTGGCCGACTGGCTGGGCAGCCTGGAACGCGTGCGTCGCGCGCCGGCGCCGCTGCTCGCCGTGCTGCCCGACATCGGCGCGACGGTGGCGGCGGCGATTGCCGATTTCTTCGCCGAGCAGCGCAACCTCGACGCCGTCGATGCCTTGCTCGCCGCCGGCGTGACGCCAGCCGACGAGCATCCGCCGCATCCCGCCCTGGCCGAGCGCCTGGCTTGGAGCGAGATTTACACCGCGCTGGCGGTGCCCAAGCTGACCGCCAAGCGCGCTGGCCAGCTGGCTGCCGTCGCCGACGGCGCAGCGCTGGCCGACGGCAGCGTAGACGCCGCCACGCTGTCGGTCGCTGGTTTGCCGGGCGAAGTGATCAGCGCCTTGTTCGCCTGGCTTGGCGAAACCGGCAAACGTGGCCTGCTCGCCGCCGTCGCCCGCCGTCGCCAGGAACTGCTTGACGCGTTGCCGCGAGGCGCCAGTGCTACCGCGCCGTCGCCGCTGGCCGGCAAGACGCTGGTGCTGACCGGCACCTTGCCGACGCTGAAACGCGACGACGCCAAGGCGATGATCGAAGCAGCCGGCGGCAAGGTTTCAGGGTCGGTGTCGAAGAAGACTGATTACGTGGTCGCTGGCGAGGAAGCCGGCAGCAAGCTCGACAAGGCGCGTGAACTGGGCGTCGCGGTGATCGACGAGGCGGCACTGCTTGAATTACTGAATAAGGAAGCATCATGAAAAAAGTCAGAAAAGCCGTTTTTAGCTGCGGCCGCCATGCCAAAGCATGGCTTAACGCCGGCTATGCCGGGTTAGCCTGCGCTGAAAACGGCTTTCAAGGGAGTATGAAATGAAGAAAGTCAGGAAAGCCGTTTTTCCGGTGGCTGGCCTGGGAACGCGTTTCCTGCCGGCGACCAAGGCCAGTCCGAAGGAAATGCTGCCGATCGTCGACAAGCCGCTGATCCAGTATGCGGTCGAGGAAGCGGTCGCCGCCGGAATCACTGACATGATCTTTGTCACCGGCCGCTCGAAGCGGGCGATCGAGGATCACTTCGACAAGGCCTACGAGCTGGAAAACGAGCTGGAGATGCGCGGCAAGACGCAGATGCTGGAGTTCGTGCGCAACATGATTCCCAAGGAAATCAATTGCATCTACATCCGTCAGGCGGAAGCGCTGGGGCTCGGTCATGCGGTGCTGTGCGCGCGGCCGGTGATCGGTGATGAACCCTTCGCGGTCCTGCTTGCCGACGATCTGCTCGACGGGAAACCCTCGGTGATGAAGCAGATGGTTGATAAATACGACTATTACTGCTGTTCGGTGCTCGGTGTTCAGGATGTGCCGCGTGCCGATACCGCCAGCTATGGCATCGTCGATGCTCGCCCGGTGGCTGAGCGACTGGAGCAGGTCAATGCCATCGTCGAAAAGCCGAAGCCCGATGTCGCGCCGTCCACGCTCGCCGTGGTCGGGCGTTACATCCTGACGCCACGCATCTTCGACCATCTGGAACGAGTGAATCCCGGGGCGGGCGGCGAGATCCAGCTCACCGATGGCATCGCCTCGTTGCTCAACGAGGAGCAGGTGCTGGCCTATCGTTACGACGGTGTGCGCTACGATTGCGGCTCCAAACTGGGTTACCTGAAGGCGACGGTCGCTTTCGGCCGGCGCCATCCCGAGGTCGGTGCCGATTTCGCCGCCTATCTCGACGGCGAGCCGGGATGAGCGGCGCCAAGCTCGACAGTTTTCTCGACTACTGGGAAAGCGAGGGCGAAACACTGGCCCGGCACGGCGACTACGACTGGATGGCGGCCCTGACGCCGGGACGCCGGGTCCTGGAAATCGGCTGCGGGCCGGGTTTTTCGACGCTGGCGCTGGTGCAGCGCGGAATGGATGTGCTGGTCGTCGATGCCCAGCCCGCCTGCTTGGCGCTGGCCCGGCAACGTGCCGGGGAGCAGTCGCTGGCGCTGCTCGAAGCGGAAGTGACGGCGCTGGGTGCCGGGCAGCGGGCGGCGATCCTTGCCTTTGCGCCGGAGAGCGTCGTCTGCTGGCTGATGGGCGCGCCGGCGGAGGTTACCGGGGCGAGCGCCGGCGACGGCGGCAAGGCGGTCGTCGCCTACCGCGAACGCGTGCATCGGGCGGTGGCCGAGCTGGCGGTCGACCTGCCTTCGGTGAGCGCGCTGCATCTCGTCGACCGGACGGCGATTCCCTGGCAGGCCAAGGATATCGGTCGCGCCACGCTGCTCGGGTATCATCGCCAGAAAACCCTGGCCGGCCTGCCTTTCCAGGCGCAGCGCGAGGATGCGCTGTACCGTAAGCTGGAGGCCGCGGCCCCTTCCTTCAAACCGCATGCCGCCCTCAAGGGCGTCGTGCCCGTGCTGGCTTCGCTGCTGGCTTACCGGAGTTCCTGACATGCTGGCCATCATCGGCGGCAGCGGCCTGACGACGCTGTCCAATCTCGACGTTTCGCACCGCGAAGTGGTGCGCACCCCTTACGGCGAAGCTTCCGGCGCGCTGGTCTTCGGCCAGATCTGCGGCCGGCCGGCGGTCTTTCTGCCGCGCCACGGCTACGGCCATACCATTCCGCCGCATATGGTCAATTACCGCGCCAACCTGTGGGCCCTGCATCACCACCAGGTCAGTGGGATCATTTCCGTGGCCTCGGTCGGCAGCATCCGTCCCGACCTGCAGCCGGGCGACATCGTCCTGCCCGACCAGATCATCGATTACACCTGGGGTCGTAAATCCACCTTCTTCGACGGCGTCGGCAGCCCGGTGACCCATATCGATTTCACCGAACCCTACGATGCGGCGCTCGCTCGGCGCATCGCCGAAGCGGCGGCGGCGCTCGGCATTGGCGTCGCGGTCGGCGCCGTCTACGCGGCGACGCAGGGGCCGCGACTCGAGAGCGCGGCCGAGATCAACCGCCTGGAGCGCGACGGCGCCGATGTCGTCGGCATGACCGGCATGCCGGAAGCGGCGCTGGCCCGCGAGTTGGGCGTGCCTTACGCGGCGATCAACGTCGTCGCCAACCACGCCGCCGGGCGCGGCAGCAGCGCCAACGGCATCCGCTTCGACAGCCTGGAACACGTGCTGCAGGAGGCGATGGGCCGGGTCAAGGCGATCATCGAACGGGTGGTCGGTTGCGAGGCGGCGTGTCCGCCGCTCGGCATGTCGGTGTGAGGCCCGTCGGGCTCACACCTTCAGGCGTTCCATCAGTTCGGTTTCCAGCCGGATGCGGCGGTTGGTGTCCGAGAGGTCGCCGCCGCTGATCAGGAAGACGTCCTCGGCGCGCTCGCCGAGGGTGACGATCTTCGCCGTGTGCAGGTTGGCGCCGTGTTCGGCGAGCGTGCTGGCCACCGTGTATAGCAAGCCGGGACGGTCGGCGGCGGTCAGCGAGAGGATGAAGTGCTTGCCCTTCTCGTCGCCGCTGATGCTGACTTCCGGCTTGATCGGGAAATGCCGGACCTGGCGCGACAGCCGGCCGGCCGAGGGGATTTCCGGCGGCAGTTCGCGGGTCAGGCGGTCTTCCAGCTCGTGCTCGATGTAGCTGAGCATTTCCCGGTTGTGTTCGCGCCGCTCGACGTCGAGCAGGATGAAGCTGTCGAGCGCGTAGCCGTGCTCGGTGGTGTGGATCTTGGCGTCTACGATGCTGTAGCCGGCACGGGCGAAGAAGCCGACCAGGCGCGCAAAGAGGTCGCGCTGGTCGCGGGTGTACACCATCACCTGCAGGCCGACGCCTTCCTGCCAGAGGCGGGCGCGGACGACCGGCTGGTTGTTGTGGATACGGTAATGCAGCGAGCGCGTGTGCCAGGCGATTTCCTCGGCCGAGTGGCGCAGGAAATAGACGGTGTCGAGCTGCTTCCAGAGCCGTTCATGCACGGTGTCGGAGAGCGCGAAGAAGCGCAGCAGGCGCATCGCTTCGGCCTGACGGTCGGCGATGATGCCGTGGCTGACCGGGGGCTCGTCATGCGCCAGGTGGTGCAGTGTCTGCTGGTAGAGGTCGGCGAGCAGCTTGCCTTTCCACTGGTTCCAGACCTTCGGGCTGGTGCCGCGGACATCGGCGTGGGTCAGCAGGTAGAGCGCCTGCAGGTGGCGGACATCGCCGACCAGTGCGGCAAAACGGCCGATCACCTCGGGGTCGCCGAGGTCTTCCTTCTGGGCGATCTGCGACATCACCAGGTGGTGGCGGACCAGCCAGACCACCAGTTCGGTGTCGGTTTCCGTCAGGCCGTGGTTGTCGCAGAATTCGCGGGCATCGACGGTGCCTTTCTCCGAGTGGTCGCCGCCGCGTCCCTTGGCAATATCGTGGAAGAGGGCGGCGATGTAGAGCAGCCAGGGTTCTTCGAACTCGTTGATGGTGCGCGAGCAGAGCGGGTATTCGTGGGCGAATTCGCTCATCGTGAAGCGGCGCAGGTTGCGCAGCACCTGCAGGATGTGCTGATCGACGGTGTAGACGTGGAACAGGTCGTGCTGCATCTGGCCGACGATGCGCCCGAAGTTCGGCAGGTAGGCGCCGAGGATGTCGAGCTGGTTCATGCGCCGGAATTCGTGGATGACACCGCGCTCGGCCTGCAGCAGACCGAGGAACATGGCGCGGTTGGCAGGGTCGGCGCGAAAGCCGTCGTCGATCCGCTCGCGGGCCAGCCACAGGGCGCGCAGCGTCGATGCCGTCATGCCCTGCAGTTCCGAGTTCTCCTGCATGATGCGGAAGGCGTCGAAGATCAGTCCCGGCTGACGTTCGAAGAGATTCTCGTCACAGATGTCGAGCAGGTTGCCGACGATCTGGAAATTGGCGTCGTAGGCTTGCGGACGCTGCAGGTTTTCCGGGGCGAGCGCCGCGCCCATGTTCTGAAGGACGATGGTGTTGAGCAGCATCAGTCCTTTGGCGTTGCGGTAATAGGCCTGCATCAGCTGTTCGGAGGCGCGCTTCGATTCGCTGTCCTGAAAGCCGTAACGGGCGGCGAGCGCGGACTGGTAGTCGAAGAGCAGGCGATCTTCGCGGCGGCGGGCGATGAAATGCAGGCGGATGCGCAGGTGGCGCAGGAAATCCTCGAACTGCTTGCCGAAGGCGACGCCTTCCTGTGACATCACGCCGCCCTTGCCGAGTTCGTCCCAGGTGTCGCCGAAACCCGCCGCCTTGGCAATCCAGAAGATCACCTGCTGGTCGCGCAGCCCGCCCGGCGATTCCTTGAGGTTGGGTTCCAGGCTGTACGGCGTTTCATTGTGCCGCAGGTAACGGTCCTGCTGTTCGAGGCGTTTGGCTTCGAAAAAGCCGAGCGGGTCGAGGTTGCCGAACAGGCGCTTGCGGAAGGTGGCGAACAGTTTTTCGCTGCCGGTCAGCAGGCGGGCTTCGAGCAGCGCGGTCTGCACCGTGATGTCGCGTGTTGCCTCGTCCAGGCATTCCGGGATGGTGCGCACGCTATGGCCGATTTCCAGCCCGATGTCCCAGAAGCAGCCGACCAGGCGTTCCAGTTTTTCCGCCGTGTTTGCGCTCGGCGCCTGCGGCAGCAGGATCAGCAGGTCGATGTCGGAGGCCGGGTAGAGTTCGCCCCGGCCGTAGCCGCCGACGGCGGCGAGGGCGATCGAGGCGGGAAATTCGAAGCTCTCCCAGAGGCGGCGTAGGGTGTCGTCGACATCGGCGCAACGTTGCTTGAGCAGGGCTTCGGCATCGTTGTCGGCTTCGTAGCGGGCCTGCAGTGTGGCTTGGCGGGCCCGGACCTCGGCGCGCAGCGCAGCGATGTCGAGGCTCATCAGGCGATCCAGGCGGGTTTCGGTCGGCAGCCGGCCGACAGGGTGAGGATTTCGTAGCCGCTGTCGGTGACCAGCAGGGTGTGTTCCCATTGCGCCGACAGGCTGCGGTCCTTGGTGACGATGGTCCAGCCGTCGGGCATCTCGCGGATCGCCGCCTTGCCGGCGTTGATCATCGGTTCGATGGTGAAGGTCATGCCGGGCACCAGTTCGATGCCGGTGCCGGCCTTGCCGTAATGCACCACCTGAGGGTCTTCGTGGAACTTGCTGCCGATGCCGTGGCCGCAGAACTCGCGGACCACCGAGTAGCCATTCTTTTCGGCGTGTTTCTGGATGATCGCGCCGATGTCGCCGAGGCGGGCGCCGGGGCGGACCACCGAAATTCCCAGCCACAGGCACTCAAAAGTGATTTCGCACAGGCGCTTGGCCTGGATCGAGCCTTCGCCGACGATGAACATGCGGCTGGTATCGCCGTGGTAGCCATCCTTGATCGTCGTGATGTCGAGATTGACGATGTCGCCGTTCTTCAACACCCGCTCGCTGGGCACGCCGTGGCAGACCTGCTGGTTGATCGAGGTGCAGATCGATTTCGGGTACGGGTCGTAACCGGCAGGTGCGTAGTTGAGCGGGGCGGGAATGCAGCCCTGGACCTTGACCATGTAATCGTGACAGAGGCGGTCGAGTTCCTCGGTGGTGACGCCGGGTTTGACGAAAGCGTCGATGTAGTCGAGAACTTCTGCGGCCAGCCGGCCGGCGACGCGCATTTTCTCGATTTCCTCGGGCGTCTTCAGGGTGATGCTCATGGCTGTTCTGGGGGCTGGGGTAAAGGAGCAAGGATAAATGATGCCCCCCGTTTCGCAAAGCTGGGCGGCCGAAAATGGCATACTGCGCGGGTTTTGACGGAGGAAGCGGGGCATGGGAATCTTGTTGCTGGGCAAGGATGGTCAGTTGGGTTGGGAATTGCAACGCGCGCTGGCACCACTGGCGCCGCTGCTCGCTTGCGGGCGTGGCGAGTGCGACCTCTCCGATCCCGCCGCGTTGCGGGTATTGGTTGCTGCTGCCCGGCCGGCGGTGATCGTCAATGCGGCGGCGTACACGGCCGTGGACAAGGCGGAATCGGATGCCGCCACAGCGCATGCCATCAATGCCGAGGCGCCGCGCGTCCTCGCTGAATGTGCTGCGGCAAGCGGTGCGCTGCTGATTCACTATTCGACCGATTACGTGTATGACGGCAACAAGGCGTCGCCCTACGTCGAAACCGACGCTGTGGCGCCGCAGAGCGTCTATGGCCGCAGCAAGCTGGCCGGTGAGGAAGGGATACGCGCCAGCGGCGCCCGTTCATTGGTTTTCCGCACGAGTTGGGTCTTCGGTGAGCATGGCGGCAATTTTGTCCGCACCGTCCTGCGCCTGGCGCGCGAGCGCGACAGCCTGTCGGTGGTTGATGATCAGGTCGGTTCGCCGACGCCGGCGGCGCTGATCGCCGACGTCACCGCAGCGGCCTTGCTGCGCCTGGATCTCGGCCGCCGGCTGGGCGATGGAGAGAGCCGCCTCTATCACCTGGCAGCGGCGAATCCGCTGAGCTGGTGCGGCTTTGCACGGCGCATCGTCGAGTTGGCGGGCGGTCGTGCCGGCGGCCTGCGTTTCGATGCGCAAGCCATCCGCGCGATCCCCAGCGCCGAATATCCAACGCCGGCGCGGCGTCCGGCCAACTCCCGTCTCGATTGCAGCAAGCTAGCCGCCGATTTCGATTTGCATCTGCCGGACTGGCAACCCTACCTGCAACGGATGCTGGCGCAAATCGTCGCCAGATGACAAATGCCGTCTCGCCTGGCTTTTGGTCGGGCGAATTCGCTGCTATAATCCTGCGGTTTTTCCGGGTCTGTGACTCGGGAATGACGGCGATGCGCGTGGTGCGTGTCGTCAAATCCTCACATCCGCCGATTAAGGGTGTTCGTCAGATTCCAATAATGACGGGCGTTTGCGGCGGGTGGCGGTTCAACCCTTAAAGGAGTTTTGCAATGTCCGTTACCATGCGTGAAATGCTGGAAGCCGGTGTCCACTTCGGCCACCAGACCCGTTTCTGGTGCCCCAAGATGGCCCCGTACATCTTCGGTGCCCGCAACAAGATTCATATCGTCAACCTGGAAAAGACCCTGGCCAAGTACAACGAAGCCATGGCTTTCGTGAAGAAGCTGTCGGCCAATCGCGGCAACATCCTGTTTGTCGGTACCAAGCGTCAGGCCCGCGAAATCGTCGCTGAAGAAGCGGCGCGCGCCGGTGCTCCTTGTGTTGACCAGCGCTGGCTGGGCGGCATGCTGACCAACTTCAAGACGGTCAAGACCTCGATCAAGCGCCTGAAGGACATGGAACTGGCTGTCGAAGCCGGCGACCTGGAAAAGATGTCGAAGAAGGAAGCGCTGACCTTCCGTCGCGAACTGGAAAAGCTGCAAAAGTCCATCGGCGGCATCAAGGACATGGGCGGCCTGCCGGACGCCATCTTCGTCATCGACGTCGGTTACCACAAGATCGCCATCACCGAAGCCGAAAAGCTCGGCATCCCGGTCATCGGCGTGGTCGATACCAACCACTCCCCGGAAGGCGTTTCCTACGTCATCCCGGGTAACGACGACTCTTCCCGCGCCATTCAGCTCTACGCCCGTGGCGTTGCCGACGCGATCCTCGAAGGTCGCAGCCTGGCGATCCAGGAAGTGGTTGCCGGCGGCGACGACGAATTCGTCGAAGTCGAAGAAGCTGCCGAATAAATATCGGTGTAACGGCGGAGCCTCAGGCTCCGCCTGTCTCATAAGCTCAGGAGAAACAAGTATGGCGGCAATTACCGCAAGCATGGTCGCGGAACTGCGCGGCAAGACCGACGCGCCGATGATGGAATGCAAGAAGGCGCTGACCGAAGCCGACGGCGACATGGTCAAGGCTGAAGAAATCCTCCGCGTCAAGCTGGGCAACAAGGCCTCCAAGGCCGCTACCCGGATCGCCGCGGAAGGCATCGTTGCGGTCAGCATCTCCGCTGACGGCAAGACCGGCGCGATCGTCGAAGTCAATTCGGAAACCGACTTCGTCGCCAAGAACGACGACTTCATCGCGCTCGCCAACGGCTGCGCCGTGCTGGTCGCCGAACAGAATCCGGCCGACGTCGCCGCCCTGTCGGCGCTGCCGATGGGCGAGGGTAGCGTCGAATCGACCCGCGCTGCGCTGGTCGGCAAGATCGGCGAGAACATGACGATCCGCCGTTTCGTCCGCTGCGCCGCGCAAGGCAAGCTGGTTTCGTACATCCACGGCGGCGCCAAGGTCGGTGTGCTGGTGGACCTGGTCGGCGGTGACGAGCAGCTGGGCAAGGACATCGCGATGCACATCGCCGCGTCCAAGCCGAAGTCTCTCGATGCCTCCGGCGTTTCCGCCGAGCTGCTGGAAACCGAGCGCCGCGTCGCCATCGAGAAGGCGCGCGAAGCCGGCAAGCCGGAAGCGATGCTCGAAAAGATCGCCGAAGGTACGGTCCAGAAGTACCTGAAGGACGTAACCTTGCTCGGTCAGGTCTTCGTCAAGGCCGAAGACGGCAAGCAGACGATCGAGCAGTTGCTGAAGCAGAAGGGCGCTTCGGTGGCCAGCTTCACGCTGTTCATGGTTGGCGAAGGCATCGAGAAGAAGGTCGACGACTTCGCTGCCGAAGTCGCCGCCCAGGCCGCTGCCGCGGCTGCCAAGAAGTAATCTTCCGCAAGGGAAAGCCGATGACCACACCCAAATACAAGCGCATCCTCCTCAAACTCTCCGGTGAGGCCCTGATGGGCAGCGACGCCTACGGTATCAATCCGAAGGTGATCGGCGAAATCTGCGGCGAGATCAAGGCGGTCGCTGACCTGGGTGTGGAAATCGGCGTCGTGATCGGCGGTGGCAACATCTTCCGCGGCATGGCCGGTACGGCCACCGGGATGGATAGAGCCACTGCGGATTACATGGGCATGCTGGCCACGGTGATGAACGCCATGGCGCTGTCCGACGCGATGCGTCAAGTCGGCCTGAATGCGCGTGTGCAGTCGGCCCTGAATATCGAGCAGGTGGTCGAGCCCTATATCCGCGGCAAGGCCATCCGCTACCTCGAAGAAGGCAAGGTGGTGATTTTCGGTGCGGGCACCGGCAACCCCTTCTTCACGACCGACACCGCCGCCGCCTTGCGCGGGTCGGAAATTGGCGCGGAAATCGTGCTCAAGGCGACCAAGGTCGACGGCATCTACACCGCCGACCCGAAAAAGGACGCCTCGGCCACGCGCTACGACAAGATCAGCTTCAACGATGCGATCTCGCAAAACCTCGCGGTGATGGATGCGACTGCCTTCGCACTATGCCGCGACCAGAAACTGCCGATCAACGTGTTCTCCATCTTCAAGGCCGGCGCGCTCAAGCGCGTGGTCTGCGGTGAGGATGAGGGCACGCTGGTTTACTGCTGAGGGAGAGACAGATGATTGCCGAACTCAAGAAAACCGCCGAAGCGAAAATGCAGAAGTCGCTCGAAGCGCTCAAGAACGACCTGCTGAAGATTCGTACCGGCCGTGCCCATACCGGCCTGCTCGACCACGTCATGGTCGATTACTACGGTTCGCCGGTGCCGGTGAATCAGGTTGCCAACATCACTCTGGTCGATGCCCGTACCCTCGGCGTCCAGCCCTGGGAAAAGAACATGCTGCAGAAGGTCGAGAAGGCGATCCGCGATTCCGACCTCGGCCTCAATCCGGCCTCGCAGGGCGAGTTGATCCGCGTGCCGATGCCGGCGCTGACCGAAGAGCGGCGCAAGGAAATGATCAAGGTCGTCAAGCACGAAGGCGAGGGCGCCAAGGTGGCGATCCGCAACCTGCGTCGCGATGCCAATACCCACCTCAAGGACGCCCTGAAGAAGGGGGAAATCCCCGAGGACGCCGAACGCAAGGCGCAGGACGATGTCCAGAAGCTGACCGACAAGTACATCGCCGAAGTCGACAAGATGCTCGCCGTCAAAGAGGCCGAGCTGATGCAGGTCTGAGCCGCGCCCGGGATGGCGTTTTTTTCCAGTTCGACGCGGGACCTGCCGCAAAGCACCGTCGTTCCGCAACACCTTGCGGTGATCATGGATGGTAACGGGCGCTGGGCAAAAAAGCGTTTTTTGCCCCGCGTCGCAGGCCATGTCAAGGGGGTCGATGCCCTGCGCGACATGGTTCGCGTCTGTCTCGACCGGGGGGTTCGTTACCTGACGGTGTTCGCCTTCTCTTCGGAAAACTGGCGGCGTCCGCAGGACGAAGTCAGTCTGCTGATGCAGTTGTTCGTCAAGGCGCTGCAACAGGAGGTTGAGCGGATGAACCGCAACAACGTCCGCCTGCGTGTCGTCGGCGACCTCTCCCGGTTCGATCCCTTGTTGCAATCGCTGGTTGCCGAGGCCGAGGCCAAGACGGCGACCAACACCGCGCTCGATCTGACGATCGCCGCCAATTACGGTGGGCGCTGGGACATCATGCAGGCGCTCAACCGCCTTGCCGCGGCCGATCCGGCGCGTGCCGGCACCTGGAGCGAGGCCGATCTGGAGCCCTACTTGGCGATGCATTTCGCGCCCGAACCGGATCTTTTCATCCGTACCGGCGGCGAGGAGCGCATCAGTAACTTCCTGCTCTGGCAACTGGCTTACACCGAATTCTATTTCACGCCGACCCTGTGGCCGGATTTCGACGCTGGCGAACTGGACAAGGCGATTGCCTCCTACCAGCAGCGCGAGCGTCGTTTCGGGCGGACCAGCGAACAGCTTACCGACACCGGCAATGCTTAAGACGCGGGTGATCACGGCGCTGGTGCTGGTCGGTCTGCTGCTGCCCAGCATGTTTCTGTTGCCACAGGCCGCCTGGGCGATCCTGATTGCTCTCTTCATCGGTGTCGGTGCCTGGGAATGGGGGGCATTGCTGGGCTGGTCCGGTAGTGCCCGGATTGCGCTCGGCGCCGGTTTCACCTCGTCCTGTGCAGCGCTCGCCTGGATCGACCCAGCGGCCATCGGCGCGGCCGGCTTCCAGCCGGAGCAGGCCTGGGTCCTCCTGCTGTACGGCGCCGCGGCGGTTTTCTGGGTGCTGCTGATGCCCTTCTGGTTGCGCAGCAAGTGGGCATTGCGTGGGGGGAGCGGCCTGCTGGTCGGCGCGGTCGTGCTGTTGCCGACCTGGCTGGCCATGGTCCAGTTGCGCGCGGCGTCGCCGCTGCTGTTGCTGGCGGCGTTTGCCGTTGCCTGGGTGGCCGATATCGCCGCCTATTTTGCCGGCCGTCGTTTCGGGCGGCGCAAGCTGGCGCCGACGATCAGCCCGGGCAAGACCTGGGAAGGCGCCGTGGGTGCCGTGCTTGGCGTCCTCGTCTATGGCTTGGTGCTCGGCCACTATTTTCTCGACGGCGTCGTTGCCTTGCCGCTCTGGGGGCTCGCCCTGCTGGCGGTGACCGCAGTCAGCATTGTTGGTGACTTGTTCGAGTCCTTGCTCAAGCGCAAGGCCGGCATCAAGGACAGCAGCAACGTGTTGCCCGGGCATGGTGGCGTGCTCGATCGCATCGACAGCCTGACGTCGACGCTGCCGCTGATCGCGCTCGTCTGGTTGCTGGTAATCTATCGCGGATGACCCAGAACATCACCGTCCTCGGATCGACCGGTTCGATCGGCACCAGCACCCTCGACGTCATTCGTCGCCACCCCAGCCGCTACCGGGCTTTTGCGCTTTGCGCGCATACCCAGGTCGATGCCCTGTTCGAGCAATGCCGGGAATTCCATCCGCCTTTCGCCGTCATGCGCGACGCGGCGCTGGCTGCCGAACTCGCCGGCCGTTGCCGCGATGCCGGTTTGCCCACCGAAGTCCGACACGGGGTGGATGCCCTGATCAAGCTTTCTTCGCTGCCGGAAGTCGATGCGGTGATGGCGGCGATCGTCGGCGCCGCCGGCCTGGCGCCGACGCTGGCGGCAGCACGCGCCGGCAAGCGGGTGATGCTGGCGAACAAGGAGGTGCTGGTCATGGCCGGCGAACTCTTCATGCACGCCGTCCGCCAACACGGCGCCAGCCTACTGCCGGTCGATAGCGAACACAACGCGATTTTCCAGGCGCTGCCCGCCGATTTCACGCGCGGCCTGGCGGCAGTCGGCGTCGAGCGCATCCTGCTCACCGCTTCCGGCGGTCCGTTCCGCGACGTGGCGCTGGCCGACCTTGGTGCCGTGACCCCGGAACAAGCCTGCGCCCATCCCAACTGGGTGATGGGGCGCAAGATTTCGGTCGATTCGGCGACCATGATGAACAAGGGGCTGGAGGTCATCGAAGCGCGCTGGTTGTTCGATGCGTCGCCGGAGATGATTCAGGTCGTCGTCCATCCGCAGAGCGTGATCCATTCTGCGGTCCAGTATGTCGACGGTTCGACGCTGGCTCAACTCGGCAACCCCGACATGCGCACGCCGATTTCCTGCGCCATGGCGTGGCCGGAGCGTATCGCCGCCGGCGTCGCGCCGCTCGATCTGTTCAAGGTCGGGCGACTCGACTTCTTCGCCCCCGATTTCGAGCGTTTCCGCTGCCTGCAACTCGCCTACGATGTGCTGCGCGAAGGTGGGACGGCGCCGGCCATCCTCAATGCGGCGAATGAGGTGGCGGTGGCCGCTTTCCTTGATCGGCGCTTGTCTTTCCTCGGCATTGCCCGCCTCAACGAAGCTGTCCTCGCCGCCTTGCCGGCCGGTCCCGAGGGCAGCCTCGACGACGTCATCGCCGCCGACGCCCGGGCGCGGCAGTTGGCGGGCGTCATGGTGGCCGACGGGCGTTTCGCATGAGCGATCTGCCGCTGACTCTGGCCGCCTTCGCGCTGGCATTGGGCATCCTGATCGTCGTCCATGAATTCGGGCATTACATCGTCGCGCGCTGGTGCGGCGTCAAGGTCTTGCGCTTCTCGATCGGTTTCGGCCCCGTTCTCTGGCAGCGGCGTCTCGGGCGCGATGCCACGGAGTGGGCGGTCAGCGCCCTGCCGCTGGGCGGCTACGTCAAGATGCTCGACGAACGGGAAGGCGAGGTGGCGGCGGAAGAACTGCCGCGTGCCTTCAACCGGCAGGGGGTCGGTCGGCGCAGCCTGATCGTTGCTGCCGGTCCGCTGGCCAATTTCCTGCTGGCCATCTTCCTGTACTGGGCGGTTTTTCTGCACGGCACCAACGAACTGCTGCCCGTCCTCGGTGCGCCGGCTGTCTCGACGCCCGCCGCCGCCGCCGGTATCCGGGGCGGCGATCAGGTGATGCGCATCGACGACGAGACGGTGGCGACCTGGGACGATTTTCGCTGGCAACTCCTGCAGCTAGCTGCGTCGCGCGCGCAAATCGCACTTGATGTCGTCGATGCCGACGGCGTCGCCCGCACTCGTGTTCTGGCGCTCGATGCGGTGCGGGAAGAGGGTTGGGAGGGCGATCCGCTGGTGCATCTCGGCTTGCGCTTCTATCGTCCGGACCTGCCGGCGGTCATCGGCCGCCTGGTCGATGGCGGACCCGGTGCCAGGGCCGGCTTGATGGAGGGCGACCGCGTGCTGGCGATCGACGGTCGTCCGCTCGCCAACTGGCAGGCGCTGGTGCTTGCCGTCCGTGAAGCGGCAGGGCGCAGCCTGCGTTTCGACATCGAGCGGCAGGGCGTCAGCTTGCAGCTTGCTGTCACTCCCGACGAAGCTTCCGAAGGCGGTCAGCGGATCGGCCGCATCGGCGTGGCGGTTGCCGAAACCCCGGAAAGCCGTCGCGAACTGCGTGCCTTCGTCCGTTACGGCGTCATTGACGCAGGGCGCAAGGCGATCTTCGAAACCTGGGACAAGTCGATCTTCAGCCTGCGCATGATGGGCAAGATGCTGACCGGCGAGGTTTCCTGGAAAAACCTGTCGGGGCCGGTGACGATCGCCGATTACGCCGGACAGACGGCGAAGCTCGGGATCGATTATTATGTCCGTTTCATGGCGCTGATCAGCATCAGCCTGGGGGTGCTCAACATGCTTCCCGTCCCGGTGCTGGATGGCGGGCATTTGATGTATCATATGATCGAAGTCGTCAGGCGGAAGCCCCTCTCGGAGCGGGCAATGGCAATCGGACAACAGTTCGGACTCGCCATTTTGTTCAGCTTGATGGCTTTCGCATTTTTTAACGACTTGAATCGCCTGTTCGGCGGCTAACGATGAAAAAATCCCTGTTGCCAGCCCTGATTGCCGGTCTGTTTGCCATGCCCGCGCTGGCCTTTTCCCCGTTCGTGGTCAAGGACATCCGTGTCGAGGGTATCCAGCGTACCGAGGCGGGGACGGTGTTCAGTTATCTGCCGGTCAAGGTCGGCGAAACCTTCACCGACGAAAAAGCGGCACAGGCCATCAAGTCACTGTTCGCCACCGGTTTCTTCAAGGATGTGCGGATCGACGTCGAAGGCAATGTCATGGTCGTCGTCCTGCAGGAGCGGCCGGCGATCGCCTCGCTCGATTTCGTCGGCATGAAGGAATTCGAAAAAGACGCGATCATCAAGGCGCTCAAGGAAGTCGGTATCGCCACTGGCCGCATCTTCGACCGTTCCTTGCTCGACAAGGCGGAGCAGGAGCTCAAGCGGCAGTACCTGACGCGCGGCAAGTATGCTGCCCGGATCACGACGACGGTGACGCCGCTTGAACGCAATCGGGTTGGCGTCAACTTCACCATCGTCGAAGGCGATGCCGCAAAGATTCGCCAGATCAACATCGTCGGCGCCAAGGCCTTCCCGGAGAAGGAACTGCAGTCGCTGTTCGAACTGACCACGCCGGGCTGGCTGACCTGGTATAACAAGAACGACCAGTATTCCCGCCAGAAGCTTTCCGCCGACATCGAAAAACTGCGTTCCTTCTACCTGGATCGCGGTTACATGGAATTCAACGTCGAGTCCACCCAGGTCTCGATTTCGCCCGACAAGCAGGACGTCTACATCACCCTCAACATTGTCGAGGGCGAACGCTACAAGGTGGCCTCAGTCAAACTGGCCGGCGATTTCACGATTCCCGAAACGGAATTGCGCAAACTGGTTTCGGTGCGTCCCGGTGATGTCTTCTCGCGGGAAAAGCTCAACGAATCGACCAAGGCGATCGTTGATCGTCTGGGTGCTGAAGGCTATGCCTTCGCCAACGTCAATGCTTCGCCCGAGATCAACCGGGAGAAGCATCTCGTAGACTTCACCGTCTTCGTCGATCCCGGCAAGCGGGTTTATGTGCGCCGCATCAACGTCACCGGCAATACCAAGACGCGCGACGAAGTCGTGCGCCGCGAGATGCGGCAGATGGAGAGCGCCTGGTACGATGCGCAGAAGGTCCAGTCTTCGAAGGAGCGCATCGACCGCCTTGGTTTCTTCACCGAAGTTGCCGTCGAGACCCCCCCGGTGCAGGGAACGACCGATCAGCTCGACGTCAATGTGAACGTCACCGAGAAGCCGACCGGCAACCTGATGCTCGGCCTAGGTACCTCGAGCTCCGACAAAGTCATCCTCTCCGGGGCGATTTCCCAGAACAATTTCATGGGTAGCGGCAACAACGTCGGTCTGCAGGTCAATACCTCGAAATCCAACCGGACCTATTCGGTTTCCTACACCAATCCCTATTTCACGCCGGATGGTGTCAGTCAGGGCTTCGACGTCTATCACCGGACGACCGATACCAGTTCAACCGATCTTGCCTACTACAAGTCGCAATCCACCGGCGGTGGTATCCGTTTCGGTTTCCCGATCGACGAGTATCAATCCTTCTCCTTCGGCGTTGCGGCGGATACGACGAGCATCGATGTATACGACAGCAGTCCGAGCTACTACAAGAAGTATGTCGCGGATTTCGGCAAGACCAACATCTCGATTCCGCTGACCCTGACCTGGGCCAAGGATACGAAGAACAGCTTCTTCTTTCCGACCAAGGGCACCTACCAGCGCGCCAGTCTGGAAGTCGGTCTGCCCGGTGGTGATTTGACCTATTACCGCGCCAATTACCAGATCCAGCATTTCCTGCCCTTGTCCAAGCGCTTCACGCTGATGCTCAATGGCGATCTTGGCTATGCAGGCGGGTATAGTGGCAAGGACTTGCCCTTCTTCAAGAACTACTACGCCGGTGGGGTGAACTCGGTACGCGGTTTCAAGACCAGCACGCTGGGGACTTCGGGTACCCTCGATGGCGATGACCATCTCGGTGGCAACCGGAAGATCGTCGGTAACGCCGAACTGCTGTGGAGCTTGCCGGGTTTCGAGAGAACCGCGCGCGTCGGTCTGTTCTTTGATGCCGGCCAGGTGTACGCTTCGGGCGACAAGTTCGACCTCGGGGAGTTGCGTTATTCAACCGGGGTGACGGCGTCCTGGGTGTCGCCGATCGGACCGTTGAAATTCAGTATCGGTACGCCGCTGAACAAGAAGGATGACGATGAAAAGGAAGCCTTCCAGTTCCAGTTGGGTACCACTTTTTGATCCAGGAGTCTCATGTTGAAAGCCAGAACCTTTGCAGTCGCCTCCCTGATGTCCCTCTTGAGCGTTGGTGGGCTTGGAGCCGCCGAACTCAAGGTGGGTTACGTCGATACCCAGCGCATCTTCCGGGAGGCGCCGGCCGCCCAGAAGGCCGCCAAGAAGCTGGAAAGCGAGTTCTCCCGGCGTGACCAGGAATTGCAGCGCATGGCCAAGCAGTTGCAGGGCCTGCAGGAATCCCTGGAAAAGAACGGGGTGACGATGGGCGAATCGGAACGCCGCGCCAAGGAAAAGGAGTTGGGCGATCTGTCGCGTGAGTTCCAGCGCCGCCAGCGTGAGTTCCGCGAGGACCTCAACCTGCGCCAGAACGAGGAAAACGCCGCGATCATCGAAAAGGCCAATCGGGCGATCAAGCAGATTGCCGATACCGACAAGTACGACCTGATCCTGCAGGATGTCGTCTGGGTCAGCCCGCGTCTGGACGTCACCGATCGCGTCATCAAGGCGCTGTCCGACGGCAAGTGATGCCGGATACCGCAGCCCATTCGCTGACGCTAGCCGAGATCGCCGCCCAACTGGGCGGCGACTTGCTTGGGGCGGGCGATATCCGCATTTTTCGCGTCGCCACGCTGGCGACGGCGGGAGAAGGCGAGATCGCTTTTCTGGCCAACCCGAAATACCGGGCGCAATTGCGTTCCTGTCGTGCCACCGCGGTGATCCTGGGGCCTGACGCCGCTGCCGATTTTGCCGGGCCGCGCATCGTCACTGGCAACCCCTATGCCTATTACGCGCGCGTGGCTTCGTTGCTTAATCCCCTGGCAGCCGGGTTTTCCGGTGTTCATGCCAGCGCGGTGGTCGATTCCGCCGTGCCGGCCAGCGCCGCCATCGGGCCGCTGGTCAGCATCGGTCGCGGTGTGACCCTGGGCGAGGATGTCGTCGTCCATGCCGGTTGCGTGATCGGCGACGGGGTCAGCATCGGCAGCGGCAGCGTGCTCTATCCGAATGTCACGGTCTATCACGGTTGCCAGCTCGGTGAGCGGGTGATCATCCATTCCGGTACGGTGATCGGCGCTGACGGTTTCGGGTTCGCGCCCGAAGGCAAACGCTGGATCAAGATTCCGCAGACCGGCGTAGTGCGCATCGGCAACGATGTCGAGATTGGCGCCAACACCACGATCGATCGCGGTGCGCTCGACGATACGCTGATCGGCGACGGCTGCAAGATCGATAACCTGGTGCAGATCGCCCACAACTGCCAGATTGGCGAGAACAGCGTCCTGGCTGGTTGCGTCGGGATTGCCGGCAGTACCACCCTGGGCGAACACTGCGTCGTCGGTGGTGCCGGCATGATTTCCGGTCACCTCGAGCTGGCGGCTGGAACCACGGTTTCTGCGGGGACCCTGGTGATGAAGAGCATCAAGGAAGCCGGGCGCTATACCGGGGTCTTCCCGCTCGATAGCCACGACGACTGGGTGCGCAATGCGGCGCATATCCGACGTTTGTCCAAACTGGCGGAGCGAGTTTCCGAACTTGAGAGACTACTTAAAGAAAATAATATAAAGGACTGAAAAAAATGGATATTCACCAGATTCTCGAGCACCTCCCGCACCGCTATCCCTTTCTGCTGGTCGATCGCGTCGTCGATCTCGTCCCGGGTAAGTCCATCCACGCCTACAAGAACGTCACCATCAACGAACCCTTTTTCGTCGGTCACTTTCCGCACCATCCGGTCATGCCCGGCGTGCTGATCATGGAAGCGCTGGCCCAGGCGGCCGGCATCCTGTCGTTCAAGACCATGGAAGAAAAGCCGTCGCCGGATACCGTGTTCTATTTTGCCGGCATCGACGACGCGCGTTTCAAGCGGCCGGTGATGCCGGGCGACCGTCTCGACCTGCATGTCGAGATCGAGCGCCAGATGCGCGGCATCTGGAAGTACGTCGCTGAAGCCCGGGTCGATGGCCAGCTCGCCGCCTCGGCCAAGCTGATGTGCGCCAAGCGGGACCTCTGACATGATCCATCCGACCGCCATCGTCGATCCGGGCGCACGCCTCGGCGCCAATGTCGAAATCGGCGCCTATTCGATCATCGGGCCGCACGTCGAGATCGGTGACAACACCGTTGTCGGACCGCATGTCGTGATCACCGGCCACACCCGCATCGGTTGCGACAACCGCATCTTCCAGTTCTGCTCGCTGGGCGAAGTGCCGCAGGACAAGAAATACGCCGGCGAGCCGACCCGTCTCGAGATCGGCGACCGCAACACGATCCGCGAGAGCTGCACCTTCAACGTCGGCACCGTTCAGGATGCCGGCGTCACCCGCATCGGTGACGACAACTGGATCATGGCCTACGTGCATATCGCGCACGACTGCCAGGTCGGCAACAAGTGCACCTTCGCCAACAACGCCTCGCTCGCCGGCCATGTCGTCGTCGGTGACTGGGCCATTCTCGGTGGTTTCACCGGGGTGCATCAGTTCTGCCACATCGGCGCCCACGTCATGACCGCGGTCAGTTCCGTCATCCTGCAGGACGTCCCGCCCTACCTGATGGCCGCCGGCAACACCGCCCAGCCCTACGGTATCAACGTCGAAGGCCTGAAGCGGCGCGGCTTCGGTCCGGACGCCATCATGGCGCTCAAACGCGCCTACCGGACGATCTACAAGTCCGGTCTGCTGCTTGAGGAAGCGAAGGCCAAGCTGGTCGACGAGGCCGGGACGCATCCGGAATTGCAACTGTTCGTCGACTTCTTTGCGCAATCCCGCCGCGGCATCATTCGCTGACATGACGGCCGTGGTTCGTATCGCCCTGGTGGCCGGCGAGGCTTCCGGCGACCTTCTGGGCGCCCACCTGATCGCCGCGTTGAAAAGCCGCCTGCCCGATGCCGTCTTCTACGGCATCGGCGGTCCGCGCATGCAGGGGCAGGGGATGGACTGCTGGTGGCCGATGGGCAAGCTATCGGTCATGGGCTACTGGGATGCGCTCAAACACTACCGGGAAATCGCCGGCATCCGCCGCAAACTGAAGAAGCGCCTGCTTGAGCAGCGGCCGGACATCTTCATCGGCATCGACGCGCCCGATTTCAACCTCGACCTCGAAGCGGGCCTCAAGTCGGCCGGGATTCCCACCATCCATTACGTCAGTCCCTCGATCTGGGCCTGGCGGGGCAAGCGGATCAAGAAGATCGCTCGGGCCGTCTGCCGGGTGCTCGCGCTGTTTCCGATGGAGCCGCCGCTCTATCACCAGGCGGGGATCCCTGTCAGTTCCGTCGGCCACCCGCTGGCCGACAGCATTCCTCTGGAAACCAGCCGCCAGGCGGTCCGCGAAAAACTGGCCCTGCCGCGTGCCCTGCCGATCTTCGCGCTGCTGCCCGGCAGCCGTCAGGGCGAGCTGGGCGCCATGGCCGACACCTTCGTGCAGACGGCGCGTCTGATCCGCGAGCGCTACCAGCCCGACGCCGTCTTCGTCGTGCCGCTGGCCACCCGCGAGACCCGGCTGCAGTTCGAAGCCGCCATCCATCGCTGCCAGGCGGCGGACATTCCCTTCCGCCTGCTCTTCGGCCACGCCCAGGACGCCGTCGGCGCCGCCGATGTCGCCCTCGTCGCCAGCGGTACGGCGACCCTGGAAGCGGCGCTGATCAAGCGGCCGATGGTGATCACCTACAAGATCGCCAAATTCTCCTACTGGCTGATGAAGCGCATGGCCTACCTGCCTTACGTCGGCCTGCCCAACGTCCTTTGCGGCCGTTTCGTGGTGCCGGAAATTCTGCAGGACGAGGCGACTCCGGACAACCTCGCCGAAGCGCTGAACAAGCTTTACGAAGACGAAGAGGCAGCAACGGCGATCGAAGCGGCGTTCACCGACCTCCACCTGCAGTTGCGCCAGAACACCGCCGAGAAGGCGGCGCAGGCGGTGATCGAATGCCTGAACTGATCGTTCCCGAAGGTCTCGTCTGCGGCGTCGATGAAGCCGGGCGCGGACCGCTCGCCGGGCCGGTCGTCGCGGCCGCGGTGATCCTCGACCCGGCCAGGCCGATCCTTGGTCTCAACGATTCGAAGAAGCTCTCCGAACGGCGGCGCGCGGCGCTGGCCGTCGAAATCCGCGAGAAGGCGCTGGCCTGGGCGGTGGCCGAAGCCAGCGTCGAGGAAATCGACCGCCTCAACATCCTGCACGCCAGCCTGCTCGCCATGCAACGCGCCGTCGCCGGGCTCGCCGTGGCGCCGGAACGGGCGCTGATCGACGGCAACCGCTGTCCGCGCCTGCCGATGCCTGCCGAGGCCGTGGTCAAGGGCGACGGCAAGATCGCTTCGATCGCCGCCGCCTCCATCCTCGCCAAGACTGTCCGCGACGCCGGCATGCTCGTCCTGCACGAGCAGTACCCGCACTATGGTTTCGACCGCCACATGGGCTATCCGACGCCGGCGCATTTCGCCGCCCTCGAAGCGCATGGCGCGTCGCCGGTGCATCGCCGGAGCTTCGCCCCGGTCGCCCGTCAGTTGTCGCTGCTGTGAAGCTGATCCAGTCACGCGACAACGCCTACTACAAGCAGCTCAAGCGGCTGGCCGAATCCGGTCGCGAGCGCAAGAAGAGGGGACGGACGCTGCTCGACGGCCTGCATCTGGCGCAGGCCTGGGAAGCGCAGCGCGGCCCGTTGAGCGATCTGGTGGTCGCCGAATCGGCGCTGAGCGGCGGCGAGATCGCCGACTGGCTCGCTGGCCGAGACTGCACGGTGATCGGCGACGCCTTGATGCGCGAACTGGGTATCGTCGATACGCCGAGCGGCCTGCTCGCCGTCGTCGACACGCCGCAGCCAGCGGTGGCTCCCGATCCCGACGCTGATGCCGTCCTCCTCGATGGCGTCCAGGACCCCGGCAACCTCGGCAGCCTGCTGCGCAGCGCCGCTGCCGCCGGCGTCGGCCAGGTGCTGCTGTCCGCCGGCTGTGCCGCCGCCTGGTCGCCGAAAGTCCTGCGTGCCGGGCAGGGCGCGCATTTTGTCCTGAGCATCCATGAAGACCGGGACCTCGCCGATTTCATGGACGTCTACCGGGGAACGACGCTGGCGACCACGCTCGAGCGGGCCACTTCGCTCTACGCCGCGCAATGGGCCGGGCCGCTCGCCTGGGTGTTCGGTGCCGAAGGACGAGGCGTCAGCCCGGCGCTGATCGAGCGCGCCGGGCTGCGCATCCGGATTCCGATGCCGGGCGCCGTCGAATCGCTCAATGTCGGCGCGGCAGCGGCCGTCTGCCTGTTTGAAATGGTGCGGCGGCGTCTGACTTGAAGGCGTTTCGTTGGAAGCGGGGCGCTTGAGCGGGTACTATTACCGCAAAGCTCAAAGCTTGCCTCGTCGAGGAGGCGGGTTTTGGCGCTCGCTCGCGATATAAGAGAAAAAGCACATGAACAACGACAACATTGCGATCGTCGGGGTCGCCTTCCGTTTCCCAGGGGATATGTCCAACGAAACGGAGTTCTGGCAGGCGCTTGCCGGCCGCCGTGACCTGGTTACCGAGGTTCCCGCATCCCGCTGGGCAACCGAACGGCTGCAGCATCCGCAGCGCAGCGAGCCGGGGCGCAGCATCACTTTTGCCGCTGGTGTGCTTTCCCGGATCGATGAATTCGATGCCGCCTTTTTCGGCATCTCACCGCGCGAGGCAAATAGCCTCGACCCGCAGCAACGCCTGTTGCTCGAACTGGCCTGGGAAGCGATGGAGAACGCGGGTACCCCGGCCAGTCAGCTGGCCGGCAGCGATTGCGCGGTCTATGTCGGGATTTCCAGCAATGATTACGCCAGCCGTTCGATGGACGATGTCGCCGTCCTCGGCGCCCATTCGATGACCGGCAACACGCTCAGTATCGCCGCCAACCGGCTTTCCTACGTCTTCGACCTGCATGGGCCGTCGCTGGCGGTCGATACCGCCTGCTCCTCGTCGCTGGTCGCGCTGCATCACGCCTGCACCGCCTTGCGTACCGGCGAGGCGTCGCTGGCTCTGGCCGGCGGCGTCAGCATCCTGCTGCATCCGCATCCCTTCATCGGCTTCACCAAGGCCTCGATGCTCTCCGCCGGTGGCCGCTGCAAGACCTTCGACGCCAGCGGCGATGGCTATGTCCGCGGCGAGGGCGGGGCACTCCTGCTGCTCAAGCCGCTGTCCCAGGCAATCGCCGACGGCGACCGGATTCACGCCGTGATCCGTGGCTCCGGCGTCAATGCCGACGGCAGTCGCAAGACCGGGTTGACCATTCCCAGCATCGACGGCCAGGTCGAACTGATGCGCCAGGTGCTGGCCCGTCACGACCTCGACCCTGCTGCCGTCGATTATCTGGAAGCCCACGGTACCGGCACCGCGATCGGCGATCCGATCGAGACCGCCGCCATCGGCGCCGTCTACGGCCAGGCGCGGGCCGCCGCCGATCCGTTGCCGATCGGTTCGGTGAAGACCAACGTCGGCCACCTCGAGCCGGCTTCCGGCATGGCAGGGCTGGTCAAGGCGCTGCTCGTGCTCAAGCACCGGGAAGTGCCGCCGTCGCTGCACCTGGAAACGCCCAATCCGAAGATCGACTTCGCTGGCTGGCACCTGCACGCAGTCGATGCACCGTATTCGCTCGCCGAACGCGCTGCCCGCAAGCCGCTCATGGTCGGCGTCAATTCCTTCGGTTTCGGCGGTGCCAATGCCCACGTGCTGCTCGAAGAGTTCCGGCCAAACGCCGCTGCCACCAACGCACCAGCAGGAACGGGTTTGCCGCTCGTCCTTTCCGCGCGCAGCGTGCCCGCCCTGCGTGCGCTGGCCGCTGCTTACGCGGCGCGCCTCGCCGAGCCGGTCGATAGCTACGATCTCGCCTGGTGCGCCGCGCACCGCCGCGACTGGCTCGAACACCGTCTGGCCGTACATATTGACGACCGGCAAGCGGCCGTACAGCTTCTCCAGCGCTACGCTGGAAGCGGCGAAGCCGCCGGTGTCGTGGTCGACGAAGCGCCAGCGGTGGCCGGCAAGTTGGCCTTCATCTATGCCGGTAACGGTTCGCAGTGGGTCGGCATGGGGCAGATGCTGCTTGCCGAAAGCCCGCGCTTCCGGCAACTGATCGAGGAACTGGAAGCGCCGGTGCAGGCGCAGTCGGGAATTTCCTTGCTCGGCGAATTGCAGGCCGGTGCCGAATCGGCTCGTCTCGACGACACCGGGGTCGCGCAGCCGACGCTGTTCGCACTGCAGTACGCCTTGACCGTGTTGTTGCGCGAGCAGGGCATCGTCGCCGATTGCACTGCCGGCCACAGCGTCGGCGAAATCGCCGCCGCCTGGGCGGCCGGCGCCTTGAGCCGCGACGAAGCGGTGCGCGTCATCTGCGCCCGCAGCGCCGCCCAGGCGCTGACCCGCGGCGCCGGCCGGATGGCCGCCGTCGCCATCGGCGAGGAAAGCCTGCGTGCCTTGCTCGCCGAGCACGGCCTGGACAGCATCGAAGTTGCCGGCATCAACAGTCCGCAGAACCTTACCGTATCCGGCCCGCTCGCCGCGCTCGAACAATTGTCGCCGTTGTTGCGCGCGCGCGGCGCCGCCTTCCGACTGCTCGACCTCGATTACGCCTTCCACAGCGCGGCAATGGAGCCGACGCGCGAGATGCTGTTTGCCTCGCTGGCAGGTTTCGCGCCGCAGCCGCTGGTTTCGGGAACGCAGTTCTTCTCGACGGTGACCGGGCAGGCCTGCGTCAAACCGCTCGATGCCGTTTATTGGTGGGACAACATCCGGCAGCCGGTGCGCTTTGCCGACGCCATCACGGCCATGGCCGCTGCCGGCGCCAACGTCTTCGTCGAGATTTCCCCCAACGCCATCCTCCAGCGCTACCTCAAGGAATGCCTGGCGGCGGCCAAGGTTCAGGGCCGCCTGCTGCCTTCGCTACGCAAGAACGACGATGGCGTGGACCGAGTTGAGGAACTTGTCCTGCGCTTGCAAGTGCTCGGCGGTGTCCGCCGCCTGGAGGCCGTTTTCCCGGTGGCCGGGCGTTTTGTCGATCTGCCCCTCTATCCCTGGCAGCGCGAACGTTTCTGGCTGGAGAGTTCGACCGAGGGCTACCGACTGATCGAGCGCGACCGCGTTCATCCGCTGCTCGGCTGGGTGCTCAAGGACGCCCCGGCGGCCTGGGAGAACCTGCTCGATCCGCGCGTGGACCGCTGGCTGGCCGACCACCGCGTCGGCGGTGCCGTCGTCCTGCCCGGCGCCGCCTACGTCGAGATGGCGCTGGCCGCGTCGCAGCAGTTCTACGGCGGCGACAGCATCGAGGTCGAACAGCTCGACATCATTTCGCCGGTGGTCTTCGACGAAGCCCATGGACGCTGCATCCGCTTCGACCTCAACCAGCGCGACGGCAGTTTCCAGATCCGCAGCCGGCAACGGCTGAGCGAGGACGAATGGTCGCTGCACGCCGCCGGCCGCCTGCTCGGTACGATGAGCGTGGCGCTGACGACGCGTCCGCTGCTCGCCATCGACCCGGTTGCCGAAATCGATCACGACACCCACTACCGGCTGGCCAGTGAACTCGGCCTCGACTATGGCGGCGATTTCCGTGGCCTGGCTCGTGCCTGCCACGACGATACCCGGTTGAGCGGCGAGTTCGTCGCCAGCGGCGAAACCGACGCCTGGCTGCTGCCCCCCGCTCGGCTTGATGTCTGCTTCCAGTCGCTGCTCGATTTTCAACGTTCGGAAATTGAGTCCGGCAACGGTGTTCCCTCGCTACCGGTCAAGATTGGTCGCCTGCAACTGCGCCTCGGCGCTGGACCGGTCGTCGCATTCCGTACTTACTTGCGCAAGCGCAGCCTGCGTTCGGTGCTTGTCGATTTCGAACTGTTCGACGCCGCCGGCCAGTGCGTCGCCCGCCTTGCCGGCTGCCGCTTCCGTTCGGCGGCACTGCGCCGGGAAGGGCGGACGGCACCGGCGGCCTGGGAAATCGTGCCGACTCTGGCGGCGCATCCGTCGGCAACCCGCCAGGCAGCTTTCCCTGGCGGCGCCGACTGGGCGGCCATCCTCGACCGGGCGCTGCTTGCCCAGGAGCCGCGCCTGCAGCGCCAGTCGGCTATCGGCGAAGCCCTGCCGCTGCTCGACGCGCTGGTCACCGCCTACGCGCTGCAGGCGATGGCCGGGCTGCTGCGCGAGGCCCCGGAGGATGCCGGGCGCTTCCTTGCCGGCGAGGGCTTTGCCAGCGATGCGCAGCGGGCCCTGTTCGCCTGGACACGGACTCTGCTGGAAAGTCAGGAACTGCTGCAGATCGATGACGGCGTTCCCGAACTCGATGCCGATGCCTTGCCGGCACCAGCCGAAATCTGGCGCACTCTGCTTGCCGAGTACCCGGACAGCCTGGCCGAGCTGATCCTGCTTGCCGTCGCCGGCAGCCGGCTGGCCGATGTCCTGGCCGGGCGTGGCGATGCCGGTGCGCTTGCTGCCGCGCTCGCGCGCAGCCCGCAATGGGAAACCCTGCACGACGATTCGCTGAGTTACCTGGCCAGCCGCGTCGCCTGCGAAACCCTGGTCGTCGAGGCGATGCGCCGACGCGACCCGGCGCGCCGCCTGCGCGTTCTGGAAATCGCCGCCGGCGCGACGACGATTCCGCGCCAGATCGCCGGTGCCATCGACGCCACCGGCATCGAATACTGGATCGCCCAGGCCGACCCGGAAATCCGCGACCGCCTGAGCCGCGATTACCTGGAGCGCGACTGGGTGCAGGTCGCCGCGCTCGATGCCGAGGCCGCGCGTCTCGACGCCGCGGCCTTACAGGGCGGTGATTTCGACCTCATCCTGTTGCGCCATGCCTTGTCGGCCAGCGCCAACCCGCGCGCGCTGCTGGACATGCTGCAGGGCGTGCTGGCCGAGGGCGGCCTGCTTGCCATCAGCGAACGGGCGGCCGATCCGGCCGCCGGCCTGCTCGCTGCGGGCCGCCAGCTGCCCGGGGCCGGCGCCTGGCAGACACTGCTCGAAGGCAGCGGTTTTGCCACCTGCCGGCTCTGGTACGAACCGGCCGCCGCCGACCTCGCTGCCGGCAGCTACCTGTTGCTGGCCGAAGGCGGCGCGCGCGCAGGCGAGCCAGCGCCGGAATCGCCGCCAGCCGTCGCCGAACACTGGCTGCTGCTCGCTGCCGATCCGGCTGCCACCGGCGTTGTCGCGTTGCAGGCCGCACTGGCCGCCAGCGGCAAGAACGTGGAAATTGCCAGCGAACTGCCGGCCACCGCCAGCCCGGCGCACATTGTCTGGCTGCCGGCCGCTGTTGCAGCCGACGATACGGGACCGACGCTGGCCTTCTTCGAACTGGTCCATCAGCTTGCCGCGCGTAGCCCGGCGCCGCAACTGCACCTGTTGCTCGGCGGTGGGGCGCCGGTCGACGGGCTGGCCGACGAATTGCCGGTACAAGCGGCGCTGGCCGCCGTCTGGGGACTGGCGCGGGTGGTCATGAACGAGATGCCCGGACTCAAGCTGCAACTGATCGATTGCCCGCTGACTGGCGATGTCGCCGCGCTGGGCGCCGAACTGACGCAGCCCGATGGCGAAAGCGAGATCATCCTGCGTTCGTCGGGGCGCCAGGTGCTGCGCATGCGCGCGACACAGGTCGCCGCGCCGCCGGCCGCTGCCGAAAGCGAATCCCGCTACCGCCTCGATTTCCGCGTTCCCGGCCAGTTGCGCAACCTGCTCTGGCTGCAGACGCCGGCCGCGACGCTCGGCGCCAAGGAGATCGAGGTCCGCCCGCGGGCGACCGGCCTCAATTTCCGCGACATCATGTACGTCATGGGCCTCCTGCCCGACGAGGCGGTCGAGCACGGCTTCGCCGGCGCCAGTCTGGGCCTGGAGTTTGCCGGCGTGGTCAGCCGGGTCGGCAGCGAAGTCACCGGCTTCAGGCCCGGCGATCCCGTGATGGGCTTCGGTTCGGCCTGCTTCGCCAGCCATGTCATCTCCCGCGAGGATGCGCTGATGCCGATTCCCGACGGCTGGTCCTTCGCCGCCGCGGCGACGGTACCGACCGTCTTCTTCACCGTCTATTACGCGCTCAAGGAGCTGGCCCGCCTGCAACCCGGCGAACGTGTGCTGATCCATGGCGCCGCCGGTGGCGTCGGCATCGCTGCCGTGCAACTGGCCCGCCATCTCGGCGCGGAGGTCTTCGCCACCGCTGGCAGCGACGAGAAGCGCCTCTTCGTCGAACTGCTCGGCGCCGACCATGTGCTCGATTCACGCAGCCTGGCTTTCGCCGAGGACATCCTGGCGCTGACCGGCGGCGAGGGCGTCGATGTCGTCCTCAACTCGCTGGCCGGCGAAGCGATCCGCCGCAACCTGCAGATCCTGCGTCCCTTCGGGCGCTTCCTCGAACTCGGCAAGCGCGATTTCTTCGAGAACACGCCGATCGGCCTGCGCCCGTTCAAGGACAACATCAGCTATTTCGGCATCGACGCCGACCAGTTGCTGATCGCTCGCCCGGCGCTCGCCGCCCGCCTGTTCGGCGAAGTCATGGCGCTGTTCGGCGAGGGCGTACTGACGCCGCTGCCGGCACGCGTCTTCCCGGCGGAACAGGTGGTCGATGCCTTCCGCTACATGCAGCAGGCACGGCAGATCGGCAAGGTCGTCGTCTCCTTCGAGGACGCCCGGGTCGATGCCCAGCCGCAGTTTGCGCAGCGCCATGTGGCGCAGTTCGATCCTGCCGGCAGCTACCTGCTGACCGGCGGCGTCGGCGGTTTCGGTCTTGAAACCGCCCGCTGGCTGGCCAGCCATGGCGCAGGCCAGCTCGTCCTGGTCAGCCGGCGCGGCGCCGAGACGCCGGGGGCCGAAGTCGTTCGCCAGGAACTGGAAGCGCTTGGTGCCGGTGTCCGCATCGTCGCCTGCGACGTCGCCGACCGTGCCGCGGTAGCGCAAATGCTGGCCGGTCTGGCCGACCTGCCGCCGCTGAAGGGGATCTTCCACGCGGCGATGGTGATCGACGATGCACTGCTCGGCAACCTCGACGCCCAGCGTGTCGCCCGCGTCCTCGAACCGAAGATCAAGGGCGCCTGGCATCTGCACGAACTGACGCGCGACTGCCCGCTCGAGCATTTCGTCCTCTACTCCTCTATCACCACCAGCATCGGCAACCCGGGGCAGGCTTCCTACGTCGCCGCCAACACCTGGCTCGAGGCGCTGGCCGTGCAGCGTCGCCGCAGCGGCCTGCCGGCGACCTGCGTCGGCTGGGGGCCGATCGGCGATGCCGGTTACCTGACCCGCAACCAGGCGGTCAAGGACAGCCTCGCCAGCCGTCTCGGTGCGGCGCCGCTGGCGGTGGAAACGGCGCTCGCCATGCTCGGCGAAGTGCTCGCCGCCGGCAGCCCCAATCTGGCGCTGGCCGATTTCCACTGGCCGACGCTGGCGCGCCTGCTGCCGTCCAGTCACAGCCCGCGTTTCGCCGCGCTCTGGCGCAACGGTGACGAAGCGGCGAGCGGTCCGGAGAACCTCGAGGACTTCCGCAGCCTGATCGAAGGCAAGTCGCCGGATGAGGTCAGGCAACTGGTGCGTTCGCTGGTCACCCAGGAAGTCGCGCAGACGCTGGCGATCAACCCCGAGCGGATCGACGCCGGCCGTTCGCTGCACGACCTCGGCCTCGATTCGCTGATGGGCGTCGAACTCGCCCTCGGTCTGGAAAAGCGCTTCGGCGTCCAGGTGCCGGCGATGATGCTGAACGAGGGGCCGACCGTCGATCGCGTCACCGAGCGCATCGTCGAGCGTCTCGGCGGTGGTGGCGAGGTCAACGATCTTGCCAGCACGGCGGCCGGCATGGCGGCGCAGCATGCGCAGGATATTGCACCGGAAATCCTGGAGTCGGTGGTCAATGATTTGCAGGGGAAAGCCTGACCCATGGCAATTTTCTCGGCGGGGCGCAGCAAGGAGACAGCCATCCATTTGGCCAAAAATACGGGCGAAAGGCCGATGGTGGCTGATGGCGGACTCGACGTACCGGAAAAGTTCTATCGGATCGACAAGTTTCCCGGCTATACCAAAATCGCATTGTTTCGTCTTGCAGCGGAAAAGTTGCGGATCGACGACCCTTACTTCATTTGCCATGAGGGCGTGGCAGGCGCGACGACGACGGTTGGCGGACGGAGCATGCTCAATTTTTCGAGCTACAACTACCTCGGCCTTTCCGGCGATTCCCGCGTCAGTGCCGCAGTCAAGGCGGCGATCGACCGTTACGGTACCTCGCTGGCGGCCGCGCCCCGGGTGGCCGGCGAGGTGGCCGTGGTGCGCGAACTGGAAACCGCGATCGCCGGCCTGTACGGCGTCGATGACGCGGTGACCTTCGCCAGCGGCCACGCCACCAACGTCAATACCATCGGTTTCCTGTTCGGACCGAAGGATTTGATCATTCACGACCAGTTGGTCCATAACAGCGTGATCGAAGGTGTCCGTCTTTCGGGAGCGACGCGCCGCGCCTTTCCCCATAACGATCCCGCCGCGCTGGATCGCCTGCTTACCGAAATCCGGGGCAACTTTGAGCGGGTGCTCGTGGTGATCGAAGGGCTCTACAGCATGGACGGCGATTCGCCGGCATTGGCGAGCTTTGTCGAAATCAAGCGGCGGCACCGCGCCTTCCTGATGGTCGACGAGGCGCATTCGCTCGGTGTGCTGGGTAGCAGCGGTCGGGGTATTCACGAACACTGCGGCGTGCCGGCTGGTGACGTCGACATCTGGATGGGTACCCTGAGCAAATCGTTCGCCGGCTGCGGCGGTTTCATCGCTGGCGAGCAGGCGCTGGTCGACCTGATCCGCTACGCGGCACCGGGCTACAATGCCAGCGTCGGTCTGGCGCCGGCGCTGGCGGCAGCATCATCGGCGGTCATCCGGATCATGCTCGATGAGCCCTGGCGGCTGGAGCAGTTACGTGCGGCGGGCCACTATTTTCTCGAACAGGCTCGACTCCGTGGCATGAATACCGGACTCTCCGAGGGCTACTGCGTCGTTCCTCTGATTACTGGCAGTTCGCTGAAGGCGGTCAGTCTCTCAAAGAAACTTGCTCGGCAAGGAATCAGCGTGCAACCGATCATCCATCCGGCGGTAGAGGAGAGGCTGGCGCGCCTGCGTTTCTTCATCTGTTACGCCCATACGCAGACCCAGATCGATCACACACTCGACGAGATTGCCCGTTGCCGCTGAAACCATGAAAAAGCCCATGTCCGTTCTCGCCGGCGATCTTCGGGAGAAACTCGTCAAACGCTTTGCCGCCCGCCGGGAAACCGGCGAAGTTACGTCCGCGCCAAGTCCGTCCGCTGCGTCACCGGATATCGACCAGTTCTGTCGCTTCGATGCCTTTCCTGCCTATCGGCAGATCGTCTCGTCGCTACAGTCCAGCCAACCGGCACTTGCTCCGGGGCAGGGAGAAGGCGATTTCGCGAGCTACGACTATCTGGGCCTGGCCAGCGACCCGCGCGTCCGGGAAGCGGCCAAGCAGGCCGTCGATCAATACGGCAGTTCGGTCTCGGCCAGTCGTCTGGTGGCCGGCGAGCGCCCCTTGCTGCGCGAACTCGAAGCGGCGCTGGCGGAAATCTACGCAGTGGACGATGCGCTGGTTTTTGTCAGCCGTTATGCCGGCAACGAAACGACGATCGGCCATCTGTTCGGCCCGCGGGATCTTGTCGTCCATGACCAGTTCTGTCATCTCAGCGTACTTGAGGGCGTCCGTCTGGCCGGCGCGACGCGGCGGGCCTTTCCGCACAACGACTTGCCGGCGCTGGAAAAACTGCTCGCCGGAGTGCGCGGCGATTACGAGCGGGTGCTGATCGTCGCTGACGGACTGTCCCCGGTCGCCGGCGACATCTGTGACTTGCCGGGCCTGGTCGCCCTGAAACGGCGTTACCGGACCTTCCTGATGATCGATGACGCCCATGCGCTGGGCGTGCTCGGCGAAGGCGGCCGCGGCAGCCGCGAGCACTGGGCGCTGGCCGGCGACGATGTCGATTTCTGGTCGGGCAGCCTCGGGCATGCACTGGCCGGGGCGGGTGGTTATATCGCCGGCAGCCGGGCGCTGATCGACCTGCTGAAATATTCGGCCCCGGGTTTCGTTTACAGCGTTGGGCTGGCGCCGGCGATGGCCGCCGCCGCGCGCGAGGCGCTGCGCATCCTGGGCAGCGAACCGGCGCGCCCGGCGTTGCTGCGGCAAAACGCCAGGCAGTTTCTGGCCGGCGTGCATGCCCAGGGTTTCGCCACCGGCGCCTGTGCCGGGCAGGCGGTGATTCCGCTCATCCTCGGCGATTCCGGGACGGTCCTGGCGTTCGCCGAGCACTTGGCGGGCCAGGGAATCCAGGCACTGCCGCTGGTTTCCCCGGCGGTCGACGAGTGCCAGGCACGCCTGGTCTTCTGCATTCACCATGGGCATGGCGCTGAGTCACTGGAGCGGGCGCTGGCAGCGCTGGGCAGCGCCCGGCTGCGGGTAGGCGTGAAGCCGTAGGCAGTACTCCGTAGTCTGCGCTTCGCCCGAGGGCGGCAGCAATTCGCCAGCCGAATCGCGCCGCATGAAAAATGCAAATATCATTGCCGTTTTCTTCCCCGGAGAACGCAATGAACGATTACACGTTGCTGCACCACGGTGCCGTCGATGGCGTCACCGGTTCCTGCCACGAACTGCGCGCCCGGGATGGCACGGCCATTCTCGTCGACTGCGGGCTGTTTCAGGGGGCCGAGGTGTCCGCCGAGGGCGGTTCGGCCGGCACGCCGGCAATCGACTTTCCCGTAGACCACATCCGGGCCATCGTCATCACCCATGTGCACATCGATCATCTCGGCCGTTTGCCCTACCTGCTGGCGGCCGGATTTCGCGGCCCCATCCTGTGCAGCGAGGCGAGTGCCGAACTGCTGCCGCTGATGCTGGAGGATGCGATGAAGGTCGGCGTGACGTCGGACCAACGCCTGATCCGGCGGATACTGGAGCAAATCGCCGGCCAGTTGGTGGCGCTGCCCTACAAGCACTGGCATGCCTTGCTTCCCGGTTGGCAGATCAAGCTGCACCCGGCCGGGCATATTCTCGGTTCAGCCTTCGTCGAAGTCCGCCTCAGCGGCGAACTGGCAACGGGTTCCGACAAAGGCGACTGGCGTATCGTCTTTTCCGGCGATCTCGGCGCTCCCCACAGCGCGCTTCTGCCGGCACCCCGTTCGCCATGGCGGGCCGATCTGCTGGTCCTCGAAAGCACCTACGGCGATCGCTTGCACGTTGATCGGAAGCAGCGCCGCCGGCAACTGCAGGAAACCATCGAACGCGCCCTGCGTAACCGGGGCAGCGTCCTCATTCCCGCCTTCAGCATCGGGCGTACCCAGGAACTCCTCTACGACCTGGAGCATGTCATCGCCAGCGCGAAAAAGCAGCCGGCGGAAACCGACTGGTCGGCGCTGGAGATCATCGTCGATTCCCCGCTGGCGGCGCGTCTGACGCAGGCACATATCCGCCTGCATCACCTGTGGGACGCCGAAGCCCGCCGCCGCACCGCCAGCGGTCGCCACCCCCTGGCCTTCGAACAGCTCTATACGGTGGACGGTCACGACGAGCATCTGCAAACCGTCGCCTACCTGGCGCGCAGCGCCCGCCCGGCGGTCGTCATCGCCGCTGGCGGGATGTGCTCCGGCGGGCGCATCGTCAATTACCTGAAAGCCATGATCGGCGACGCCCGGCACGACATCGTCTTCGTCGGCTATCAGGCGGCCGGAACGCCCGGGCACGCCATCCAGCAATACGGACCGCGCGGCGGCTATGTCGAACTCGACGGTGAGCGCCACAGCATCCGCGCCGGCATTCACCGCATCGCGGCGTATTCCGCGCACGCCGACCAGGCCGACCTGCTGCGCTTCGTCGGGCGTATGCGCCACCAGCCGGCGGAAATCCGTCTGGTCCATGGTGATCGCCGGGCCAAGGAGGTCTTGATGGAAAAACTGCACGCAAGATTTCCGGAGACGCAGGTTCGCATTCCCTAGCCGTCAGTTCGTTGGGCGAAACGGCTAGAATGCCCGATTCGCGTTCGGGCAGATTTGCATGCAGATGACAGTCATCAACAGGATAGGGCGAGGTGCCACCGTCATTGCTTTTTTGGCGATTTGCTGGCTGTCTGTCATACCGAGCGAGATCGCCGCGGTCGATGGCTTCAACGACAAGGCCAAACATGTCTTTGCCTTTCTCGTTCTGGCCGTGGGCCTTTCCACGTTCTGGCGGATTTCACGGCCATTTGTCGTTTCCATGCTGATTGCTTTTGGCCTCACTATCGAAGTCGTCCAGTGGTTTGTGCCAGGACGCAGCGCCAGTGTCTGGGATGTTCTGGCCGATGCGATCGGAATCGCCAGCGGCTTGTTGCTGGCCAGCAGAAAGCTTGGCTAATTCCCCGAAAATCGGCTGATGGCCTTGGTTTTACGGCACTTTTCCGGCAGGCTGGCGAGCAGGTTGTGATATCTTTCGGTCATGGAATATGGTGCGGTGCAATATGTTTTCCTGCCTGGTTTCAGAGGGGAAGATGGAGTGGTTTGCTGGACGCATGTTGAATAATCGGAATACTCGAAAGGAAATGGCAGGATGTGTGGCATCGTTGTAGCGGCGGCTGGCAGTTGTATCGTTTCGGTTCTGGTGGAAGGACTCAAGAAGTTGGAATACCGCGGTTACGATTCCGCGGGGCTCGCAGTCATCGCCGATGGCAAAATTGCCCGGGTACGTTCGGTGGGCCGGGTTGCCGAACTTGAAAAAGCGGCCGCCGAGTTGAGCGCTTCGGTCGGCATTTCCCATACCCGTTGGGCCACCCATGGCGTTCCTTCCGAACGCAATGCGCATCCCCATGTTTCCGGGAAAATCGCGGTGGTTCATAACGGGATCATCGAGAACCACGAAGCCTTGCGCCAGGAACTGAGCGGGCAGGGTTACGTGTTCACTTCCGATACCGACACCGAAAGCATTGCTCACCTGATCGAGTTTATCCTGCGCACCGAACCCGACCTTTTTGTGGCGGTGCAGCAGGCCTGCCAGCGACTGATCGGCGCCTATGCCATCGGCGTCATCGATCTCGATTTCCCGGAGCGCGTCATCGTCGCCCGCGAAGGCTCGCCCTTGCTGCTCGGGGTTTCCGACGCGGGCAACTATGCGGCGTCCGATGCCTCCGCGCTGCTGCAGGTGACGCGCAACATGATCTACCTGGAAAACGGTGATGTTGCCGAGCTGACCGCCAAGTCGGTGCGGGTCGTCAGTGGCGACGGCCAGCCTGTCGTCCGGCCGATCACAGTTTCCGAACTCTCCGCCGCCGCCGTTGAGCTCGGCCATTACCAGCATTTCATGCAGAAGGAAATCTTCGAGCAACCGGAAGCGCTGGCCAATACCCTGGAAATGATCGGCGGCAGCAAGACCATCCAGCCCGGCATTTTCGGGGCCGCAGCCGGGGAACTCCTGGCCGGTATCGATTCCGTGCTGATCCTCGCCTGTGGCACCAGCTCTCATTCGGGCATGACTGCCCGCTACTGGCTGGAAGGCCTCGCCGGCATCCCGTGTACCGTCGAGATCGCCAGCGAATACCGCTACCGGACCTCGGTGCCGAATCCGCGGCAACTCGTCGTCGCCATCTCCCAGTCCGGTGAAACCGCCGATACGCTGGCCGCGCTGCAGTATGCGAAGAGCCAGGGCCAGCAGAACACGCTGGCAATCTGCAATGTTCCGGAATCTGCCATCGTTCGCGAATCCGCGCTGCGCTTCATCACCCGTGCCGGCCCGGAAATCGGTGTCGCCTCGACCAAGGCCTTCTCCACGCAACTGGTTGCGCTATTCCTGCTGACCCTTGTCCTGGCCAAGGTCAAAGGCCGCTTGAGCAGCGAGGATGAAAGCTGCCATCTCGAACAACTGCGCCATCTGCCGGTCGCCGTCGGCAAGGTGCTGACGCTGGAGCCGGAAATCGCAGCCTGGGCGGCACGATTCGCCAACAAGAAGGATGCGCTGTTCCTGGGCCGTGGCCGGCATTACCCGATCGCCCTGGAAGGTGCCCTCAAGCTCAAGGAAATCTCCTACATCCACGCCGAAGCCTATCCGGCCGGCGAACTCAAGCATGGCCCGCTGGCCCTGGTCGATGCCGAGATGCCGGTGATTTCCGTTGCTCCCAACGACGAACTGCTGGAGAAGCTGAAATCCAACCTGCAGGAAGTGCGCGCCCGTGGCGGAGAACTGTATGTCTTTGCCGATGCCGGCTCGGAAATCGCCGAGAGCGACGGCGTGCATATCCTGCATCTGCCGGAGCACTACGGACAGCTTTCGCCCGTCCTGCATGTCATTCCTCTGCAACTGCTTTCCTACCATGCCGCGCTGGTCAAGGGGACGGATGTCGACAAGCCACGGAATCTGGCCAAATCGGTCACCGTCGAATAAGGCGGGACTTGAAAAAAGAAAGGCTAGATGGTCTCAAGAGTCAAGTCCTAAAGGCAGTCTGAGCAACTGGGTAGGTGTTGCGAAAAATGGGGCAATTGGCGGCGCCAGGTCAGGGGGCCGGATTGATGGCTTGCGACCCGAGTGCCCGGTGCGTCACCTGCCAATATTGCGCCCATACTTACCAGCGATTGTTGCGCCAGTTCGTTGATTTTTTAGTGCACGATTAACAGTTTGGTGAAATGGGGTAATTCATGGAAAACAGCACAGTCCTTTCACGCAACCCGGAGCTTCTGGAGAGCATCTTGGATCAGGAGGTCGTACTGATGAGCATCGAGCGTGGCTGTTATTACGGAATGGAAAAAACGGCTGCAAGAATTTGGAAATTGCTGGAACAACCGAAAACCCGAGGGGATTTGTTGCAGGCACTGGTCCAAGAATATGATGCCCCGCAGGAACTCATTGCCAAAGATATGGACATTTTTCTCCAAAGAATGAATGACAACGGTATCGTTAGTTTTTCATGAGCGGAGCCTTTTTCGGCATCTTCCAGTCCAATCAAGCACCAGCTGATGCCGTAGCGCTGGCAAGCATGGATCGCGCGATGGCTGCTTGGGGGCCAGATGCTCACGGGCAGCTCATTCATGGTTCATTGGCCTTGGCTGGTCGACTCCTCAAGGTAACGGCTGAGGACGAAAGCGAGCAATTGCCACTGCAAGATGGGCCGCACATACTGGCTGCCAGGGTCCGTCTGGACAATCGCCGCGAACTTTGCGCCCGGCTGGGTTTGGTCAATCACCAGTCGTTGCCGGACAGTCGGCTGATTCTTGAGGCCTATCGTCAATACGGGCTGGACTGTGTTCAGTATCTGATGGGGGACTGGAGCTTTGCCATATGGGATGACACTACCCAGACCCTGATGATTGCCAGGGACGCCAGCGGTAACACTGGGGTGTATTACTGGTGGGACGGCAAAAAGCTTGTATTCAGCAATGGCATCAAGGCCATTCTGGTTCATCCGGATTTTCAGCGGCAGTTGGATCCGCTGGTGTTGGCTGGTTTTCTCACCATGTATGGTGATCCCGAAGTGAGCGATGCAACCCTCTACCGAGGCATCAAGAAAATCCTGCCAGGGCAGATGCTGCTGATGCGCCAAGGGGCATTGCAGATTCGGCGTTGGTGGCAGCCCGAGCAACTCGGTTTTTTGCGATACGACCGGGTGGAAGACTGCTATGCAGATTTTGTGACCTTGTACGACGAGGTAGTGGGCGAGTGCCTTCGGATCGGTGGAGGGAGGGTGGCTGCCACCCTCAGTGGTGGCCTCGATTCCGGTTCCGTGGTGTCGTTGGCGGCGCCTAGACTGCAAGCACTTGGTCAATCCCTGACGGCATTCGTGCATGCTCCCTTGTACGAACCGGCCCTGGCAGGACCCTCGCGCACAGGCAATGAACTGGCGCTTGCACAAGCCACTGCAGACCATGTTGGCAATACACAAGTGGTGCCCGTTCGCAGCGAAGATAAAACGCTTTTGTGGGGTATGGCGCGTGCGCTGGAGATTCATGATGCACCTGGAAATGCAGCCTGCCATTACTATTGGTTGTACGACATTCAGCAACAGGCCCATGCGCTGGGCGCAAAAGTCCTTCTGATGGGGCAGATGGGCAATGCTACGGTTTCGTATGCAGGGCATGGCAGTTTGTGGCCTTTGTTGCGCTCAGGTAAGGTTCCTGCTGTGTGGGGCGCTCTCCGGCAGGAAGAGCCCGGGTTATGGCCGGGGATCAAGCGCAGAATCATCAAGCCCATCGTCTGGCCTGCGTGGTCTGGCTGGCAACGCTGGCGTGCCTCTGGCCCACAACCTTGGGCGGACTATTCCTTCATCCATCCGGAATTTGCGACGTCTTTGAAGTTGTTGCAGCGAATGCAAGATGCCGATCATGATCCAAGCTTTGTTGACAAAGGTGATGCGGCAGCCAAGTGGTTGCAGGACTTTCGGCAGGGGCTATTCATTCAAGACATGGGAGGTGCACTCTGGATGGAGTCTGGGGCAAGCCACGGATTGGACGTTCGCGACCCAACGCGCGACCGGAGGTTGGTGGAGTTTTGCTGGCGTGTGCCCGATGCCGCTTTCTGGGCTCGTGGCCGGATGCGGGGCTTGATTCGGGAGGGTATGAGGACCCATTTACCGGCTTCTGTGCTTTCCTGCAAAGCAAAAGGATTGCAAAGTGCGGATGTGTTGGCCCGTTACCAGACCGAGGCAGCCAGCATTCAGGAAGTACTTGAAGATGCAGCCAAGCTGCCGATCGGAAGCTGTCTGGATTTCAGCCGCATCCGGAAAACTGCTAATTCCATAGTTGGCGGCGAAATGAAAAACTTGGTTTCGTTGCATGCATTTGGGCGCGCGGTACAGACTGCCCTCTTTTTCCGACAAGCTGACTTGTGATGCCACTTTCCATGCTAGAGTCCTCCTTGATGTTGCCGGTTCGAGCTTGGTTTGAAGCAACTTAATTCTTCTATTTGTATCGCTGATGACGTCGTCACGACCCGTTGGCCAGTTTGTACATCTTTAAATGGAGTCTCTATGGAAGCGCAAAACAAACAAGTCTGGGAAGCCCCTGAGCTGAAAGTAATCGATGTAGCCGAGCAGACGGAGGCAGGCGGCCCAGGTTTGACGGATGCCGGTGTACTTTCCTGATTTTTGTCGACCAGATCGATAGCCGGTTTCGACCGGCTTTTTTTTTGCATATGGCTTGTTGGAGTCCTGACAGATGCAATTCGCTGCCTTTGGACTGATGTGGCGTTGTGACGGAGGTCGCGCGACCTGGGGTGAGATTGCCCTGCCATCGTCAGATGTACCTGTGGGTGCTGGTGAGGTGGTCATTGAAGCGGGTTCCTTGCGGTCGTCAGATGCGGATTGGTTGTCCGGGCTCTCGTACCCTGAACGAGGGCAAGCTGTCTTTAGCGTACCTGGTGTAGCGCAATTTTTCATCCGTCAGGATGCCATCACGGTGCACAAGTTGGAGGGGGCTGATCCTCAGACAGTTCAGGCGTATCTTTTGGGTTCGGCAGTGGGGGGGGTGTTGCACATGCGGGGTATTTTGCCCTTGCATGGTTCTGCTGTTCGGCAGCCAGACGGTGGGGCTGCGGTGATTTGCGGCGACTCGGGGGCGGGGAAATCCACCACGCTGACTGCGTTGGCGCAGAGGGGCGTGCCTTGCGTAGCAGATGATGTCTCGGCTATACAATTTGACGAGCAGGGGCAGGCTTGGGTGTACCCGGGGTTGGCAAGGGCCAAGCTGTGGGGGCATGCCCTGGCGCAACTGGGATTGCCGCCAGTCCATCAGATTCTGCCGGACATGGACAAGTATTATGTGGATTTGCCCGTATGTTCCGAGCCCCTCAGGCTTTCGAGTCTTTACGAGTTGGTGACCCAGCAGGGCGGTACAGTCAGGGCAGAGTCTATTGCCGGGACGCGTCGCATCACTACTCTGTTGAAACACACATATCGGCCGATGTTCGTTTCCACATTGGGCCTGCAAGCTGACCATATGACGCGTGTGAACAGTCTGGCGCCGCAGTTGCAGATGACCCGCATCGTCCGTCCGTTGGATGAGCCCACGCTTCATGACGTTGTGGACCTGGTGATGCAGGGCTGGGCCTGAAAGGCGGGCGGAATTTGCTCCCAAATGTGATTCTCATGGCAGCGCTGGCGGCGCAGGGCGAGGCCTTGGCTGAACACCTGATCGGCGACTACGCCCTTGCCATCTGCGATGACGCGCGCCATCACGATGAGCTAGGTCGTTAATGGCTCCTCCCTGTGCCGATTGGGGCCAGGGCTATTTATTGAAGGATGCTCGAGAAGTTCTTGTGGAAGAAGTCCACGTTGCGACCCTCGGTGATTTCGTAGAGCGTCGGGCCGCGATTCAGCCGTGCGCCACCATCGCGGGTCAGCGGTTGCAGGACGATATTCGCCCAGCGCCGCGTTGAGGCCGTGGTCATCAGGTCGAAAGGCAAGGAGATGTAGAAACCCTTGTCGAAACTGCCTTCGCCGAATTGCTCCGCGGAGACGTTGGTGAAGGTGGCCCAGGCCCCCATGCGGACGCCGTTGTCGAATTCCTTGGAAACGTCGAAAGTCACGCCCAAGTCCTTGGCCAGGTAGCGACCGGCGCTGAGTGTCAGGTTCAGTCCGGGCGCCAAGGTCGGCACGATGTTGCGGAAATAGGCCGAGGCATGGCCGGTCACGACCGAGTAATCACGCAGGGCAAAGTCCTGCTTGAAGCCCCGCTGCTTGACCCAGTTGAGATTGAAGCCCAGGGCCAGGTTGCTGTTCAGCGGACGATAGAGGATTTCGCCACCGACGCCGGCGTACATCGATTCCAGGAAACCGCCGTAGGCCATGGCGTACCAGTCGCTGTTCATGCGCTTGACGTGATTCAGTTGCAGGCGCGGCATGATCACGTCGGAACTGATCATGTACTCCCGCAGATAGGTCCGGACGCGGGGCAGGTTGCTCGGGGCCGTGTACTTGAACTTGTCGAAGTTGTTGTACAAGTTGAAGCTCATCAAGCCATCGATCCAGGTGTTTTCCGAGAGACGCAACTGGGCATCGAGGTTGGCCGTCAATTGATACAGCACGAACGCATCCGGCCCGCCCAGATTCTGGTTGTAGCCGGGGGCGAAACCCCAGTCGAACTCGACCTCATCCTTTTTCGCGAACACTTCCTCCTCGCGTCTCGGCAGGGTATTGACCTGCTCGACGGTCCGTCTCAAATCGCCCAGAGAGGCGTCTTGTTGCAGGGTCTTGCGGAAGGTATCGCGCTTGATCGAGGTTTCGAGCACCGGCACGCCGCTGTGCGTTTCCGAAAGCGTGATCCAGTCGATATCGGCGGCGGCCTGAGCGTCGATGATACGGGCCGTGCGGCCGAGTGCGGCAGCGGTGTACAAGTAGCGCTTGTGTTCGCCCTTGACGACCAGCTCACGGTTACGCCGAGTGATCTTTTGTACCTTGATCCCGGCATTGTCTTCAATTTGCCGAACGATCTCCGGCCAGTCGTTGGCGATCGCCGGACGGCTGTTGTCCGGACGAACCGGCACCGGCGCCGGATCGGAAACCTTGCGCGGCACGCCGCGGCGGGGACTGAAATCGCCGGTGAAGTTGATGCCGAACAACAGCGTGTTGCCACGTTCCCAGCCGATGTTGAAAGCCAGGTAATCGCTGTGGCGGTAGGTCAGGCCGATATTGAAGGGTCGGTCCTGCTTGACCGTGGGGCCGCCTGTTTCATTCTTGTAATTGTTGCCTTCGTATTCCAGCTTGAGGATCAGGGGCTTCCACGGTGTTTGCCACTGCACGCCGGCAAACAGCGCGGCTGGGCCGCGGAAAAAGCTGGTGAGCGCGACCTTACCACCCTGTGAATCGAAACTTGACGGCCTATCGCGAAAACCACTGTAAATCCAGCCCAGCGGGTTCTCGATATCGCCGCGTTTGCCCATGTAGCCCCAGCCTAGTCCCAGGCTGAAGTCCAGGTCGTTCCAGCGCTTGTTGGCGACGATGTACTCACCGGAGAAAAGCCCGGTACCGCCAATATCGCGCAAGCCGACGGAGATTTCCGGCAGACGCCGGGTTTCCTGTGTCAGCCGCACCTTCAGGTCAAAGCTCTTGTCCTTGTTGCTTTGCTTGCCGGTGGGATCGGCAGCATATTTAACCGTGGAAACGCTGGTGTAGCGATATACCGCTTCAAGCCAGTCAAAAGGTTGCAGTGTCATGGCCAGACGGCCGTAGGGTTCGACCTTCGAGGTGCCGATTGCCACCGAACCGGCTGGTAGCATCCGGGCCGACGGAGTTTGCATCAAGCCGACACCACCAAAATCCCCAAGTGTCGGCGGCACAACGTTGGCCAGGCCGTTTGCGGAGTAGGCGGCGAGAACCGCCAGGAACAGGGCGCGCAGCGTCATTGGCCTGCTTCTTCCAGCGGCAAGGGCAAGGTGGCAATGAAATTGGCCAGATCGGCGTTCAGCCCGCTTGCGTCCATGCCATTGGAACCGGCAACGCGGACCAGGACAAAGGCACCAGGCGCCAGCTGCGGCGAGGGCTCGTTGTTCCAGGCCGCGATACCGACACGGGTAAGATGACCGTCCGGCTGAATGACGTCGATCCAATCTGGGTCGGCTGCCGGGTGGCGGGGGCAGGTCTGGAGCGCGTCGCTGGCACGCATCAGCGGGGTGAAGGAAATCCGGCAATGCGCTTGTACTGCGCCAACCACCATGACCCAGGTCGGGCGGGCAGGGTAACGCACCACATCGCCGTTCTTCAGGAACTGGTTGTTCTGGCGTTGCAGTTCGATGTCGATCGGATCCATGTTCACCAGGCGGCGACCGGAAACCGGTTGCGCAGCGACCCAGCCGCGCAAGCGCTGCAACAGGGCAACGCTTTCCCCGCCGGTGGGTTGCAAGCCAGCGGCGGTGAGATGAGACCCCAGCTCGAACAGCAAGCCAGCCTTGAGCTTGCGTTGTGCCAGCAGGCTGTCCTGATGCAACCAGGCGGCGCCGGGCAAATAGGCATCGGCAAGCGCCCTGGCCGGCAGGACGAGGTCGAGCAGGCGCGAACCTTCGGGCAGGGTGTATTTTCCGGGATACTGGACCTTGCCCTGAATCTCGACTTCGATCTGGGGCGCCGCCTGAACGCGGGCCGCGGTCAGACAGAGCAGGACGGAAAGCAGTCCGTGGCGCAGGAGAGAAAAATTGCGCATCAACGCCCCCACCAGGATTTGAGCAAGGTGGTCCGGATGCGCTGTTCCGGCGTCAATTGCTGTTCGCTGCGCAGCACCTTGCCATTGTCCGGATCGACCCAGAAATAATTGGTTGCGCGGAATCTGGCCGGGGCTTCCGCCACCAGATGCTCCTCAACGTACATGACGCGCGTAGAAACGCCATTGATGTCGATGGCGGTGACCTGGGGCCGCGAATAGCGGGTCAGCAGGCGCACGCCGGCGTAGTAACCCGGCATCCAGTCGACAATACGAGCGGCCGTGGCATTTTGCGGCAGGCGATGCAGGCCATGGGCGAAAGGATTGAAGCCCTCCCAACGGCTGGCGCTCAGGTTCTGCGGCAAGCCGCTGCTGCGAACGACCAGGCCATCGCTTTCGACCAGAACCTGCTGCGATGAGGTCGCCCAGAAACGCCGGTTATCCACGCTCCGGCCAAGCACCATGATGGCCGAGCCGAGTTCGGGGATTTCCAGCCAGAGCTTGGCGAAGGGAGTGGCGTCAACTTCCGCCTGTACCGGTGTCTTGGCACTGCGGGAAGTGACGGCCTCACCCATCGTCTCGATGGTCGCTTGCCCCAGTTGGGTGCAGCCGGATAGACCGAGCAGCAACCCCGGTAGCAAAGCCAGAACAGCGAGGTTCATGGCCTTACTGATTGTCCCGGATTTCTCTAGCGCTGATCGTTCCGTAATAGAACGTCTGGACCGTCGGCAGTAATTGCGACAGGAAGCGGTTCCAAAGCACGATGCCAGCCGGACCGACGAAGACGACATCCTGCGGCTGTACCTCGAAATGCGACGCCAGCGCCATGGAAACCGGGGTGCGCGCGGAGAGTTGATAGACCTTGATCGGTGCCGGTCCATCGCCTACCGCACCGCGGATCACGTACACCGCATCGGCGTTGGCCGTATCCTGGCGAATGCCGCCCGCCTGCCCGATGACGTCGGAGAGTGGCAGTGTGCTGGTCTTGAAGACCAAACTGCCGGGACGGGAGACTTCGCCGAGGACATAGGCTTTGCGCCTGTCGTTGTAGGCCAGGTGAAGGTGGTCGCCAGCCTTGAGGAAAACCTTGTCGAACTGGTTGGTCTGGCCACGGCTCAAGGCGTCGAGGTCGATCGGGTAATCCTTGCCGTCGCGCTTCAGCGTCAACGCGGTAAGGTCCGCATCCTGAGTCTTGATGCCGGCATTGCCGATGGCGGCCAGCAAGGTCAGCGGCGCCTGGGTGATCGCTTGTTCCTGGGGGCGCTCAAAGGCGCCGGACAGGGTGACCTTGGCGCTGTTGACACGGATGACGTTGACGTCGACCTGCGGCATTTCGACCCATGCCGCGAGCTTCTTGGTCAAGGCGTCACGAATTTCGCTGATGGTTTTGCCGGCAACGGGCAGGGCACCGACGAAGGGGAAGAACATCGTGCCGTCGTGGCGAACCTGGCGCCCGTTGGCTTCAGTCTGCTGCTGCTGACCGGCGGGTGCGCTCAGTTCCGGGTGGTCCCAGACGATTACCTGCAGGACGTCACCAATGCCAACCCGGTAAGGCGCCGGCTGATACTTCAGGAGTTCTTCCGGCAGGGCGGTCGAAACCGCCGGAACCGCTGTGGATTTCTGCACCGCGAGCAGCTTCGGGGTGATCGGGATGACTTCGATGTCCCCATTGTCCGCCGTTGGTGTACCGAGAAAAGATGACGATCCAAAATGCTGCCCCGGCGCCAAGGCGCATCCAGAGAGAATCAAGAAGGAGAGTGCGGAAACAGCGGAGAGGCGTAGATTGATCATCAGCAATACACAAAACGACCTCTGCGGTTGCCCGCAGAGGATTTTTGAATGGCAGGAGGGTGTGTTTACTTGGTACCGGTGGTGCCGGTGGTACCGGTGGTGCCGGTGGTGCCGCTGCTGCCGTTCCCGCCGCTGCTGGCGGCAAGGATCGCGACCAATGCTGCGGTGACGATGCCGACGGTGCCAGCGCTGACGCCGGCGGTACCGGCGGTACCGAGGGAACCGGATTCGGTCAGTGCGGCAGCGACAGCGTCATCGGAAAGTTCGAAGAGGCCGGCAGCGTCCTTCTGGCTGACCAGACCATACTTGCCCAGACATTGGTTGGTGACCGTCTGGCAGCCAGCATCCGCGCCCATGTCGGCGTTCAGCTTCGCCTTCAGGGCGGCGCGCTTTTCCGGGGTCAGTGCCGGAGCTTGGGCAAAGGCGGTGGAGGTGGCGAAAACGGCGGCCACGAGCAGGGGGAGGATTTTACGCATAGGAGACTCCGTCAGGATGGTTGGAAAACGAATTCTAGGATAAATAGATGGAATACCCAAGCCTCAGGACTTGGTGTTCTTGTTGCTGTGGTACTCGTACTGATAATAACCGTAACCGCCGTAGCCATAACGACCATACGCCGAGGCACGTTTTTCCAGGCCGTTGAAGATGGCTCCCTTGATCGCGATGCCATTCTGGGCAAAGCGGCGGACGGTGATGTCGATCTCGCGCGCCGGGTTGACGCCGAAACGGGTGACGATCAGGCTGGTGCCAACGAGACGACCGACAATGGCGGCGTCGGTCACCGCCAACAGTGGCGGAGTATCGACGATCACCAAGTCAAAGCGTTTGCTGGCTTCATCCAGGAAGGCACTGAAGTTCGGGTGCAGCAGCAACTCGGAGGGGTTGGGCGGAATCTGGCCGCGCGGGATGAAGCTCAGGCCCGGCACGTTGGTTGTATGGACTGCCTGTTCGAAGCTGAAGTCGCGCGCCAGCAGGCCGGAAAGGCCCTGGTTTTCCACTCCGGTACCGAACATGCGGTGGAGGTGGCCCTTGCGCATGTCCGCGTCGACCAGCAGTACCTTCTGCCCGCTCTGGGCAATGATGGCGGCCAGGTTGGCGGAAACGAAGGATTTGCCGATGCCGGGGCTGGGGCCGGAAATCATGATCCGGTTGTTGGTGGCTTCCAGCATGGCGAAATGCAGGCTGGTACGCAGGCTGCGCAGTGCTTCCACGGCGAGGTCATGCGGGTGGGCTTCGGATAGCAGCGGAACGTGGTCGCTGGTGCTCTCACCGCGTTTGCGCTGGCGTTTGATCGCCTCTTCGTAGTCGCGCTGGGTTTCGCTAAGCGGCACGGTGGCGTACACCGGCAGACCGAGCTTCTCGATGTCTTCCGGGTTTTCCACGCCACGGTTGAGGGCGCGCCGCGCCAGGACGAAGGCGGAAGAGAGCAGTGCGCCGAGCAAGGTGCCGACGGCCAGGATCAAGGCTTTCTTGGGGGCGACCGGCGCTCGGGTATCCACCGCGGCCTCGTCGATGATACGGGCGTTACCGATGGTGCCGGCGCGAACGACGTCCAGTTCCTGGATCTTGTTCAGCATGCGCGAATAGATTTCCGTACCGACCTGCACGTCTCGGGTCAGGCGAAGAATCTGCTGCTGGCTTTCCGGCAGGTTGCGGATGTTGCCAGAGAGTTGTTCGCGCTTCTGGGTCAGTTCGCCGATCTTCTGCAGCAGTGCCTTGTAGGTGGGGTGTTGCTTGGTGTAGCGCCGATCCAGCTCCGCTTGCTGCATCTTCAGCTCGGTCAACTGGGCATCCAGGGTGATCGATTGCTGCAGCACGCCCTGTGTTTCAACGGTGACGTCCAGTGACGAGTATTTTTTCTTGTAAGCGTTCAATTCGTTGCTGGCACGATCCAGATCTTCCTTGACCTTGGGCAGTTGCTCACGGAGAAAGACCAGGCTGTTGGCCGCTTCCGCCGAGTTGCGCTCGATGTTCTGGCGCACGAACTGCTGACTGATTTCGTTGAGGATCGTGGTGATCTTCTGCGGACTGATCCCGTCAAGGGCGAGATTGAGAATGCCGGAATCCTTGCCGCGTTCCGACACCTGGAGCATCTGCTGGTACCCGAGAATGGTCTCCAGGCGGGGCTTTCTGACAACGCCCAAACCGGTTCCCAAGCGGGCCTTGAATTCTTTCACAAGCACGGAGAAGCCGTCCTGGCTGATCATTTGCCCGACTTTGCCGCGCAATAGTTCGTTTTCGTCGTCATCAAGGACGACAAATTCGTCTTTCGCCGTCAGGCGCAGGAGCAAGGGCTTATTCAACAAGTCGGCTGGAACGTCAAATTGTTCCAACAGCAGCTCTTCTCCTCCCCAGGCATAGGATTCCAGCCCCAGCCAGGCTTCGTTCAATGGTTTTTCGGTTGTTGGCGTGAAACGGCGGGCAATCGTCTTGCCAATCACCGGGAAATACCTGGGAGAAACGATCAGGTCCAGATGCAGTTCATCGACCGCCTTGCCGACCACTGTACGCGACTTGATCAGCTCGATTTCCGTCACCGATTTGGATTCCCGCCCGAGGGCGGCGCCGAGGTCATCCAGGCCGGTAAGGCCGCTGGACTTCTTTTCCACCTGAACGAGTGCGTTGGCCTTGTAGACCGGTGTGGACAGCAGGCCATAGGCCAGGCTGGCAGCCATGGAAGTCACGGTGGCGCCAATGATCAGCCATTTGTTGTCGATCAGCGTGCCAAGCATGCCGAGCAAATCGATTTCATCGCCTTCCGGCGCTTCGGTTTTGAGCACAGTCTGATTTTGCATGTATCGGTTCAGGTCAGTTAACGTTTAATGCGGGCTGCCCAGGCGGCAACGCCTTCGGCGATTTGATCGTAGGCCAGGGCAAAGGCGGCTTCGCCACGACGATAGGGGTCGGCGATCTCGCGTTCGTTTTGCCACTTGCCGAGCAGGAAGACCTTACCCCGGGCTTCTGGCGCGATCGAGAGTATATGCTCAATGTGTGGTTTTTCCATAGCCAGAACGAGATCGACATGGCGCAGCATCTCCCGGGTCAGCATGCGTGCCGCATGCTTGTCGGTGGCATGGCCATGGGCTTTCAGCAGGCTGGCGGCCGTTGCTTCGACACCTTTGCCAACCAGCGCGCCTACGCCAGCCGAGGAGACTTGATGCTCCGGTTCCGGGAGTGCTGCGCGCAGCAGTATCTCCGCGGTGGGGCTTCTGCAGATGTTGCCGACGCATACGGTTAGAATTTTGTTAAACATGGCATCGGGGAGGTGAAAAGCCCTAAATTTTACACACTAGGATGTCGGAATTCGAACAATTTTCTGTCCTTGCGCTTTTTTTGGTATCTGGATTGAATATCTCCGGGTTAGAATGCGTTCGTTTTTGAACGCACTTCGCCGCATGACCGAACGACTACGAACTCAGCAGGACGATGTCCATTTTCGCATCCTGCGTTTGTTGCAGGACGACCCGCAGTTGAGCCAGCGCGAATTGGCAGAGAGACTGGGGGTGAGCCTTGGCAAGGTCAATTTCTGCATCCGGGCATTGCTCGACAAAGGCTTGATCAAGCTGCAGAACTTCCAGAACAGCCAAAAAAAACTGGCCTATTCCTATCTGTTGACGCCAAGCGGAATCGCGGAAAAAACGGCGCTTACCGCGTCCTTTCTGAAGCGCAAGATGCTTGAATATGAGCAGTTGAAAGCGGAGATCGAATCGTTGAAACAGGAGCAAGATAACGTCCTGCCTGGCTGATGTGTGGCAGCCAAACGCTGCAATCGGATAGATTTATTATTTTTAACAATTAACCATCAAGCAAATATGTTGACACTGGAAAGCGTAAAACTCGCAATTGTTGGCCTTGGATACGTTGGTTTGCCACTTGCCGTCGAGTTCGGCAAAAAACGCAGCGTGGTTGGTTTCGACATCAACGCCAAACGTGTTGCTGAACTTCAATCCGGTCAGGACCACACCCTGGAGGTCGAGCCCGAGGAACTCGGGCAAGCGTCCCATTTGAGTTACAGCACCGATCTGGAAGTCTTGCGTAACTGCAATGTCTTCATCGTCACCGTGCCGACACCGATCGACGAACACAAACGCCCTGATTTGACGCCCTTGGTCAAAGCATCGGAAACCATCGGCAAGGTGCTGAAACGCGGCGATGTCGTCATCTATGAGTCTACGGTCTACCCCGGTGCCACCGAAGAAGATTGTGTGCCGGTGCTGGAGAAAGCCTCCGGTCTGAAGTTCAACACCGATTTCTACGCCGGCTACAGTCCAGAACGGATCAATCCTGGCGACAAAGAGCATCGCGTCACGACAATCAAGAAGGTGACCGCTGGGTCTACGCCGGAGGTTGCCGATCTAGTCGATGCCCTGTATCGCGAAATCATCGTTGTTGGAACACACAAGGCGCCGAGCATCCGCGTTGCCGAGGCCGCCAAGGTTATTGAAAACACGCAGCGTGACGTCAATATCGCGCTGATCAACGAGCTTGCGCTGATTTTCAACAAGATGGGTATCGATACCGAGGCAGTTCTGCAGGCCGCTGGTACGAAATGGAATTTTCTGCCGTTCCGTCCCGGGTTGGTTGGCGGGCACTGCATTGGCGTCGATCCGTATTACCTCACCCACAAGGCACAATCGATTGGCTATCACCCGGAGATCATCCTGGCTGGCCGCCGCCTGAACGACAACATGGGAGCGTATGTCGTCTCCCAACTGGTCAAGGCGATGACCAAGCGCCGCATCCACGTTGATGGTGCGCGCGTTCTGGTGTTGGGGCTTACCTTCAAGGAAAACTGCCCGGATTTGCGCAACACGCGCGTTGTGGACATCCTGAAGGAACTCGCTGAATACAACGTCAAGGCTGATGTGTTCGACCCCTGGATTGACGGAGCCGAAGCCGAGCATGAATACGGAATTACCCCGATTGGTCAGCCGCAAGCGGGAGTCTACGATGCCGTGATCGTCGCTGTTGCGCATCATCAGTTCAAGGCCTTGGGAGCAGAAGGCATACGTGCCTTCGGCAAGCCGAACAATCATGTCCTTTACGATCTCAAGTACGTTCTGGACGCCAACCAATCCGACCTGCGCCTGTAAGCGAAAATCATGAGCACACAATACGAAATTCTGCGGGCGAACCTTCCGCAAAACCCCAAAGTCTGGCTCGTTACCGGTGTTGCTGGATTCATTGGCAGTAACCTCCTTGAAACTCTGCTGCTCCTGGACCAAACCGTGGTCGGGCTTGATAATTTCGCCACCGGACATCAGCGCAACCTGGATGAAGTAAAGACTCTGGTCAGTGCTGAGCAGTGGGCGCGTTTCCGCTTCATTGAAGGCGATATCCGCAAGCTGGACGACTGCCGGGAGGCCTGTGCGGGAATCGATTACGTCCTGCACCAGGCGGCGCTTGGCTCGGTGCCTCGCTCGATCAACGACCCGATTACCTCCAATGGCACGAATATTGATGGTTTTCTCAACATGCTGGTTGCTGCTCGCGATGCCGGCGTAAAGAGCTTCACATACGCGGCTTCCAGTTCAACCTATGGAGACCATCCTGGACTTCCCAAGATAGAAGACCGCATCGGCAAGCCGCTATCTCCGTATGCGGTAACCAAATACGTCAACGAGTTGTACGCGGATGTATTTGCCCGGTGCTATGACTTCCAGACCATCGGTTTGCGTTACTTCAATGTGTTTGGCAAACGGCAAGATCCCAATGGCGCTTACGCAGCAGTGATTCCAAAATGGACTGCTGCGATGATTCAGGGTGAAACTGTTTATATCAATGGTGACGGCGAAACCAGTCGCGACTTCTGCTATGTGGAAAATGCGGTTCAAGCCAACCTGTTGGCTGCCACCGCTACCGCTTCCGATGCCAGAAATCAGGTTTATAACGTTGCTGTCGGCGATAGATCCACATTGAATTTATTGTTCGGAACCTTGAAAGAGACGCTCGCCCAGAATGGCGTCGAATATTCTCAACCGGCAATTTACCGTGAATTCCGTGCGGGCGATGTGCGCCATTCGCAGGCCGAAATTTCTAAAGCGGCAAATTTGCTTGGCTATCATCCTCAGTACCGCTTCGCGCAGGGTGTCGCGGAGGCGATGCCTTGGTATGTAAAGTTTTTGCAGTTGAAATAGTACTAATTTATCAAAAATAAATAATTGCAAATATTTTTGTTGATATAAAATTTGGGGGTTGGTAAAAGCATACGTGTATAAGCTTGCGGCAAAGTAAACTGCGGTTAATTTTGTTAAAGTTTTAAATTGGATCGTTTGTTTTTAATAAAATGGAAACTTCTTGGCGGTTTTAATGCTTAAAAATGTTTCTTGGTTGTTTGTTGCCTCTGTTTTTGGGCAATTAATACAGTTTGTAATGCAGCCGTTATTGGCTAATGTTTATGATTTAGAGGCCTTTCGATTATTTGGAGAGGTTGTTTCGCTGGCGACTATTCTGGTTGTCTTTGCAACTTCTCAATTGCAAACATGCATTGTTCTTCTTGATGAAGAAAAGCGAGCACCTGCTCTAGTTGTTGGCTTGCTTTGGCTTTCTGCGTGGGTTTTTTTTGGTGGGGTGGCAAGTTTACTGTGGTTTTGGCTAATGGGTTTCTCTGTGGAAGATATGGAGAAGCTGTTTTGGATTTCATCTGCGGTTTTGGTGATTGGCTCCGCGAATTTGATCTCTGGATATTATTCTGGGGTTGGAGCTTTTCGAGTAAGTGCAAAGTTTAATTTTGCTAGGGCTGTATTTGTTCCTATGGGGCAGTTTTTTATAGGGGCGAGTTTTAAGCATTCAGGTTTGTTGATTGGCTACCTGCTTGGAGAAAGCTTGGTTCGACTGATTTTTTTTAAAACGTACTATTACAGGGCCCTTCGTAAAGTTAAGGAAGCTGCAAAGTGTATTTGGCTTGAATATAGAAAATTTTGTTTTGCTGGAACTATTCAGGAGTCTGTTTCAGTTCTTGTCTTAATGACCCCGTTGTATTTTTTTTCTACCCAATTTGGGTCTGCTATTGGAGGGAGTTATGCCTTCGCATTTAAGATTTCTTGGGCGCCCAGCGTATTAATTGCAACATCTGTCTCGGCGGTTCTGCTCAAGGTCTTGGCAGATTCAAGAGGGGATTGTGATTTTGGTTTTTTAAAGAATTTGTCTCAGGCTATTGTTGTTTTTATTGTGGTTTTGGTTGGTTATGTGATAATTTTGGTTCCAATATTGGAGTTGGTTCTTGAAGAAAAGTGGTTGGAAAGTATAGATATGATTTCCGTTGTGTCTGTTTGGGTTTCAGCTTACCTTGCTTCGTTAAAAGTTAGACAAATGTACAGAGTGTATGGCTTGCAGTTATGGCAGCTCATGGTTGAGATTTTTGTTTTTGTCATTGTCTTAACTGTTTTTAAAATTGCTGATGGTTGGCGAGAAGCTCTTTACCTTAGTACGGCGGTTGGTGTGTTTCAAAATATTGCTATATTTTTATTGTTTTTTGTTGCAATAAAGAATTTTAAATTAAAAGCAAAGGTCGAGAAATGAGGGCCATTTTTAGCGGATTGCTTGGTTTACCTTTTTTATTAGTAACGGCCCTGCCTTTGATTTCTGTTTATGCGTTTATTTCTTTTTATTTTGCCTTGCTGTTGATTTTTTTTAAAACATCGTGGCTGCGTTTGTATCCTTACGAAATCGCGATAGTTTTTGTGTCGGGTGTTTCTGTTATTTCTTGGTATTTAAATGACGGAGGTAATACTACCGTTTTAAGTCTTTATTTGTTGTGTTCTGTTGCCCTGATCTTTGTTGGGCGTTTTTGCGCTAACAGATTCAATAGGGTTGTTGTTGGTTTTTTTTATGTTGCAGGCGCTGCTGCGGCTTCTGTTATGTTGGTTCTTGATGATAGTATTCGGGCCAGTTTGTTCGGGTTAAATGCTAACTATGTTGCGTATTGTATCGCGATGGCAGGTGCGGTTGTTTTTGCTTTGGATACGGAGCTTGCTAGGCTTGCGGTCGCTCAGTACCGGGTGCCTCGGTTTTTGGTCTCTGTTATTTTGATGGGGTTGTTTTTTGGTGGGGTTTTAAAAACGGGATCGAGAGGGGCTGTTATTTCGCTTCTGTTTGTAACTCTGCTGTGGCTTTTTATCTACTTTCGAAAAAGGCCGTTATTTGGGATCGTTTTTGTCGCGCTCGCTGCGATTTTGGTGTATTGGGCTTATTTTGAGTTGCCAGATTACATTCAAAACCGATTGGTTTATGGTGATGACTCGTCTGGCGATATCAGTTCCGGGCGTTATGATGCATGGGCAGAGGCTTTGGATTTTGGGCTTGGAAATATTTTCTTTGGGATCGGTCCTGGGAATTTTGAAAATCTTAGTCTGTCTAAGATTTCGGTTCACAATTCATTTTTGAGTGTTTTTACAGAAGTTGGTTTGGTTGGGTTATTCTGGTATTTGCTCTGTCTGTTTGCATTTTTCGTTAAGCTTTTTCGGTATGGTCGGCTTAATAAAAATTCTCTTGGGATTGTTTTGTTCTTTTCATGGCTGCCTATTGCATTTACCGGGGTTTGGGAAGTGTCATTTGCATCTTGGCTTTTGTTTGGATGGTTTTCATCATATCTGATCGAAAATAAATTATCGGCTCATGGTAGTCATTAATTGGTTTTGTTAATGGTATGGCATTTGTTAAATAATTAGTTATTATCGTTATAATTTTATGCGGGAATGGATTGCTTACGTTGGCCCCTTTGCTTTTCCTTGGGGGCAGCCAGGGTCGCGCCGTGTTTATGGGGTGGCGCGTTCTCTTTTGGAGTGTGGCTACGACGTGGTTGTAGGCAGTGGGAGGTATCTACCGGGTAAGAGTCTATTGGTTGATGTTCCCTCTGGTTCAGGTATCTATTTTGAAGGTTCAGGAGAAGTTCCTGACGAGCATGCATCTAAATTTAGCAAGATTAAACTAGCTCTTTTGGATCAAGGAAAAGCAACCGTTAGTTGGCTCGAAAAACAACCCACGAAGCCAAAATGCATCATTACTTATGGGGGACTTTCCCCGTTCATGTATCGTGTTCAGCGCTGGGCAAATGCTCAATCCATTCCAGTAATCGCAGATGTAGTGGAGTGGTACGATGGGGCTCATATGATTGGAGGGCGGTTCGGGCCATTCCACTTGAGTTCTGAGCTCGCAATGAGGTGGTATTTTCCGAGGTGTCAAGGGGTAATCGCTATCTCATCGTTTCTCGAAAAATATTTTTCCGGAAGTTGCGTCACTACAAGAGTCCCCCCTTTGGTTGAAAGTGTTCGCCATGACTTTGGAACGAACAATTCAAAGCGGGGGCTGCGAGTTATATATGCCGGCACGCCGGGGAAAAAGGATTTGCTTGGCGTTGTTATGCGTGGCCTTTGCCGAGTCACAACCGATCCCGAGAAAATTGTATTGCAGATTATTGGGCCTTCGCAAAAAGACGTTGAAAATAATTTTGCGGGAAAGTTGCCAGCGAATATTGAAGTCGTAGGTCGGGTTCCCCAGCAGAATGTATCCGAGAGGTTGGCAAGTGCGGATTTTAGTGTGCTTTTGAGGGTTCCGGAGCGCTTCGCTCAAGCTGGGTTTTCTACGAAATTTGTGGAGAGCATGGCTGTCGGTACCCCGGTGATTGCTAATTTGACAAGTGATTTGGGAAGCTATTTGCGTGATGGCGAGAACGGAATTGTTTGCGCTGGCTTCACGGAGGAAAGCTTTTCGGTTGCCATTGAGCGGTTGCTGGCGATGGATTATGCGACCATAAGCAGTATGCGAAACGCTGCCGCGAATACCGCTAGAGATTTTTTCTGCAGTCATGCATATGTTGAACAGCTACGTGAATTTATTAACAAGGTTTGCGCGAAATGAGAGTTTTGGCGACGCTTATTTACCTCGTACGCCGAATTTGGAGGCGTGTTCTCATGTTGGCTATGAGGCCGCTTTTCAATAAATACGGGAAGAACTTTGTTTTTGATCCGGCAGGAATTTATTCGTTTGGAAATATCACTGTTGGTGATGATGTCAGCCTTGGCTTGCAAGCGACGATTTTGGCGGATAAATCTGTGGTTAGAATCGGTAGCTACGTTATGTTTGGTCCAAAAGTCACCGTCGTTGGTGGTGGACACAATATATCGATAGCCGGGGCGGTCATGGCGCATGTCCACGATAAATCCGGGAACGAAGACCTTGGTGTGATCATCGAGGACGATGTTTGGGTTGGCGCTCAAGCTATTATTCTGAGGGGCGTCAAAGTAGGACGTGGGGCGATTGTTGCCGCGGGCTCAGTTGTAACCAAGTCAATTCCTCCTTATGCAATTGTTGCGGGAAATCCGGCTAAGATTATTAGGTTTAGATGGGGGGTCGAGGATATTATCGAACACGAAAAGGCCTGTTACCCGGAGGCTGCTCGATTAACCAGAGATTATTTGCATCAGTGTATCGAGGGGTTTGAAATGTTGCCGAGGGCGATCAGACCCTATGATTAAGATTTGTCTCGTTTCACCGTTGCCTCCTCCTTACGGTGGTATTAGCCACTGGACTCAGTTGGTTGATGGTTATTCAAGAACTCAACCGGATATATCGTTGCGGGTTGTTGATACAGCTACTCGTTGGCGTGAGGTACACGATCTTGCTAGATGGAAGCGCGTTGTTTTCGGTGGGTTTCAGCTTTTACGCGATATATTTAGAGTTTTGATCTGTGTGATTTTTTGGCGGCCAGACGTCCTGCACATGACGACTTCCGGGCAACTCGGCTTGATACGAGATTTAGCAGTTGTCTTCATAGGAAATATATTCCGAATTCCGGTCGTTTACCACATTAGATTTGGGCGTTTGCCGGAGTTGTCGCTTGTAAAAAACATTGAATGGCGTGGATTTGAACGTGCCGCGCAATATTCTTCGCGCGTTATTGCTATTGATCAAGCAACTTTTGATACGGTTTCAAGATGTTTGCCAAAAGTTCCGATCGAATTGATACCCAACTGTTTTGATCCATCTGATTTTTCATGTGAAAGTCGGCCTTCAGCGATAGATGACAGAAAGACGGTGGTTTATTTGGGCTGGGTGATTCCCACTAAGGGAGTCGTCGAGTTGATTGAGGCATGGAAATTGGTTCGGAGTGAAGGGTGGCGCTTGGTTGTTGTTGGGCCAGGCGATACGGATTTTATTTCCGGCTTACGTCGGATTTGCGATACTGACGATGTGGAATTTGTTGGCGGAAAACCGCATTCTCAGGCGATTGAAATAATGCGCATGGCAGAGGTGTTTGTCTTGCCTAGTTATACTGAAGGTTTTCCAAATGTCGTCATCGAAGCGATGGCTTCTGGTTTACCTATCGTTGCAACATCGGTAGGGGCAATTCCAGAGATGATTGGCGACGGTAGAGGTGTTTTGGTTCCTCCCAGGGATAGTCTTGCTTTGGCGTCGGCACTCAGGGATTTAATTGATGATTCAACTTCAAGGCGGAGAATCGGTGAGTTGGCTAGAGATAAAGCATATAGGGATTACTCTATAGAAGCAGTTTTTGCGAGATATTTGGGTATTTGGCGAACTGTTTCTCGACCATCTGTCCGTTGATATTTGAAATTTTGCAGAGTCTTTTGGATTTTTTGAGGTGGATTTTATGTTTTCATCAAAAACGCTTTTGATTTCTGGTGGCACGGGTTCTTTCGGTAATGCGGTGCTTAAACGTTTTATTCAGAGCGATATTTCGGAAATCCGAATCTTCAGCCGCGACGAAAAGAAACAGGACGACATGCGCAAGCGTTACAACAACGCCAAGCTGAAGTTCTACATCGGTGATGTTCGCGATCCGCACAGCGTTGCGCAGGCGATGCGTGGCGTGGATTACGTTTTCCATGCTGCGGCGCTGAAGCAGGTTCCTTCCTGCGAATTCCATCCCATGCAGGCGGTGCGCACCAATGTCCTGGGGACGGAGAATGTTCTGACGGCCGCCGTTGATGCCGGCGTCAAGCGCGTGGTTTGCCTGAGTACCGACAAGGCGGTTTATCCGATCAACGCCATGGGGATTTCCAAGGCGATGATGGAAAAGGTCATGGTGGCCTCCAGTCGTAATCTGGAAGGTACCGGGACGGTCATTTGCGGTACCCGTTACGGTAACGTGATGGCGTCCCGTGGTTCGGTGATTCCCTTGTTTGTTGATCAGGTGCGCAACGGTCAGCCGATCACGATCACCGATCCGACGATGACGCGCTTCATGATGACGCTGGCCGATGCGGTTGATCTCGTCCTGTACGCTTTCGAACACGGCAACAACGGCGACATCTTCGTGCAGAAGGCGCCGGCGGCTACGGTGGATGTCCTGGCTCGCGCTGTTCTCGAACTGATGGGCAAGCCGGAACATCCGGTGAATGTCATGGGTACCCGCCACGGCGAGAAGCTTTACGAAGCGCTGCTGAGCCGCGAGGAAATGGCTTGTGCGGAAGACATGGGCGATTATTTCCGCGTGCCGCCGGACGGTCGCGATCTGAATTACTCGAAGTACGTGGATCAAGGCGAACAACGCCTGACGCAGACGGCGCACGGCGAGGACTACAACTCGCACAACACGACCCGGCTCGATGTCGAGGGGATGAAGAAGTTGCTGTTGAAGCTCGATTTCATGCAGAAGATTGCCCGCGGCGAGTACGCGGTTGCCGAGGAGTAATCCGATGAAGGTGCTGATCACTGGGGCAGCCGGCTTTGTCGGCCGGAACCTGCAGTTGTTCCTGGCGGAACGCAAGGATGTCGAGGTGGTTTCCTTCGAACGCGAGGACAGCCTGGATGACCTGCCGTCCAAATTGGCCGGTGTCGATTTCGTGTTTCACCTGGCTGGCGTCAATCGCCCGCAGGATCCGCAGGAGTTCGTGACCGGCAACACCGACCTGACGTCGGTATTGTGCGAAGCGGTCGGCCGTGCGGTGCGGGAAGGCGGCAAGGCGATTCCGGTGATTTACACTTCGTCGATCCAGGCGGATCGCGACAACCCTTACGGGCAGAGCAAGCTGGGGGCCGAGCAGGTCTTGCGCAACGCCGGTCAGGCGTTCGGGTTCCCGGTTTATCTCTTCCGTTTGCCGAATGTCTTCGGCAAGTGGTGCCGGCCGAATTACAACTCGGCGGTGGCCACTTTCTGCCACAACATCGCCCGCGATCTGCCGATCCAGGTCAACGATCCGGCGGCGCCTGTCACTCTGGTTTATATCGACGATGTCGTCTCCCGTTTCATCCAGTTGATGGACGGTGCCGATCCGCAGTTCACGCCGGAGGGCTTTGTCACGGTGACGCCGCAGTACTCGACGACGGTTGGCGAGCTGGCCGGACTGATCCGCTCCTTCCGGGAAAGTCGCAATACGCTGATTACCGAGCGTGTCGGCACGGGCTTGGTGCGCGCCCTGTATTCCACCTATGTCAGCTATCTGCCTAAGGAGGCGTTTGCCTACCCGGTGACGCAACATGGCGACGCGCGGGGTGTCTTCGTCGAGATGCTCAAGACGCCGGATTGCGGCCAGTTTTCTTTCTTCACGGCACATCCGGGGATCACCCGCGGTGGGCATTATCACCACACCAAGACCGAGAAGTTCCTGGTCATCAAGGGCAAGGCGCGCTTCAAGTTCCGTCACATGCAGAGCGGCGAGTGCTACGAGCTGTTCACATCCGGAGAGAAATCGGAGATCGTCGAGACGGTTCCCGGCTGGACCCATGACATCACCAATGTCGGCGATGACGAGATGGTCGTCATGCTGTGGGCCAACGAAATCTTCGACCGCGAGCATCCGGATACTTTTGCTGCGCCGCTCTGAACAAATCACTTTTCGAACGCATAACGATGAAAAAACTCAAAGTCATGACCGTGGTCGGTACCCGGCCGGAAATCATTCGCCTGTCGCGTGTGCTGGCGCGCCTCGACGAGCATTGCGAGCACGTGCTGGTGCATACCGGGCAGAATTACGATTACGAGCTGAACCAGGTCTTCTTTGATGACCTGGGCGTGCGCAAGCCGGATCATTTCCTGAACAGCGCGAGCGGCAGCAGTGGCGCGGCGCATACCATCGGCAACCTGATCATCGCCGTGGATCAGGTGCTGGCGACCGAGAATCCGGAAGCGATGCTGGTGCTGGGCGATACCAACAGCTGCCTGGCGGTGATCCCGGCCAAGCGGCGCAAGATCCCGATTTTCCACATGGAAGCCGGCAATCGTTGTTTCGACCTGCGCGTGCCCGAGGAAACCAACCGTCGTATCGTCGACCACACGGCCGACATCAATCTGACCTACAGCACCATCGCCCGCGACTACCTGCTGCGTGAAGGTCTGGCGCCCGACCAGGTGATCAAGACCGGCAGCCCGATGTTCGAAGTCCTGAATCACTACCGGCCGCGGATCGAGGCGTCGGATGTACTGCAGCGCCTGGAGCTGCAGCCGGAAGGCTACTTCGTGGTCAGCGCCCACCGCGAAGAGAACATCGAGTCGGAGCGCTGCTTCTCCAAGCTGGTTGCGGTGCTCAACGCGGTGGCGGAAGACTACAACCTGCCGGTCATCGTTTCGACGCACCCCAGGACGCAAAAGCGCGTCGATGCAACGGGCGCCAAGTTCCACCCGATGGTGCGCCTGCTCAAGCCGCTGGGTTTCCACGATTACGTCAAACTGCAGCTTTCGGCCAAGGCGGTGTTGTCGGATAGCGGAACGATCAACGAGGAATCGTCGATCCTCAATTTCCCCGCGCTCAACCTGCGCGAAGCCCACGAACGCCCGGAAGGCATGGAAGAGGCCGCCGTGATGATGGTGGGCCTGGAAGTCGAGCGCGTCCGCCAGGGGCTGTCCATCCTCCAGACACAGCCGCGCGGCGAAACCCGTGGCCTGCGCCTGGTCGCGGACTACAGCATGCCCAATGTCTCCGACAAGGTGCTGCGCATCATCCACAGCTATACCGATTACGTGAATCGGGTGGTCTGGAAGCGGTACTGAAACGTGCGCGTTCTGTTGCTGACCCAATGGTTCGATCCGGAACCCGTTCCCAAAGGCTTGGCTTTTGCGCGAGAACTGATGCGCCAAGGGTGTGAGGTTGAGGTGGTGACGGGTTTCCCGAATTACCCGGGAGGCAAGCTATATCCAGGTTATCGTGTTCGAGCGATTCAGCGGGAGGAAATCGATGGCGTGAGAATCACCCGGGTGCCGCTTTATCCGAGCCATGATTCTTCTGCTATCCGACGCATTGCCAATTACCTGAGTTTTTCAGCTTCCCTGTTGTTCTATACCCTCTTCGGAGCACGTCGGGCTGACGTGATTTATGCCTATCATCCGCCGTTAACTGTCGGGGTTGCTGCGGGCATTGTCAGGTTGCTTCGGCGTATTCCGGTGGTTTACGACATCCAGGATATGTGGCCTGACAGCTTGCGAGCATCAGGTATGTTGGGCAACGAGAAAATTCTTGCGGTGGTGGAGAGAGTCTGCCAGTGGGTTTACCGAACGGTGGACAAAATCGTCGTGCTATCTCCGGGGTTCCGGAATCTCCTGACCAGCCGTGGTGTTGACGAGCGAAAAATCGAGGTGATCTATAACTGGTGCGATGAGTCGTCAATATTCAACGCGGCGGAAATTGGCGAACGTACTAGCATCCTGCCCGAGGGCTTTAACATCTTGTTTGCCGGGACGATGGGCAAGGGGCAAGGGCTGGCATCCGTGCTAAGAGCTGCTGAAATCGTTAGGGATATGGCCCCCAAGATTCGTTTTGTTTTTCTGGGAAGCGGTACCGAATGCGAGTTGCTCAAAGAACAGGCCCAAAGCAGTGGGCTTGAGAATGTACTTTTCCTGCCACGCGTGCCGATGGCGGAAGTCGGCGCGGTGTTGCAGGCTGCGGATGCCCTGCTGGTTCATCTGAAGGACGACGAGCTTTATCACATTACGATTCCATCCAAGACACAGGCTTACATGGCGGCAGGGAAACCAGTCCTGATGGCGGTGAGCGGTGACGCTGCAGATTTGGTCAATGTTGCAGGATGCGGACTGACAGCGCTTTCCGAGAATCCGGATTCCATTGCTGAAGCAGCAATGGCGCTCGCAAAAATGTCGAGCAGTGAACTGGCAGCAATGGGCAAGGCCGGACAGGATTATTACTGGCGGGAGTTATCCCTCTCGGCAGGTGTAGCGCGTTTTAAGCGAATTTTTTCAGGTATTGCCCGAGACCGTCGTTGATTCGCGGGTTTGAAAGGAAGAGGGAACATGACGATTCTCGTATTGGCGCCACATGCCGACGATGAGGTTTTGGGCATGGGGGGAACTATCGCCCGCTTTGCGAATCAGGGCAAAAGAGTTGTTGTCGCTGTCTTGACCGGGCATGGGGAGGATAAGCATCCTCTTTGGGAGCCGGCAATGTGGGACCGCATTCGTGGGGAGGCAAAGGAAGCTTGTGCTGGGCTCGGAGTAGCGGATTTGCTTTTTCGAGAGCTGCCAGCAGCTTGTCTGGATAATGTGCCGGCTTGGCGAATCAATCAGGTTGTGACCAGCGTTCTGAAAGAGGTTCAACCCGAAGAGGTCTACATACCGTTTTCTCACGATTTGCATCAAGATCATCATGCGATTGCATACGCCGCGACTGTCGCATGTCGTCCATATCTCGAAATGGGGCGTCAAGTCAAGCGGGTTTTGGCTTATGAGACGCTGTCCGAGACCCACCTTGCTCCTCCCTATCTTGTGCCTCCATTTCAACCGAATGTCTTCGTTGATATTTCCGATTCTTTGGAAAAAAAGCTCGATGCGATGAGGCGCTATGCTTCCCAACTTCAAGCCGATCATCTGCCGCGTTCAATTGAGGCGTTGCGGGCCTTGGCACGTGTTCGCGGTACCCATATCGGTGTTGAAGCGGCAGAAGCTTTCGTTTTGCTAAGGGAGAGCATTTAATGCGCAACGGTTTTTGGGGGAAGTTCGGTAAGCGCGCTTGCGATCTAGCGCTGGCGCTTGGGATCGTTTTGCTTCTTTGGCCATTGTTGCTTGTCGTAGCTATATTGGTTCGTTTGAAACTCGGATCGCCGGTGATCTTTTCGCAAACTCGCCTTGGTCGAGGTGCCACAGAATTCAGGTTGTACAAGTTCCGCTCGATGACCGATGCTCGTGGTCCGGATGGAGAGCTTTTGCCGGATGAAGTCAGGCTGACACGCTTCGGACGTTTGTTGCGCAGTACGAGTCTCGATGAACTTCCGCAGATTGTTAACATCCTGAAGGGAGAAATGAGTTTTATCGGTCCCCGAGCAACGCTTCCGGCGTACAAATCACAACTACTTGAAAAGTATCCGGAGAGATTTGAAGCGATTCCTGGAATTACCAGTCTTCCTGCGATTCGGGGGAGGAATTCCCTGGATTGGGATCAGAAATTTTCTCTTGATGTCGAATATGTCCGGCGCTTCGGTTTCAGGATGGATCTCGAAATTTTTCTGAAGACAATTCCCGTCGTCCTGGGGCGAGAAGGGATTTCTATGCCCGGGCAGGCGACGGCAACCCGTTACGATCAGCATGCCAATAAAAAAAACTGATTTGGAGACTATTTGATGTATTTCGATATCAAGGATAAAAATACACTTCTCGACAAGGAAGAGGAAATTAGTCAGCTTTTCCTGGACTCGTTCGGAAAACCACTATCCCGCGATGAGTGGCGTTGGTTTTATATCGATAATCCAGTAGGCGATCCATACGTTTCACTCTTTTATGAAAATGGGAAATTACTCGGGCATTATGCAGTTCTTCCCACTCGCTTGAATTTTCGCGGGAACTCTTTCATTGCCTATCGTTCGATGACGACCATGGTTCATCCGGATGGTAGAGGGAAGGGGCTATTCACCGAGTTGGCCAAGCGGGTTTATTCGATGCTCGAAGCTGATGGGGCGTCGATGGTTTATGGTTTTCCGAACGCGAATTCGGCGCCTGGTTTTATAAAAAATCTCGGCTGGACGCTTTTGGTTCCAGATCGTGTCTTCGATTTTTCCGGAAGCGAAATTCTTGATAATCCTGAGTTGCAGGCAGCTTTGCTGAAGAGCGCTGTTATTGAATGGGACTCCATTGATGAGGCGCAAGAAAAATGGCGGCTTGCAATGCCAGGGGTGACGATAAAAAGAGAACCTGGGCTTGTGCTCAAGGAGTACCAGGGATGTTGGAATGTCTTACATATTGATTCGTCTGGGTTGTTGTCGATGGAATCTGATGCGATATATCGAGTTCTGCTTGACAAGAGTTTTTCTAATTCTGATTCTGGCGAAATTGGGTTGTTTGATTATCAGTTTGGGTTTCGTATTTTCGATGAGAAATACAGTGGATCTGATTTTCGTCGTGAATTGATAATGTCGGACGTTTTTTAGTTGTGAAATCCAACTATTGTTTTAATAATTTTTCTGGACTTGGTTGTGAAAAATAATATCTACGGAGTTTATGGGGCGAGCGGATTTGGGCGGGAGGTTATGCCTGTTGTCCGTGCACAATTGCAATCTTCCGGTGTTTCCGCTGATCGTATATATTTTGTTGATGACAATCCGGAAAGCTCGTCAATTAATGGGCACAAAGTACTCTGTTTTAAGGAGTTTGTCGAAGAAGAGGCCGCTGACCGCTTCGTTGTGCTCGCGATAGCGGACGGTGGGATTCGAGAAAAGCTTGCTGGCAAATGTTCTGAATCCGGGGTCAAGTTTTTTAGTGCTGTTGCGAACAATGTTGTACTAATGGACGCGGTGGATATTGGAGATGGGGCCATCCTTTCCCCTTTTGTGACGATTACTTCTAATGTCAAGATTGGTTGCGGGTTTCATGCCAATATATATAGCTATGTAGCGCATGACTGTGTGATTGGTGATTACGTAACTTTTGCACCCTCGGTGTGTTGCAATGGTAATGTGGTGATCGAAGATCATGCCTACATCGGAACTGGAGCAATTCTTCGACAAGGGCGGCCGGGTAATCCTCTCGTCATTGGTCGCGGTGCGGTGATTGGCATGGGGGCAGTAGTGACTAAAAATGTTCCTGCTGGAATCACTGTGGTTGGTAATCCTGCGCGGCCTTTGCAGAGGGGGTGACATGAAAACTGTGGTTATTGGTTCAGGTACGATGGGAACGGGGCTTGTACAGTTATTTGCTCAATCTTCATCAATTGACGCAGTAGTCTGGAAAGTATCCGCCCTCGAAAAAGGCGAAATTGCCTTGCGCTCGGTGCTGAAGCGCTGGGAATCTTTGCTTGAGAAAGGCAGGATTTCGAGCTCCGATTTTGATTGTTTTAAAGATAAAATCAAAATTGCTTTGAAATATGATGATCTGGCGGAATCAGATTTGATTGTTGAAGCAGTTGCCGAGCAGATGGCGGTGAAGAAGGCGATTTTCAGAGAAGTATCTATTCATGCTTGCGGCAATTCTATTTTGGCATCAAATACTTCATCGTTGTCTATTACTGAAATTGCTTCGGTAACGCGTAATCCCGCTAACGTTATCGGTCTTCATTTTTTCAATCCAGCACCAGTCATGGCGCTAACTGAAATCGTTTCCGGGATACTTACCTCGGAAGAAACTAGACAGTTTGCCTACAACTTCTCTGTCGCCCTTGGTAAAAAGCCTGTTTTTGTAAACGAAGCGCCGGGATTTGTTGTGAACAGAATGTTAATTCCGATGATCAATGAAGCGATTGGGGTATTGGCCGAAGGGGTTGCCTCCGCTATGGATATCGACTCCGCAATGTGTAATGGTGCTAATCATCCAATCGGCCCGCTAGCATTGGCTGATTTGATTGGTAATGATGTGTGCCTGTCAATCATGGAAGTGTTGCATTCAGAAACAGGCGACCCAAAATATCGAGCTCATCCCTTATTGAGAAAAATGGTGAGAGGTGGATTGCTCGGCCGGAAAACCGGAAACGGTTTTTTCGATTACAGTGCATAAACAGAGTTTTTCAATGATTTTAGGTTTCTAGCCCCCTTTGATGGTCGGTTTTTAGAAATGATTTAAAAGGTTTTTTCATGTTGAATACCCCGTTTTCCCCTTGGCCAAGTTTTACACAGGAAGAGGCCGAAGCAATCTCGCGTGTCTTGCTTTCGAACAAAGTTAATTACTGGACGGGCCAGGAATGCCGCGAGTTTGAGAAAGAGTTTGCGACCTGGTGTGGCAGCGAGTACGCGATTGCTCTGGCAAACGGTACGTTGGCACTTGATCTGGCCTTGAAAGTCCTGGATATCGGTCCGGGCGACGAAGTGGTGGTGACCTCGCGTACCTTCCTGGCTTCGGCCTCCAGCATCGTGACGGCCGGGGCTGTACCGGTTTTCGCCGATGTGGATCGCGATTCCCAGAACATTACGGCTGATACCGTTCGGGCGGTTCTGACTCCGCGTACGCGGGCGATCATCTGTGTGCATTTGGCCGGTTGGCCGTGCGAGATGGATGAGATCATGGCGCTGGCTGAGGAAAAGGGGTTGTACGTCATTGAGGATTGCGCCCAGGCGCATGGCGCGCGCTACAAGGGGCGGGCGGTTGGCTCGATAGGCCACTTCGGGGCATGGTCCTTCTGTCAGGACAAGATCATGACCACAGGTGGCGAGGGTGGCATGTTGACGATGAATCGGCGCGATTGGTGGAAAAAAGCCTGGTCATACAAGGACCATGGCAAATCCTGGGATGCCGTGTACGAGCGTGAACATCCGCCGGGCTTTCGCTGGGTGCACGAGTCGTTCGGCACCAACTGGCGGATGACGGAGTTGCAGGGGGTGATTGGTCGCATACAACTGTCGCGGATGCCTGAGTGGCATGCAGCCCGCAAAGCAAATGCACTACGATTGGCTGATGCGGCTGAGGCTTGTCCGGCGTTGCGGGTGCCGTTGCCGGCTGCCGAGGTGGAACATGCATGGTACAAGTTCTATATGTTCGTTCGTCCCGAGATGCTGGGGGTGGGCTGGTCCCGTGATCGCATCATGGCGGAAATCAATGCGGCTGGAGTTCCGTGTTACTCCGGTTCGTGCTCCGAGGTCTATCTGGAAAGAGCCTTTGATGGAACCGGTTGGCGGCCCGAGCCCGGTTTGGCGGTGGCACATGAGCTTGGCGAGACGGCATTGATGATGTTGGTTCATCCCACCCTGAGCGATGTGGAGATTGGTAAGGCCGGAGAGGTGTTGCGCGATGTCATGGCTCGTGCCACCTGCTGATTTCGAGCATTGGTGTGGTTTCTGCTGAGCGATGGATTGACAGTTCTTTACATTTGAGTCTGCATGCTAGAATGCTAACCCGAACGTAATTCATGAGCTCGGCTTTGGACAAGAACGCAAAAATAGAAGGTGACCAGGTAAGTAGGTGCGGTGGGTTTTGTCATCCTTTGCTGAAGCTTTCCTGGGGACAGAAGCGAGGTCTGCAGGTTGCGGTTGATGTGGTACTGATCTGGGTGGCTTTGTGGCTCGGACTTTTTGTTCGTTTCGATACGGCCTTTCCCATTGATCCTCTTGGGCGCCATGCCTGGCTGTTCATCTCGGTGCCACTATTTACGATCCCGATTTTCGTTGTTGCCGGGATGTATCGCGCAGTTGTTCGCTATTTTGGTGCGCGGGCCTTGCTCACGGTGTTCAAGTCGGTTTTTCTCTCCGCTGCGATATTGGCACTGGTGATTCTCTGGCGGGGGCAATCTCCAGCTTGGGTGGTGCCGCGTTCATTGCCCATCCTTTATGGCGCATTCGCACTCCTGATGATCGGCGGTGTCCGGGTTGCGATGCGCGTTCTCCTGAGTCAGACCGTTTCCACGCGTGTCGAGGCCAATCATGTCTCCGAGTTGCCGCGTGTTGCCATCTACGGCGCCGGCAGTGCGGGGCAGCAGCTTTTGACTTCACTGCGCATCGGCCGGGAGATGCAGCCGGTGGCTTTCCTCGACGACGATGGCGATCTGGTCGGGCGCGCCGTTGACGGGACCCCGGTGTTTTCTGGCCAGCAGATTGGCGAGATGATCAAGCGCACCGGGGTCAAGGAAGTGCTGCTGGCCCTGCCTTCAGTCAGCCGTAACCGGCGGCGGGAAATTCTCAACGAACTCGGTAAATTTCCCCTGCATGTGCGCACGGTGCCGGGGTTCATGGATCTGGCCAGCGGCCGCGTGAAGGTCAATGATTTCCAGGAAGTCGATATTTGCGATTTGCTGGGAAGGGAGCCGGTGGCGCCGGACACCGCCCTGTTCGAGCATTGCATCCGCGAGCAGGTGGTGCTGGTCACCGGTGCCGGCGGTTCGATCGGTTCCGAACTTTGCCGCCAGGTGATGACCAGCGCGCCGCGAATTCTGATTCTCTTCGAGCATTCGGAGTATTCGCTGTATGCCATTCATGGCGAGTTGGAGCATTTGATCCGGGAGCGTTCCCTGGATACGCGCTTGATCCCCATCCTGGGCTCGGTCGGCAATTTCGGGCGCTTGCTGGACGTGATGCAGACCTGGCAGGTCAATACGGTTTACCACGCCGCGGCTTACAAGCACGTGCCGATGGTCGAGTACAACGTGGCCGAGGGCTTCTTCAACAACACGATGGGCACCTTGCACACGGCGCAGGCGGCCATGGTGGCCGGCGTGCAGAATTTTGTCCTGGTTTCCACCGACAAGGCGGTGCGCCCGACGAACATCATGGGCTGTACCAAGCGCATGGCGGAACTGGTGTTGCAGGCGCTGGCGCGCGAGCCGCAGCCGGCGCTGTTCCGCGATTATGGTCAGGTCAGGGTACGCAATCAGACGCGGTTTACGATGGTGCGTTTCGGCAACGTGCTGGGTTCTTCCGGTTCCGTCATTCCGGTTTTCCGCGAGCAGTTGAAAAACGGCGGGCCGCTGACGGTGACCCATCCGGAGATCACGCGCTACTTCATGACCATTCCCGAAGCGGCGCAACTGGTGATCCAGGCGGGATCGATGGGCGAGGGTGGCGACGTGTTTGTTCTCGACATGGGCGAACCGGTAAAGATCGTCGAACTGGCGGAAAAGAAGATTCGCCTCTCCGGTTTTACCGTGCGCAACGCCGAGAATCCCAACGGCGATATCGAGATTGTGTTCACCGGCCTGCGTCCCGGTGAAAAGCTCTACGAGGAATTGTTGATCGGTGACGATGTTCTGCCGACGCAACACCAGATGATCATGCGCGCTCAGGAAGCTTACATTTCCTGGGATGAGTTGAAGCAGAAGCTGCAATCGACCATTGATGCGATCAAGAGTGACGACTACACGGTTGTCCGGGCGCGTATCCAGGAACTGGTGATCGGTTATCGTCCGGAAGCCCGTATCTGCGACCTGATTTACGCCGAGCGCCAGGCGTTGCCCAAGGTGGCTTGAGTCTGGTTACTGGCGGAGCGGGTTATATCGGCTCCCGTTCTGTGGTTGAATTGCTGGGATGTGGTGAATCCGTCCTGGTTTTGGACAACCAGAGTAACAGTGGTCGGCGCTTGCGCGACAGGATTGAGCAGATTGCTGGCCGCATGCCAGCCTTTCTGCTCGATAAAATTTGTCGCTGCTCATGAAATCATCCTCAACATCATCCGCTCCGACAACACTCATACCGCCAAAGCCAGCTTGCACGTTAAGCGGAATGCTACCGCCCTGAGAGATGACCTCAGAATGAACATGCTTGGATTCAGGTTATTATGCTAAGCGAGTGCGGAGGCGCTAGCGGAGATATCATGTGTGTGGTCTAAATGGATAATAGAAGTAAACAGATTTGGTTTTGGTTTAAATTTGCCAACCCGCATATTGCGGGGCTAGCGGCAGCGTTAGCTGATCGTGGTTACAGTGTTATTTTCGTTACGGAAGAATCGATTCCGCTTGAGCGTGTTGAGCTTGGTTGGGTTGTCCCGGATTTGGGAGATGCAAGGCTGATTTACGCGCCTACTAAGGCTGAGACCATAAAACTAGCCTCCCAAGCGCCGAAGGATTCAGTTCATATCTGCCATGGAATTCGTGCTAACGGTTTAATCCAGTATGCCCAGAAAACGTTTGCTCAAAATGGCATATCTCACTGGGCCTTGATGGAGAAGGCTAACGATTTAGGCTGGCGAGGCGTATTAAAGAGGATTGTGTATAGGCGATTGTTTTTTTTGTGGAAGCATCGCATTTCTGGGGTGCTTGCCATTGGTTACCGTACGCCAAATTGGTTGAAGCAACAGGGGTTTTTGGAAGAAAAAATTTTTCCTTTTGCATATTTTCTGCCAGAGTCCATTAACAAGCAGAAGCCTGATGTTGATCGGGAAGGTTTGTTTCGTTTTGTATTTGTTGGCCGTTTTATTGAGCTTAAGTGCGTGGGTTTGCTTATCTCAAGTTTGGCGAGAGCCAATCTGGATAATTTTGAACTTATGGTTGTCGGTTCAGGTCCTTTGGAGGACGAGTTAAAGCTGGCCGCAGAAACCATTCTAGGTCGGGATTGCCTGCGCTGGGTCGGCCGGGTATTAATGACTGAAGTCGCTCAGCTTGTTGAACAAGCGGACTGCCTCGTGCTGCCAAGTATCCACGATGGTTGGGGGGCTGTGGTTTCGGAGGCGCTTATGGTGGGCACTCCCGTGATTTGTAGCGATGCCTGTGGATCGGCCGAGGTTGTCAAGGCAAGCGGGGTTGGTGGGGTGTTTCGTAGTGGAGACGAAAGCGAACTGACCTGTTTGTTACGAGATATGGTTAAAAGGGGGAGGCAATCAGGGCGAGAAAGGGCGCGTCTGGCCGAGTGGGGCACGAAGAATCTCGGAGTAAACGCAGGAGCAGATTACCTTGTCGAAATTCTGAATCATGGTTCAAGTTCGGTTGCTAAACCGCCCCTTCCTTGGTGTCGGTACTGACAAAGAGCCCTTCTTGCTAGGTTGGCTGAGATCCGTTATCTCAAGTTGAGCTCCTGCAGGATGGTGGCCGAGATTTCCTCGATCGATTTGGTCGACGAGTCGAGCCAGCGGATACCTTCGCGGCGCATCATCTTTTCGGCCTCGGCGATCTCGTAGCGGCAGTTCGGTAGCGCGGCGTATTTGCTGCCGGCGCGGCGTTCCTCGCGGATCTGGTGGAGGCGTTCGGGCTGGATGGTGAGGCCGAACAGCTTGCCGCGGTGCTTTTCCAGCGTGCCGGGCAGACGACCGCGGTCGAAGTCTTCCGGGATCAGCGGGAAGTTGGCGGCTTTCAGGCCGAACTGCATGGCCAGGTAGAGCGAGGTCGGCGTCTTGCCGCAGCGCGAGACGGCGACCAGGATGACGTCGGCCTCCTCGAGGTCGCGGTCGGTGATGCCGTCGTCGTGGGCCAGCGTGTAGTTGATCGCCTCGATCCGCTTCTTGTATTCCGAACTTTCCGCCGTGCCGTGCGAGCGGCCGACGGTGTGGCTGGACTTGCGGCCGAGTTCGACTTCCAGCGGGGCGAGGAAGGTTTCGAAGTAGGACAGGCAGAAGGCGTCGGCCTGGTGGATGATCGTCGCCAGGTCCTGGTTCACTAGCGTGGTAAAGACGATCGGCCGCATGCCGTCGGCTTCGCCCTGCGCGTTGATGCGCTGCAGCGTTTCCTGAGCTTTGTCGATGCTGTCCAGGAAGGGGACGCGGATTTGCCGGAACTCGACGTCCTCGAACTGGGTCAGCAGGCTGTGGCCGAGGGCTTCGGCGGTGAGGCCGGTGCCGTCGGAGATGAAGAATACGGTGCGTTTGATCGGATTGGGCATGATGGCGGGGGATTCTAGCCGCTGTTGCGCAGGCCGGCGGCGATGCCGTTGATGGTGATGTGGATGCCGCGGGCGACGCGCTCGTCGCCGTCGCCGGCTCGGTGGCGCTTGAGCAGTTCGACCTGCAGGTGGTTGAGCGGGTCCATGTAGGGTGCGCGTAGCTGCAGCGAGCGCTTGAGCATCGGGTTGTCGGCGAGGAAATCGTCCTGTTCGAGGATGGCCAGCAGGTGGCGGCGGGTCAGTTGCCATTCGGCGACGATGCGGCCGAAGATGCGTTCGCGCAGCTCATTGTCGGCGACCAGCTCGGCATAGCGCGAGGCGATGGCGAGGTCGGTCTTGGCCAGCACCATGTCCATGTTCGAGAGCAGGCTCTGGAAGAAGGGCCAGGACTTGAGCATGCGGCGCAGCGTCGCCAGACCATCGGGGTTTTCCGCCAGCCAGCCGTCGACGGCGCTGCCGAAGCCGTACCAGCCGGGCAGCATGAGCCGGCATTGCGCCCACGAGAAGACCCAGGGAATCGCCCGCAGGTCCTCTATGCGCTCGGAAGCCTTGCGCGATGCCGGGCGACTGCCGATGTTGAGCGAGGCGATTTCGGAAACCACCGTCGATTGCCGGAAGTAGGTGGTGAAGCCCGGGGTTTCATAGACCAGGCCGCGGTAGGCGCGGAAGGCGCGCTGCGACAGTTCGTCCATCACGCCGTGGAACTGGCTGGCCGGCTCGACGCGGTTTTCGTGGTCGGTGAGGCTGGCTTCCAGGGTGGCGGCGAGCAGCACTTCGAGGTTGCGGCGGCCGGTGTCGGGGTTGCCGTACTTGGTCGAGATGACTTCGCCCTGTTCGGTCAGGCGGATCTGGCCGGAAACGGCGCCGGCCGGCTGGGCCAGGATGGCGTGGTAGGACGGACCGCCGCCGCGGCCGACCGAGCCGCCGCGGCCATGGAACAGGCGCAGGCGGATACCGTGTTCGGCAAAGGTTTCGGCGAGCTGGATTTCGGCTTTGTAAAGCTCCCAGCCCGAGGTCAGGAAGCCGCCGTCCTTGTTGCTGTCCGAGTAGCCGAGCATGACCTCGTGTTCGTCGCCGCGGGCGCTGACCAGGCGGCGGTAGGCGGGCAGCGCGAACAGCCAGTCCATGATGGCGGCGCTCTTCTGCAAGTCCTCGATGGTTTCGAAGAGCGGGATGATATTGACGTCGAGCGCCGGTTCCGGGCCCGGCCGCAGCAGCCCGGCTTCCTTGAGCAGCAGCGCCAGTTCGAGCAGGTCGGAGACGCCGTCGGTCTTCGAGATGATGCTGTTGGGCAGGGCAGCGCTGCCGTATTTCTCGCGCAGTTCGCGGGCGGCGAAGAAGATCGCCAGTTCGCCGCGGCTTTCCTCGTCGTAGTTCAGCCAGGGCGAATAGAGCGGGCGCGGCGAGGCAATCTCGGCGCACAGCAGGTCGATCCGCTCGTTTTCGGAAAGCGCCTCGTAGTCCGGGCAGCGGCCAGCGGCGGCGAGCAGGGCGGCGACGGTGCGGGCGTGCACTTCGGAATTCTGGCGCAGGTCGATCGGCGCCAGGTGGAAGCCGAACACCTGCACGGCGCGCAGCAGCCGGCGCAGACGGCCGCCGGCGAGGCGGGCGCCGCCGTTGAGCTTGAGCGAGCTGGCGAGCACCTTCAGTTCGTGGCGCAATTCGCCCGGGTTGGCGTAGGGCTCGGCCTGGCCGATTTCGTGGCGCACCGGCTCGACATGGTCGAGGGCGCGGGCGGTGGCGGCGAGGCGGGCGTAGATGCCGGACAGCGCGCGGCGATAGGGTTCGTCGATACGTTGCGGCGAGCGGTCGGGCGATCTTTCGGCGAGCGCCCGCAGTTCCGGGGTGATGTCGACGAGAAGTTCGGAGAGCGGCAGCTCGCCGCCCAGTTCATGGACTTCGTCGAGGTAGTGGTTGATGACGGCGGCCGATTGCAGGCGCAGCGCCTCGCGCAGGATGTCGGCGGTGACGAAGGGATTGCCGTCGCGATCGCCGCCGATCCACGAGCCGACGCGGAAAAAGGGCGGCAGCGCCCAGCGCTGTTCCGGGTAGCGTTTCTGCAGTTGTTCGGTGGCCTGGATGTAGAGGCGCGGCAGTTCGCTGAAGAAGGTTTCCTTGAAATAGCTGATGCCGTTCTTGACCTCGTCGATCACCTTGAGCCGGGTCGGGCGCAGCATGCGCGACTGCCACAGGGTGAGGATGGCGTTGGCCAGCGCCAGTTCGTTGTCGGCTTCCTCTTCCGGCGTCAGTTGCAGGCGTTCGCGTTGGTCGAGCAGGCGGGCGATGTCGCGGTGATTGCGCAGCAGGCTCTGGCGCTGGACTTCCGTCGGGTGCGCGGTGAGCACCGGGGCGACCAGCGCGTGGGCGAAGAAATCGGCGATGGCTGCGGGTGAAACCCGGGATTCGGCCAGCGCGTCGAGCGCGAACAGCAGACTGCCTTCGCGCGGCGGCGCGGCGACCAGGTCGTGGGCGCGGCGGCGGCGGATGTGGTGTTCGTCTTCGGCAATGTTGGCCAGTTGCAGGAAATAGCTGAAGGCGCGGACGACGGCCTGGGTGGTGTCGCGCGGCAGCGGATCGAGCAGCGCGGCGAGTTCGGCGCGGCTCGCCGGGTCGCCGTCGCGGGCGAAGCGGATGGCGGTCTGGCGGACCTTTTCGACGGTTTCGAAGACGCTGTCGCCTTCCTGGTCGCGCACGGTGTCGCCGAGCAGGCGGCCGAGCAGGCGGATATCGGTGCGCAGGGGTTCGTCCTTGCGCGGATCGGACGCGGAATCAGACATGGAAATTCCCGGGGAGAAGAAAACGAAACAGCGGCGATTGTAGCCAGTTGTCCGCCGCTCATGGGCGGGCAATGCCGCCGGGGTGGGCCCCGGCGGCGGTCTTGCTTAGTGGAAATGCACTTCGTCGTGGCCGGCAGCGGGCGCTTCGAGGTCGGCGCCGAGGCGGCGGGCCAGGAAGGTGACGCAGGTGATGATGGCGACGAAGATCCCCAGCCACATCAGGCCGACCGGGTTGACCGCCGCCTGCACGGCGCCGGCGGCAGCAGCGGCGGCCGCCGCGACCGGCTTGACGTAGGTCGGCACCATGCCCGGGAAGACGTAGGCCCACAGCATGTGCATGCCACCGACGACGACGGCCATGCCGATCGAGTGCTTGAAGGTGAAGCGGAAGATTTCCGATTCACGGCCGACCATGCCGGTGGCGCCGGTGGCGACCGAGATCGACTGCGGCGAGATCATCTTGCCGCAGACGCCGCCGCAGGTGTTGGCCGACATCGTGATCACCGGGTCGATGCCGATCTTCTCGGCGGTGACCGCCTGCAGCTTGCCGAACAGCGCGTTGGTCGAGGTGTCGGAACCGGTCATGAAGACGCCCAGCCAGCCAAGCAGCGCGGCGAAGAACGGGAAGGCGACGCCGGTCGTGGCGACGGCGTAGCCGAGCGTGATCGCCATGCCGGAGAAGTTCATGATGTAGGCGAAGCCGAGGATGGTGGCGATGGTGACGATCGGCCACTTCAGCGTGACCAGCGTGTCGCGGGCGACGCCGCCGGCGGTCTTCAGCGAGGCGCCCATGACGACGATGGAGAAGAACCAGGCGAAGAGGATCGCCGTGCCGGCAGCCGACAGCACGTTGAACTTGTACACCGCGGCCTTCGCCTTGCCGGCCTGGTCGATCACCATCTGGTCGAGACCGGCGATCGGGAAGGCGAAGTTGAAGACGGTCTTGGTGATCTGGTCGAGCGCCTGATTGACCGGCTTGATGCCCCAGGCGCAGACGAACAGCGAGAGGATGATGAACGGCGCCCAGGCGCGGAAGATCTGGCCGCCGGTGTACAGCAGCTTGGCCTTGCCTTCGCGCTTCGGCTCGTCGGCGAAGTGCCAGCTTTCCTTCGGGTGCCAGAACTTGAGGAAGGCGACCGTGCAGACGATCGAGGAGATCGAGGCGATCAGGTCGGGCAGCAGCGGCGCGGTGAGCGGCGAGTTGGCCGAGAAGTACTGGGCGATGGCGAAGGAACCGCCGCTGACCAGACAGGCCGGCCAGACTTCCAGGCCCTTCTTCCAGCCGGCCATCAGGATGACCAGGTAGAGCGGCACCAGGAAGCTGAGGAAGGGCAAGGTGCGGCCGACCATCTGGCTGAGCGCCAGATCGGGAATGCCGGCCACCTGGCCGCCGACGACGATGGGGATGCCGATGGCGCCCCAGGCGACCGGCGCCGTGTTGGCGATCAGGCAGATCGACGCCGCGTACAACGGGTTGAAGCCGAGGCCGGCGAGCATCGCCGCGGTGATCGCCACCGGCGTGCCGAAGCCGGCCGCACCCTCGATGAAGGCACCGAAGGAGAAGGCGATCAGCAGCGCCTGCAGGCGGCGGTCGTCGGAGATCGAGGCGAGCGAGTTCTTGATGACTTCGAACTGGCCGGTCTTCACCGACATGTTGTAGATGAAGAGCGCGGTGATGACGATCCAGCACACCGGGAAGAGGCCGAAGGCGCCGCCGTACAGCGTGGACAAGGCGGCCAGGTCGACCGGCATGCCATAGACGAAGATGGCGATCAGGAAGGCGATGCCGGTACCGCCGAGGGCCGCGAAATGGCCCTTCATGCGTTTGATGGCGAGCGCCCAGAAGAGAAAGGCGATAGGCAGGGCCGCGACCAGCGCGGACAGGCCGATGTTGTCGAAAGGATCGACATTCATTTGCCAGGTCATACAATTATTCCTTATAACAAAAAGTAGTCAGGCAGCCGCCGCTTGAGTTGTCATTCACGGCGCTGTCAATTCGGGCATTGTCTCGACGCCGGGCGCGAGCTGGTACCTCGCTTCCGGCGTGTCTTTTCCCCCTCAGCAAGCCATGATGTCCTCCTTGCGCGAGCACGCTTCGAGCAGGTAGGCGACCGAGCGGTAGGTGATGCCGCTTTCGGCGGAGAGGCCGATCTCGCAGGTGCGATTGGTGGAAACGCCGCAGGCACAGCCGGCCAGCGCTTTTTCGTTGGCGCTGTCGTGCAGGTGGCGCAAGGCGTGGCGATTGAGTTCCGGGACGACGAAACCGCGGTCGCCGCCGAAACCGCAGCAGGTGATTTCCGACGGTTCGATCACCTGTTCGGCGCAGGCGGCGAGCAGGGCACGCAGCTTGCCGTCGGCGCCGGTGCGTTTGACGCTGCAATTGACGTGCAGGGCGACCGGTGCGCTTTGCTTGCGGATGACCAGACGCGGCAGCAGCGCGTCGTGGGCGAATTCGTGGAAATCATGGACCTGCAGCTTGCCGGCCAGGTGCGTGCGCATCCGCGCCGAGCAGGCGCTGGCGTCCATCACCACCGGCAGGCGGCCGTTGTCCGAAGCTTTCAGCAGCGCAGCGGTGAGCTGGTCGGCCATGGCGTCGGCCTCGGCGGCCATGCCCTTGCTCGCCAGCATCTGGCCGCAGCACAGGCGGTCGAAACCTTCCGGCAGGATCGGCGCGTAGCCGGCGCGCAGCAGGAGTTGCTGGACGACATCGCCGAGTTGCGCTTCGCCGGCGGCGGTCGGCCCGAAGATGCGGGCGCCGCAAGTCGGGAAATAGACCACCGGATCGCCGGCGCCGTGGCGCACCGCCGGCGCCCGGCCGGCGCGCGGCATCGGCACGCGCCAGGCCGGCCCGGCGAGGCGGGCGACGGTGTTTTCCCCGAGGACGGCCGCCGCCGCGTGGCCGGCCTTGAGGCCGAGCCGGGCGAGGCTGCTGAAGGCGCCGAAGTGCTCGCCGCTCCAGGCGGCGGCCGCGCGGCCGAGGCCGCCGAGCTGGCGGCCGCGCAGGCGGCGGGTGAGGTCGCCGGTATTGATGCCGACCGGGCAGGCGGTCGAACAGAGGCCGCAGCCGGCGCAGGTGTCGAGGCCGAAGTAGGGGTAGTCAGCGCCCAGTTCGCCGGGCGCTTCGCCGGCGGCGGCGCTGCGCGCCAGTTCGCGGACGCCGACGATGCGCTGGCGCGGGCTCAGCGTCAGCCGGTGCGACGGGCACAGCGGCTCGCAGAAGCCGCATTCGATGCAGCGGTCGACCAGGTCTTCGGCGGCCGGCATCGGCTTCAGGTTGGCGAGGTGGGCGCGCGGGTCGTCGTTGATGATGACGCCCGGATTGAGGCGGTTTTCCGGGTCGAACAGGGTCTTGATCCGGCGCATCAGCTCGGTCGCCTGCTTGCCCCATTCCATCTCGACGAAGGGCGCCATGTTGCGGCCGGTGCCGTGTTCGGCCTTGAGCGAGCCGTCGTACTTGTGCACCACCAGGGCGCAGACCTCGTCCATGAAGCGGGCGTAGCGCTCGATTTCGGCCGGGTCGCCGAAATCCTGGGTGAACACGAAGTGCAGGTTGCCCTCCAGCGCGTGGCCGAAGATGATCGCCTCGTGGTAACCGTGCTTGCGCAGCAGCGCCTGCAGGTCGAGCGTGGCGTCGGCGAGCGCCGGCACCGGGAAGGCGACGTCCTCGATCAGCACCGTGGTGCCCGGCCGGCGCACCGCGCCCACTGCCGGGAAGGTGCCCTTGCGCACCTTCCAGTACATCTCGCAGGTTGCCGGGTCGGTTGAGAAGGCGAGCGGCTCGACCGTGGCAATGTCGGCGAGTGCCGCACCGACGGCGGCGATGCGTTGCTGCAGCAGGTCGGCGTCGGCGGCGCGCACCTCGATCAGCAGCGCCGCGGCGCCGTCGCCCAGCGTGCGCATCACCGGCGGCAGGCCCGGCTTGTCCTCGACCGAGCGCAGCGCCGGGCGGTCGAGCAGCTCGACGGCGGCGACCGGCTGCGGCTTGAGCCGGATCACCGCTTCGCAGGCGCTGCGGATGTCCGGGAAGAAAACCAGCGCCGAGGCCTTGTACGGGTCTTCGGCGACGGTCTGGTAGGTGACCCGGGAAAGGAAGCCGAGCGTGCCTTCGGAGCCGATCATCAGGTGGGCCAGGATGTCGATCGGGTCGCTGTAATCGACCAGCGCGTTGAGGCTGTAACCGGTGGTGTTCTTGATCTTGAACTTGCGCCGGATGCGCTCGGCGAGCGCGATATCGGCGCGCGTCTCGCGGCCGAGCCGGTCGAGTTCGGCGAGCAGCGCGCCGTGCGTGCTGCGGAAAGCGGCGATGCTGGCCGGGTCTTCGGTGTCGAGCCGGCTGCCGTCGGCGAACACGACGCGCAGGCCGGCCAGCGTCTGGTAGCTGTTCTGCGCCGTGCCGCAGCACATGCCGGAAGAGTTGTTGGCGGCGATGCCGCCGATCTTGGCGGCGCCGATCGACGCCGGGTCGGGGCCGATCTTCCTGCCCAGCGGCGCCAGCCGGCGATTGACCTCGCCGCCGATCATGCCGGGGCCGACGCGGACCTGGGCGGCGTCGTCGCTCAGTTCGAAGCTGGCGAAACCCTCGCCGATCAGCGCCAGCACGCCGTCCGTGATGGCCTGGCCGGAGAGGCTGGTGCCGGCGGCGCGGAAGGTGACCGGTGTGGCGTGGCGATGGGCGGCGGCGAGCACGGCGCGGACTTCGTCTTCCGATTCGACGATGGCGATCACCTGCGGTATCAGCCGGTAGAAGCTGGCGTCGGTGCCGTAGGCGAGGCGGCGCAGTTCGTCGGTGATGACCTGGTGGGACGGCAGGCTGGCGGCGAGGGTCTGGATCAGGGCGTTCATTCTCTTCTGTCTTATAGAGGACTGGACGGGGCGAATTCGGGCGTTCCGGGCAAAAAAAAGCCCGGCCACCGAATCAATCGGCGGGCCGGGCAAGAGGGATCAGTTGCGGTCCTTGAGCAGGTCGCGCAGGCGCTTGGGGGCGGGCTGCAGCGGCGTCCGGACCGAGGTCCAGCCGCCCTGGCGGCGCGGCACCAGGAAACGCAGGCGGCTGCCCAGCCAGGAAACGGCGCGGTACAGCGCCGGCGAGCCATAGACCGCCGCCCAGCCGCGCCAGATTGCCGACTGCAGCGCCGAATGGCCGGCGCCCTGGCCGCGCATCGCGGGATTGGCGTGCGGTGCCGAAAAGGCCTCGTTGCGCAGGCGGACCAGCAGTTCGGGAATCGGAATCTTCACCGGGCAGACCTCGCCGCAGGCGCCGCACAAGGACGACGCCGTGGTCAGGCCGGCGGTGGCGTCGAGCCCGAGCATGTGCGGCGAGACGATCTTGCCGATCGGGCCGGGGTAGGTCGTGCCGTAGGCGTGGCCGCCGATGCGGGTGTAGACCGGGCAGTGGTTCATGCAGGCGCCGCAGCGGATGCACTGCAGCGTCTTGCGCAACTGCTCGTCGGCGTAGGCTTGGCTGCGGCCGTTGTCGAGCAGCACCAGGTGCACTTCCTCGGGGCCGTCCTTTTCGCCGGGTTTTCTCGGCGAGGAGATCATGTTGAAGTAGGTCGAGATGTTCTGGCCGGTCGCCGAGCGGGTGAGCAGCGAATAGAGCGGCGGGATGTGCTCGAGCTTCTCGACGATCTTCTCGATGCCGGTGATGGCGATGTGGATGGCCGGCGCCGTGGTGCACATGCGGCCGTTGCCCTCGTTTTCGACCAGGCACAGCGTGCCGGTCTCGGCGACGGCGAAATTGACGCCGGAGAGGCCGATTTCGGCTTCCTGGAACTTGCGGCGCAGCACGTTGCGGCCGATCTGGATCAACGCATCGACGTTGTCCGTGTAATCGACGCCGGGCACCTTTTCCGCGAAGAGGCGAGCGATTTCCTCCTTGGTCTTGTGGATCGCCGGCATGATGATGTGCGAGGGCTTTTCGCCGGCGAGCTGGACGATGTACTCGCCCATGTCCGACTCCAGCGCCTCGATGCCGGCCGCTTCGGCAGCGTGGTTGAGCTCGATTTCCTCGCTGACCATCGACTTGCCCTTGACCATCTTCGTCGCGCCGTGGCCCTGGATGATGCCGAGGATGATCGTGTTCGCCTCGTCCGGTGTTTCCGCCCAATGCACCTTGACGCCGTTGCGGGTCAGGTTGGCTTCGAGCTGTTCGAGCAGGTCGGGCAGCTTGGCCAGGTTGTACTGGCGGATCGCTTCGCCCAGGCTGCGCAGGCTTTCCAGTTCCTCGGGATCGGGGAATTGGGCGGCACGCTTGCTCATCAGGAAATCCATCGCGCCGCGGAAGCTCTGGCGCAGGAAGGGATTGTCGACGACGGCCTTGGAGCGGGCGCGGAAGCCTTCGGCCGGCTTGAAGTGCAAGGTATGTTCGCTCATGCCTCGCCCTCCTGCAGCAGGACGATCAGTTCCTTCGGGCCGTGCGCGCCGTAGGCCAGCGTCTGCTGGATGTCGGCGGTCTTCGACGGGCCGGAAATGAGCAGCGAATTGGTCGGCAGGCCGTTCTTCCAGCCTTCCACCGACATCGCCTCGAAGAAGGTGTTGTAGATCTTGTTCGAGTCGAGCAGCACGATGTGCACCGGCGGCACCAGCGACATCAGCCGCGGCTCCAGTGCGTTCGGCCAGAGGATCAGCGTGCCGGTCTCGGCGATCGCGGCGCGGGCGGCGGTCAGGCCGGCCGGCGTATCGTTGAACATCTCCGACTTCCAGGCCTCGATCGCCATGTCGTAGACGCTGCATTCGATGCCGCGCGGCGGCAGGGCGTCGAGCGCCGCGTCGCCGTGCGGCGTGCCTTCGGCGACCAGCAGCTTGTCGATGGCACGGGCCTTGAGCACGGCGTGCAGCGTCTCCGTCCAGTTGGCGGCGGTCACCGCATGCACTTCGGCGTGCGCCAGTTCAATGAAATGGCGGAAGCGCCTGGCTTTCTCGGCGGCCGCTTCGAGCGGGCGATGCGTGGCATACCAGCTGCCGACATCGGGCAGCGGTTTGGCCGTTTGCGGCGCGTGCTGGCGCAGCTTGCCGAGGATGCGGTCGCGGGCGTTCATTGTTCACCTCCGGTACGGCGCAGCAGGAAGCTGGCGATGTGTTCGCCGGGCAGACTGGGCTCGCTGCGGCCGGCCTGCTGATCCTGCCAGGCGGCATGGCCGAGGATGTTCATCAGGCAGCCGCAGTCGGCGCTGACGACGCGTTCGGCGCCCGTTGCCTTGAGCGCCTTGACCTTGTCCTCGACCATGGCGCCGGAGATTTCCGGCTGCTTGACCGAGAAGGTGCCGCCGAAGCCGCAGCATTCGCTTTCGTGATCCTGCTGGACGACGCTGACCTTCTCCAGTCCGGCCAGCAGCTTGCGGCCGGTGAGATGGACGCCCATCTCGCGGCGCGCCGAGCACGAGGTGTGCAGGACGACCTTGCAGTCGCCGCCGCAATCCTGCGGCTGGAAATCGAGGACTTCGACGAGGAACTGGGTCAGCTCGTAGACCCGCGCCGACAGGCGCTCGGCAACCGCCTTGCGGGTCGGGTCGGCGGCGAACAGCTTGGGGTAGTGGTGCTTCATCATGCCGGCGCAGGAGCCGGAGGGAACGACGATCGGCCAGTCGTTGGGAAACAGCGTCAACTGGTGGGCGGCGACGCGCCGCGCTTCTTCTTCGAAGCCGCTGCTGTAGGCCGGCTGGCCGCAGCAGGTCTGGTCTTCCGGAAAGTGCACGCGGATGCCCTGGCGTTCGAGCAGGGTGATGGCGTCGAGGCCGGCACCGGGAAAGAACTGGTCGACGACGCAGGTGGCAAAGAAATAGACGTCGCTTGGCCGGCTGGTCTGGGTTGTTGGGTTTGTCATCCTCGCTCCGCGTTTTTATTTAATGGATAAATGGTAAGACCAGTTACGTTGCGGAATGGAAATTTAAGGCAAAACCGTAACTTGGTCAATGCATCAAGGCGATGGTCAAGGGAAATCCCTAAGCTTGCGCTTTGTTTTTCGGCTGGTTAGAATTGCCCGGTCTTACCAATCATGGTGGTCTTACCAATGCCGAACAAGGTGCAGGTTCAGCGGATTTCCGATGCCGTCGCTTCGACGCTGGAACGCCGCATTCTCGAAGGCTCGCTGAAGCCGGGCGACCGCCTGCCGGCGGAACGCGAACTGGCACTCGAACTCGGCGTGTCGCGGCCGAGCCTGCGCGAGGCGATCCAGAAGCTGGCGTCCAAGGGCATGCTGCAGAGCCGGCAGGGCGGCGGTACCTATGTCACGGCGGCGCTGGAGAAAAGTTTCTTCGATCCCTGGCAGGAAATGATGGGTTCCTACCCGAACCTGCGCGAGGACATGCTCGAATTCCGCCGCATGATCGAGGGCCAGGCCGCCGAATGGGCCGCCGAACGCGCCACCGAAGCCGACCTGCTGCGCCTCGACCAGGCCTTCGGCGCCTTGCAGACGGCCTTCCAGAGCGACGACACCGACAAGCGCTCGGCGGTCGACATCGCCTTCCACCAGGCCATCGGCGACGCCTCGCACAACGTATTGATTGGCCACCTGTCGGCGGCGCTGCTGCGCCTGATGCACGACAACATCCGTCTCAACCTCGGCGAACTGAAGAGCGTGCCGGCTGCCAGCCGGCTGCTGCTCACCCAGCACGAGGCGATCTACCGCGCCATCCGCGACAGCAAGCCGCAGGCGGCGCGCGCCGCCGCCGAGACACACATCGATTTCGTGCGCGAGACGCTGGCCCACTCGCTGCGCTCGGTCGCCCGCCGCGAAACCGCCGAACGGCGACTGAACACCGATTTCTCGACCTCCTGATTTTTTCTTTTTGCAACTTCGACCCCACCGAAAGGACCCCCTGATGGAAGCCCTTGTCATCCCCTTCGAAAAACTGCGCATGACCGACGTCGACCAGGTCGGCGGCAAGAACTCGTCGCTTGGCGAAATGATCTCGCAGCTCGCCGACACCGGCGTCCGCGTCCCCGGCGGTTTCGCCACGACGGCGCACGCCTACCGCGAGTTCCTGGCGCAGTCCGGCCTCGACAAGAAGATCAACGACACGCTCGACGCGCTCGATGTCGATGACGTCAATGCCCTGGTCAAGACCGGCGCCGAAATCCGCCAGTGGATTCTCGAAACGCCGTTCCCGATGGACCTGACCATCGCCATCACCGAGCAGTACCAGCGCCTGGTTGCCGAGTCGAACGCCGACATGTCCTTCGCCGTGCGCTCCTCGGCCACCGCCGAAGACCTGCCGGATGCCTCCTTCGCCGGCCAGCAGGAAACCTTCCTGAACATCGTCGGCCTGGAAAACATCATGCACGCGATCAAGGAAGTCTTCGCCTCGCTGTACAACGACCGCGCCATTTCCTACCGCGTGCACAAGGGCTTCGTGCACGCCGACGTCGCGCTGTCGGCCGGCATCCAGCGCATGGTCCGTTCGGACAAGGGCGCGGCCGGCGTGATGTTCACGCTCGACACCGAATCCGGTTTCCGCGATGCCGTCTTCGTGACGTCTTCCTACGGACTCGGTGAAACGGTGGTGCAGGGTGCCGTCAATCCGGACGAGTTCTACGTGCACAAGCCGATGCTGGAGCAGGGCAAGAAGGCGGTGATCCGCCGCAACCTCGGCTCGAAGATGATCAAGATGACCTTCGCCGCCGAGAAGGTCGCCGGCAAGTCGACGATCACCGAAGAAGTGGAAGAAAGCCTGCGCCACCAGTTCTCGATCAACGACGAAGAAGTCATGGAACTGGCCCGCTACGCCCAGATCATCGAAAAGCACTACGGTCGTCCGATGGACATCGAGTGGGGCAAGGACGGCGTCGACGGCAAGCTCTACATCCTGCAGGCCCGTCCGGAAACCGTGCAGTCGCAGGCTTCCGCCGGCAAGCAGGAAAAATTCAAGCTGAAGTCCTTCTCCAAGGTGCTCGCCTCCGGTCGCGCCATCGGCCAGAAGATCGGCGTCGGCCCGGTCCGCATCGTCAAGGACCCGAAGGAAATGGACCAGGTCAAGCCGGGTGACGTGCTCGTCGCCGACATGACCGACCCGAACTGGGAACCGGTGATGAAGCGCGCTTCCGCCATCGTCACCAACCGCGGCGGCCGCACCTGCCACGCCGCGATCATCGCTCGCGAACTGGGCATTCCGGCCATTGTCGGCTGCGGTGACGCGACCGAAACGCTGACCGAAGGCGATACCGTCACCGTCTCCTGCACGGAAGGCGATACCGGCCACGTCTATCGCGGCCGTCTCGACTTCGAGATCACCACGCGCGACATCTCGGCCATGCCGGATGTCCCGGTCAAGGTCATGATGAACGTCGGCAACCCGGAACTGGCTTTCGAATTCGCCCAGTTGCCGAACGCCGGCGTCGGTCTGGCCCGCGTCGAGTTCATCATCAACAACGTGATCGGCATCCACCCGAAGGCGATCCTCGACGTCGAGCGCCTGCCGGCTTCCAAGCGCGAGGAAATCAAGCGCCGCGCCCGCGGTTATGCCAACCCGAAGGAATTCTTCGTCGAGAAGCTGGTCGAGGGTGTCTCCACCATCGCTGCCGCCTTCTGGCCGAACCCGGTGATCGTCCGCCTCTCCGACTTCAAGTCGAACGAGTACCGCAAGCTCCTGGGCGGCGAGCTCTACGAGCCGGAAGAAGAAAACCCGATGCTCGGCTTCCGCGGCGCCTCGCGCTACATCGCCAAGACCTTCGAGGACTGCTTCGAGATGGAATGCCGCGCCATGAAGAAGGTGCGTGAGGAAATGGGCCTGACCAACGTGCAACTGATGGTGCCGTTTGTCCGTACCGTCGGCGAAGGCCAGGCCGTCGTCGACCTGCTTGCCGAACACGGCCTGAAGCAGGGCGAACACGACCTGAAGCTGATCATGATGTGCGAAATCCCGTCCAACGCGCTGTTGGCCGACGAGTTCCTGCAGATCTTCGACGGCTTCTCGATCGGCTCCAACGACCTGACCCAGCTCACCCTCGGCCTCGACCGCGACTCCGGCCTCGTCGCCAACCTGTTCGACGAACGCGACCCGGCGGTCAAGAAGCTGCTGGCCATGGCCATCGCCTCGGCCAACAAGGCCGGCAAGTACATCGGCATCTGCGGCCAGGGCCCGTCCGACCACCCGGACCTCGCCGAATGGCTGATGGACCAGGGGATCAACTCGATCTCGCTGAACCCGGACACCGTCGTCGATACCTGGACGCGGTTGGCGACGCACAAGAAGGACTGATCCGCGCGATCAGCCTTGATGGAAAAGAAAGGCCGGGAGTGATCCCGGCCTTTTTGTTGTTCAGGCCGATTTTTGCATTGAACAATAGGTGGTTCTGTTTCAGATTTCGAGATCAAAGAGGCGGCATAAGCACTTGGGATGCTCACAGTCTTGGCACTCAAAACCGTTATCGGATCCGGCCTCGGTCTCGACGTCTGGCATGTCGTTGCCGATTCCAGAGATATCGTGCTCGATATCGAAAACGATGACTTGGCAGCCCTCGACGGGGCATTTGCGATAGTTGCTGAAGCTCATATTTGCTCCTCTGAGCGGTGGTTGATGAGCCTCCAAGTATCTTGTCACGACAAAATGGATGAAAACTGGGGCGTGGTGATCAGAGCGCTTCGAGCGGCTCGGAATTCAAGACAGTTGGGCGAAAGTTCATTTATTGCTATCCAGTCAGGCGGCTGACAGCCGCGATCAGCGCTTCAACCAGTTCGCACAACTCAGCGATGGTCGACTCCTCAATCTCAAGAAATCCCTCGTACTCGGCCAGATTCCGTTTCTGATGCGCACTGTCCAAAATGCGCCATTGCACGGCCGACCAGCCCAGTGTGTGGGGCAGGCACTGGAAGACGATATAGCGGTTTTCGCTGCGGTAGCCGTGCCAGCGCAGCGCGGCCAGGGCGGCGGCGTGGGCGGCGTTGTAGATTGAGGTGAAGCGGCCTTCGGCGGAGATGCTGGCGACTTGCGCGTCGTCGAAGCGAGTCCGTGCCATGTTCAGCAGACGGGCGACTTCGAGGTCGTTGCGTGCTTCGGCCTTTAGTTGGCCGATGCGAACCAGATTATCCAGCGCCGCTTGCGGCAAGGTTTTCTCCGATCAGGGGCAGGGTCGGCTGGGCGAGGATGCGATTGATGAAGGAATCCGGCTCGGCCAAGCGTTTTGCGTATTCGGATTGAGTATAGCAGCTAGGGTTGATCTTCCGCCCCAGTTGCCCTTCCAGCGGCAGGAGCAGGGTGAGGACTTCGTTCAGCGAGAGTTGCTCGCCGACCAGCAGCAGGTCGATGTCGCTTTGCGCGGTGTCGGTTTCCTTGGCCACGGAGCCGTAAATGAACGCGACGCTCAGGCGTGCCGCGATGGGTTGCAGGGCTTCGGCGATCAGCGGGCCAATGCCGAGCGTCTTGCGGGTCAGGGCGAGTAGTTCGCCATAGACCGGGCTGTCAGGATTGGCCTGAAAGCGGCGCTGGTTGCCGACGTGTTCCGAAAGCACCAGTCCGGCGTCGACCAGTCGATTCAGTTCGCGTTGCAGCGAGGCGCTGCCGAGCAGTGTCAGACGGCGCAGTTCGCTGAGATGGTAGCTGCGTTCCGGTTGGCCGAACAGCCAGCGGAAAACACGGGTCTGGCTTTCGGAAAAGAGGGCGGTGGCAATAGACATTGCCAAACTTTAGCATGATCGTGCCAGAACGTAGCATGTTTTCCTTATTGCTCGCCTGGGTGCGCGTCGAATATTTGATTGTGATAGACCTGAGATTTTGTGGCGGGCCGCAAAAATACGGCACAACGGCCCGCGAGTGGTCCCGTGTATTCGTGGCGACGCGCCCCCGGGATCAAACGAACATTCCGCCCGAAGCCTCGATGCGCTGGGCGTTGATCCAGCCGCTCTCGTCGGCGAGCAGCAGGGCGATGGCGTCGCCGATGTCGTCCGGGCGGCCGACGCGACCGAGGGCGGTCTGGCTGGCCAGGTAGGCGTTCATTTGCGGGTTGTCGCGGACCTGGCCGCCGCCGAAATCGGTTTCGATGGCACCGGGGGCGAGCACGTTGACGCGGATGCCGCGCGGGCCGAGTTCCTTGGCGAGGTAGCGGGTGAGTACCTCGATGCCGCCTTTCATCGTCGCGTAGGCGGCGAAGCCGGGTTGAGTGAAGCGGGTGAGGCCGGTGGAGATGTTGAGGATGGCGCCGCCGTCGGCGAGCAGCGGCAGCAGGTGCTGGGTCAGGAAGAAGCTGCCCTTGAGGTGGATGTTCATCAGTTCGTCGAACTGGGCTTCGCTGGTCTCGGCGAAGGCGGCGTGGATGCCGATGCCGGCGTTGTTCACCAGGAAGTCGAAGCTGCGCTGTTGCCAATGGTCTTGCAGAGCGGTCTGCAGGCGCTCGGCGAAGTCGGCAAAACTCGCGCAGTGGCCGACGTCGAGCGGCAGCGCCAAGGCATGCGCGCCGAGCGCCTTGATGGCGGCGACGGCATCGGCGGCTTCGTCGGCGCGCTGGCGGTAGGTGATGACGACATCGACGCCGCGGGTGGCGAGCTTGACTGCGGCATTGCGGCCGAGGCCGCGGCTGCCGCCGGTGATCAGGGCGATTTTTCGGGTCATGGTGCACTCCTGGGGGGGTTGAACGATGGCTGCAGTCTATTGCTGGCATCTTGTCGAACAAACCGGCGAATTTTGATTAGACTGTTCGTTCATTCTGGATAAAGGTGAGCGATGAACCCGCTCGATGCGATGCAGGTTTTTGTCCGGGTCGCCGAGGTGGCCAGTTTCACCCGTGCTGCCGACAGCCTGGGGGTGCCCAAGGCCTCGGTCTCACTGGCCGTGCAGCAGCTGGAAAGCCGGGTTGGCGCGCGGCTATTGCAGCGAACGACGCGGCGCGTCCAATTGACGCCCGACGGTCAGGCTTATCTCGCGCGCTGCCTGGATCTGCTGGCCGACATGGACGAACTCGATCAGATGTTCCGCGATGATGAGAGCGGTGTGCATGGACGGCTGCGCGTCGACCTGCCGTTGGCGGTGGCGCGCGATCTGGTGATGCCGCACTTGCCGGAATTCCTCGCCCGGCATCCGGGGATTGCCCTTGAGCTGGGCAGTACCGACCGCCGCGTCGACCTGATCGGCGAGGGCTTCGATTGCGTGCTACGCGTCGGGCCGCTCGCCGACTCGTCATTGGTCGCCCGCTATCTCGGCTATTTCCGCCAGAGCAACTGCGCCAGCCCGGCCTATCTGGAACGTCACGGCGTGCCGGTCTCGCCCGAGGCGCTGCTGGCCGGCCACCGGATCGTCCATTACAGCAGTACGCTGGGCGACAAGCCCGCCGGCTTCGAGTTCATCGATCCGGCCAGCGGCGAATTGCGCGAGCAGCGCCTGCCGGCCAGCCTGGTGGTGAACAATTCCGATGCCTACCGCGCCGCCTGCCTGGCCGGGCTCGGCATCATCCAGGCGCCGGTGCATGGCATGCAGTCCTTACTTGATGCCGGGCGGTTGGTCGAAATCCTGCCCGGATACCGGGCGCCGGCACTGCCGGTGACGCTGCTCTACGGCAACCGGCGCCATCTGGCCAAACGCGTGCGCTTGTTCATGAACTGGCTGGCCGAGGTGTTGCGACCGTCGCTGAGCGAGTTGCCCTGATCTCGCGCCGTGATGTTGCACTGCAGCAGGCGGCTGATTTAAACTTCGGTGTATAAGAATTTCCTGATTTACAAGGCTGCCTGGACGCGGCGGCCATTTCCCTCGGAGAAAAAAGCATGTTTGCCATACACGTCGACGATACGCCGGTGATCACGGTTGCCGGCAGTCGCCATGAAGTCCGTTTCGCGATGAACGGGTCGGAGATGAATCCGCTCGAAGGCTTTTACGCCACGCTGGCCGGTTGCGCGGCGGTCTATGCCAAGAAGGCCTGCATGGAAATGGGGGTGCCGGCAGCGGGCATCGAGATCGATTGCAAGCCTTTTGCCGGGAGCAAGGGGCCGATGTCGCTGGCCAAATTCAAGACGGAGGTTCGTTTCCCCGGGCATTTTTCGGCCGAGCAGCGGGCCGCTGTGCTTGAATCGATCGGTCAGTGTGCAGTGAAGAAAATCGTTCAGCTCGGTGGCGATATCGATTTTGTCGTCAGCGAAGCCTGAACCTTCCTGTTCTTGCCGTGAAAAAAGCCGGGATTTTCCCGGCTTTTTTGTTGGCCGATCAGCTCGGCAGCAGGTTCTTGACCAGGCGTTCGGAAAGCTGGTCGTGGGTGAATTGCGGTTCGTTCGGCGGGTAGAGCGAGTCTTCGTCGAATTCGAAGCCGTGCTCGCGGGCGAGGCTACGCAGTTCCTTGAGTTTCTGGCAGGCCTTGAGGGCTGCGCCGAGGGCGGCATCGGCCCTGGCTTTATCGGAAAATGCCTTGATGTTGGCAACGGACATCGGGGTTTTCTCCTGTGCGGTTGTAGTGGTGAACGAGGGTGTCGCTCGGCCGTCTTGTGTCGGGTTGTCGACAGAAAAGGCAGCATTGAGCGATCGGAAAACCCTGTAAGCAATTTCCGCGCCGTTCGGCGGGGGCTGCTGGCGCTCAGGTTGCCGGTGGCAGTTCGCCAAGGCAGGGGTGGCGTTCGATCCACGGGCGCAGCAGGCGCTCCTGGAGGGCGAGCACGGCTTCGTTCTGGCCGATGTGGCGGTCGTCGCCGGGCGTTGGCAGGCGGCGGCTGCCTGGCTGGTCGAAGCAGCGGTCGTGGATCAGGCAACTGTGCTGGAGATAGCCCCAGACCCGTTCGCCGAGAAACCATTGGTCGACGTTCGGGGTTTCCATGCGTTGCGAATCGTACTCGGCGAGCATGGCGGACAGTTCGGGCAGGACGCCGGCGATGCCGCCCCAGAGGCCGGCGAGGATCAGGTCGGTATGCGTCCACCAGTCGCGGATGACGTGGAACCAGCGCTCCGAAGCCTGCCATTCGGCGACGGCGTTGGCTTCGCGCAGGCTGAACACCGAATCGACGTCGCGGACCAGGAAGCGCCCAACCGTCGGGTCATTGGCGACCTGGAAGCGCCAGCACAGCTTCTGGCGCAGACTCTGGCCGTCCGGCTGCTGAATCGTTTCGCCGTCGAGTTCATGGATCAGCGCGATGAACTCGGCGGGTACCGTGGCGTCGTGGTAGAAGCGCAGGCGCCAGCCGGGGTAGAGGTCGGCGGCAAGCAGCAGGTTGCGCAGGCCGCCGCGCAGGTAGCGCGGCTGGCTGCCCCAGAGCGAGAAGGCGATCACCGGCGACTTGCCCGGCAGGTCGGCCCAGGCCGCCGGACTGCCGGCCGGCAATCGCCAGTCGCTGGCCGCCGGCCGGGCGGTGGCCGCTTTCAGTTGCAGCGCCCGGGTGCCGGCTTGGCGGGCGGCGGCGAGGTCGCCGAGGCCGAAGCAGGCGCTGGCCAGGGTGTCGTGGGCGACGATGTTGTCGGGCTGGCGAGCCAGCGTCCGTTGCGCCATGGCGACCGCGTCCGCAAAGCGGCGCAGGCGCAGGTAGCAGACCGCCAGGTTGAGCGTGATGGCGGGATTGGTCGTGCTGGTGAGGCGGGTTTCGAGAACGGTCTCCGCCGAGCGGTAGTCGCCGATCAGGAAGAGGTAGTAGGCGAGTTGCAGGACTGCCGCTTCCGGCTTCTCCGGGCCGCTGGCGTTGATTTCGCCGACCAGCGTCTGGATCGCGTCGTTGCGTCGGTTGTCTTCCCAGGCCGTCTGGGCGACCGTGTTCCATTGCGGGGGAAGGCGCGGCATGGCTGCATTTCCGGGAAAGGACAATGACCGGATTATCGCGGATTCGCGGCTGACGTTGCGACTTCATTGAGCGGCATCGTAGTCGTTCGCTGGCGATCAGCCGGCGGCAGTGGAATGCCTCGCCGGTCCGTTGTGTCGATTCAGTGCGTCGCCTGACGCACGCTGGCGAGCAGTGCGGCGGCGGCGCCGAAGAGGCCACCGAAGATGCGGTTGAGCAGGCGTTGCTGCCCCGGCTGGCGCAACAGGCGCAGGACGCGCGCGGCGAGTCCGGTGTAGCCGGCCATCACCACCAGGTCGACAGCGACCATGGTGGCGGCCATGGTCAGGTACTGCGGCAGCAGCGGGCGGGTCGATTCGAGGAATTGCGGCAGGACGGCGAGGATGAAGACGATTGCCTTCGGATTGCTGGCATTGACGATGAAGCCGCGCAGCACCAGCGCCAGCGGCCGGCCGCGGCGGGCGTCGACGGTTTCGGTGGCAAGATCGCCGGCCGGCGCGATCCATTGTTTCCAGCCGAGGTAGAGCAGGTAGGCGACGCCGAACCACTTGATCAGCGAGAAGGCGAGTTCGGAAGCGGCGAGCAGCGCGCCGACGCCAGCGGCGACGATGGCAATCTGCAGCAGCAGCGCCAATTGCAGGCCGATCGCGTTCCAGAAACCGCGGCGGAAGCCGAAGCTGAGGCCGGACGACATCGAGGCGATGGCCCCGGCGCCGGGCGACAGGCTGATCACCCAGCAGGCGACGAAGAAGGCAAACCAGGTGTGCAACGACATGTTCGGTGAGATTTTTTGCGGAAAGCCTGAGGATAGCTGTTCCTGGTGCTCTGGGCGAGACTCGAACTCGCATGCCTTGCGGCACTACCCCCTCAAGATAGCGTGTCTACCAATTTCACCACCAGAGCTTCGCCGGTTTTGCCGGACAGGACGCGATGCGCCCGATCTTTCGTTGGTGCCCAGGAAGGGACTCGAACCCCCACGGAGTTACCCGCTAGTACCTGAAACTAGTGCGTCTACCAATTCCGCCACCTGGGCAGGCGTCGAAAGGGGGCGAATAGTAAGCCATGAAACGCCGCTTGCCAAGGGGGCAGCGAAGATTTTTTCAGAATCCTGGTGCGGGTGGCGCGGGCGGGATGCGCGCGGCATCCCGCCCGCGCGTTTTCAGGCGGCGGCGCTGGCGGCCAGCGCGGCGATCGAGGTGATCGGCAGGTCGTGGCGGGCGGCATAGTCACGCACCTGCTGGCCGCGCATCATCGTGCCGTCCGGGTTCATCAGTTCGCACAGGATGGCCGCCGGGCGCAGGCCGGCCAGTTCGGCGAGCAGCACCGAGCCTTCGGTGTGGCCGCGGCGGCCAGCGACGCGGCGGTCGTTGGCGCGCAGCGGGAAGATGTGGCCGGGCCGGACGAGATCGGCGGCGCTGGCATGCTCGGCCACCGCCATCAGCACGGTGACCGTGCGGTCGGCGGCGGAAACGCCGGTGGTGACGCCGTGGCGGGCTTCGATCGAGACGGTGAAGGGCGTCGCGTGGCGGCTGGTGTTGTCGGCCACCATCGGCGGCAGATCGAGGCAGTCGGCGATCGCGTTGTCCAGGCAGAGGCAGACGATGCCGCTGCAGTCGTGGATGAAGCGGGTCATCCACGAGGCGGTGACATGCTGCGCCGCCATCACGAGGTCGGCCTCGTTCTCGCGGTCGTCGTCGTCGAGCAGGATCACCGGGCGGCCGGACCGGATGGCGGCGACGGCCGCGGCCAGCGAGGTGTCGAGGTGCGGGGAAAGGGATTGCGTGGTATTCATGAAACGCTCCTGTGAAGATGGAAAAGAGGCGTTTCAGGGATGCAGAAAGCCGCAACGATCCCTCGCGGGATGCTGCGGACATGGCTGCCTTCTTTCATCCGGACTGTGACCGTCGGCTTCGGCATCGCACCGAATCTGCTGACCCGCGGCTTCTTGCGAAAGCCGCGGCGCTCGCGGGCTGGTACGCGTTCGCACGCGCACTTACCGCCGGTGGGGAGTTCCACCCCGCCCTGAAGACAGGCGCAGGATAGGCCGATTCGCCGGATCAGGCAAACCGGGGAGACGGCTCAGGGCAGGCGTCGCGTCTCGCCCTGGCGCAGCCACCACACCAGCGTTTCCGGCAGATGTCGGCGCTGCAGCGCGGCGGCGAGGTCGCGTGGCGGTTGGTCGAAACTTTCCTGCGACAGCGCGAAGCTACCCCAGTGCACGCCGACGACATGCCTGGCGCCGAGGTCTTCGGCGATCTGCAGGGCGTCGTCCGGGTTGGCGTGCTGGCGGCGCATGAATTCGCGCGGCTCGTAGGCGCCGATCGGTACCGCCAGCAGGTCGGGGGCACCGAGGCGGCGGCGGATTTTGCGGAAGTCCTGGGAATAGCCGGTGTCGCCGGTATACAGGAAGGTCGTCCGTGCCGGGCCGGCCAGGATGTCGAGCCAGAAGCCGCCCCAGAGCGTGGTGTTGGCGTCGAACAGGCCGCGCTTGCTCCAGTGCTGGGCCGGCGTGAAATAGATTGTCAGGTCGTCGAAATCGACGCGGTCCCACCAGTCGAGTTCGCGCACGCGCTCGACGCCGAGATCCTCGAACCAGGCCTTGACGCCGAGCGGGACGATGAACAGCGGGCGGTCACCACGGGCGAGCAGTTCCTGCACGGTGCCCAGGTCGAGGTGATCGTAGTGGTTGTGTGAGATCAGAACGAGGTCGATGCGCGGCAGTCCGGCGACGCGTAGCGGTGGCGCCACCAGGCGCCGGGCCGCGAGCCAAGGCGTGGGGCCGGCGTAGTCGCCGAGGTTGGGGTCGATCAGGATGTTGCGGCCGCCGGCCTGCACCAGCAGCGTTGCGTGACCAAGCCAGGTGAGGCGCGGCAGGCCGCCGGGATCGTCGAGCTGGGCGCGGTCGGGCTGTACCACCCAGCGCGCGGCGAAGGCCGCGTAGCCGCCGGCGGGTTCGGCGGCCGGCTGGAAATCGCCGCGCCAGCGTCGGCCCAGCACTTCGTACCAGGGCGCGCCGTCGATGCGGGCCGCCGGGTCGCTGTTGACGAAGCCGTCCGGCCGGTGATGCGCTTTTTCCGCGTCGTAGTAAGGGTTGGCGGCGCAGTACCCGGTGAGGAGGGTGAGCAGCAGGAGGAAGGCGCCGAGGCGGCGCATCGCGTCAGAGACCGCCGCCGCGCACCAGGTTCATCACCTGCCCGGCGTCGAGTGTCTGCGCCCGCTGCTCGATCTGCGGCAGGTACTGGCTCTGCAATTGTTTGGCCGGGCCGAGCAGGCCCTGGAAGCTTTCCTGCAGCAACTGCGTGCTCATTTGCCGGCCGCTCGCGTAGTAACGCTTGGCGACCTGGCCGAGGGCGTAGGTGCTGGCGAATGAGAAGGCCATGCCGGTGGCGGCGCGGCCGATCTTGCCCGCGGTCTTGCCGGCCATCTTGCCGAGCAGGCCGCCGAGCAGCTTGCGGCCGAACTGTTCGAGGTACTGCGAGGTCAGACCGACGCCGACGGTGGCGAGGAATTCCTTGATGTGTCCCTGATCGAGTTCGACGCCGTAGGCTTTGCCGATGCGGTAAACCATCTTCACCTGCAGCGGGATGATCGCCACCGAGGCCCAGGATTGCGGCAACAGTTCGAGGGCGCCGTTGAGGATCGAGTAGTTGAGGATGGATTTGTCGAGTTCGGCCTCGCTGACCGTCGGCTGGGCCGCGGCCGCCGTTGTGGCAAGCGGGGCGGCGGCAGCGGCGGCCAGGTTGTTGGCCTGGGTGGCGGTGGCCATGCTGCCAGCGTCGCCGTCGAGGCCGAGACGCGTCTTCAGGTCGGCGAGGAATGCCTGTTCGGCTGCTGTCTGCACGCCGTCGGCATCGCAGACGCAGACCGCCATCTCGTAGGCGAACTGGCGCTGGCCGAGTTCGCCCAGCGCCTGCACGGCGCCGTCCAGCGTTACCCGCTTGAACAGCACGTCCTGGTAGAGCCGGGGCAGTTCGGGGGCGGTGTCGCCCATCGATTCGGCGAAGCGGCGGATGTGTTCGCGTTCGCGGTCGTCATTGCTGCCGTCGGCGAAGGCGGCGAACAGGCTGATCGTCAGGATGGCGTTTTCCGGGGGCATGGCACAGTCTCGTCGTTGCGGAACGACGCATTTTGCCTACGGCCCCGGATTTTTTCAGTGGCCGTCTGTAACGGTGTGTTGCCGCAGATCAGGCGGTGAAGCTGGGCGGCATCTGGGCGGCGACGATTTCGCCGCGCGCGGTGGCGACGCCGTCGGCGTAGACGGTGGCTTCGACGATCACCTTGCGGCCGCGGATTTCCTTGACCTTGCCGCGGATTTCCAGTTCCGGTCCGAGCGGCGTCGGTTTCAGGTAGTCGACGTGCAGCGAGGCGGTGACGAAGCGGAAGGGCGGTTCGCTGTCCATCGCCCGGTTCTCCTGGCGGTACATCGCGGCGGCGGCGGTGCCGGTGCCGTGGCAGTCGATCAGCGAGGCGAGCAGGCCGCCATAGACGTAACCGGGGATCGCCGTGTGTTCCGGGCGCGGCGTGTAGCGGGTGACGGTTTCGTCGCCGTCCCAGTAGGTCTTGATCTGATGGCCGTGTTCGTTCAGCTTGCCGCAACCGTAGCAGTGGGCGACGTTTTCGGGGTAGTAGTCCTGGAAGGCGAGCATGTGTATCTCCGCGTGGGGTTGATCAGGAAACGATGATAGTGCCCGGGCGGGCCCAAGGCGATTGCGCGGCCGGACAGCTTGCATGCAAATTCCGCCAGGGCCGGTTCCCGCGGACGCTGACGGGGCGGGGCTTCTCGGGCAAAATGCCGGGAAGGAGGAAATCGGCATGGCTAATGACAGCATCGTTGATCGCTTGCGCTCACTGATCGTTCCCGGGCAACGCCGCAGCTCGCTGACCGCGAAGGGGCTCGAACGCCTGCGCGCACAACTGGGCGAATGTGCCGCCGGGCAAGGCGGTGAGGTTTCGGCGCGGACGCGCGCGGCGAAACTGGCGGAAACCTATCTGGGGCTCGACGACAGCGGCCGCCAGCAGTTCCTCAAGCTGATCGCCCTCGAATTCGGGCCGGCGCCGGACAAGGTTGCCGCCGCCCACACCGCCTACCAGGCGGCGGTCGGCACGCCCGGCCAGTGGAAGGCGGAAGCGGCGCTGCGCGCGGCGATGCGCTCGTCGCGCATCCGCATCATGACGCAGTTCAACGCGATACCGCAGGGCGTCAAGTTCCTCGTCGACCTGCGCGCCGACCTGCTGCGCTACCTGCACGACGACCGTGAGCTGGCGGTGCTCGACCGCGAACTGGAGTCGCGCTTCAACGCCTGGTTCGACGTCGGCTTCCTCGAATTGCAGCGCCTGACCTGGAATTCGCCAGCGGCCTTGCTCGAGAAGTTGATCGAGTACGAGGCGGTGCACGAGATCAAATCCTGGGATGACCTGAAGAACCGGCTCGACGCCGACCGCCGGCTCTACGCCTTCTTCCATCCGCGCATGCCGGCCGAACCGCTGATCTTCGTCGAGGTCGCGCTGACCGACCACCTGGCCGGCAACGTCCAGGAACTGCTCGACGTGCATGCGCCGGTGTTCGACAACCGCAAGGCCGACACGGCGATCTTCTATTCGATCTCCAGCACCCAGGTCGGCCTGCGCGGCGTCTCCTTCGGCAATTTCCTGCTCAAGCGGGTGATCGACGACCTCAAACGGGATTTCCCCAAGCTAGACAAGTTCGCCACGTTGTCGCCGATTCCGGCACTGGCCAGCTGGGTGCGGCACAACCCGCAGGTGCTCGGCGAGGTCGGTATCGACTTCAGCCTTGAACAACTGGCGGCCGGCGCCTGGGCCGAGGACAAGGAAACCGCCCGCCAGTTGCGCGAGCCGCTGCAGCGCCTGGCCGCCCGCTACCTGGCGACGGCCAAGCGCGGCGACGGCGAGCAGGCGCCGCCCTACGACCCGGTGTCGCGCTTCCACCTCGGCAACGGCGCCCGCATCGAGCGCCTGAACTACCTGGCCGACACGGCGCCCAAGGGCTTCGCCCAGTCGTTCGGGATGATGGTCAATTACCGCTACGAACTCGACGACATCGAGAGCAATCTGGAGGCCTTCACCGGCAGCGGGCGGATCGCCATGTCGTCGTCGATCCGTCGCCTGGCGCGCCCCGACTGAGCGGCATGCAGCCGGAAACGCCGACCCGCCACAGCCTGTTCGAAGATGCCCAGGCGCTGCTGGTGGCGCCGATGTTCGTCGCCTTCGCGGTGATGCTGTTGCAGCAGGCCGGGCTGCTCACCGGCGGCACGGTCGGCGTCGCCTTCCTGATCCATTACCTGTCCGGCTGGCCGATGGCCTGGGTGTTGTTCGTCGCCAACCTGCCGTTCTATCTGTTCGCCTGGCGGGCGATGGGGTTGGTGTTCACGCTCAAGACCTTCTTCTGCGTCGGCCTGCTTTCGCTGTATACCGCGCTGCTGCCGCTGGTCGTCTCGGTAGCCTGGGTCGATCGGCTGTTCGCCGCGGTGATGGGCGGTTTCCTGATCGGCGTCGGCCTGCTGATGATCGTCCGCCACCGGGCCAGCCTCGGCGGCCTCGGCGTGCTCGCGCTGTATCTGCAGCAGCGTCGCGGCTGGTCGGCGGGCAAGGTGCAGATGGCGGCCGATGCGGCGATCCTGCTCGCCGGTCTGGTGATCCGCGATCCGCTGACGGTGGGTTTGTCGATTGTCGGCGCGCTGGCGCTCAATCTGGTGCTGGCGGCCAACCACAAGGCTGGCCGCTATCTCGGGACCTGAACGGGGGGTCAGGCGGTCAGCTGTTTGGCGGCGCCATGCATGCCGACCAGACGACGCATGCTGCCGAGCATGGCGCTGGCGGCGCGGGCGATACGCTCGCCGGTGCTGGGTTCGAAGCGGACGCGGGCGTCGCTGCCCAGGCTTTCGATGACGACCCGGCCAGCCACTCTGATGCGGTGGCTTTCGCCGGCGGCCAGCACGATGTCGCCGGCTTCGCCGGTGACCGTCATCCACAGTACGCCGCTGGTGCAGCGGACGACCATGCCGCCTGCCTCGGACAGCCGCAGGGGGCAGTGTTCCCGTAAATAAACTTCGCCTTCGCCAAACTTGATCTTCATCTCGCATCTCCTTTCTGAATGCAGGCACAGTTTAGGGGCGGATGAAAGAATGATACAGTCACACGGAAACGAAATTGTGACCGTCACAGTTTTCAGTGGTTGAAACTGTGCTGGTGTTTTTCAATGACAACTGTGTTGGTGTGCGATGGCCATAGAACCCCTTCGTTACGAGAAACTTGCCGGCGAGCTGGCCGGCATGATCAGCGACGGCATCCTCAAGCAGGGCGACCGTTTGCCGTCGGTGCGTCGCTTGTCGCAGGAACGCCGGCTGTCGGTGTCCACCGTGGTGCAGGCCATGCGCCAGCTCGAGGAGCGTGGGCTGGTCGAGGCCCGGCCGCAATCCGGGTATTTCGTGCGGCCGCCGGCGATGGCGCGGCGCGAGCCGGAAGCGCGGGCGACGCCGGACGGGCCGATGCCGGTCGATATCTCGCAGCGCCTGGTGCATGTCCTGCAGGCCGGCGCCAAGCCCGGCGTGGCGCCGCTCTCCGCCGCGCTGCCGGCCAACGAGCTGCTGCCGATCGCCGCCCTGCATCGCCTTTACGCTGGCGTCGCGCGGCGCCATCCGCACCTGCTCGAAACCGGCAGCCACGTCCATATGGACCTGCCGCCGCTGGTCCGCCAGCTGGTGCGCCGCTCGCTGGCCTGGGGCGGGCCGCTGGCGGCCGAGGAATTCGTCATCACCAACTCCTGCACCGAGGCGCTCAACCTCTGCCTGCGCGCGGTGACCCGGCCGGGCGACACGGTGGCGGTCGAATCGCCGGCTTATTACCTGATGCTGCAACTGCTCGAGACGCTGGGCCTGAAGGCGCTGGAAATCCCCTGCGACCCGCGCACCGGGATGTCGGTCGAGGCGCTCGAACTGGCCACCCGCAACGGCGGCGTCGCCGCTTGCCTGCTCGTCGCCAACGGCAGCAACCCGCTGGGCAGCGTCATGCCCGACGAGCGCAAGCGGCGCCTGGCGGCGCTCATGGCGGCGCGCGGCATTCCGGTGATCGAGGACGACATCTACGGCGACCTGCATTTCGGCGATGAGCGGCCGTGGCCGGTCAAGGCCTTCGACGACAGCGGCAACGTCATGCTCTGCGCGTCGTTCTCCAAGTGCCTGTCGCCGTCCTTGCGCATCGGCTTCATCGCCGCCGGCCGCCACAAGCCGGCAGTCGCGTTGCAGAAGACAATCACCAGCGGCGGCACCAATCCGTTGACGCAGATGGTGCTCGCCGAATACCTCGAATCGGGCGCCGTCGACCGGCATCTGCACAGCCTGCGCCGGACCTACCGGCGCCAGGTGGAGAGCATGCAGGCGGCGGTATCGCGCTATTTTCCGGCAAGCACCCGGATCGCCCAGCCGCAGGCCGGCTACGTGCTGTGGGTCGAACTGCCGGAAGGCATCGATACCACCCAGTTGCACGGGCGCGCCTTGCGCGAGCGCCTGTCCTACGTGCCGGGCGAACTGTTTTCGGCCAGCGGCATGTACCGCAACTGCCTGCGCCTCAATTGCGGCAACCCGCACACGCCGGAAATCGACGATGCCATCCGTCGCCTCGGCCGCATTTTCGGAGGCGGCGAAAGCGCTGCGAAGGAGGGCAGGGCTTGAGCAACTACGGTATCATTGCCCCTTTTGCGGCGGCTGACGTGCCGCTGCAGTGAACGTACTCGAAGGATTTTCTGCTCATGTTCGACGCAGTCCGCAACAACAAGAGGATCGTCCAGGGCTTCCTGGTGCTGATCATGCTGCCCTTTGCCTTCTTCGGCCTCGATTCGTATTTCAATGGCGACGGCGCCGGTGCCGGTGTCGCCAAGGTTGGCGATGTCCAGATCAGCCAGCAGGAGTACCAGCAGGCGCTGCGCGAACAGCAGGAGCGCGTGCGCAGTCAGGTCGGGCAGGTTGATCCCAAGATGTTCGAGAATCCGGCGTTCCGCAAGGCGATTCTCGACGACCTGATCAACCGCCGCCTGCTGCTGATCGAAGCCGGCAAGCGCCGCCTGTACGTCAGTGATGAGGCGGTGCGCAATGCGATCGCCTCGATCGAGGCCTTCCACGAGAACGGCAAGTTTTCGACCCAGCGCTACGAGGCGCTGCTGCGCGGCCAGGGCATGTCGCCGCAAGGCTTCGAGGCGCAGGTCCGGCAGGACATGACGCTGCAGCGCCTGGCTGGCAGCATCGGCCAGTCCGGCGTGTTGTCGACCACCGTTGGCGAACGCGTCCTCGCGCTGCAGACCGAACAGCGCGACGTGCAGGAAATCCTGCTCGGCCTCGACGCTTACCTGGGCAAGGTGAAGCTGGCCGACGACGCGGCGCGCAAGTTCTACGACGAGAACGGCAAGCGCTTCGAGACGCCCGACCAGGCCCGCGCCGAATTCGTCGTCCTGAGCCAGGACGGCCTTGAGGTCAAGGTCAGCGACGAAGAGATCAAAGCCTGGTACGACGGCCACAAGGACCGCTACCAGCAGCCCGAGGAACGGCGCGCCAGCCATGTCCTGATCGCCACCGAAGGCAAGGACAAGGCGCAGGCCCGGGCCAAGGCCGAGCAGGTGCTGAAGGACGTGCAGGCGACGCCGGCCGCTTTCGCCGAGATCGCCAAGAAGAACTCCGACGACCCGGGTTCCGCCGGCCAGGGCGGCGACCTCGGCTTCTTCGGCCGCGGCATGATGGTCAAGCCCTTCGACGACGCCGTCTTTGCGCTCAAGGAAGGCGAGACCTCCGGCATTGTCGAATCCGATTTCGGCTTTCACATCATCCGCCTGACTGGTGTCCGCGCCGCCCGCGAAAAGCCGCTCGCCGAAGTGCGCGGCGAGATCGAGAAGGAACTGAAGACGGCCGCCGCCGGCCGCAAGTTTGCCGAAGCCGTCGAAGCGTTCAGCAACGCGGTCTACGAGCAATCCGACAGCCTGCAGCCGGCTGCCGAGCAGTTCAAGCTGAAGGTCCAGCAGAGCGGCTGGCTTGGTCGTCAGGCCGATCCGGCGAACGGCCCGCTGGCCAACGCCAAGCTGCTGGCGGCGCTGTTCTCGGACGACGCGATCAAGAACAAGCGCAATACCGAAGCCGTCGAGATCGCCCCCAACACGCTGGCCGCCGCGCGCATCGTCGAATACAAGCCGGCGGCGCTGCAGCCTTTCGACAGCGTCAAGGCCGAGATCGAGACCATGCTGCGCAACGAGGAAGCCTTCAAGCTGGCGGTCGCCGACGGCCAGTCTCGCCTGGCCGAGCTGAAGAAGGGCGAGGACAAGCAGGCCTGGGGCGCCGCCAAGCGCGTCTCGCGCATGGACGCCAGCCGCCTGCCGCCGCCGGCTGTCCCCGCCGTGTTCCGCATGAACACCGACAAGCTGCCGTCCTACGCCGGCGTCGAAATCCGCGGCACCGGCTACATGCTCTACCGCCTGAACAAGGTCGAAGCCGGCGAGAAGCTCGACGACGTCCGCCGCCAGGGCCTGCTCGGCCAGTTGCGTTCGCTGGCGGCACAGGAAGACATGCAGATGTACGTCAGTGCGCTGCGCAGCCGCTACAAGGTGGAAATCAACGAGAAGGCCCTGAACAGCAGCGATCGCTGAGCACTACCGGGGAACGGACGAAAAGGCGGGGAAACCCGCCTTTTTCTTTTGGGCTCAGCCTTGCAGGGCTTCGTAGGCGTCGTTGACCGAAAGAAAAACCCGGCCGGAGAGTTCCTGCAGCAGCGCAGTGTCGCGCAGGCGGTCGTGCACCGGACCCTTGATCTCGGCGAAGTTGAGGCGGATGCCGCGGGCGCCGAGTTCGCGGTCGAGGTCGTGCAGCACTTCCATCGCCGTCGCGTCGACGCGGTTGACCGCGCTCATGATCAGCACCACGTCGCGCAGACCGCCGTTACGCTCGATCTCGGCGAGCAGTCGGGCCTCGACGGCGTCCAGGTTGCCGAAGAAAAGGCTTTCATCGGTGCGCAGGAAGAGGGCGCTAGGCAGGGTCTCTACGGCGTGCCGTTCGACGTTGCGGAAATGTTCGCTGTCGGGAATCCGCCCGAGCACCGCGATGTGCGGCGTACTGGCGCGGTAGAGCAGGGTCGCCAGCGAGAGCAGGATGCCGAGGCCGATGCCGGCTTCGAGGCCGAGCACGAAGACGCCGGCGCCGGTGCCGAGCGCGGCGATGCCGTCGGCCCGGTCGTAGTGCCAGGCCTGGCGCAGGCCGTGCAGGTCGATCATGCTGAGCGCGGCGACGATGATGCTGGCCGCCAGCACGGCCAGCGGCAGGCGGGTGAATAACGGCGCGGCGCCAATCACCACGGCGAGCATGGCGAAAGCGGCGACGATGCCGGCCAGCGGCGTCTGCGCGCCGGCCGCGACATTGACCGCCGAGCGTGAGACGCCGCCGCCGACCGGCATGCCGCCGTGGAAGGCGGCGACCACGTTGGCGGCGCCGAGACCGACCAGCTCGGCGTTGGCGTCGATGCGTTCGCGGCGGCGGATGGCCAGCGCCTGCGCCATCGAAATGTTCTGCACCATGCCGATCAGCGCCATCAAGGCGATCGGCACCGCCAGCCGTTTCAACTCGCTGGCGTCGGGCAGGAAGAAGACCGGCGCCGGCAGGCCTTCGACGATGCTGCCGACGACGGCGACGCCGTATTGCCGATCGAGATTCCAGCTGACCACGGCGAGGGTTGCCAGCAGCACGACGAGCAGCGGCACCAGGCGGACGACGAAGGCGGCGGCGCCCGGCTTGATGCCGACCTTGCCGAGCAGGCCGGCGAGGCTGCTGCGGGCGAAGGCGAGCACGGCGATGGCGGCAAGGCCGATGGCCGTGCTGACGTCGATGCGCCCTTCGGCGAACAGTGCACTGAGCACGGTCAATGCGTCGCTTGCCGCCGGGTGGGCGTTGAACAGGTATTTCAGTTGGCTGAAGACGATCAGCACCGCCGAGCCGGAAACGAAGCCGGCGATCACTGGCCGGCTCAACAGGCGGGCCAGGAAACCGAGGCGCAGCAGGCCGCAGCCGAGCAGGACCAGGCCCGAGGCAAGCGCCAGCGTCGCCGCCAGCGCGATGTATTCGGGCGAGCCGGGCGCGGCGATCGGCGTCAGCACCGAGTAAGTCATGATCGAGGTGATCGCCACCGGGCCGACCGCCTGCACCATGCTGCTGCCGAACAGCGAGTAGGCGATCACCGGGAAGATCGCCACGTACAGCCCGGCCTGCGGCGGCAGGCCGGCGAGCAGCGCGTAGGCGAGGCTTTGCGGAATGACCAGGATGGTGACGATTACCCCGGCTAGCAGGTCGCTGGCCAGGTGTTGTCGGGGGTAGGGACTGGCCCAGCGGGGCAGCAGGCGCATCAGCTTCTCCTGGCGGCAATGAAAAACGCCGACCGGGCGGAGCCAGGTCGGCGTTGCGTGTGAATCTTGCGGGGTGACCGCAAGGCCGGTCAGGCCGGTAGCGGGTCGGCGTTGCCCAGGGCGACGGTGTTCATGCCGCCATCGACATACATGATTTCGCCGGTGATGCCGCTGGCCAGATCGGAGAGCATGAAGGCGGCGGCGTTGCCGACTTCCTCGATGGTCACGTTGCGGCGCAGTGGCGCGTTGTGCGAGTTGTAGGCGAGCAGCTTGCCGAAGTTGCCGATACCGGAAGCGGCCAGGGTCTTGATCGGACCGGCCGAGATGGCGTTGGCGCGGATGCCTTCGGGGCCGAGGCAGAAGGCCAGGTAGCGGGTGGCGGCTTCGAGGCTGGCCTTGGCGACGCCCATCGTGTTGTAGTTGGGCATCGTCCGTTCGGCGCCGAGGTAGGTCAGCGCCAGCGTCGAACTCTTGCGGCCGCGCAGCATCGGGCGGGCGGCCTTGACCAGCGCCGGGTAGCTGTAAGCGGAAATTTCGTGGGCGATGCGGAAGGCTTCGCGCGAGATGCCGTCGAGGAAGTCGCCTTCGATCGCTTCGGTCGGCGCGTAGGCGATCGAATGGACGAGTCCGTCGAGGCCGTCCCAGCGCTTGCCGAGTTCGACGAAAACGTTGTCGATCTGTTCGTCGCTGGTGACGTCGAGCGGAATCGTGATGTCGCTGCCGAACTCGGCGGCGAATTTCTTGATGCGGTCTTCGAAGCGTTCAGTCTGGTAGGTGAAGGCGAGTTGCGCACCTTCGCGGTGGCAGGCCTTGGCGATGCCATAGGCGATGGAATGCTTGGACAAAAGTCCGGTGATCAATATCTTCTTGTCGGCAAGAAAGCCCATGTCTTTGTTCTCCCTTAGGGGTCAGGCGCGAGATTATAAACCGAGAAACCGCGGATCGCGGCTTCCCGGCGTTTTCCCGTCAGCATGACTACATGTTGGGATAGGTCGGCCCCTCGCCACCCTGCGGCACGACCCAGACGATGTTCTGCGTCGGGTCCTTGATGTCGCAGGTCTTGCAGTGCACGCAGTTCTGCGCGTTGATCTGCAAGCGCGGGGTATCGGCGTCGTCGCGCAGGATTTCATAGACGCCGGCCGGACAGTAGCGTTGCTCGGGCGCGTCGTAGGTTGCCAGATTGCTGGCGATCGGTACGCTGGCATCTTTCAACTGCAGATGGCAGGGCTGGTCTTCCTCGTGGTTGGTGCTCGACAGGAAGACCGAGGACAGGCGGTCGAAGCTGACGACGCCATCCGGTTTCGGATAATCGATCTTCGGGCAGTCCGCCGCCGGCTTCAGCTTGGCGTGGTCGGACACGGTGTGGCGCAGCGTCCACGGCGCCTTGCCACGCAGCAGCAACTGGTCGATGCCGAACATCAGCGAACCGAGCCACAAGCCCTTGCTCATCCACGGCTTGAAGTTGCGGGCGCGGTGCAGCTCGTCGTACAGCCAGCTTTGCCGGAAACTTTCCGGATAGGCCGTCAGGCTGTCGCGCTGGCGACCTTCGCAAAGGGCCGCGAAACAGGCTTCGGCGGCCAGGGCACCGGTCTTGATCGCGCAGTGCGAACCCTTGATGCGGGCGGCATTGAGGAAGCCGGCGTCGTCGCCAACCAGGACGCCGCCGGGAAACACCGTTTCCGGCAGCGACTGCAGGCCGCCGGCGGTGAGCGCGCGGGCGCCGTAGGCGATGCGCTTGCCGCCGTCGAGGAAATGACGGATCGCCGGGTGCGTCTTGTAGCGCTGGAATTCCTCGTAGGGCGACAGGTGCGGGTTTTCGTAGCCGAGGCCGACGACGAAACCGACCGCGACCTGATTGTTCTCCAGGTGATAGAGGAAGCCGCCGCCGTAGGTGTCGGGCTGCATCGGCCAGCCGCCGCTGTGGATGACCAGGCCGCTCTGGTGCTTTTCCGGGTCGATTTCCCAGAGCTCCTTGAGGCCGATCCCATAAGTTTGCGGGTCGGCGTCGCGGTCAAGTTTGAAATGGGCGATCAGTTGTTTACCAAGATGGCCGCGACAGCCTTCGGCAAAGAAGCTGTATTTGCCGTGCAGTTCCATGCCGGGCTGGAAGTTCGGCCCTTCCGAACCGTCGTGCAGCCGGCCCATGTCGCCGGTGGCGACGCCCTTGACCGCGCCGTTCTCGTCGAACAGCACTTCGGCGCCGGCAAAGCCGGGGTAGATCTCGACACCGAGCGCTTCGGCCTGGCCGCCTAGCCAACGACAGAGGTTGCCGAGCGAGATGACGTAGTTGCCGTCGTTGTGGAAGCAGCCGGGGAGCAGGGCGTTCGGCACTTGCGTGGCGCCGGTTTCGGAGAGGATCAGGAAGCGGTCCTCGCTGACCGGAGCGTTGAGCGGCGCGCCGGTCGTCTTCCAGGCGGGCAGCAGTTCGTCGAGGGCACGCGGGTCGATCGCCGCGCCGGACAGGATGTGGGCGCCGATCTCGGCGCCTTTCTCGATCAGGCAGACCGAGAAGTCCTCGCCGTTTTCCCCGGCCAGCTGCTTCAGGCGGATTGCCGCGGCCAGTCCGGCCGGACCGCCGCCGACGATGACCGCGTCAAATTCCATGGCTTCGCGTTCCATGCTTGTCTCCTCGATTATTGTTGGCTTGTTTTCAATACGCTACAGTATGGAAACGCTTTCTTCAACCCATTTTCAAACGATCGTTTCATGGACCATCGCAAAAAACTCATTCACACCACGACCCTGCCCATCCGCTGGGGCGACATGGACGCCTACGGGCACGTCAACAACACGGTTTATTTCCGCTACATGGAGCAGGCGCGGGTCGAGTGGATCGAGGACATGAAGGTGCTGGTCCGCCCGGGCGGTGACGGTCCGGTGATCGTCAATGCCGCGTGTACCTTCCTGCGTCCGATGACCTATCCGGGCACCGTCGAGGTGCGCACCTACGTCGGCGCGATCGGCCGCTCAAGCTGCCAGACGCACGTCGACATGCTGATCGACGGCCAGCTTTACGCCGAAGGCGCCGCCAAGGTGGTCTGGATGAACACCCAGACCGGAAAATCGGTGCCGCTGCCGGATCACGTGCGGGCCTTGCTCGAAGCGGAGTAAACTCGGCGCCCATCGGATAACGACGGAATCGGCATGGGCAAGCGGAAAATCTGGGAAAAACTGCTCTCCAGCGAAAGGCTGGGGGCCGGCAAGGCGCCGGGAACGGCGGAGCGCACCGCCTTCCAGCAGGATTACGACCGCATCGTGTTCACCTCGGCCTTCCGTCGGCTGAAGGACAAGACGCAGGTCTTTCCGCTATCGAAGAGCGATTACGTGCGTACCCGCCTGACGCACAGCCTGGAAGTCAGTTGCGTCGGTCGTTCGCTGGGCGCTGTCGTCGGCCGCGAGATCATCGCCCGGCACGCTCTGCACCATGTCGAATCGGGCGATTTCGGGGCGATCGTCGCCGCCGCCTGCCTGGCCCACGACATCGGCAACCCGCCCTTCGGCCATGCCGGCGAGGACGCGATCCGCGAATGGTTCCGCAATTCCGGCCTGTTCCAGCGCCATGAATTCACGCCGGCGCAGCGCGCCGATTTCGAGAAGTACGAGGGCAACGCGCAGGGGTTCCGCATCGTTTCGCGGCTGCAGAGCCCGGCCAATCCTGGCGGGCTGCAGCTGACCAGCGCGGTGCTGGCGACCTTCACCAAGTACCCGCGGCCTTCCGCGCTCGACGGCCCGCTGGATGGCAAGAGCGGCAAGAAATTCGGTTTCTTCCAGCAGGACGCCGACAATTTTGCCCGCGTTGCTCAGTCGACCGGGCTGGTCGAGCGAATTCCGGGGCAGGCCTGGCGCCGTCATCCGCTGGCCTTCCTGGTCGAAGTGGCCGACGATACCTGCTACCTGATCGTCGATCTCGAAGACGCGGCGCGTCTCGGCTTCGTGCCCTACAAGGACGCCGAATGCCTGCTCGCCGACCTCGCCGGTTCGACGATCAACGGCAGCCGGCTCGACCGCCTGTACGACCCGAAGGAGCGTCTCGAATACTTGCGCGCCAAGGCGATCGGTCGCCTGCTGGAAAGCGCGGCGGCGGTTTTCCTGGAAAACGAGGCGGCGATCCTCGATGGCAGTTTCGACGACGAACTGCTCGAGCAGTCGCCGGTCAGCGTGCCGCTGCAGGCGGTGCTGCAGGTGGCCAAGGAGACGATCTACACAGCGCGGCCGGCGCTGGAAATCGAAACCGCCGGCTTCGAGGTGCTTGGCGCGCTGCTCGGGCTGTTTACCCACGCCGTCGAGGCGGCGGCGGTGCCTGAACTGCGCATGACCAAGCGCGAGGAAATGCTGCTCCGTCTGCTGCCGCCGCAATTCCTCGGCCACGGCGGCAAACCCGATGCCGATCCTTACGTGCGCCTGTTGCAGGTGGCCGACTTCGTCGCCGGCATGACCGACTCCTACGCCGTCGACATGTACCGCAAGCTCAAGGGTTTCGACCTGCCGACCTGATCACTCGAAGATGCCGAGGAATTCGCTGCGCGCCCGCGCCAGTTCGGCGTGCGCGGTGCTGTCGCAGAGGCGTTCGCTGGTCCGGTAGAAACGGTCGAAGGCGGCCAGCACCGCTGCCTTGTTCAGGCGCTCGCGGCCGCCGGCCCGGCTTTCCGGCTGCGCCTGGTCGAGCGGCTTGAGCACCGCGTAGCGGGGAATGATCTGCTGCCCGCCCTGGTCCGAGGAGGCGGTGAGCGGGCCGGTCTTGACGAAGATTTTTCCTTCGTATTCGAAGCGGTCGCCGATGGCGAGATGCTGGAGTTTCATGCTGGGTCCTGTAGCGCGGTGCGCCGGATATTAGCAAGGCGTGTCGCGTCCGGGCGGGTTTTGGTAGCATCGGCGCCTTCAACCAGACAGGGAGATGGAATGTTCGGCAACAAGTACCGGCAGCAGGTCGGCGAACTCGAAGCGGCGCTTGCCGATTGTCACGCCCTGCACGCGGCGCTCCAGCGCTCGATGGCGATCGTCGAACTGATGCCCGACGGCACGGTGATCGACGCCAACGACAATTTCTGCCGGACCCTCGGCTACACGCTGTCCGAACTCAAGGGCCAGCATCACCGCCGCCTGTGCGATCCAGCCTATGCCGGCTCGCCGGAATACGACAGCTTCTGGGCCTCGCTGCGGCGCGGCGAGTTCTTCCGCGGCCCCGTGCGCCGCCGTCAGCGCGATGGCCGGGATGTCTGGCTGGAAGCCACCTACAACCCGGTGCTCGGGGCGGACGGCCGGGTGGTCAAGGTGGTCAAGTTCGCCACCGACGTCACGCCGCAGGTGATCGAGGCCGCCAGCCAGCGTGCCATGGTCGATGCCATCGAGCGCTCGATGGCGGTCATCGAATTTGCCACCGACGGCCGCATCCTGCGCGCCAACGACAATTTCTGCCGGGCCATGGGCTATTCGACCCGCGAGCTGGCCGGCCAGCATCACCGGATCTTTTGTCCGGAAGATTTCGTGCGCGGAGCGGAGTACGCGCAGTTCTGGGCTCGCCTGGGGCGCGGCGAATTCTGTTCCGGACAGTACCGGCGGCTCGACCGCCAGGGCCGCGAGGTCTGGCTGGAGGCCAGCTACAACCCGGTGTTCGGGCCGGACGGGCAGGTCGTCAAGGTGGTCAAGTTCGCCACCGACATCAGCGAGCGCATCCGTCGCCACATGGCCGAGCGCGAAGGGGCGGAAACCGCCTACAAGGTGGCGCTGGAAACGCGGGAGATTTCCCAGTCCGGCGAGGGCATCATCCTCGACACCGTGGACAAGATGCAGCACATCGCCGGCATCGTCGACGAATCGGCGGCGCTGGTCGCCGTGCTTGGCGAACAGACGGCCCGCATCTCGTCGATCGTCGGCACCATCCGCGAGATCGCCGACCAGACCAACCTGCTGGCGCTCAACGCGGCGATCGAGGCGGCGCGCGCCGGCGAATCGGGGCGCGGTTTCGCGGTGGTGGCCGACGAGGTGCGCAAGCTGGCCGAGCGCACCGGCAAATCGACCGGCGAAATCGCCGCCATGATCCAGACCATCCAGAAGGAAACCGGTTCGGTGACGGCGAGCATGAACAACGGCCTGGCCGAGGTGCGCGCCGGCGTCGAACTGGCCAACAGCGCCGGCGCGGCGATCAAGCAGATGCGCGACGGGGCGACCCGGGTGGTCGACGTGGTCCAGGCTTTTTCGAGCACGATCCAGGATTGATCGACGCCGGGCTTGCCAATTTCCGGTAACTGTACAAAAATACAGTCATCGGAAATTGCCGGAGCCCCGCCATGAAACTCACCCCGCGTCAGCAGGAAATCCTCGACTTCATCCGCAACACCGTCGAAGTCCTCGGGGCGCCGCCGACCCGCGCCGAGATCGCCACCGCCTTCGGCTTCGCCTCGCCGAACGCCGCCGAGGATCACCTCAAGGCGCTGGCCAAGAAGGGCGCGATCAACCTTGAACCCGGCTCGGCGCGCGGCATCCGCCTCGTCGAACAGCTCGGCCTCCCGCTGATCGGCAGCGTCGCCGCCGGCTCGCCCATCCTCGCTGTCGAGAACGTGCAGGGGCGCTACAACTTCGACGCCGGCCTGTTCAATCCGCGCGCCGATTTCCTGCTCAAGGTGCGCGGCCTGTCGATGATCGACGCCGGCATCCTCGACGGCGACCTGCTGGCGGTGCACAAGACCAACCAGGCGCGCGACGGCGAGATCGTCGTCGCCCGCATCGACGAGGAAGTCACCGTCAAGCGCCTGGAGCGCGGCAAGAACCAGATCCGCCTGATCGCCGAGAACCCGGATTTCGAACCGATCGTGATCAATCCCGGCGAAGTCGAATTCGCCATCGAGGGCGTCGCCGTCGGCCTGATCCGCGGAGCCGTCGCCAAGCTGTCATGAGCGCGCAACCGTCGCCGGTGGATTTGGCGGCGGTCCTGGCGCGTGGCGACATCTGGCGCGGCGACGCCTTGCCCGGCCTGCCGGCGGGCACCGTCGCCAGCGGCTACACCGAACTCGACGCCGAACTGCCGGGCGGCGGCTGGCCGCGCGGCAATCTCACCGAAATCCTGAGCGACCGTGGCGGCATCGGCGAAATCAGCCTGCTGCTGCCGGCGCTGGCCCGTTTGTCGGACGAAGGTGGGCGGCTGGCTCTGGTCGCGCCGCCCTGGCTGCCGCATGCGCCGGCCTGGGCGGCGGCCGGGGTGGCGCCGGAGCGCCTGCTGGTGATCCGTCCCGGCAAGCAGGCGGCCTGGTGCGTCGAGCAGTTGCTCAGATGCGGCGGTTTCGCCGGTCTGCTTGCCTGGCCGGACGCCGGCATCGACGCCCGGGCCTTGCGCCGCCTGCAGGTGGCGGCCGAGGGGCAGGCGGTTCTGGCGGTTCTGTGGCGGTCGACCGCGGACGCCGCGACGCCGTCGCCGGCGCCCTTGCGGCTTTCGCTGGCGGCGGGGAGCGCCGGCCTGGCGCTGCGCATCCTGAAGCGGCGCGGCCGGCCGGCGTCGCGCCTGTTGCAGATCGAGATTCCCCGACCGGGAAGGAAAGCACGTGTTGTGGCTGGCCCTGCATTTTCCGCTGCTGACGCTGGAAGCCCTGCCATCGCGGCAGTCGCCTAGCGTCGTCACGGCCCGTGGCCGGGTCCTGGCCGCCGATCCGCTTGCCGTTGCCGCCGGCGTTTTGCCTGGCCAGAAATTGTCGACCGCGCTCGGCCTGCTACCCGGGCTGCGCGCCAGCGAGCGCGATCCGGCGCGCGAAGCCCGGGCGCTCTCCGATCTCGCCTGCTGGGCCGGGCGTTTTACGCCGACCGTCAGCTTGGCGCCGCCGGATTCGCTGCTGCTGGAAATCGGCGCCTGCCGGCGCTTGTTCGGCGGCGTCGCCGCCATCGTCGCGGCGGCGCTCGACGGCTGCCGGGCGCAGGGCTGGAGCGTCGCCTGGGCGGTCGCGCCGACGCCGCTCGGCGCCCGCTGGCTGGCGCGCGCCGACGCGGCGGCGAGCTACGAGAGCCTGGCCGCGCTGCAGGCGGCGCTGGCCGATTTGCCGTGTGCCGTGCCCGGCTGGCCGGCCGAGGTCGTCGCCCGTCTGGAAGCCTTCGGTCTGCGCCGTCTCGGCGAACTGAGCGCGCCCGCCGGCCTGCGTCGGCGCATCGGCAACGGCCCGGTCGACGACCTGCTGCGCGCCCGCGGCGAACTGCCCGATCCGCAGCGCGCCTTCGTCTTTCCCGAACGCTTCGCCGCCGGGCTGGAGCTGCCGTCGCGCGTCGAATTCGCCGAAGGCCTGGCCTTCGCCGCGCAGCGCCTGTTCGCCGCGCTGGCCGGCTGGCTGCAGGTGCGCCAGTCGCTGCTGCGCGCGTGCACACTGCGCCTGACTCACGACGACGGCTCAAGTAGCGCGCTGCCGTTGCGTTTCGGCGAGCCCTGCGCCGATGAGGGCCGTTTCATGCGCCTGCTGCGCGAACACCTCGGCCGCCTGCAACTGGCGGCGCCGGTCGAGGCGCTGCACCTGGACGCCGACGAGGTCGTCGCCCGGCCCGGCGCTAGCGCCGGCCTGTTCGAGCAGGCGGTGAGCGGCGAGGGCGCCGCCGCCTGCCTCGAACGCCTGCGCGCCCGTCTTGGCGACGACGCCGTGCGCAGCCTGGCGGCGCACGCCGACCACCGCCCGGAATGCGCCTCGCGCAACGCCGATCCGGCGGGCATTCTGGCGGCCGGGACAGCATCCACTGCAAGTTGGGCTCTCCCGCGCCCGCTCTGGCTGCTGCCGGTGCCGCAGCCGCTGACCGAACGCGCCGACGGCCCGCACTGGCACGGCCCGCTGCAACTCGTCACGCGCGGCGAGCGCCTGGAAAGCGGCTGGTGGGACAGCGGCGAAAGCGCTGCGACTGGCGACATCCGTCGCGACTACTTCGTCGCCCGCAACGGCGAGGGACAATGGGCGTGGATTTTCCGCGACGCGCAGGGCTGGTATCTGCACGGGGTGTTTGCCTGAGGCGCCGCAGCGTGGCCGGATAACACGATCCGGGCAAATCGCTACCGATGGTCACGGAGAAAAAATGCCTGAGGTGCTACGATGAACCTCATGACTGAACGACCACAAAGCCTGGGTGAAGAAATCGCCAACAGCGTCAGCCACGGCGTGGCGCTGCTGGCGGCGATTGTCGGCGTCCCTTTCCTGATCGCCTCGGCCAGCCATTTCGGCGTGGCCAATGTCGTCGGGGCCAGCGTGTTTGCGGCGACGATGGTTCTCCTTTACCTGACCTCGACGCTCTACCATGCCTTCCCGGCGGGCAAGCTGAAACGCCTGTTCCAGAAGCTGGATCACGGCGCCATCTACTGCTTCATTGCCGGCAGCTACACCCCGTTCGCACTCGGCGCCCTGGCTGGTTCCTGGGGATGGACGCTGTTCGGTCTGGTCTGGTCGATGGCCGCCGCCGGCATCGCCCTGAAGGCATTCAACCGGCTCTCCCATCCCTGGCTGTCCACCGGGCTGTATCTCGCCATGGGCTGGCTGGTGCTGATCGCGGCGGTGCCGCTGGTCGAGCACGTCTCGCTGCCCGGCGTCATCCTGCTCGTCGCCGGTGGCGTCGCCTACACCGCCGGTGTCGTCTTCTTCATGCTCGATTCCCGCGTCCGCTACGCCCATGCCGTATGGCACGCTTTCGTCGCAACGGGCACCGGCTGCCACTTCTTCGCGGTGCTGCATTACGCGGCCTGAGCGGCTTCACCTCGTACCCGGCCGCCGGGAAACCCGGATAATGGCGACCGATTCGTTTAGAACGCTGGGACAGCCGCATGGAAATCAAGGTCAATTTTCTCGACAAGCTTCGTCAGGAAGCCAAATTCGACGACTTCACGGTCATCGCCGACCAGTCGATCCGCTATAAAGGCGACGGCTCGGCGCCGGGGCCGTTCGATTACTTCCTCGCCTCGTCGGCCTTGTGCGCGGCCTACTTCGTCAAGCTCTACTGCGACACGCGCAACATCCCGACCGAGCACATCCGCCTGTCGCACAACAACATCGTCGATCCGGAAAACCGCTACAAGCAGACTTTCAAGATCCAGGTCGAGCTGCCGCCGGACATTTCCGAGAAGGACCGCCTGGGCATCCTGCGCTCCATCGACCGGTGCACGGTCAAGAAGGTGGTGCAGACCGGCCCCGAGTTCGTCATCGAGGAAGTCGAGAACCTGGATGCCGACGCGCAGGCGCTGCTGACCGTCAGCGCCGACGCCGACACGCAGACTTTCATCGCCGGCAAGGACCTGCCGCTCGAACAGACCATCGCCAACATGTCCGGCCTGCTCGCCGGGCTGGGCATCAAGATCGAGATCGCTTCCTGGCGCAACCTGGTGCCCAACGTCTGGTCGCTGCACATCCGCGACGCGCATTCGCCGATGTGCTTCACCAACGGCAAGGGCGCCAGCAAGGAAAGCGCGCTGGCCTCGGCCCTGGGCGAATACATCGAGCGCCTGAGCTGCAATCATTTCTACAACGACCAGTATTGGGGCGAGGAATTCGCCAACGCGCCCTTCGTGCATTACCCGAACGAGCGCTGGTTCAAGCCGGGCAAGAAGGATGCGCTGCCCAAGGGCCTGCTCGACGACTACACGCTGGAAATTTACAACCCGGACGGCGAGCTGCGCGCCTCGCACCTGTTCGACACCAACTCCGGCAACACCGAGCGCGGCGTCTGCGCGCTGCCCTACGTGCGTCAGTCGGACGGCGAGACGGTGTATTTCCCGACCAACCTGATCGACAACCTCTTCCTCAGCAACGGCATGAGCGCCGGCAACACGCTGGCGGAAGCGCAGGTGCAGTGCCTGTCGGAAATCTTCGAGCGGGCGGTGAAGCGCGAAATCCTCGAAGGCGAAATCGCGCTGCCCGACGTGCCGGCCGAGGTGCTGGCCAAATATCCGGGCATCGTCGCCGGCATCGAAGAGCTGGAGAAACAGGGCTTCCCGGTGCTGGTCAAGGACGCCTCGCTCGGCGGCCAGTTCCCGGTGATGTGCGTGACCCTGATGAACCCGCGCACCGGCGGCGTCTTCGCCTCCTTCGGCGCGCATCCGAGCCTGGAAGTCGCGCTCGAACGCAGCCTCACCGAACTGCTGCAGGGGCGCAGCTTCGAAGGCCTCAACGACCTGCCGCGGCCGACCTTCGAGAGCAACGCCGTCACCGAGCCGAACAACTTCGTCGAACATTTCATCGACTCTAGCGGCGTCGTCTCATGGCGCTTCTTCAGCGCCAGGGCCGATTACGACTTCGTCGAATGGGATTTCTCCGGGCATGGCGAGAATTCCAACGCCGACGAAGCCGCCACGCTGTTCGGCATCCTGGCCGAGATGGGCAAGGAGGTTTACGTCGCCGTCTATGACCAGCTCGGCGCCAACGCCTGCCGCATCCTGGTGCCCGGCTACTCGGAAATCTACCCGGTCGACGACCTGATCTGGGACAACACCAACAAGGCGCTGGCCTTCCGTGAGGACATCCTCAACCTGCACCGCCTTGACGACGCCGGCCTCGAAGCCTTGCTGGAGCGCCTCGAAGAGAGCGAGCTCGACGACTACACCGACATCATCACGCTGATCGGCGTCGAATTCGACGAGAACACCGACTGGGGCCAGCTGACCATCCTCGAACTCAAGCTCCTGATCAACCTGGCGCTGCAGGACTTCGAAGCGGCCAAGGAACAGGTCGAAGCCTACCTGCAGTACAACGAAAACACCGCCGAGCGCGGCCTGTTCTACCAGGCGGTCAATGTGGTGCTGGAAGTGCTGCTCGACGACGAACTGGAACTGGAAGACTACGAACCCAACTTCCGCCGCATGTTCGGCAACGAACGCATGGATGCGGTCATCGGCTCAGTCGATGGCAGCATCCGCTTCCACGGCCTGACGCCGACCAGCATGAAGCTGGAAGGCCTGGACCGCCACCAGCGCCTGCTCGACAGCTACCGCAAGGCACACGCGGCGCGGGCGAAGGCGGCGGGGGTGAGCTTGGGAGATTGAGGCTTGAGAATCCGCAAAAGGCGGCTATCGACCCAAAGCGGTAGTTGGCGTCCTATCATAGCGGACGCTAAATGTCGAAATTCAGGCGAGCCGATAGGCTTTGCCTGCAATGGAAATTTAGGCCTCGGCTTTACTGGCTGCAGCCCTTTGCCACGCGTCGTTTTTTACGATGGTGGCCCGGAGGACTTTGAGATTTTCGCACCCTTCGATTCGATGAATTACATCCTCAACTGCGGAGGCAGTAGCCGGTGGCAACCACGGGTTTAGAACAACTTCATCGATTACGGACAACGGCATCTCGAAGCTCTTGACTGCGACTGACTTACGTGAAGTGGTGTGCAATAAACGAAACTCAGCCTCGTGTTCGTACGCCTTCCTCTTTACGTATGGAAGATCGTCCAACGAGGGGGGCATTTTCTGGACTTGCGGAAGAGTTTTGTATTGCACTTCACGTCCAGTTATTAGCTCGTCAGACTCAATCCAACTCAAAAATTTTCCCCGATCAAAACATATGCAGGCGCCCGATGCCCCGTGGGTAAACACTCTCCAATGGTGGTAAGTCTGCGCAGCACCGGTGAGACAAAGTGCGAGTACGGAACCATGCCCCTTGCGGTCGCGGTAGGCTTGAACAAAATGCGAGTCGTTTTTGTCGTCCCACGAACTCGGATTGACTAGAGTTAGCCGACGGGTTTCCAGAATCTGGAGCACATAGGGCAGTTCTGTATAACGTTTGAGTTGGCTCAACTTATCTCCTATGCCAAACCGTTATTCTCGAGCAGAAACGCAGGAGAATAATACTGACACGATTGGATCATCTGCAAGGTATTTAATGACATGGATGTTTTCCATGTGCCGGACTTCTTATTGATTAGCGACCGTACCGACAGAGCCAACGTCCGCTATGCGACGCTTTCTTGAGAGACCGCTCCTGGCCGCTTGCTGCCAGCCGTCACCTAGTCAAAACCTCGATATCGTTTGAATTGTTGCGGTAATCGGCCCGGGTCCGGGTTCGATCAGCGACGCTTCGGGCTACTCCTGGCCGCCCGCTTTGCCGGTACTCCCTCGCTGGCGGCGGCTCGCGCCGGCGCCGGCTTGACCGGGGCCGCGTGTTCCAGCCAGATCAGCGCGTCGATGTAGGACATGAAACCGTGCAGATAATCCGGCGCGATGTCGCGCATGAGCTGCAGGCTGCGCAGCACGAGGTGCTGGGAATTCATCGGGCCGGCGTTTTCCGGGGCCTGGGCCAGGGTCTGCGTCAGTTGCTGCTCGGTGCTGAGCTTGGACCACTCGTCGCGGAAGTAGGCGACGGATTTGAGTTCCGGTGCTGGCGGGCGGCCGGCGCCAACCGAATCCTTTGCTCTGGGTCGCTGGTCGCCTGGCGGGCGTGCAGGCGCGTTGGCCAGTGGGTTGGACTCTGGCTGAGCGTGGGCCTGCTGGCCGATGTAGGCGAGCAGCGTGGCGAGCGGGCTGGCGCGGTCGCTCGGCGCGCTCGCCGTTGGCGTCGGTGCCGGGCGGCTGAGCAGTTCGTCGGCGCCAGCGCCGAATTTGTCGGCGAGCACCTGGCGGATGCTGGCCGGTTGCGTCGCGGCGCGGCGGGCCAGGGCGTCGAGGTAGGCGAAGCGGACGGGATCGCGCTCGGCGGCGCCGCTGGCGCGCAGGGCATCGAGTCGGCGCTGGAGCTCTCCCCGGTCAGCCATTGGCGTCCTTGGCATTGGTCCGCGACTTGGGCACCGGCGCCATTTCGACGCGGCGGTTGCGGGCGCGGCCTTCGGCGTCGGCGTTGTCGGCGACCGGCTGCTGCGAGCCGAAGGCGGCGGCGAAGATGGATGACGAAGGCACGCCGTCCTCGATCAGCGTGCGGGTGACGGTCAGCGCGCGCTGGGCCGAGAGTTCCCAGTTGTCGGCGAAGCGGCTGTTGCTGCCGCGTACCGGCATGTCGTCGGTGAAGCCGCTGACCATCAGCATCTGTTCGCTGGCGCCGAGGTAGGCGGCGATGGGCTGGGACAGGCTCTTCAACAGTTGCTTGCCTTCCGGCTGCAACTGGTCGGAATTGAGCGCAAAGAGCACGTTGCCGCTGATGCCGATCTTGCCGTTGTCGAGCGTCACGCGGCCGGAGGCGAGCGGGCCGGCCAGCGCCTTTTCCAGCGCCAGGCGGCGTTGTTCTTCCTGCTGGCGTTTCTGGATTTCGGCTTCGAGGCTGCTGACCAGTTCGAGCTGCACGCCGAGCACGCCGACCAGGATCAGCACGAAGGCGCCGAGCAGCCCGGCCATCAGGTCGCCGAAAACGGCCCAGACCGGGGTGCTGTGGTCGACGCTGGCGTCGCTGTCTTCGAGGCTCATGCTTCGCTACCGACGACGCGCTGCAGGTCGTCGACCATCTTTTTCTGCGACAGGATGCTGAGGTCGATGATTTCGCGCGCCTGCGCGACGTAGTAGGCAAGCTGCTCGTCGCTGCGGGTCAGCGACTTGGCCAGGCCGTTTTCGATGCGTTGCAGGGCACCCATCATCTTGTCGTTCGATTCGGCAAACAGCTTGACCGCAGCGCCGAAGGCTTCGCCCAGGCTGGCCACTTCCAGCGCGCCGCCGGCGATGCCGGAGCCGACCTCGACCAGCTTGCCGGCTTCGCTCTCGACCCTGGCGGCGAACTGGCTGCCGGCGCGTTCGAGCAGTTCGGCCGACGACGCGACCAGCGCGTCGATGGCGCTGCGCTGCTCGGTCGAGGCGTGGTTGATGGCGTCGAGCAGGGCGCCCAGGGTTTCCATGATGCGGCTGCGCTCTTCGAGCAGGCTGTTGTCACGGGCCATGCTCGCCGACAGTTCGTGGCGCAGTTGGCCGATGACCTCGGCCGCGGCCTTGGGCGCCTCGGCGGCGCTGTGCATCAGGCGGGTGACTTCGGCGATGGTCGTCTCGGCCTGGCGCTGGTGGGCGGCGACTAGCTCGCGGGCGGTGTCGCCGAGCGTGTGCGTGATCTGTTCCTGCTGCGCCAGCGTCGCCTGTCCGGCCTGCTGCCATTGCGCTTCCAGCCGGCCGGCCAGCGCCGACAGGGCATCGGTGAAGCCGGTCTGGCGGCTCTGTTCGCCAGCCGCCCATTCGCTCTGCCAGGCGGCCTGCGTGGCGCGCATGTCGGCGAGCAGGGCGGCGCTGCGCTGGGCGAAAGTGTCGGCGAGGCTGATTTGCGTTTGTTCCAGCGCCTGCGTCAGGCGGTCGCTGGCATGTTCGTGCTTGGCCAGCGCGCCGGTCCAGGTTTCGGAAACCGTTTGCACAGCGCCGTCGAAACGCCGGGCGATGCCGTCGAGCTGGCCGGCGACCTGTTCGCTGATTGCTGCCTGCTGCGCCTGCGTGGTCTGGGCGAAGGCGGCATGACTGGTGGCCAGTTCGCCCTTCAGCGCGGCGTGCGTACCGGCCACCGAGTCGAGCAAGGCTTGCGAGCGTTGGCCGAAGGTGTCGGCGAAGGCGCTCAGCGTCGTGTCCAGTTTCTCGCTCAGCGCATCGCTGGTGCTGGTGTGCTGGCCCAGCGCGGCTTGCCAGGTGTCGGCCACTTGACTGACGGCCTGATCGAGGCGCGCAGTGACGCCGTCGAACTGGCTGGCCAGCGTGTCGGCCAGTTGTTGCTGATGGGCGGCGGTGGTCTCGGCCAGGGCCGCCTGTTGCTGTGCGGCGTCGGCCTGCAGCTTGGTCTGGGTGGTTTCGACCGAGGCGAGCAGCGTCGTGGCGCGCTGATCGAAGGTCTCGGCGTAGACGGTAAGCGCAGCTTGCAGTTGCTGGTGCTGGCGCTCGGTGGCCTGTTCGTGATGGTTCAGGGCCTGCGTCCAGGTCTCGCTGACGCTGCCGACGACTTGCGCAAATTGCCCGGTGATGCCGGCCAACTGCGTTTCGACGGTGCCGAACAGCTTGTCGTGCAGGCCGCGCGTCTCGTTTGCAATGCTCGCCATGGTGGCGGTGACGACCGGCTGGATGGTCTGCGCGGCGACCGTTGCGCTGTCCTTGAGGCTGGCTTTGAGCGACTGGTCGACGGATTGCGCCAGGTTGCCGTACAGCCCCTTGGCTTCGTCGTGGAAGCGCTGCTGGCCGGCCAGCAGTTGCTCGCCGAGCTGGTGGTGGTGTTCGGCCATGCGGCTCATCATTGCGTCGAGCTTGCCGACCAGCTCGGGCAGCGCCTGGGCCTGCGCCCGCAAGGCCTTGAGGGTTTCCTGGCGCTGGTAGGTCAGCGAAAAGTCGCGCAGCACGCCGGCGATCCGGCTGTCGAGCAACTGGCCGACCTGCAGGCGTTCGCGCCGGCACAGCGCCGAGATCAGGCCGAGCATGGCCGAGGTGGCGACGCCGGCGACCGAGGTGCCGAAGGCGACGCCCAGGCCCTTGACCGGCGCGGCCAGCGCCGCGCGGATGGTGTGCAGGTCGGTGGTGCTTTCCAGCGCCAGCACGGCGCCGTTCAGCGTGACCACCATGCCGATGTAGGTGCCGAGCATGCCGAGCAGTACCAGCAGGCCGACCAGGTAGGGCGTGATGCCGGGGCCGGGCAAGGCGACGCGTTCGCCTTCGATGCGCAGGCGCACGGTGTTCTGCAAGGAGGCCGGCACCTGTTGCAGCCATTCGCCGAGGTGGCCGATGTCGTCCGGAATGTTGCGCAGCGCCGCGGTCAGCGCCGCCGTGTTGGCGTGGAAGCGCCGCATTTCCAGGGCGCCGGCGAGATAGACTACGGCGATGATGCAGGAGACGGAAAAGGCCAGCGCGTGGCCGTCGAGGTAGCCGATGGCGACCCAGACGACGGCGAGCAGGCCGAGGATGAAGGCGAAGAGACTGAGATTGCGGTTCATCGGGGATTCGTTTCGTGGTTGGCGCTGCCCGGCCGGGCAGCCAGGGCGGCGATCAGCCCGGCGACGGGCTTCAGGCGCAGTTCCAGTTCGGCCAGCAGCACGGTCTGGGCATCCTGGCAGAAGGCTTCGAGCCAACTGCCCGGCTGTGCCCAGGCGGCGGGATCGTCGATGCCGCCCTCGCCGAGCGTGGCGCGGTGCTCGGCGTAACGCTGCTGGAAGCGCTTGCTGAGCAGGATCGGGATGTTACCGAACAGCGTGCGCTCGCGGGCAGCCAGCGACTGGTCGAAGGTGGCGTCGAGTTCGGCCAGCTGCCGACCGGCCGCCGACCGAGCGGCCAGCGCCTTGCGGGCACTGGCGCGCAGGGCGGTGATGGCGGCGTTCATGTCGCGCTGGTGGGCGAGGTAATAGCGGTGGTAGGGCGAAAAATCGGCGGCACTTTCCGGCGTCGCATTGGGCAGCGGCAGCGGAAACGGAATGCGCGCCGGCGGCGCGTTGAAAACGCCGTCGGCCTTGATCGAATCGCTCAGATGGCGGCGCACGCGGGCCAGTTGCTCGGGGAAATCGTCATTTGCCGAACCCCCGGCCGCCCCGCCGCCGGCCCGGGGAGCAAGGGCCGAATACAGCGTTAACGCTTCGGAAACGTCCAGCCATTGCCCGAGCCGCTCGCCGAAATCGTAATTCAGCGCGGGGACTTCTGGCAGGGCGCCGGAGAGAACGCGCACGAGCGCTGAGCGGTTGAATGTGGCGTGCTGCAATCCACGCGCCATGATCATGTCCTGGGTCGACCAAAAAGGGGGCGCAAGGCTACTACAACTTTGCGCCGGGGTCAGCGGGATCGCTTCCCTTGTTTGCCGACATGCCGATTTACAGGGGAAACAACCCGTCCAGTTCAGCGCTCTTGCCGGTCAGCCACAGAGCATGGGCGAGCAGGAAGCGCTTCGGTTTCGTTCGTGCTCGTTTCAGACGGAAAACGGTGGGAGACGCAAGGCTTCGGCCGGCGAGAGGATGCCTACCCTCTGGGCGGCGGCGCTGTCAGCCAGGACCAGCAAATCCTGATCGCCGCTGATCAGCCAGTTGGCGCCGGCCGCGAGCGCCAGATGGAGAAACTTGTCATCCGCCGCGTCGCGGCACAGTGGCTGGGCGGCAATCGTCGGCGGCACATCAACCCAGCAAGCAATGGATTCAAGATCGAGCAGGAAGCGTTTGCGCTGTTCGAGCGTGATGTAGCGGTCAAATTTTGGCCGCCATAAGCGCTCCCTGAGTTCGGCAAAGGTCTCGGCCGAAAATACCGGCCGGCCGTTTCGCACCGCCTGACGCGTCAACTGCGCGGGCGCGCCGCCGGCGGAGAGCAAACCGCTGATCCAGACATTGGTATCGATGACCACCGCGAAACCCGCAGAAGCCGGACGCATGCTCCGTTCAGCTCTCGTCGGCGAGCAGGTCGGCCAGCTTTTCCGGGGTCAGCCCGGCGCGCTCTGCGCCTGCGGCAGTTTCATCCATGGTTTTCAGCAGCCGATCTGCATAGAAGGCACGCATCGCCTCGTAATCCTCGGCGCTCACCATGACGCCCACCACCCGGTCATGGCGCATCACCCGCACCGGCTCGCGCTGCACACGGTCGAGAAATTCGCCAAAACGGGTCTTGGCTTCATTGGCGGTATAGGTTTGCATGCTCAGTCCTCACGGTGCTGCTATGACAGTCTTAATGTAGTCAAATCGTTCGATTCGGTCAAACCGACTGATTCAGGCGGCGTCACTGTGTCAGCGCTCGGCCGGCTGCTCGAGATTGACAGGTATCCCCGGCGCTGCCGATAATCCAGCCCCTCTGCAGGAGAGAGAGCGCTGGTCCGCCAGGCTCCGCCGAAGGCGCAAACTCCCATAATCGCTCAGGCATGCCGAACTGCAGACATGATTCGCCGGCTGGAGAGTAGTCGCGAGCGCGCCGCGCCCGCCGACTCACCGAAGGGGCAGGTTCCGAGGAGCCGAAACTCTCAGGTAAAAGGACAGGGGGAGAGGCGTCGCGGAAACACCCGCTGGGGTTTCCGCTTTTTTCACGAAAGCCTCCCGATGTTCGACAGTCTCGCCCTCATTTTTCAACCGCTCGCCAGCAAGCAGTTCGACCTCTTGCTGGTTGTTTACCTGGTCGCCATCGCCGCCGAGGCGATGTCCGGCGCGCTGGCCGCCGGCCGTCGCGACATGGATTTCTTCGGCGTCGCCGTCATCGCCTTCGTCACCGCGCTGGGGGGCGGCACGATCCGCGACGTCGTGCTCGGCCATTATCCGATCGGCTGGACCCAGCATCCCGAGTACGTCTACCTGGTCATCCTCGCCGGCCTGGCGACGACGCTGATCGCCCGCTTCATGCACCACATGAAGCGCCTCTTCCTGATGCTCGACGCGCTCGGCCTGGTCGCCTTCTCGCTGATCGGCTGCAACGTCGCGCTGCAACTCGATTACCCGGTGGTGGTCGTGATCATGGCCGGCATGCTGACCGGGATCTCCGGCGGCGTGCTGCGCGATGTGCTGTGCAACCAGGTGCCGGTGGTCTTCTGCCGCGAGCTGTACGCCAGCGTCTCGCTGTTCGTCTGCGTGCTCTTCCTGGTGCTGCGCGGCCTCGGCTGGGACAGCGACCTGATCACGCTGCTCTGCTTCGGCGCCGGTTTCGCCTTCCGCATGCTGGCGCTGCGCTTCGCCTGGAAGCTGCCGACCTTTTCCTACCAGCAGCGCTGGGACTGAAACGCGGGCTGGGCTAAAATGACTGTATGAAAACACAGTTGTTTGCCAAAAGCCCACATTGACCGTCTCGTCCGCGCTCCCCGATTACGCCGAGCTGCACTGCCTGTCCAACTTCAGCTTCCTGCGCGGTGCTTCGCATCCGGAGGAGCTGGCGGCGCAGGCGGTGGCGCAGGGCTACGCGGCGCTGGCGTTGACGGACGAGTGCTCGCTGGCCGGCGTGGTGCGCGTGCATCAGGCGTTCCGGGCGCAGGGCGGGGCGACGCGTCTCGTCATCGGCAGCGAGATGACCACGGTCGACGGCCTGAAACTGGTCTTTCTGGCGCAGAACCGGGAGGGTTACGGCAACCTCTCGGCATTGATCACGCTCGCCCGGCGGCGGGCGGAGAAGGGTGCCTACACGCTGCAGCGCCATGACCTGAACGCCATCTCGCCGAATGGCGCGCTGCCCGACTGCCTAGTGCTATGGGTGCCCGAGGCGACGCCCTCGGTCGCCGACGGGCGCTGGCTGGCCGAACGTTTTCCCGGGCGTTGCTGGATCGCTGTCGAACTGCACGCCGGGCCGGACGACGCGGCCAGGCTCGCCGACCTGCAGGCGCTCGGCGCCGCCTGCGGCCTGCCGCTGGTGGCGGCGGGCGATGTGCACATGCATGTGCGGGCGCGGCGGCCGGTGCAGGATGTGCTGACCGCGCTGCGCCTGAAGACCTCGGTGTTCGACGCCGGCCACGCGCTGTTCCCGAACGGCGAGCGCCACCTGCGCTCGCGCTTGCGCCTGGCGCGGCTCTATCCGCCCGAATTGCTGGCCGAGACGCTGCGCATCGCGGCCTTGTGCACGTTTTCTCTGGACGAGCTGCGCTACGAATACCCGGAGGGAATCGTTCCCGCCGGCCACACGCCGGCCTCGTGGTTGCGCCATGAAACCGAGGCCGGGCTGCGCCGGCGCTATCCGGCAGGCGTGCCGGACGCGGTGCGCGAGCGCATCGAGCACGAACTGCGGCTGATTGCCGAGTTGCAGTACGAAGCCTATTTCCTGACCGTCTACGACATCGTCTGCTTCGCCCGCGGCGCCGGCATCCTCTGCCAGGGGCGCGGCTCGGCGGCGAATTCGACGGTCTGTTTCGCGCTCGGCGTCACCGAGGTCGATCCGGCGCGCTCGGCGATGCTGTTCGAGCGCTTCGTCTCGAAAGAGCGTGGCGAGCCGCCCGACATCGACGTCGATTTCGAACATGAGCGGCGCGACGAGGTCATCGCCTACATCTACGGCAAATACGGCCGCGAGCGCACGGCGCTGGCCGCCGCCGTCATCACTTACCGGACCAAGGGCGCGCTGCGCGACGCCGGCCGCGCGCTCGGCTTCGACATCGCCCGCATCGACGCGCTGACCGCTTCGCTCGCCTGGTGGGACAAACGCGAACAGATGCCGGAGCGCTTCGCCGAGCAGGGACTGGACCCGCAAGCACCGCGCGTCGAGAAATGGCTGTGGCTGGCCGAGCAGTTGCGCGGTTTTCCCCGCCACCTGACCCAGCACGTCGGTGGCTTCGTCATGTCGCGCGGGCCGCTGGCGCGGCTGGTGCCGGTCGAGAACACGGCGATGGCCGAGCGCACGGTAATACAGTGGGACAAGGACGACCTCGACGCGGTCGGCCTGATGAAGGTCGACGTGCTGGCGCTCGGCATGCTGTCGGCGCTGCGCCGGATGCTGGCGATGATCGGGCCGCTGGCATTGAACGAAATCCCCGAAGGCGACAAGGCGACCTACGACATGCTCTGCCGCGCCGACAGCATGGGCGTTTTCCAGGTCGAATCGCGGGCGCAGATGAGCATGCTGCCGCGCTTGAAGCCGCGTAACTACTACGACCTGGTGATCGAGGTTTCGCTGGTGCGCCCTGGGCCGATCCAGGGCGACATGGTTCATCCCTACCTGAAGCGGCGCCAGGGCAAGGAAGATATCGAGCGCATCACGCCGGCCATCGACGCGGTGCTGGCGCGCACCTGCGGCGTGCCGATCTTCCAGGAACAGGTGATGCAACTGGCCATCGTCGCCGCCGGCTTCTCGCCCGGCGAGGCCGACGAGCTGCGGCGGGCGATGGCGGCCTGGCGGCGCAAGGGCAATCTCGCCCGTTACCAGGACAAGCTGCGCGCCGGCATGGCGCGCAACGGCGTGCCGGCCGCCTTCGTCGAGCGCATCGTCGCCCAGATCCAGGGCTTCGGCGAGTACGGCTTCCCCGAATCACATGCCGCCAGCTTCGCGCTGCTGGTCTATGCCTCGGCCTGGGTCAAGCGCCACCACCCGGCGGCTTTCCTGTGCGGCCTGCTCAACAGCCAGCCGATGGGCTTCTACTCGCCGTCGATGCTGATCCAGGATGCGCGCCGCCACGGCGTCAGCGTGCTGCCGGCCGACGTCACGGCCAGCGACTGGGACAGCCGGATCGACGAGGGCGGCGCGGTGCGCCTCGGCCTGCGCGAGATCAAGGGGCTGAGCAAGGCAGCGGGCGAACGGATTGCCGACGCGCGGCGGCGGGCGGCGTTTGCCGACGTCGCCGACCTCGCGGCGCGCTGCGCCCTGGGCAAGCGCGATCTGGATCAGCTCGCTGCTGCCGATGCCTTGCGTAGCTTGGCCGGCCATCGCCGCCAGGCTGCCTGGGCGGTCGCCGACAGCGGCCGGCGGGCGGTGCAGGGCGACCTCTTCGCCGGCCTGCCGGCGCCGGAAGCGGCGGTCGAGCTGGCGGCGCCGACGCTGGCCGACAACCTGGTCGCCGATTACCGCCAGCTCGGCCACAGCCTGCGCCCGCACCCGCTGACCCTGCTGCGCGAACATCTGGCGGCGCGGCGCTTCCTCAGCGCCGGCGAACTGGCGCAACGCGGCGACCGCGCGCTGGTCCGCGTCGCCGGCATCGTCACCGGTCGCCAGCGGCCGGGCACGGCGACCGGCATCGTCTTCGTCACGCTGGAGGACGAGACCGGCTGGACCAACGTCGTCGTCAAGCCGGCGCTGGTCGAGAAACAGCGGCGCGAACTGCTGGCCGCCCCCTTGCTCGGTGTCTACGGGCAACTGCAATGCGCCGACGGCGTCGTGCACCTGGTCGCCCAGCGCCTGGTCGACCTGTCGGCCTGGCTGGGGCGGCTGGAAACCCGCAGCCGGGATTTCCACTGAGCCGGCGCCGCGCTTTTCCCGGTTATGATGCTGGCCACAGGGGAGGGAACGTGATGCGTCTTGAGCTTTGTCTGCTGGCCGCGCTGCTCGGAGCGCCGGCACTATCCGCCGCCGCCGACGGGCCGTGGCTGCACTGCCGGCTGGAGCAGTCGAACACCGTCCACGTCCTCGACTACGGACCGGCCGCCGACATCTACCGGGTGCCGGCGACCAACATCAACGACAACTTCCACTTCAAGGCCGTCGTCGCCGCTGCCGACGGCGTTGCCGAGTACGTCAAGATCTACGTCTATTACCAGCGCCGCGGCCAGCCCATCCTGTTGCAGCAGGCCACCTACCGCGCGCCGACGGCCGACGGCCGTTCGCTGACCGGCGAACAGCGCCTCTATTCGCCCATCCTCGGGCGCGAACTGCAGTACGACTGCGCCCTGACGAGTGTCCGCCCATGAGATCGCTACTCCTGCTCGCCGCCTTCCTGCTGCCGCTTCCGGTGTGGGCCGATGCCGGCACCGTCTCGGTCGCCTTCGTCGGCGACGTGATGCTCGACGACACGCCGGGCAAGGTGATCCGCCAGGGCCGCGACCCGCTGGCGCCATTCGCCGCCATTCTCGCTAGCGCCGACCTGCGCATCGCCAACCTCGAATGCGTCGTTGCCCGCGGCGGCAAGGCGGAAGCCGACAAGCCCTATACCTTCCGCGCACCGCCGCGCGTGCTGAAGCTGATGAAGCGCCATTTCGACGCCGTCGGCCTGGCCAACAACCATTCCGGCGATTTCGGCCCGGCCGCCTTCGGCGAGATGCTCGGCCACCTCGACAAGGCCGGTCTTGGCTACTTCGGTGGCGGGCGCACGCTGGCCGACGCCCACCGGCCGCTGATCGTCGAGCGCAAGGGGCTGCGCATCGCGCTCCTCGGCTACAACGAATTCTTCCCGCGCAGCTTCGAGGCCGGCCACAACCAGCCGGGCATCGCCTGGAGCGAGGACGAGCAGGTGCTGCTCGACATCCGCCAGGCGCGCGAGCGCGATCGCGCCGACCTGGTGATCCCGGTGATGCACTGGGGCTGGGAGCACGAAACGCGGGCCAGCGAGCGGCAGAAAGCGCTGGCGCGGCGGATGATCGACGCCGGTGCCGATGCCGTCGTCGGCGGCCATCCGCACGTCACCCAGGAAATCGAGATCTACCGCGGCAAGCCGGTGATCTACAGCCTCGGCAACTTCGTCTTCGACGGCTTCGACGACCCGCTCAACAACACCGGCTGGCTGCTGCGCCTGGAACTCGACAAGGCCGGCGTCGTCAGTTCGCGCATCGTCGTCGCCAAAATTGACCGCGAAGGCACGCCGCACCCGGCGCCGCAGGCCGCCAGCGCCTGCTGGGAGCGCGGCCAGGCGGCGCCGGTGGATTGCCGGGGACGCTGATGGCACGATGGCGGGAACTCTCGGCGATTCGTTCGGCCAGACACTGAGGTGGGGGCGCAACCTGCAGTAATCTGAAGCACGCGCAGGACACAACCGACTCACCACGGGAGTGCGCATGATGCTTGAGGCTGTTGGAAATTCCCTGGCCGGCATGGCCTGGCCGCTGGCCCTGGCGCTGGCCTGGCTGGCCGGCGAAGCAGTCAGCCGCTGGCTGTCCTTGCCGCGCGTCTGCGGTTACGCGCTGGCCGGCTTCGTGTTGGCCAGCGGTCAGCTCGGCCTGTTGCCGGCGCCCGCCGGAACGCCGGTGGCGCGGCTGGCCGATTTCGCCATTGCGCTGGTGCTGTTCGAACTCGGCCAGCACATCAACCTGAACTGGTTGCGCCATAACCGCTGGCTGGCCGTGACCAGCCTGGTCGAGGCCTTCGCTACCTTTGTCGCTGTGCTGCTGGTCGCCCGCGTCTTCGGCCTGGCGCCGCTGCCTGCCCTTCTGCTGGCCGCGCTGGCGATGTCCTCGTCGCCGGTGGCGGCGCTGCGGGTGGCCAACGAACTGCGCTGTTCCGGCCAGGTCACCGAGCGCATGCTGCATCTGTCGGCCTTCAATTGCGTCTTTGCCGTGCTCGTTTTCAAGGCAATTGCCGCTTACTGGGTGCTGACCAGTGCCGGCGGCCTGTTCCCGGCCTTGTGGCACAGCCTGGTGGTGATCGGCGTGTCGGCCGGCATCGGGGCGATGTTCGGCGTCGCCGTGCCGATCCTGTTGCGCTGGCAGCAGCGCGGTGCTGGCGACGCGACACTGATCTTCGCCATCGCCACCTTGCTGCTGGTCAGTCTGACGCATGCGCTGCAGTTCTCGGCCCTGCTGGCGGCGCTGGTTTTCGGGCTGGTGGTGCGTTACCGGCGCATCGTCTTCTCCGGCGCCGACCGCGGTTTCGGCACTCTGGGCAGTCTGCTGAGTATCCTGCTGTTCGTCTTTGCGTCGGCCACCTTGTCCTGGCCGCAGGTGGCGCAGGGTGCCGGGCTGGCGCTGGCGGTCCTGGTTGTGCGCACGCTGTGCAAGATCGGCGCCTGCGTGAGCTTTGCGGGACTGTCCGGGATTGGCTGGCGCAAGGGGGCGCTGACCGGGCTGGCGCTGACGCCGATGTCGGTGTTCGCCATCCTGCTGCTCGAACAGACGCGTCATCTCGGCATCGAGGTTTTCAGTCAGGTCGCCGGTCTGGGCCTGCTGGTGCTGGTGCTCGAACTGCTCGGTCCGGTGGCGACGCAGCGGGCGCTGATCCTGGCCGGCGAAGCCGGGCGCGAGGAGGGCAGAAATGGCGCTTGAGGCATTCAAGGCGGGCGACGCATTGACCATGGGCGTCGAGCTGGAACTGCAACTGGTCGATCTCACCGATTTCGACCTGACCCCGGCAGCCGCCGACATGCTCTTCCTGCTCGGCAAGAAGCCATTCCCGGGCGATGTGAAGCCGGAAATCACCGAGAGCATGATCGAGATTTCGACCGACGTGCACACCGATTACGGCGCCTTGCTCGGTCAGCTCGGACAGATGCGGAATGCCCTGGTCGAGGCCGGCGACCGCCTCAACGTCGGTATCTGCGGTGGCGGCACGCATCCCTTCCAGCGCTGGTCGGAGCAGCGCATTTTCGACAAGCCGCGCTTCCAGGAGCTATCGGCGCTGTATGGCTACCTGGCCAAACAGTTCACGGTTTTCGGCCAGCATGTGCACATCGGTTGCGCCAGTGCCGACGAGGGGCTTTACCTCCTGCACGCGCTCAACCGCTACCTGCCGCATTTCATCGCGCTGTCGGCGTCGTCGCCCTTCCTGCAGGGGGTCGATACCTTGTTCGATTCGGCGCGGCTGAACTCGGTGTTTGCTTTCCCCTTGTCCGGGCGGGCACCTTTCCTGCTGCGCTGGGAAGACTTTGCCGAGGGCTATTTCGCCAAGATGGAAAGCACCGGCGTGGTCAAGAGCATGAAAGACTTCTACTGGGACATTCGCCCCAAGCCCGAGTACGGGACCATCGAACTGCGCGTCTGCGACACGCCGCTCAGTGTCGAGCGGGCGGCGGCCCTGGCCGCCTACCTGCAGGCCCTGTGCCGGATGCTGCGCGAGCAGGGCGAGCCGGTCAGCGAAGACGATTATCTGGTCTACAACTACAACCGTTTCCAGGCCTGCCGTTTCGGGCTCGACGCGACGCTGGTCCATCCACGCCGGCATCAGACGCTGGCCCTGCGCGACGACGTGCTGGTCACCCTGGAGCAACTGGCGCCGCACGCCGCCGCGCTCGGCAGCAGCGGCGCGCTCGATGTGCTGCGCCGGGTGATCGGTAAGGGCAACCATGCCGGCGACCTGCGTCGCTGGCATGGCGAAGCGGGCGGACTGCGCGGCATGGTCGACGCTGCGGTGCGTACTTTCCGGGGAGATGAACCATGATCTTTCGTCGTCGTCCCATCCATATCGGCCTGTCGGCGCGGATTCACCATCCGCAGCCGGACGGCCGCGGCATCCACACGCGGACCTTGCAGGTGCTGGAGCAGTCGATCGCCCAGTGGGTGCAGTCGCGCGACGTGCTGGTGCTGATGGTGCCGTCGGTCCTGCAGGACGGCATCCTGATGCGCAGCAACATCCGTCTGCGCGACTACGCCGAGTATCTCGACGGCCTGATCCTGCAGGGCGGCGCCGACGTCAGCCCGCTGGCCTACGGCGAAACGCCGCTGCAACCGGCGTGGGCTGGCGATCCGGTGCGCGACGCCTACGAACTGGAACTGCTGCACGAGTTCATGGAGGCGGGCAAACCGGTGCTCGGCATCTGTCGCGGCATGCAGTTGATCAATGTCGCGCTCGGCGGTTCGCTGTATCAGGATCTGCCGACCCAGTTTCCATCGGACATTGCCCACGAACACGAGGATTACGACCGCCACGCGCATCCGGTGCGCTTCTCGCCCGAAGGCCACTTCATCCGTTGGTTCGCCGGCGGCGAAGGCGGGCAGGTGGTGTCGATCCACCATCAGGCGATACACCGACTCGGCAACGACGTCGTGGTCGAAGCCGAGGCGGCGGACGGCATCATCGAGGCGATCCGCTGGAAAGGGCGCAGCTTTGTCTGCGGCGTGCAATGGCACCCGGAATTTCATCACCATGGCGACGGCGGTCTGCTTGATTGTGCGCCCTTGCTCGATGCTTTTCTCGACGCGGCACGGCACTAGAGGGTGTCACAAATGACATGGCCGTCAGGGCGGCTTGTCAATTTTGGCAAGGCGGCGCCTGTTCAGGGATTCGCTGCACGCCACCGGATGCCGAAAACCCCCAACTGGCGCGGAATTGCGTCGAGTCGGAAGATTTTCCTGTCGCTAACTTGATCTGGCGCAATTATTGCGTCCGCATGAGGGCTGATTCAGCACTTTCAAAAAATTCGAGGGAGAACGTTCATGGCCTGGAATCTGCTCTTAACTTCTGACATCGGTTTGCTCAGTCTTTTCACGATTCTTTTCATCCTTGTGATGGGCGTCTACATCGGACGCTACGCATCGAAGCAGATCGCCAAGGAAAACAGCGCTTCTCATGGCGCGCCGCCGCATCAGGGCGCCCACTGAGCCGCGCAAAGAGAAGTTCAAGTCTGATTCGCCGGCCCTTGGCCGGCGAAATTCGTTTACGGCGCTGATTCGTACTCGGCAGTCTGTGGAAATCGATGTGCCGGTTTCGCCATTTCGGCACAGCCTGCCTCCGGGATGGCCGTTCCGGCGACCACCTGTAGCGGAAGCACGCCGGCCCAGACGGGAATGTCCAGGTCCTCGGCGTCGTCGTCAACGCCCCAGTTGCGAATCTTCGCTGCCGCTTCGTCGAGACTCAGGCGCAGCACCGCGGTTCCCGCGACTTCGGCTGTGCTGGCCGGGCGTACCAGCGCCGAGCGCCCCGGGCTGATGTGCTCGACAAAGGCGGCGAGCACGCTTTTCTTCTCTGCCGGGTCGTCGACCGCGACAAAACGCCCGTAGACGACCACCGAGCGGAAATTCATCGAATGGTGAAAGGCCGAGCGGGCCAGCACCAGCCCGTCGAGATGGGCGATGCAGACCGAGCAGTCGCTGCCGCTCAGGGTCCGGGTCAGCCGCGAGTTGCTGGCGCCGTGGATGTACAGGTGATTGCCGACGCGCCAGCAGGCAGTCGGCAGGCAGTGCACGCTGCCTCCCTCGTTGAAGGCGATCTGGCAGATTTGCGCCGCATCGACGATGGCGGCGATGGCGGCGAAGTCGTAGTGGCCGCGTTGCGGCTTGCGGCGGATTTGCGTTCGCGGGCTGGGGGCGTCCGGTTTCATCATGTTCTCCTGAAAAAGTCCGGTCAGCATAGCCCGGCTATGGCACCATCGATGGAGCCAAGAAACCACTCAATGATGGAGCCAGATGGCGCTCGATCTCTTCCTCGAAGAACTGCGTCGGCCTGCCGCCGGTGAGGCACGCCAGCAGCGGCTGTACCGCCTGCTCAAGCAGGCGATCGTTGACGGTCGCCTCGGCGCCGGCCTGCGTCTGCCGGCCAGCCGTCGTCTGGCGGTCGACGCGGGCATGGCGCGCAACTGCGTGTTGCACGCATACCAGCAACTGCTTGCCGAAGGTTTTCTCGTCGCCGATCGCGGCGGTACGCGCGTGGCCAGCTTGCCGACGCCGTCAAGGCTGCCGCCGCTTGTGCCGGCATCCGGCGTCCTGTCGCGCCGCGCCGCCACGCTGTCGGCGAGCAGCCGCGGTGAGCCGACCTTGCCATTCGCGCCTGGCGTCCCCGATCTCAACGCCTTTCCCTGGCCGCTCTGGTCGCGCCTGCTGCAGGACGCCTGGCGCGCGGTCGGCGCCCGTCATCTGGCTTACGCCGAGGTCGGCGGCGAGCCGGTGCTGCGTCAGGCCATCGCCAGCTTCCTCGGCGCCCGCCGCGGCGTTGTTTGCACGGCGGAACAGGTCTTCATCCTGCCCGGTGCCCAGGCGGCGCTCGACGCCTGCGCCCGCCTGCTGGCCGATCCCGGCGACCTTGCCTGGGTCGAGGAGCCGGGCTATCCGGTCGCCCGCAACACGCTGCTCGCCGCCGGGTTGACGGTACAGCCGGTGACGGTGGACGGCCAGGGCATGGCGGTGCCGGATGCGCTGTGGCGGGAACGGCCGCCGCGCCTGCTGCACCTGACGCCGTCGCACCAGTACCCGGGCGGCAGCGTGCTGGCGCTCGAACGGCGGCTGGCTTTCCTGGCCCGCCTGGTGCCCGGAGAGCACTGGCTGATCGAGGACGACTACGACAGCGAGTTCAGCCACGCCCGGCCGCTGCCGGCGATCCAGGGGCTGCGCCCGGAAGCGCCGGTGGTCTATCTCGGGACTTTCAGCAAGCTGCTCTATCCCGGCCTGCGCATCGCCTACCTGGTGCTGCCGCGCTGGGCTGTCGACAGTTTCGGGCAGGCGCTCGGCGAACTGCATCGCGGCGGCCAGGCGGTCGAGCAGCGGGCGCTGGCGCGTTTTCTCGACAACGGTCGGCTGACTCGCCACCTGCGGACGATGGCGCCGATCTACCGGGAGCGCCAGCAGGTCTTGCGGGCGGCGCTGGTCCTGTATTTTCCCGGTGCCCGCATCGCCGGTGGCGACGCTGGCCTGCATCTGGTGCTGCATCTGCCGGGGCGGGCGCCGGATACGGCGATCGTCGCCGCGGCAGCCGGGCAGGGGGTTGCGGCGCGCGCGCTCAGTCGCTACAGCGCCGATGGGCCGGGTGATAACGGCCTGGTCCTCGGCTACGGCATGGCGGAGGCCGCGATCATTCCCGAACTGGTGCGCCGTCTCTCTGTCGCCGCCGCGCAGGCGGAAATGGCATGAGGCTTGCAAAGCGAGATGCAACTTCGTCGCCCAAGAGTCTCGCGCCATGCTCATACAAGTCGCCAATCCGTGGTCTGCCGTCGTTTCCCCGGTGTCTTCCTCGTTCCGCAAGCAGTCGCTGGCGGCAACTGCCGTAACGACAGCGGCAAATGCTGCCGGCACGGTGAGTATTTCGCAGGCCGCCCGCGAGCGTCTGGCTGCCGAAAGCAGTGCGGCCACAGCGGCGCGCACGGCGACTTTCGATACCGATCAAGGCACGGTCGACATCGATATCGAGGCCTACTTCCAGCCGCCCCCCGGCGGTTTCACCGAGCTGCCGCCGTTGATGCTGCCGTCGCCGGCCAATATTCAGGCGCTGAACGACTACGTGGCGCAGGAAATGCCGGGCTTCCTCAGCGCCAACGGCATTCCGCAAGCGCCGGCGAGCATCAGCTATGATCGCAACGGTGAGCTCCAGTTGCCGGCGGATTACCCCTATGCCGAGCAATTCAAGGCGGCGCTCGAAAAGGAGCCGGTACTGGCGCGCAGCATGCAGAGCGCGGTTGCGTTGACCTCGCACTTTGTCGAGATGCAGAAAGTCCTGCCTTTCCATGAGGAATACACCGCCGCCGCCTCGTCGGCCGAAGCCGCGGCGGTGGTTGCCAAGTATTCCTGGCTGTTCTCCGACAACCGGCCGTCGGCGCAGATCGCGCTGCATTTCTCCAGCGATGGCCAGATCAGCCTGAGTGCCGACGGCGAGCCGGTCGTCTGGCCGAGCACCTGAGCGGCTGGCACAATGCGCGCATGTCGCGCCGCCGTTTTCTCCGCTCCCTTTCCGCCATCGGCCTGATTGTCGCCGCCCCGCGCGTGGCGCTGGCCAGCGGCTCCGTCGCCGAGCGCCTGCGCGCGCTGGAAGCAAATGTCGGCGGCCGCCTCGGCGTGCACATCATCGATACGGCAACCGGTGCCAGCGTCGGCTATCGCGCCGACGAGCGCTTCATGCTGCTCAGCTCGTTCAAGGCGCTCGCCGGCGCCTGCGTGCTGCAGCGGGTCGATGCCGGCCTCGAGCGTCTCGACCGGCGCATCGTCTTCGACCGCTCGGTCCTGCTGCCGTGGTCGCCGGTGACCGAGAAATTCGCCGACGGCCAGGGCATGACCCTGGGCGAACTGTGCGCGGCGACCATCGCCACCAGCGACAACGCCGCCGCCAACCTGATCCTCGACAGCTTCGCCGGACCGGCGGCGCTGACCGCCTTCCTGCGCCGCAGCGGCGACGACATCACCCGCCTCGACCGCCGCGAACCCGAACTGAATCAGCCCGGCGCCGATCCCGCTTTCGATACGACGACGCCCCGGGCGATGGCGGCAACGCTGCACCGCTTGCTGCTTGGCGACGTGCTGTCGCCGGCGTCGCGCCGGCAACTGCAGGACTGGCTGCTTGCCTGCGCCACCGGCGGGCGCCGGCTCAAGGCGGGGCTGCCGGCGGACTGGCGGATCGGCGACAAGACCGGCAGCAATCGCAGCGACGCCAACGATGTCGGCATCGTCTGGCCGCCCGGCCGGCCGCCGCTGCTGGTCGCCGCCTACCTGAGCGGCAGCCCGGTCGAGCCGGCGGCGCGCGAGGCCTGTCTGGCCGGGGTGGGGCGCGTTCTGGCCGAGCTTTCTGCAAATAGCTGACAAATTCAGTCGAGTATTCTAGAATTCACCCCCTTTCGATAGGGAGATAGCACCCCATGTTCCGGCACTTGCGTGAGGATATCCGCGCGGTCTTCGACCGCGATCCGGCGGCCCGCTCGTTCTGGGAAGTGCTCACCTGTTATCCGGGCATTCACGCGCTGATCCTGCATCGCGTCGCGCATTGGCTGTGGGGCCACCGCCTGCGCTGGCTGGCGCGCTTCACCGCGCACCTGGCGCGCTTCTTCACCGGCATCGAAATCCATCCCGGCGCCAGCATCGGCCGCCGTTTCTTCATCGATCACGGGATGGGTGTCGTCATCGGCGAGACCGCCGAGATCGGCGACGACGTCACGCTCTACCATGGCGTCACCCTGGGTGGCACCTCGTGGGCCAGGGGCAAGCGCCATCCGACGCTGGAGAACGGCGTCGTCGTCGGCGCCGGCGCCAAGGTGCTCGGTCCCATCGTCATCGCTGCCGGTGCCAAGGTCGGTTCCAACGCAGTCGTCACCAAGGCGGTGCCGGCTGGCGCCACCGCGGTCGGCAACCCGGCGCGCATCATCGATGCGCAGAGCAAGGAGCGTGAGGCGCAGGCGGAAAAGCTCGGCTTCTCGGCCTACGCTGTCGCCCGCGACCAGGACGATCCGCTGGCCAAGGCGATCCACGGCCTGCTCGACCATGCCGCCGAAACCGACCGGCGCCTGGCGTCGCTGCTCAAGGAGCTTGATGCGCAGGGCGTCAAGTGCGACCAGGAAGTGCAGCAGAGCGACGATTTCGATCCGAAATACCTGAGCAAAATAGTTGACTGATTTTGTCTGGTTTATGTATAGTTGACCGCAATACTTGGTTATTAGTCGGGAGACCGCAATGCGTTTGACCACCAAAGGGCGTTTTGCCGTGACAGCGATGATGGATCTCGCCCTGCGCGGCGGTGAAGGGCCGGTCGCCCTGGCCGGCGTCGCCGAGCGGCAGAGCATCTCGCTGTCCTATCTGGAGCAGCTATTCGGCAAGCTGCGTCGGTACAAGCTCGTCGATTCCGTGCGCGGCCCCGGCGGCGGCTACTGCATCGCCCGGCCGCTGGCGCTGGTCAGTGTCGCCGACATCATCCGCGCCGTTGACGAGAATCTCGACGCGACGCAATGCGGCGGCAGCGAGAATTGTCTGGACGATCACCGCTGCATGACCCACGACCTGTGGACGACGCTTAACAGCAAGATGTTCGAGTACCTGGCCTCGGTGTCCCTGGCTGAACTCGTTGAAAAGGAAAAGGCCAAGGCCGCCGCCCGCGGCGAATCGGTGATCGCCGACCAGCGTCCGCTCGGTCCGCATCCGCGTCGGGTGCTCCGTGACAAGGCGGCGCTCGCCGCCTGAATGTCCATGTTCGAGCCCGTCTATCTCGATCACAACGCCACCACGCCGCTCGATCCAGCGGTGCGGGCGGCGATGCTGCCCTGGTTCGACGGCCTGTGCGGCAATGCGTCGAGTCGCCACGAGTACGGTCGGCGGGCCCGCCAGGCCATCGACGAGGCGCGCCAGCGCGTCGCCGCGGCGCTCGGCGCGCATCCGACCGAAGCGCTGTTCACCAGCGGCGGCAGCGAGCCCAACAACCTCTTCGTCAAGGGCGCCGCCGCCAGCCTGCGGCCCGGCGTCGTCGCGGTCAGTGCCATCGAGCATCCCTGCGTGCTCAAGCCGGCGGCGCAACTCGTCCGCCAGGGCTGGACGCTGCGCGAGATTGCCGTCGACGGGGCAGGGCGGATCGATGGTGGGGATTTTGCCGCCGTGTTGCAACTGAAGCCGAAGCTGCTCTCCGTGATGCTCGCCAACAACGAGACCGGCGTCGTCCAGGATGTCGCGGCCCTGGCCGCCGCCGCGCGCGCCGCCGGCGCCTGGACGCACAGCGACGCGGTGCAGGTCTTCGGCAAGTTGCCGATTGATTTCCGCACGCTCAACGCGGCCGGCCTGCACGCGCTGACCGTTTCGGCGCACAAGATCAACGGCCCCAAGGGGGCGGCGGCCTTGCTCGTCGACAAGCGCATCGAACTGCAGCCGCAGATTGCCGGTGGCGGTCACGAGCGCGGTCTGCGCTCGGGGACCGAGAACGTGCCGGCGATCGTCGGTTTCGGTATTGCCGCGGAACTTGCGGCGCAGCGCGTTGCTCAAACAGCCGCGCGTCTGGCCGCCCTGAAGGATAGTCTCGAGCGCGGGCTGACCGAACTTGGGGCGAGCATTTTCGCGGTTGACGCGCGACGTCTGCCGAACACCAGCTACTTCGCGATCGCCGGCATCGACGGTGAGACCCTGGTCGGCAAGCTCGACCGGGAAGGCTTTGCCGTCGCCAGCGGCGCCGCCTGCTCCAGTGCCAACCCGGAACCCTCGCACGTCCTGCGGGCGATGGGCGTGGCGCCGGAAATCGCCCGCGGCGCGGTGCGCGTCAGCCTAGGTAACGACAACGGCGATGCCGATGTCGAACAATTCATCAACGCCTTGCAGGTCACGGTCGGACGCCTGCAGGGATTGACGGCGGTCACCGCCTGAACCGACCCAGCGAGAAAGACGATGAAACTGCCTATCTACCTCGATTACTCGGCCACCACCCCGGTCGATCCGCGCGTTGCCGAAAAGATGATTCCCTACCTGTGCGAGCATTTCGGCAATCCCGCATCGCGTTCGCACAGCTTCGGCTGGGTGGCCGAGGCCGCCGTCGAGGAGGCGCGCGAGCAGGTCGCCGCGCTGGTCGGCGCCGATCCCAAGGAGATCGTCTGGACTTCCGGCGCCACCGAATCGAACAACCTGGCGATCAAGGGCGCCGCCAACTTCTACGCCGCCACCAAGGGCAAGCACATCATCACCGTCAAGACCGAGCACAAGGCGGTTCTCGACACCGTGCGCGAGATGGAGCGGCAGGGCTTCGAGGCAACCTACCTCGACGTTCAGGAAAACGGCCTCGTCGATCTCGAAGCCTTCAAGGCGGCGATCCGCCCGGACACCGTGCTGGCGTCGGTGATGTTCGTCAATAACGAAGTCGGCGTCGTCCAGCCGATCGCCGAACTCGGCGAAATCTGCCGCGCCAAGGGCGTCATCTTCCACGTCGACGCGGCGCAGGCGACCGGCAAGGTCGATATCGACCTGAGCCAGCTCAAGGTCGATCTGATGAGCTTCTCGGCCCATAAGACCTATGGCCCGAAGGGCATCGGCGCGCTCTACGTGCGGCGCAAGCCGCGCATCCGCCTGGAAGCGCAGATGCACGGCGGCGGTCACGAACGCGGTTTCCGCTCCGGCACGCTGGCCACGCACCAGATCGTCGGCATGGGCGAGGCTTTCCGTATCGCGCGCGAGGAAATGGTCGAAGAAAACAAGCGTATCAAATACTTGCGCGACAAACTTCTGAAAGGACTTCAAGATATTGAGGCGACTTTCGTCAATGGCGACCTGGAACAGCGCGTCGCCCACAACCTCAACATCAGCTTCGCCTACGTCGAAGGCGAGTCGATGATCATGGCCATCAAGGACCTCGCGGTGTCGTCCGGTTCGGCCTGCACCTCGGCCAGCCTGGAGCCGTCCTACGTGCTGCGCGCGCTGGGGCGCGACGACGAACTGGCGCACAGCTCAATCCGTTTCTCCATCGGCCGCTTCACGACCGAAGAAGAAATTGACTATGCGGTCAAGCTGTTGCACGAGAAAATTCAGAAACTGCGTGACCTTTCCCCGCTGTGGGACATGTACAAGGAAGGTATCGATCTGAGTACCGTCCAGTGGGCCGCCCACTAACGAATTAACGGAGAAACAACATGAGCTATAGCGTTAAAGTCATTGATCACTATGAGAATCCTCGCAATGTCGGCTCGCTCGACAAGGACGATTCCGATGTCGGCACCGGCATGGTCGGCGCGCCGGCCTGCGGCGACGTGATGAAGCTGCAGATCAAGGTCAACAAGGCTGGCGTCATCGAGGACGCCAAGTTCAAGACCTACGGCTGTGGCTCGGCGATTGCGTCCTCGTCGCTGGTTACCGAGTGGGTCAAGGGCAAGACCGTCGATCAGGCGCTGGACATCAAAAATACCGACATTGCCGAGGAACTGGCGCTGCCGCCGGTTAAAATCCACTGCTCGATCCTGGCCGAGGACGCCATCAAGGCGGCCGTGGCCGACTACAAGAAGAAGCACGGAGAATAGAAAATGGCGATCACCTTGAGCGACAAGGCGGCGAAGCACGTCGCCGGTTTCCTGCAGAAACGCGGCAAGGGCATCGGCCTGCGCCTCGGCGTAAGGACCAGTGGCTGTTCCGGCATGGCCTACAAGCTGGAATTCGTCGACGAGGTCAATGAAGACGACCAGGTTTTCGACAGCAACGGGGTCAAGGTCATCGTCGATGCGCGCAGCCTGCCTTATCTTGACGGGATGGAACTGGACTACGCCCGCGAAGGGTTGAACGAGGGGTTCAAGTTCAATAATCCTAACGTCAAGGATCAGTGTGGTTGTGGCGAGTCCTTCAACGTCTGATTTATGTTGGGGGATGGCTCGTCGGGGCGTTGTTGCCCCGCACTTGCCGTACTGACGTACTGTCTGCGTGGGGGCGCCTAGCCCCGCCTTCGCTTTGAGGTTTGCGCGGACGGATGCGCCGCGATGCTGAGGTGACTGTTGGACCTGACCGCTGATTTCTTCTCCTTGTTCGACCTGCCGAAGACCTTCCGGCTCAACCTGTCGGAGCTCGATTCGCGTTATCGCGACGTGCAGGCACGGGTGCATCCGGACCGTTTCGCCAGCGCCCCGGAGACCGAGCGGCGGCTGTCGATGCAATGGGCAACGCGCGCCAACGAGGCGTACATGACGCTGAAAAAGCCGCTGGAGCGGGCGAAGTATCTGCTCGAACTGGCCGGCCACGACCTGCAGGCGGAAAGCAATACCGCGATGCCGGCCGATTTCCTGATGGAACAGATGGAATGGCGCGAGGCGGTGATGGAAGCGCGCGCCGGCGGCGATCACCATGAACTGGAGCGGCTGTTCCAGCGCCTGACGGACGACATCGCCGGCCGCTACGAGGAAGTGGCGGGTCTGCTCGACGATGCGCAGGACTACGCCACCGTCACCGACCGGGTGCGCCGCCTGATGTTCCTGGAAAAATTGCTGTTTGAAATCGACGACGCGCTGGCGTCGCTGGAAGACTGAAAGAAAAGACCAATGGCCCTGTTCCAGATCGCCGAACCCGGTGAATCCGCTCCCCCGCACGAACACAAGCTCGCCGTCGGCATCGACCTCGGTACCACCAATTCGCTGGTTGCCACGGTGCGTTCCGGCATCGCCGTCTGCCTCAACGACGATCAGGGGCGGCCGCTGCTGCCGTCGGTCGTCCATTACCACGCCGACGGTTCGACCGAGGTCGGCCACGAAGCACGGCGCAACCAGGCGCTCGATCCGAAGAACACCATCGTTTCGGTCAAGCGCTTCATGGGGCGCGGCCTTAAGGATATCGCCCACGTCGAGGCGATGCCATACGATTTCGTCGAAGGCCCCGGCATGGTTCGCGTTCGGACCCAGGCCGGCGTCAAGAGCCCGGTCGAGGTCTCGGCGGAAATCCTCAAGGTCCTGAAGGAACGCGGCGAAACGGCACTCGGCGGCGAACTGGTCGGCGCCGTGATCACCGTCCCGGCCTATTTCGACGACGCCCAGCGCCAGGCGACCAAGGACGCGGCACGGCTGGCCGGCCTCAACGTCCTGCGTCTCTTGAACGAACCAACCGCCGCCGCCATCGCCTACGGCCTCGACAACGCGGCGGAGGGGATTTACGCGGTCTATGACCTGGGTGGCGGCACCTTCGATATTTCCATCCTCAAGCTGACCAAGGGCGTCTTCGAGGTGATGGCCACCGGTGGCGATTCGGCGCTCGGCGGCGACGATTTCGACCACCGCATCTACTGCTGGGCGATCGAGCAGGCCAGGTTGCAGCCGCTCTCCGCCGAGGACGCGCGGCGCCTCATGATGAGCTGCCGCGAAGCCAAGGAATTCCTCACCAAGAACCCCGAAGCGCCGATCTCCTTGCGCCTGTCGACCGGCGAGAACATCGATCTGCGCCTCGACGTGGCGACCTTTGCCGAAATCACCCGCACCCTGGTTTCGAAGACCCTGCAGCCGGTCAAGAAGGCGCTGCGCGATGCCGGCTTGCGCCCGGAAGACGTCAAGGGCGTGGTCATGGTCGGCGGCGCGACGCGCATGCCGCAGATCCAGAAAGCGGTCGGCGATTTCTTCCGCCAGGACCCGCTGACCAACCTCGACCCGGACAAGGTCGTCGCGCTCGGCGCCGCGACGCAAGCCAACCTGCTGGCCGGCAACAAGACGGGCAAGGACGACTGGCTGCTGCTCGACGTCATTCCGCTCTCGCTCGGTCTCGAAACGATGGGCGGCCTGACCGAGAAGGTGATCCCGCGCAACTCGACGATCCCTACCGCCCGCGCGCAGGAATTCACCACCTTCAAGGACGGCCAGACGGCGATGGCGATTCATGTCGTCCAGGGCGAACGCGAGATGATTGCCGATTGCCGCTCGCTGGCCCGCTTCGAACTGCGCGGCATTCCGCCGATGGTCGCCGGGGCGGCGCGCATCCGCGTCACCTTCCAGGTCGATGCCGACGGCCTGTTGTCGGTCACCGCCCGCGAGCAGACGACCGGCGTCGAATCGAGCATCACGGTGAAGCCGTCCTACGGCCTGTCCGACGACGAGATCGCCGGCATGCTGCAGGATTCGCTGGCCCACGCCAAGGACGACGCAATGGCCCGCGCCCTGCGCGAGGCGCAGGTTGAGGCAAAGCGGATGATCGAGGCGACCGCGGCGGCGCTGGCCGAGGACGCGCATCTGCTGAACGAAGCGGAAGCGACCAAGATTCGCAACGCCATCGCCAAGCTGCAGGAAGCGGCGGCCGGCGACAATCGGCGGATCATCAACATCGCGATGGACGACCTCGGCTTCGAGACCCAGGAATTCGCCCACCGTCGCATGGATCAAAGCATCAAGAAAGTGCTGTCCGGCCGCAAGGTCGAGGAAATCAGCACGGGAGAGGAAGAATGACGCAAATCATCGTGCTGCCGCACGTCGAGTTGTGCCCGGACGGCGCCGTCATCGAGGCCGAGTCCGGCAAGTCGATCTGCGAGAACCTGCTGGCCAACGACATCGAACTCGATCACGCCTGCGAGATGTCCTGCGCCTGCACCACCTGTCACGTCATCGTCCGCGAGGGTTTCGCCTCGCTGGAGGAAGCCAGCGAAATCGAGGAAGACCTGCTGGACAAGGCCTGGGGGCTCGAACCCTGTTCGCGCCTGGGCTGTCAGGCGGTTGTCGGCGAGACGCCGCTGGTGGTCGAGATTCCGAAGTACAGCATCAACATGGCGAAGGAGGGGCACCGCAAATGAAGTGGACCGACATCAACGATATCGCCATCGAACTCGCCGACAGCCAGCCGGACACTGACCCGCTCAAGGTCAATTTCGTCGACCTGCGCAACTGGGTGCTGGCGCTGCCCGGCTTCGACGACGATCCCAACCGTTGCGGCGAGAAGATCCTCGAAGCCATCCAGCAGGCCTGGATCGACGAAGTCGCCTGATCAGGCCGACTGCGGCGCCGGCAACGGGCAGCCGCGCAATTGTTCGCGCATCGTTTCCTCGGAGAGCAGGACCAGCATCGGCTGCGCGCCGCCGCCGTGCGTCGTCACCACCGAAGCTAGAACCGACGCCACGCCGACGTAGATGTTGGCGAGGTCGTTGATGTCGCAGCTCGGCACTTCGAGGATTTCGCCCAGACGGTCGACCAGGATGCCGAAATTGCCGCCCGATGCGCCGCGCACCACCACCACCTGACGGCGGACGCCCGGCTGCTCGTCGTCGGGCAGGCCGAGTGCGGCGTGCAGGTTGTAGATCGGCAGCGTTTCGTTGCGGTAGATCAGGGCGCCATAGACCTGCTTTGGTGCATTGGCCAGACAGGCGACGCCGACCAGGTCAACCGCCTCGATCACCGCCGTCACCGGCAGTCCCAGCCAGTGGCCGGCGAGGTGGAAGGTGGCGATCTCGCGAATCTCGCCATCGGCCGGCTGGCTGGTGCGGCGCATTGCCACTTCGCCTTCCACGGTCATGCTGCGCGCCTGCGGGTCGTAGGCGCCGAGCGGGATGAAGACGAGGGCGGTGACCGCGTTGCGGTAGGCGTCGCCAGCGCCCTTGAACTCCCGGTAGCCGGCCGACGGCCAGGCGCCGACGGCGGTTACCTGGCCGTCGAGGGCGATCAGCCGGGCACAGCCAGCGGCCTCGGGTTTGATCAGTTCGGCCGGCAAGCTGACCGTCTGGCCGACGCGATAGCTGTCGTCGCTGCTGGCGATCACCTGGCCGGCTTCGTCGACGAACAGCGCCACGCTGCCCGCCACCGCTTCCCCGGAGGCCTCGCGCGGCAGGGCGTCGCGCAGCATGTTGGCGAACTGTGGTGCGCCGTCGAAGACGATGGCAATGCCGCCGACCACGCGTTCGTCGCCGGGCGCCCGCACGGCGGCGAGATAGGTGTAGGTTGGCTTGCCGCCGTACAGCGCGCTGGCCGCGAACGGCGATACGGCATAGGACTGGCTGTCGTGCAGGGCCAGGCATTCGCCGACCCAGGCGGCCTCCAGCGTCTTGCCGACGAGGGCGCTGTAGGCCGGGTTGGAGACGGCGACGACAACGCCGTTGGTGTCGAAGACCAGCAGGTTGTCGTAAACCGTGTACAGGCTGTTGATGTAGCGGATCACCTGTTCCAGTCCCTCGCGCCGTGCCTTGGCCGCCGGATTGGCGAGCAGGGCGCGGATGCGGTCGTCGAGCGCCCACCAGCGGCAGTCGTTGGCCCGCTCGTAGAGGTTGCGGTCCATGATGTCGATCGCCAGCCCGGCGAAGAACTGGCTGTCGGCGAGCAGCGAGGACAGGACAGTCGATTGCAGCTTGCCGATCGAGCGCGAGAAGACTTCGCGCATGTTCATGCCGATACGGCTGATCTCGCGCAGCAGGATCTTGGAGAAGGCGCTGTTGACCACCGCCGACGTGGCGACGCCGTGGCGCACCGTGCCGTTCCAGACGGCGCGGCTCAAATCGCGCTGGATGGCCTCGGCCTTGCGCGGAATCGCCCGCAGCGGTTCGGAAAAGGCGCGGCCACCCGACATCACCGAAGCGAGCAGTGCCGGGTCGCCGATGTCCAGACCGTCGTCGTCCTGGATGTCGAAGGCCTGGTCGACCGGCATCATCACCAGCCCGCGCCAGCCGGGGCCCATGTAGCCCTGGTAGCCCTTGGTGTCGCTGGCGAAGGCGAGGTAGGCGCGGCCGGCAAAACGGACGCGCTGCATCTGCCCGGAAGCGACGCGCAGTTCGGCGCCGACCGGCACCTGCCAGCGGTCGCTGCTGGCGATGACGCAGCCGTCGGCGTCGAGCAGCGTCATCACGGCCGGGTCGTCGTGCACCGTCAGGCCGTGGAAGATGCGCTGCATTTCGTCGCCGAAACGGAAGCAGAGGGCGAGCACGCCGAGCGTTTCGCCGAACTCCGAGCGGATCCGGTAGGCGTAGATCAGCGAACGTTCGCGTTCCGGGAAGAGTTCCGAATGGGCATAGCTCTCGACGTAGGCCGCCGTGGTGCCCGCCGCTTCGCGCACCCAGGCGTCGCGGATGGCGGCGATCCGGTCGTCCTCGGCGAGGCGGACGAGAATGCGGCCGTTCCGGTCGAGCAGGACGATATCGTCGTAGACCGAGTACTTGCGCACGTATTCGCGGAAGCGCTGCTGCAGCGCCCAGGGATCGTCCGGGCTGGCGGCGAACTGGCGGATCGCTCCGTCGGTGGCAAGAAAGCCGATGTCGGCGGTGCGTTCGAACAGGTTGCGGATCAGGATGTCGATCACCACCTGCGAGCGCGCCTTCATCTCCTGTTCGCGCTTGGCCAGTGTCTGTTCGGCGAGGTTGTTGAGCAGTTCGCCGGTCAGGCTGGCGAAGGCTTCGCGGGTCTGGCCGATTTCCGCCGTCGTCCCGGAAAGCTGGCCGAGCAGGTTGAGGTTGTCCCAGATGGCCTGCAGCGACTGCAGCATTTCCCGGTATTCCTCGATCAGCGGCATGTGCGGCAACAGCGGCCGTACCGCGTCTTCGACCTCGATTCCCTTGTACTTTGCCACGCCAAGCTCCTGGTGATTCCTGAGACAAGCCTGAACAAGCAAGCGACATGCCTGTCATAAAGACTTTTCCGGCTGTGTTTTGCGGGGGAATTCAGCACAGGAAAAGGGAATTATCTTTTCTCGGCACCGGCTTGGTGCATCCGTCCTCTTCTCGTCGCGCCGAGGCGGTACTCTCGTGGGACAATGCCGGCCATGAGTCCTTCGTTTAGCCGGGAATCTCCCGAAATTACCTGCCAGGATTGCGACGCCTGCTGTTGTCAGCTTGAGGTCATGCTGATCTGCGACCGCGACATCCCGCCTCGCCTGACCGCCGACGATCGCTGGGGCGGGCAGGTGATGCGCCGTCTGGACGACGGCTGGTGCGCGGCGCTTGACCGCGACAGCATGCGCTGCACGATCTACGCCGGCCGGCCCGACATCTGCCGCGACTTCGCGATGGGCGACAGCGACTGCGTCGCCGTGCGCGCCCGCTACTACACTCCGCAAGCCATCCGGGAGCCGTCATGACCTACGAAGAGCACCTCGACGAGGTGACCACCTTGATCACCGAAAAATACGACGTTGCCGACCAGGTGGCGATCAAGATGGTGATGCGCGCCCAGGCCGACGATTTTTTCAGCGGCCACGACGACAACCCGGCGATCTGCACGCTTGACCGCGCGCATCTCGACGCCCGGGCCGTCTACCGGAAGTATCGCTGACCATGCGCTCGACCCGCGCCACCGCCGCCGTCGCCCGCCTCAACCAGCGCAGCGAAGGTCGGCATTACCTGCTGGTGATGACCGGCAACGGCCTGTTCCGTCTGCGCGAGCGCATCGACGGCAAGGACAGCGACGTTTCGGACGCCCTGCCGCTCGACGACTTCGTCCGCCTGGTCGATGCCACCGGCCCCCAACCGGTGCGCCGCGTGACCAAGAGCGACGAGGCCTTCGCCCGCCAACTGGCGCGCCGGAAAACCGCCGATGGCGACGACTGACAGCGATCTCGCCCGGCTCGGCCTCTTCCTGCGCGATCTTGGCCGGGCGCTGCATGTCAGCGGTGCGCCGGCGCAGGAACTGGAACGACGCCTGAAAGCGGTCGGTGTCCGGTTGGGCGTCCAGGTCGAAGGCTTCGCCGTGCTCACCTTCCTGGCCCTGACGCTGGTCGATAAAGACGGCCAGCGGCGGGTCGAGCTGCTGCGCCTGCCGCCCTACGACTACAACATGGCGCGCCTCATCGAGCTGGAAGCGCTGTGCGCCGAAATCGACGGCAGCGCCCGGCTTGCCGACTACGAACAACGCCTGGCGGCGACCATGGCGCTGCCTGTGCCGTGGTCCGGCTTGCCTTTCGTCATTCTCGGCAGCCTGCTTTCGGCCAGCGTCGCGCTGCTGCTGCGCGGCGGCTGGATGGAAATGCTGTGCGGCGGCGCGGTCGGTGCCGCCTTTGTCGCCGGCATCCTCGCCTGTGCGCGTTTTCCCCGGCTCGGCCCGGCCGTGCCGGTCATCTTGTGCACGCTGGCGGCGTTGCTGGCGCAGGCGCTGGCCTGGTTTTTCCCGCAGCAGAATCCTTTCGTCTCGGCGGTCGCCGGCGTCGTTTTCATGTTGCCCGGCTTCATGCTCACCGTCGCCATGTCGGAGTTGGCGACGCAGAACTACCTGGCCGGCAGCGGCCGCCTGACCGGCGCCTTCCTGCAGCTCTTCCTGATGGGCGCCGGGCTGGCGATCGGCACGCAGATCGCCCAGACGCTCTACCCGGTGGCGGCGCAAGGCGTTGTCACGCCGTTACCGGGTTGGGCCATCTGGCCGGTTGTTGCCGTGCTCGGCGTTTCGCTGCTGGCGGTGCTGCAGGCGCCGTGGTCGGCGGTGCTCGTCTCGGCCGGCGGTTGTCTGCTCGCCTGGGCGGCGTATTCACTGGCCGGCGCGGCGATGGGCAACGTCGTCGGCGCCTTTTGCGGCGCCTTCGCGCTCGGCGTCGGCGGCCATCTCTACCACGCGCTGAGCGGCCGGCCGTCGATGCTCGTCCAGAGCCCCGGACTGATCACCCTGGTGCCCGGCAGCATGGGCTTTCGCGGCCTGCATGCGCTGATGGCGCAGGACAGCGCGACCGGCATTTCCCTGCTCACCGAAATGCTGCTCACCGGCGCCGTGCTGGCGGTCGGCCTGCTGCTCGCCGACAATCTGGCGCCGCCGCTGTTGCAGCGCAAGCGCGAGGTCAGCGCTCGAACAGGTTGAGCAGCGCGTCCAGTCCGCCGAAATTGATCGCCACGTCGGCCTTGGCGCGGGTTGCCGGCTTGGCGTGGAAAGCCACCGAGAGGCCGGACTCGGCCATCATCAGCAGGTCGTTGGCGCCGTCGCCGACGGCGATCACCTGATCGCGGCGCAGCCCCAGCTCGTCGCGCAGGCGGCCGAGGTGATGGGCCTTGGCGGCGGCATCGACGATGTCGCCGACGACCCGGCCGGTCAGCTTGCCGCCGGAAATCTCCAGTTCGTTCGAGGTGGCGAAGTCGAAACCCAGTTCGATGCGCAGCCGCTCGGTGAAATAGGTGAAGCCGCCGGACAGGATGGCGGTGCGCATGCCGGCGTTCTGCACGCCTTCGAGCAGTTCGCGGGCGCCGTCGGAAAGCAGCAGGCGCTCGCCGAAGACGCGCGCCAGCACGCGGGCATCGAGCCCGGCCATCAGCGCCAGGCGGCGGCGCAGGCTCTCGCGGTAATCGATCTCGCCGCGCATCGCTGCCTCGGTCACTTCCGACACCTCGCGCTTTTTGCCGGCGAAATCGGCCAGTTCGTCGATGCATTCGATGGTGATCAGCGTCGAATCCATGTCGAAGCAGATCAGGCCGAAATCGGACAGCTTGCGCCCGGCCTCGACGAAGGCCCAGTCGAGCCGTTCCGCCTCGATCAGCGGAATCAGCGCATCGAACTCGGCCGTCCGCCGCGCCTCGCGCAAACGCACCACGCGCGGCGGCAAGGGCTCGACGGCCGTGGCGCCGGTGGCACTCAGGATGCGGTCAAGCAGGAAAGTGGGCAGCGCGCCGCCCTGGATGATCAGGTTCATGGAGGGGACTTGGGAAATCATTGGTTCTGCTGTTTTCTGGTGTGACGTTTCGCCCGACATCATCGTTCAGGCGCAAAGCTGCTGCAACAAGGCGAGGCCCGCTGGCCAGTCGCCGAGATTGCTGCTGGCGTTGATGTGACCGGCGGCACCGACCTCGACCAGGCGACTGCCCCACGCCGCAGCGCAAGCCGCCGCGTGCCCGGACGAACCGTAGGGATCGTCGCTGCTGGACACGACGATGCTGGGAAAGGAAAACTGCTGCATGGGCAGCGGCGAGAAGCCGCTTGCCTCGACCGGAAAAGCCGCGCCGTCGGGATCGGGGACCGCCACCAACAGCGCCGCCCGGATCGGCGAATGTGGCCGCGCCGCCCAGTGCGCCACGGCCAGACAGGCCAGGCTATGAGCGATGATGACCACCGACGGCCCGAGGCGCTGCACGGTGCTTTCCAGCGCCAACGTCCATTCGGCGCAGACCGGCTTGTCCCAGTCACGCTGCGCGATGCGCACGAAATCCGGGTTGGCGCGCTCCCAGCGCGACTGCCAGTGCTCCGGGCCAGAATTGCCAATGCCGGGGAAGATGAGGAGGGGAATTGTCGGCATACGTTTGATCATTCTTGCTCTACACGATGCGAAATGGTGATGAGACCACGCGCATCAAGTTCAGTGCATTCTTTCCAAACCTTGTTGCTGACTACTGATTGGCGACCAAATAGCGGGATTGGACCGGCCCCTTGAACGCTAGTTACACCAACAAATGATGGTTGGGCTTTTTCGGTCCCTGATGCATAAAAGAATTTTCGTTCGTTTTCTTTAAGAGAAACTTCTAGTGGATCGGCTTCCTCCTCGCTGCTGAATAAATCACCAGACTTTGTCAGGAATCGGTAATTTCCTGGTGGCAATGACAAGGCGATATATGTCTCAGGGTGCAATTTGGCGAGGCGTTTCCCATTTGCCTCGATCAGCAGTGAGCCGCTGTCGTGAGGTCCGCGAAGAAAATAAACCAGCGCCATGCCCGAGCGAGCTTGCTGCAAAATCACCGAATCCGGGTTCGGATAGTCGACGGCGCAGCCGATAGTGGCAATCAGCATGCAGCTAGTGACAGCTACTGCCATCAGTTGGGTTAGCCGATTGGTAAGCACAGGCATATCGCGAAACTCCTAAAAGCGAAGGAACGGGGCATCAAATCCCCCGATCAGACACCCAGCTGGCCTCACTGACGATGATCCAGCCAGTAGGCCAGCCCTTGCGCGTTCAACTCGAGGTCGGTCGCCAGGACGCCGATGATGTCTGCTTCCGGCAAGGTGCAGCCGTGCATCCGCAGATCGGCCAGCAGCGCGTCGGTGATGCCCTGCTTGATCTTCGCGTGCCGCTCGGCGCCAGCATTGGCATTGGCTTCGGCAATTGCCACGTGGCTGTCGAGGCGCTGGCGTAAGGCTGCGGCCTGCGTCGCCACGTCGTGTACCTCGGCATAGTGGGTCAGGTACATTGCCGTAGGGGAAAAGCTCATCAGGCGGTCGATCGAGGCATGCATCTCGACGGGATCGAACTGGGTCGGCGAGGTTGTCGGCAGGATGAACTGGCGGCCGTCGACGTCGAATTCGCGGTACGACAGGCCGAACATGTCGCCGGTGAAAATGCCGCCGCTCTTGCGGTCGATGACGCAGATGTGATGCTTGGCGTGGCCCGGCGTATCGATGCAGAGCAGTTCCCGGCCACCGAGTTGCAAGGTCAGTCCTTCGTGCGCGTCGATGATCCGTTCGGCGGCGATCGGCAGGATTTCGCCATAGACCCGATCGACATAGTCCTGACCATAGACGGCGGTGACGCCGGCGACCAGCTTGGACGGTTCGGCCATGTGGCGGGAACCGCGCGGATGCACGACCAGTCTGGCGTTCGGCAGTTCGCGCATGAGCGTGCCGGCGCCGCCGGCATGGTCGAGGTGGATGTGGGTCAGGATGATGTAATCGACTGCATCGCGCCCGAGGCCGAGTTTTTCGAGCGCTGCCAGGACGTTGGGCAGCGAATCGTTGCTCCCGGTATCGATCAGGGCGACCCGCCCGTCGTCGACCAGCAGGTGAATCGCCGCCAGGATCGGCCGCACATAGCCTGCATCGAAGGCATGGATGCCGTTTCCGTAATCGCGCCAGTCAAACATGAGTTCTCCTCGTTGGGTTTTTTAGTATTTGGGGGCCCCGATTATACTGGCGGGCCTCCGACTTTCTGCGAACCCAGCGCCATGGTGCATTTCCCGGCCGACGACGGCGAGCTCATCCATCTTCATGTCTCCGGCGAAGGTTCGCCATTGATTCTGTTGCATGGCTGGACATCGAGTCATCAGGAATGGACGCCGTTCCTCGCTTCGCTCGCCGCCCGGCACCGGGTCTATCGTTGGGACGCCCGCGGTCACGGCGGGCACAAGCTGGCCCATGCCGGTTCGGCGACGGTCGAGCGGATGGCCCGCGACCTGAAGAACCTGATCGACCACTACAAGATCGTCAACGCGACGGCGGTCGGCCATTCGATGGGCGCGCTGACGCTGTGGCAATACCTGCGCGACCACGGCTCGCACGGCCTGGGCAAGCTGTGCCTGATCGACCAATCGCCCAGGCTGCTCACCGATGACGACTGGGACCACGGCATCTATGGCAACTTCGGTGTCGACCGCAACCGGCAGCTGATCGACTGGCTGCACGAGGATTTCGCCGAAGGCGTCCTGAAGCTGACCGCGCTCGGCCTCAACCAGCGTGCCCGGCAGAAATACGAAGAAAACGCCAGCGGCTGGGAGCGCCTGCGCCAGGCTTTGCGCGGCCAGAACCCGGAGCCGCTGATTCACTGCTGGCAAAGCCTGACTGCCGCCGACTACCGCGACGTGCTGGCGCGGATTTCATTGCCCACGCTCCTCGTCTATGGCGGGCAGAGCAATTTCTACGGCGGCGAAACGGCGCGTTATGTCGCCGACACGATTCCCAACGCCATCCTCAACATCTACGAAGGCAGCGACCATTCGCCGCATCAGTGGCAGCGCGAACGCTTCGTGCGCGAGTTGCTGGAATTCATCGACGGCGAGTGATTGCTCCTTCGCCGGGGGCAGACTGTCGGCGGGCAGATGCCCGCCGTTGTCGGTTGGATCAGTCGGCGATGCGCTCCGGCAGCACGTCGCGCAGCAGGACCGCCGCGTCGCGCAGCATCTTCTCGGTGGTGTCCCAGCCGACGCAGCCGTCGGTGACCGAGCAGCCGTACTTGAGTTGCGAGAGATCGGCCGGAATCGGCTGGTTGCCGGCCTCGATGTTCGATTCGATCATCACGCCGAGGATCGACTTGTTGCCGGCACGGATCTGGTTGACCACGTCGGCCATCACCAGCGGTTGCAGTTCCGGCTTTTTCGAGCTGTTGGCGTGCGAGCAGTCGACGACGATGTTGGTCGGCAGCTTGGCCTTGACCATCGCCTGTTCGGCGACGGCGACCGAGACGGTGTCGTAGTTCGGGCCGCTGTCGCCGCCGCGCAGGACGACGTGGCCGTGCGGGTTGCCGGTGGTGCGGACGATGGCGACGCGGCCTTCGTTGTTCAGACCGAGGAAGGAGTGCGGGCGCGAGGCGGAGAGGATGGCGTTGGTGGCCACGGTGAGGTCGCCGCTGGTCGCGTTCTTGAAGCCGACCGGCGTGGACAGGCCGGACGACATCTCCCGGTGCGTCTGCGATTCGGTGGTGCGGGCACCGATGGCGGTCCAGGTGATCAGGTCGCCGTAGTACTGCGGGCCGTAGGGGTCGAGCGCCTCGGTGCCGGCGGGCAGACCGAGTTCATTGACCTGGAGCAGGAAGTCGCGGGCCTTCTCCATGCCGACGTTGACCTGGAAGGAATCGTCCATGAACGGATCGTTGATGTAACCCTTCCAGCCGACGGTGGTGCGCGGCTTTTCGAAATAGACGCGCATGATGATCTGCAGCGTGTCGCCGACTTCGTCGGCCAGCGCCTTCAGGCGGCGGGCGTAGTCCATCCCGGCGACCGGGTCGTGGATCGAGCAGGGGCCGACGACGACGAACAGGCGGTGATCCTTGCGGTCGAGGATGTTGCGCAGCAGGTCGCGGCCTGCGCTGACGGTGGCTTCGGCCTGGGCGGAAAGCGGCAGTTTCTGGTGGATTTCCGCCGGCGTCGGCATCGCGTCGAAGGCGGAAACGTTGATGTTTTCGAGGATCTGGGTCATTTGGTCAGCTCGCGTATCATGTCCTTGACCGCCGCAACCTTGTCCTGCAAGGCCGGGCAGTGGCGCAAAAGTGAAATCTTATCCTGTCCGGCCAGCTTATAGCTGCGGTTCTTCTGGATCAAATTAATGATCCTGATCGGTTCGATAGGCGGATTCTTCGAGAATTCCGGGGCGAACTGGATCGTTACTTGGTCATTGCCGGCGTCGAGTTTCTGTACCAGCAGCGGCTTGACCAGCAGGCGCAGCCGGTGCGTGGCGACCAACGCCTGCGCTTGCAGCGGCAGTTCGCCGAAGCGGTCAACCAGTTCTTCCTGCAGCGTGTCGATCTCGTCGTCGCTCTCGCAGTTGGCCAGCCGCTTGTACAGCGTCAGCCGCTCGTGCACGTCGGGGCAGTAGGCGTCGGGCAGCAGCGCCGGGGTGCGCAGGTTGATTTCGCCGCTGACGCCGATCGGCTGCGTCAGGTCGGCGGTTTCCAGCACCTTGCCCTGCTTCAGGTGGGCGACGGCGCGGTTGAGCATTTCGCTGAACATCGTGAAGCCGACTTCCTGCATCTCGCCCGACTGGTTGTCGCCGAGCACCTCGCCTGCGCCGCGGATTTCCAGGTCGTGCATGGCCAGGAAGAAGCCGGAACCGAGTTCCTCCATCATCTGGATCGCTTCCAGGCGCTGTTTGGCCTGCTTGGTCATCGCCTTTTCGTCCTGCACCAGCAGGTAGGCGTAGGCCTGGTGGTGCGAACGGCCGACCCGGCCGCGCAACTGGTGCAACTGGGCGAGGCCGAATTTCTCGGAGCGGTTGATCAGGATGGTGTTGGCGTGCGGGTTGTCGATGCCGGTTTCGATGATCGTCGTGCACAGCAAGAGGTTGGCACGCTGGCCGGTGAAGTCGCGCATCACCTTTTCCAGCTCGCGCTCGTTCATCTGGCCGTGGCCGATGACGATGCGCGCTTCCGGCACCAGCTTTTCCAGCTTCTCGCGCATGTTCTCGATGGTGTCGACCTCGTTGTGCAGGAAATACACCTGGCCGCCGCGCTTCAATTCGCGCAGCACCGCTTCGCGGATGATGCCGTCGGAGAACTTGCTGACGAAGGTCTTGATCGCCAGGCGCTTCTGCGGCGCCGTGGCGATCACCGAGAAGTCGCGCAGGCCTTCCATCGACAGCGCCAGCGTGCGCTGGATCGGCGTCGCGGTCAGCGTCAGCACGTCGACCTCGGCGCGCATCGCCTTCAGTGTTTCCTTCTGGCGCACGCCGAAGCGGTGTTCCTCGTCGATGATGACCAGGCCGAGACGGTTGAACTGGACGTCCTTGCCGATCAGCTTGTGCGTGCCGATGATGATGTCGATTTTGCCCTCGGCCAGGTCCTGCAGCGCCTGCGTCGTTTCCTTGGCGGTCTTGAAGCGGGAGATTTCGGCGACCTTGACCGGCCAGTCGGCAAAGCGGTCGACGAAGGTCTGGTAATGCTGTTCGCAAAGCAGGGTGGTCGGGCAGAGCACGGCCACCTGCTTGCCGCCGGCCACTGCGCAGAAGGCGGCGCGCAGGGCGACCTCGGTCTTGCCGAAGCCGACGTCGCCGCAGACCAGCCGGTCCATCGGCTTGCCCGACTTCATGTCGGCGATGACCGCGGCGATGGCCTGGGCCTGGTCGGCGGTTTCCTCGAAACCGAAGCCGTCGGCGAACGCCTCGTAGTCGTTTTCCGAGAAGTCGAAGGCGTGGCCCTGACGGGCGGCGCGCGCGGCGTAGAGCGCGAGCAGTTCGGCGGCGGTGTCGCGTGCCTGCTCGGCGGCCTTGCGTTTGGCTTTTTCCCACTGACCTGAACCGAGCGTGTGCAGCGGTGCGGCGTCCGGCTCGGCGCCGGAATAACGGGAGATCACGTGCAGTTGCGCCACCGGCACGAACAGCTTGGCGTCGTTGGCGTAGTGCAGTTCGAGGAATTCCTGCTCGCCGAGGCCGAGGTCCATCCGCACCAGGCCGCGATAGCGGCCGATGCCGTGGCTTTCATGCACCACCGGGTCGCCGACCTTGAGTTCGGTCAGGTCCTTCAGCCAGTTGTCGAAGCTCGCCTTGCGCGCCGCTTCGCGCCGGGTGCGGCGCGGGCTGCCGGCGAACAGCTCGGTTTCGCTGACGAAGGCGACCTGGTCGAGGGCAAAGCCCTGCTGCAGTGGGCTGACGGTCAGCGCCAGGCGTTCGCTGCCGCTGGCGAAGGCGGCAAAGTCGGCGCAGGCGGCGGGCCTGAGACCGTGTTCGGCGAACATCGCGGCCAGCGTCTCGCGGCGGCCGGCGGTCTCGGCGAGCAGCAGCACGCGCCCGGGATAGCTGGCGAGATGGTTCTTCAATGCGCCGAGCGGATCGTCGCTGCGGCGGTCGACGGCGACGTTGGGCAGCTTGCCGGTGGCGGTGTTCTTCGCGTCGAGCGCCAGCCGGCCGTATGCCTTGGCGGCGGTGAAGAAGGCTTCGTCGGTGAGGAACAGTTCTTCCGGCGCCAGCAGCGGCCGCGCCTTGTCGCCCTGCAGCAGGTTGTAGCGCGAGCGGGTGTCGTTCCAGAAGGCAGCGATGGCGGCCGGCGCGTCGCCGTGGGTGACGAAGATCGCGTCCTTGGGCAGGTAGTCGAACAGCGTCGCCGTCGCGTCGAAGAACAGCGGCAGGTAGTACTCGATGCCGGCGCTGGCGATGCCGGTCGAGATGTCCTTGTAGATGCCGGACTTGGCCGGGTCGCCTTCGAAACGCTCGCGGAAGGCCTGGCGGAAGTGGGTGCGGCCCTTGTCGTCGAGCGGAAATTCGCGCGCCGGCAGCAGGCGGACTTCCGGCACCGGATAGACGGTCCGCTGGGTGTCGACGTCGAAGGTCTTGATGCTCTCGACCTCGTCGTCGAACAGGTCGAGCCGGTAGGGCAGTTGCGAGCCCATCGGGAAGAGGTCGATCAGGCCGCCGCGGATCGAGTATTCGCCGGGCGACACCACCTGGGTGACGTTGGCGTAGCCGGCCAGCGTGACCTGGACGCGGAATTTGTCGGCGTCGAGCGTCTGGCCCTTCTTGAATTCAAACGTGTAGGCGGCCATGAATTCCGGCGGCGCCAGCCGGTTGACCGCGGTTGCCGCCGGCACCAGCAGGATCTGCACTTCGCCCTGCAATGCCGCCCACAGCGTTGCCAGGCGTTCGGAGACGAGGTCCTGGTGTGGCGAGAAATGGTCGTAGGGCAGGGTTTCCCAGTCCGGCAGCAGGCGCACCTTGAGTTGCGGCGCGAACCAGGGAATTTCTTCGAGCAGACGCTGCGCGTCGGCGGCACTGGCGGTGACCACGGCCAGCGTCCGCCCGGGATTGGCGGCGGCCAGTTCGGCTAGCGCCAGCGCATCGGCCGAGCCGGCGAGCGCTTCGAGATCGACACGCTGTCCGGGTCTGGGCAGGGCGGGAAGTTGAATCAGGGAAGGGGCAGCGGACACGGCGGCAGGGTCAAACGACGGGGCTGGGATTATAGCCGTTGGCGCGCCCGCCCCCTACGGCGTCAGGCCAATCTCGCGCGCGGTGAGCGGGCCGATCACCGCTTGGCGCAGGCTGGCCGGCATCTCGGCCCGGTCCGGCGCCTGCGGAATGCGGCCGCCCATGATTTCGGCCAGTCGCTGCGGCAGGCGGGGCTGTCGCTCCGGTTCGGCGTAGCCGTCGGGGAAGATCGGTTGCAGGCTGCGCAGGTCGTACTTGTCGGTGGCGCCGAAGGTATGCAGCATTTCGTGGGCGATGACGACGGCGTTCTGGCGCTGCTGGCGGCGGCTGGCAAAGGCGTGGATCAGTCCGAGCTGGCCCTTGCTGAGGCCGACCGAGTGATCGAGCCGTTCGTTGCTGTCCGGGTCGTGATAGAGGACGAACAGGCGAATCTGCGGCGGTGGCCCGGCAATGTCGTCGTGTTTTGCCGCCCACCAGCGCAGCTTGAGGCTCCACAGCAGGTTGTCGAGGGCGCTGCCGCCGGCCGCCGGTAGCGGCGGCAAGGCCTGCTGCGCCGGGGCGACGCGGACGACGACCGGTTGCAGCACGCGTTTGCCGTGGCGTTGCATTTCCTGATCGATCCACTGGCCGATTTCTGCGAAGCTGTCGTTGTCCAGGGTCTTCAGGTAGTCCGCGGTCTGCGGCGAATTGTCGGCGGCGAGCGGGTAAAGCGCGACATGGACGGTGCGCTCCCAGGCGGTCAGCCGGTTCTCCGCGCGCCAGGCGGCGAGGGCAACGGTGGCCAGGGCGAGGAGCAGGATCAGGATGCGGAATTTGCGGAACATGGGACGTTAAAGGGGATGCGCAAGTTGAGGGCTGCATTATATGATCACGCTATCGCGTTCAGACCATTTGCATTTTTGTTTCAATCCCATGACCATCTTTGACGAAAAACGTGCCGGCCGCGAACGCCGCAACAATCCGCACGGCACTCCGAAATACGGGGTTGAACGCCGCAACGGGGAACGTCGCCAGATCAGCCTGGAAGAAATATCCTTTGTCGAATGGGCGACCAAGTTCGCCGAATACAAGAAACAGCTCAAGAAGTAGCTGGCCGCGGCAGGCGCTGCGCAAACCATTGCACCGCCGGCACGGCGGGATTGTCCTCGGCCGCCAGGCGCCGTGCTTCGAGCGGGCAGGACAGGTATTTCAACGCCCGTTGCCAGGCTTGCGACGAATTTTCTTCCGCCGCCGAGAACAGCATCAGCAGCGGCGCCGTCAGCAATTCCAGCGCCTGCACGCCGGCCCGGTCGATCAGGCCGTCGCAGACGCAGAGCGCCAGCACCTGACGGTCGCGCTGGGCGGCGACGCGGACCGCCGCCGGCACCAGTTCATCCCTGGCGTGGATGGCGCAGGGCAGGCGCTCCATGTCGCCGTCGTCGCGGATCAGGTCGAGGATGTCGGTGAGGCGGCGGGTCAGGCGGGCGACGTCCTGCGTCGCGTCGGCAAACTGCATCTCGCGGCCGTTCAGCAGTTCCATCGCCAGCACCGCGTAGCCGTTCTGCTGGAAGGTCGTGCCGACGGCATCGTCGACCGCGACCCGGTGCGGCTTGGGCAGCAGCACCAGGCCTTTCGGACTGTCGGGCAGCGCCAGTTGGCCGTGCAGGCGGCCGGTTGGCGTGTCGAGCAGGAGGTCGCGTCTCATGCGGCGATCCTCACCGGTACGCGGCGGGCGCCGAAGGCTTTGCCGTGATCGCCAAGTGTCGGCCCGAAGCGGCCAGCCAGTGCGCTGCCGCAGTGCGGGCAGCAGCCCTTTGCGTCGAGCGCGTAGCGGCGGATTTCGTACCAGTCGCGGACGATCAGCGGCGCCTGGCAGTGCGCGCAGAAGGTGGTGCCGCCGTCGGTATCGTGCACGTTGCCGGTATAGACGTGTTGCAGGCCGGCGTCGCGGGCGATGCGGCGGGCCCGGGCGAGCGTCGCGGCCGGCGTCGGCGGCAACTGATCCAGCTTCCAGTCGGGGTGGAAGGCGGTGAAGTGGAGTGGGACCTCGGCGCCGAGTTCGGCGTGAACCCATTTCGCCAGCGCGTCGATTTCGCCGTCGCTGTCATTTTTGCCGGGGATCAGCAGGGTGGTGATTTCCAGCCAGCAATCCGTTTCGTGGCGGATCAGCGCCAGTGTGTCGAGCACCGGTTGCAGCCGGCCGCCGCACAGGCTGCGGTAGAAGTCGTCGGTGAAGGCCTTGAGGTCAACGTTGGCGGCGTCCATCACGGCGAAGAACTCGCGTGCAGGGGCCGGGTGGATGTAGCCGGCGGTGACGGCGACGTTGCGCACGCCGGCGGCGCGGCAGGCCTGCGCGGTGTCGATGGCGTATTCGGCGAAGATCACCGGGTCGTTGTAGGTGTAGGCCACCGCGTCGGCGCCGTGGCGGCGCGCCGCTGCGGCGATGGCGGCGGGGGAGGCGGCGTCCATCAGGCGGTCCATGTCCTTGGAGCGCGAGATGTCCCAGTTCTGGCAGAACTTGCAGGCGAGATTGCAGCCGGCGGTGCCGAAGGAGAGGATGCTGCTGCCCGGGTAGAAATGGTTGAGCGGCTTCTTCTCGATCGGGTCGATGCAGAAGCCCGACGAGCGCCCGTAAGTGGTCAGCTGCATCTGTCCATCGAGCATGCGGCGGACGAAGCAGGCGCCGCGCTGGCCTTCGTGCAACTGGCAGTCGCGCGGACAGAGGTCGCATTGCACGCGCCCGTCCGGCAAGGCATGCCACCAGCGGCCGGGATGCGCCGATTCGGGATTCAGCATGGGTCTTCCTTCCATTTGCGTACCGCGTAGCGCGCCAAGCGGACGTCCGCTCCCCAGTAGTTGGCGGGCAGCCCGGCCTTCTGGCGCAGGCGGGCGAGGAAGTTTGCCGGCTCGGGCAGTTGTTCCCAGACCTGCGGCAGGAAGGTGGCGCGGCGGCCGCCGGCGGTAAAGATCACGCCATCGACACCGGGGCGCAATTGGCGGCAGGCGTCGGCTTCCGAACTGACGGGCAGCGGCTCGGCCGGTGTCAGCAGCGAGACCTCGACGCGGGTACGCGCCAGTTCGCTGGCCACCAGCGGCGGGAAGCGCGGATCGCGCAGGGCGGCGGCGCGGGCGTTGGCGCGCACGTCGTCGAGCAATGGCCGGTGTGCTTCGAGGCTGCCGATGCAGCCGCGCAGTTCGCCGCCCTGGGTCAGGGTGACGAAGGTGGCGCCGGGTTCGTGCAGCGCTGCCAGGTCTGGTGCGGCGGGTGCCGGTTCGCCAAGCGCTTCGGCGATGGCGGCGCGGGCGTGGCGCAACAGGGCGTTGCCGAGTTCATCCATGATCGGCCTCGTGGAAGGCGAAGGCGGCGTAACCGACGACACGCTGGCGGTCGCCGGCGGTGTCGCCGGAGTTGCACAGGTCGAGCAGGGTCGGTCGCAGGCCGTGGCGTTGCGCGGCGAGCAGCAGACCGTTGACCGGGAAGGCACCACAGGCCTGGTGCGGGTCGATGTCCGTCGCCAGATCGAGGATGTGGCGGCAGGTCTCGCCGTCGACCTGTTGCGCCGTGGCGTAGGGCAGGAAATGCGACAAGTCGGAGCTGATGACGAGCAGCGTCTCCGGCCCGCCCCACAGCCGTTCGAGGACTTCGGCGACATTCTCCGGCGTGGCGTGGCCGACGGCCAGCGGCAGCAGGCTGAAGTCGTCGAGGGCGCGCTGCAGGAAGGGCAGGTGGACTTCCAGCGAGTGTTCCTGGGCATGCGCCGTCTCGCTGACGACGACCTGCGGCAGACCGGCGAGCGCGGCGCGGGCGGCGGCATCGACGCGTACCTCGCCGAGCGGCGTGGCAAAGGCCTCGCTGGCAGGCAGGGCGAGACCGCGCACGGGAACGCGGTGGGTCGGCCCGAGCAGCACGACGCGGCGGATCGTTGCCCGCCACGGCGCCAGCGTCGCGTAGGCGCGGGCGGCGGTCGGCCCGGAATAGACGTAGCCGGCATGCGGCACGATCAGTGCCTTCGGCTGTTGCGTCATGGTGTTCGCTGGCGCGGCGGCGAGCAGGCGGTCGACGTCGGCACGCAGGCCGGCCGCCGAGGCCGGGTAGAACATGCCGGCGACGGCCGGCGGGCGGATCGCGTTCATCTTTCCTCCTTCACACCAGCAACAGGCCGACGCCCATGCCGGCACCGATCGCCAGCAGGCCGGGCAGCGCGTGGCGGGCCAGCACCCGGCCGCCGATGCTGACGACCAGGCCGATCTTGAGCACCAGGTTGGCGACCAGCGCCAGCGTCACGGCGATCACCGCGTCGGCGCCGAGCACGCGTTCCAGGTTGAACATGCGCAGCGTGGACAACACGCTGGCGTCGGCGTCGGTCAGGCCGGAAACCAGGGCGACGATGTAGAGGCCGCTGTTGCCGGCGATGTCCTGCAGCCAGGCAGCGGCGAGCAGGACGACGGCGTAGAGCAGGCCGAAGGAGACGGCGGTTTTCAGTTCGGTCGGGTTCTTCACTTCCGGCATCGGCAGCTCGCCGGCCTCGTTGAGGATCTTCCAGCCGTACAGCGACATGATCACGCCGGGGACGATGCCGCAGGCAAAAACGGTGGCGACCGGCCCGATCAGCCCGGGCGCGACGATGCTGGCGATGATGCCGAGACGGATCATGACCATGACGTTGGCGATCAGGATGACGATCGCCGACATGCGGACCAGGTGACCGTGCTCGGCGGCGTGGCGGGAGAACATCATGGTCGTCGCCGTCGACGACGCCAGGCCGCCGAAGATGCCGAGCACCGCGGCACCGTGGCGGGCACCGATGATGCGCAGCGCGAGGTAGCCGGCGAGCGCCAGGCCGGAAATCAGCACCACCATCCACCATACCTGGCGCGGGTTGATCGCCGCGTAGGGGCCGAAGCTGGCGTTCGGCAGGATGGGCAGGATGACCAGCGAGAGCACGGCGAACTGCAGGATGGAATTGAGATCTTTCGGCGTCGTCCGTTCGCTGAGCTGTTTCAGTTCGGCCTTGAAGTAGAGCAGCACCGTCGTCGTGATCGCCAGCATCACCGCCAAGGTGGCGTAGCCCAGCCAGACCGCCGCGCCGAGGCCGTAGGTGACGATGATCGCCGCTTCCGAGGTGAAGCCGCGGTATTGCTCCTCCTGTTGCGACGAGAAGTTGGAGGCGACCATCGATGCTGCGACGACAACGAGGCCGACTGCCAGCAGCCACGGTCCGCCGCTTTTCTCGCCGAGCATGGCGAACAGGCAGCCGAGCATGGCAACCAGCGAGAAGGTGCGCAGTCCGGCGGCGGAGTCCGGCCGCCGTTCGCGCTCCATGCCGATGAGCAGGCCGATGCCGAGCGCGGTGGCGAATGCCTCGACCGGTGCGGCCAGTTCGGGAACGACGAAACTCATGGCTTGCCTCTCTTTTCCTTGTTCTTCGTTAAAATTAAGCCATGCCCAGACATTACGCAATCGTTCCCGCTGCCGGCAGCGGCGCGCGCTTCGGCGCCGAGAAGCCGAAACAGTACCTCGACCTGCTCGGCCGGCCGCTGATTTTCCACACTTTGGCGGCGTTGACCGCGCACCCCGCGATCGAACGCGTCTGGGTGGTGCTGGCGCCGGACGATCCGTGGTGGCCGCGCCACGACTGGTCGGAACTCGGGCCCAAGCTGGAAACCGTGCGTTGCGGCGGCGCCACGCGCGCCGAAAGCGTCGGCAACGGACTGCAGGCGGCGGCGATGGCGGCAGCCGACGACGACTGGATTCTGGTCCATGACGCGGCGCGCCCCTGTCTCAGCCGGCGGATGCTCGACGCGCTGTGCGACGAACTGGCCGACGATCCGGTCGGCGGTCTCCTCGCGGTGCCGGTCGCCGATACGCTGAAACGCGCTGACGCCAACCAGCGCGTCGCCGCCACCGAGCCGCGCGACGGCCTGTGGCAGGCGCAGACGCCGCAGATGTTCCGCTACGGTCGACTGGTCGAGGCGCTGAACAAGCACAATGCCGTCACCGACGAAGCCGGCGCCATCGAAGCGCTGGGCCTGACGCCGAAACTGGTGCGCGGCGATTCGACCAACCTGAAAGTCACTTTTCCGGCCGACCTGGCGCTGGCCGCGATGATCCTGAGAGGACGCAAATGAATATCCGGGTCGGGCAGGGCTACGACGTACATAAACTGGTCGAAGGCCGCAAGCTGATCCTCGGCGGCGTCGAGATCGACCATCCGACCGGCTTGCTCGGTCATTCCGACGCCGACGCGCTGCTCCATGCGATCACCGACGCGCTGCTTGGTGCCGTCGCGCTCGGCGACATCGGCCGCCATTTTCCCGATACCGACCCGCGCTATGCCGGTGCCGACAGCCGTGTCCTGCTGCGCGCCACCGTCGCGCTGCTCGCCGAGAAGGGTTGGCGGCCGGTGAACGTCGACGCGACATTGATCGCCCAGAAGCCGAAGCTGGCGCCGCACGCACCGGCGATGGTCGCCAACATCGCCGCCGACCTTGGCATCGGCGTCGATTGCGTCAACCTCAAGGGCAAGACCAACGAGAAGCTCGGCTACCTCGGCCGCGAGGAAGCGATCGAGGCGCAGGCGGTCGTTCTCGTCGTCTGTGGCGACTGAAACCGCCCGCGTTTTCTTCGCCCTCTGGCCGCCGGCCGCGCTGGCCGACGATCTCGCGGATTTCGCAGGGCAATTGGCGCAAACCTGCGGCGGCAAACCGACACGCGCCGACACCGTGCATCTGACGCTGGCCTTCGTCGGCGGCATTGACGCATCACGCTTGCCGGAACTCGCCGCCGCCGCGCGGGGGCTGGCCGTCACGCCGTTTACGCTGACGCTCGATCGCCTCGGTTACTGGCCGCACAACCACATCGTCTGGGCCGGTTGCAGCGCGCCGCCGGCCGGGCTGGGCGAACTGGCGGCGACCCTGCGCGAGCAGGTGATGGCGGCAGGCTTTGCGGTCGATCGGGGAAAAACGGGATTTTTCCCGCACGTCACATTGCTGCGCAAGGCCACCCAGGCACCGTCGAGTGAGGTACTGGAGCCGCGCGGCTGGTCGTGCCAGGGCTTCGTTCTGGTCCGTTCGCAACCGTCGGCGAGCGGATCGCTTTATCGCGTCGTCTGGCCTTAGGCTGACTTCAGGACCAGCCGGGCGAGCAGGCCGCCGCCCGGGTTGGCCAGCAGTTCCAGTCGTCCGCCGTGCAGGCGGGCGATGCGCTCGACGATGGCGAGGCCGAGGCCGGTGCCGGTGACATCGGTGCGCGCCACTTCGAGCCGGGTGAAGGGGCGCTTAAGTCGCTCCATCTCGCTTTCCGGGATGCCCGGTCCGCAGTCGGCGACTTCGATGCGGATTTCGTCGTTGATCGCTTTGGCCGTCAGGCTGACCGCGCCGCCGCCGTATTTCCAGGCATTGTCGATCAGGTTGATCACCGCCCGGCTGACCGCTTTGGGGCGGATTTTGGCGCTGCTCACACCGTCGAGGTCGACGTCGAGCGGCCGACCAATGGCTGCCTGGCGTTCGCCGATCGCCGCCAGCAGTGCGGCGAGGTCGGTGGCTTCGGGTACTTCGCCCGATTCGGCGCGGGCGTAATCCATGAACTGCGAGATCACCGACTCCATCTGCTCGATGTCGGCGACGATGCCCTGGCGCGCTGCTTCGTCGCTGACGCTCAACTCTGCTTCCAGGCGCAGGCGGGTAAGCGGCGTGCGCAGGTCGTGCGAAATGCCGGCGAGCACTTCCGAGCGATCTTTCTCGTGGCGGGCGAGATCGCTGGCCATGGTGTTGAAGGCGACGGCCAGCGCGCGCATTTCCTCGGCGCCGTCTTCGGCCACCGGCGTCGGTGTCTGGCCGCGACCGACCGCCCGCGCCGAGCGGGCCAGCGCCTTCAGCGGCCGGCTCAGGCGCGAGGCGATCAACCAGGCGACGACCAGCGCCAGACTTACCGCCAGCGCCGCCCAACTCAGCCAGCGCGTCGCGAAATCGCGTGTCACCCGCTCGCGTGGCAGAACCAGCCAGAACTCGTCCTCGTCCTTCGGGTCAAGGCGGAAGCTGACCCAGAAGCCGGGTTCGCCATTGACCTCGGCGGCGATCCGCGTCGTCGGACCGAGGCGGGCGACGATCGTGTCCCGCATCAACTGGTGAAAACGCGAATCCGGCATCGGCACCAATTCGTCCTGATCTTCGGCGGGGAGCAGGCGGATGCCTTCGGTCGAGGCGAATTCGGCGAACAGGCGCGGACGTTTGTCCGGCGCGGCGGCGAAGATCGAGGCGCGGATCAGGTTGACCGCCGAAGTCGCCATCGCCGCCGATTCGCGGGCCCGCGGTTCGACGTCGATGTGGCTGAACAGCGCCAGCCAGCCGGCGGTGCTCGATAGCACCAGCAAGGCGAGCAGGAAGAAGGTGCGCGCCAGCAGCGAGCGCGGCATCAGCTTTCCCGGGCGGCGCCGTCCGGCATGAAGACGTAGCCGAAGCCCCAGACCGTCTGCAGGTAACGCGGTTGCGAAGGATCGTTCTCGATCAGCTTGCGCAGGCGCGACACCTGGACGTCGATGGCGCGGTCGAAGGGGCCCTGTTCGCGGCCGCGGGCCAGGGTCATCAGCTTGTCGCGCGACAGCGGCTGGCGCGGATGCTGCAGCAGCACCTTGAGGACGGCGAATTCGCCGGTGGTCAGCGGCAGGATTTCGTCGCCGCGCTTCAGCGTGCGGGCCGAGAAATCGACTTCGATGTTGCCGAAGCGGACGGCTTCCAGCGCTTCTTCCGGCGCGCCCGGCGGCACGTTACCCTGGCGGCGCATCACGGCGTGGATGCGGGCGAGCAGTTCGCGCGGATTGAAAGGCTTGGGCAGGTAGTCGTCGGCGCCCATTTCGAGGCCGACGATACGATCGACCTCGTCGCCCTTGGCAGTGAGCATGATGATCGGCGTCCGGTCGCCCTGGCCGCGCAGGCGGCGGCAGATCGACAGGCCGTCCTCGCCGGGCAGCATGAGGTCGAGGACGATCAGGTGGTAATGCTCGCGGCTGCGCGTCTTTTCCATCTGCTGGGCATCGCCGACCGCCTTGACGACGAAGCCCTGTTCGCCGAGGTAGCGGGTCAGCAGGTCACGCAGGCGGGCGTCGTCATCGACGACGAGAATGTGCTGGTTGTTTTCGTTCATGCGGCAAGGATAAGGGGTGCGCCGGCTGGCAATGCGGGAAATGGTAACAAAGGATATCCCGGCCGGGCGCAGGAAACATTCGATTACAACTCGATCGATCCTTAGGGCGGCCCAAGTCGGACAATGGTTGCGTCTGGAAAACGCTATAAAATGCTGCGCAAGATGAAAATCCGCCTGATCGTTCCGCTTCTCGCCATGCTGCTGTTGCCGGCAGGGCCAGCGGCTGCCGGCGACCATCGTTATGATTTTCCCTCTGACGATCGCCGGGAGTTGCGTCGGCAGATGCGCGAGAACTGGCGCCAGGATGCTTATGATCGTCGGCAGCAGCGCGACGATCCCGGGCAGCGCTGGCAGGAGTGGCCGCGGGAAGAGCGGCAGCGCTTGCGCGACGAGATGCGCCAGCAGCACGAAAGGCAGGACCGGGACTGGCGTCACGAGCGGAGACATCGCCGCGACTGAACTTCGGCCGCCTCCGGTAGAATGTCGGCCCATGCAGATCCTGGCCCTTGAAACTTCGACCGAGCACGGTGGCTGCGCGCTGTGGCGCGACGGCGACTTGCTCGAAAGCGCTTGCCCGGATGGGCGCTCGCACTCCGAAACCCTGTTGCCGCTGGTGCGCGAATTACTCGCCCGGGCAGGAACGACGGTCAACGCGCTCGACGGCATCGCCTTCGGCGTCGGCCCGGGGGCTTTCACCGGCTTGCGCGTCGCCTGCGGTGCTGCCCAGGGACTGGCGCTGGCGGCCGATCTGCCGCTGCTGCCGGTGACCAGCCTGGAGTGCATGGCGGCAGCCAGTGGAGGCACGCAGGTTCTGGCGCTGCTCGATGCACGCATGGGCGAGGTTTATGCGGGTGCCTACCGGAATGCTGTTGCTTCGCCTGTCCTGATCGACGAGATTCGCGTCATTCCGCCCGCCGAACTGGCCTGGCCGGAGAGCGGTGCTGGCTGGCTGGCTTGCGGCAATGCCCTGGCGGCCTATCCGGCGTTGGCCGAACGCTTGGTGTCTGCGGGTTTTTCGCTACAACCGGATACGCTGCCGCTGGCCGCCTGGGTTGCGCGTTTGGCGGCGCCGCGCCTGCTGACCGGGGGCGGCATCGATCCGGCGCTGGCGGCGCCCCTCTACATTCGCGACAAGGTGGCAAAAACCGTCGCCGAGCGCCTGCGCGAAGGCGGTCGGGCGTGAACGGCGTCGCGGCACTTGCCGTGGAATTTTTCCCGATGGCCGTTGCCGACCTCGAGGCAGTCACCGCGGTCGAAGCCTCGTTGCAGGACTTTCCCTGGACGCGGGGCAACTTCGCTGACTCGCTGCATGCCGGTTACAGCGCCTGGATCGCCAGCATTGGCGGCGAGGTGATCGGTTTTTCGGTAGTCATGCAGGTGCTCGACGAAGCGCATCTGCTCAATATCGGGATCGCATCGCAACATCAGGGCCGCGGTTTCGGTGCACGACTGCTGCGCCAGGCGATGACGAACGCCGCGCAGAACGGGGCGCACTGGATGTTTCTCGAGGTTCGTCCAGGTAATGCACGCGCCGTGGCGCTGTATCGGCATTTCGGTTTCCACGAGATCGGTCGGCGCAAGGACTACTATCCGGCGCGCCAGGGGCGCGAGGATGCGCTGGTTTTCCAAAAGGAGTTGCCGGCATGCCGCTGAGCCGTGAACAGATGCTGGTCGAAATGGGGATTTCGCCGCTGTGGGTCTTGCGCGAGCCGATTCCCGAAAACACTTCAGAGTCGCCTGGCGCGGTCGCGCCGACGGTGATCGAAACACCGCCGCAGTCGGCGGCTCCGGTAACGGAAAACCTGGCGCGGACAGAAACAGAACCGGCAAGTACGGTGGCCGAGTTTGACTGGCCGGAGCTGCTGGCGGGGATTCGCGACTGTCGGGCCTGCGAGCTTTGCAAGCAGCGTCGCCAGGTGGTGCCAGGAGTCGGCGATCACAGCCCGGACTGGCTGTTCATCGGCGAAGGGCCGGGGGCCGAGGAAGATGCGCGCGGCGAGCCTTTCGTCGGGCAGGCCGGCAGACTGCTCGACGCCATGCTGGATGCGCTGGGCATGACGCGCGGCAACAAGGTGTATATCGCCAACGCCGTCAAGTGCCGGCCGCCCAACAACCGTACTCCGGAGGCAGCCGAGATGGCCGCCTGTCGCCCCTGGCTGGAACGGCAGATCGCACTGCTCAAGCCGAAAGTCATCGTTCTCCTTGGCAAGGCGGCCGCCCACACCATACTTGGCAACGACGGTGCATTGGCGGGCATGCGCGGCAAGCGTTTCGAATACGCCGGCATTCCGGTCGCCGTGACCTATCATCCGGCCTACCTGTTGCGCAGTCAGCACGACAAGGCCAAGGCCTGGGAAGACCTGCTGTTCGCCAGGCGCCTGCTCCCCTAGGGTAATACCCGGTTCCCCGATCCGACCTTTGTTTCTAAGCTATGACGAACAACACGAAGAACAAGAAGGTGTTCGTCCATGTCGGATGCAATCGACGAGAACAAAGACGGGCAGGCGTGCAACCTGGATTACTTGCTGGTCAATCTGGGACGCAATCGAGCTGCAGCGGAACGGCTTATCCGCATTTTTCTGGAAAATTATCCTCAACTGGTCGCCCGTCTGGAACGGGCTGCCGCCGATCATGACATTCTGGCGATGCAGGATGCCGCGCATGACATCCGCAGCAGTTGCGTCCTGTTTTCCGCCCACCAGACGGTGGCGCTGGCGCGCGAACTGGAATACATGCTTTATTGTCATCGCCGCGATGGCGTACAGGTCGATTGGCTGGCCCGCAGCACCCGCTTGCGCGATTCGCTGTCCGGAGTTCGCGCCGAATTGCTGAGCTATCTCGGCGAAGGAGGCGCTGCGGCGGCGCCCTGAACGTTCAGTAGATCAAGCCGTTCTGGACGGCGAAGCGCGTTAGCCCGGTCACGTCGTGTACGCCGATGCGCTGCATCAGGCGGGCGCGATGGAACTCCACGGTCTTCGGGCTGATTTCGAGTTGCCGGGCGATTTCCTTGGTCGTGCTGCCACCCGCCACCAGGCGCAGGATTTCGATCTGCCGCGTGGTCAATCGTTCGCCGCGATCGTTTTCATTGCCGCCAGGGAGTTTGATCAGATCGCGAATCTTGGGCGACAGGAAAGGGCGGCCGGCGAGTACCGTAGTCAACGCCAGTTGCAGTTCGTCGAGCAGGAAATCCTTGAGCAGGTAGCCGTTGACGCCAGCGTTCAGCGCCCGCTCGACGATCTCCCGGCGCTCGATGCTCGACAGGACGAGGATGCGCAACTCGCCGTCGTGGCTGCGCAGCATTTTTGCGACCTCGATACCCGAGGGGCCTGGCATGGCAATGTCGAGCAGCAGGACATCCGGCTGTTTCGCTGCAATCGCCGCCGGCACCTCGGCGCCGCTGGCGCATTCGGCAACGACGGCGTAGCCGGGCAGGCTTTCCAGCAAGGCCCGGATGCCGGCGCGAACCAGCAATTGATCATCGGCGAGTACGATACGGACGCTTTTCATTTCATGAACAGCATAGGCGAAAGCAATGCTTTTGTGTTGCCGGCTTTGCGCGACCTGTCGATTCTAGCCCAGAGCCGGCAGTGTCAATTTGAAACGCAGTGCCAGCAGGCGCAGCAGAAGGACGACACCCATCGCCACCCAGGTCGCTTCAACCGGCGCCATGCCCAGGGCTTGCAGGGCGATCAGCGACAAGGCCCCGAGCCACGCCGCTGTCGCATACAGCTCGCCTTTGAGGAATACGCTGGGGACATCGTTGCACAGGATGTCGCGCAACACCCCGCCGACAACGCCGGTGATGACGCCCATCAGGCTGGCGGTCAACCATGGGGTATGCCACTGCAACGCGACCTGGGTACCAACGATGGTAAACAGCGCGAGACCGATGGCATCCGGGATCAGGAACAGGCTGGCTGGCAGGCGGCGGTGGCGGACGAGGATGAAGGCAAGGATGCCGGTACTCAAGGCAGCCATCAGATAGGTCTGGTCAACCACCCAGAAGACTTGGCGGTCGAGCAGGAGGTCGCGCACGGTGCCACCGCCCAGTGCGGTGGCGACGGCGACCAGCAGGGCGCCGATCAGGTCCATCCGCTTGCGCGCCGAGTCGAGCACGCCGGTCAGCGCATAGACGGCAACTGCCGCCATGCCGACCCAGTAGAGCAGGGTATCCATGCTCATTGCGCTCAGCGCAGTTTTTCCTTCATCGCCCGTTGGGCCTCGCGTTTGCCTTCTTTCTCTTGTTGGTCGGCACGTTTGTCATGTTGCTTTTTGCCCTTGGCGAGGCCGATTTCGAGCTTGATGCGGCCGCGGACGAAGTGCAGGTCAAGAGGGACCAAGGCGTAGCCGGCGCGCTCGACCTTGCCGATCAGTTTGCCGATTTCGCGGGCGTGCAGGAGGAGCTTGCGGGTGCGCACCGGGTCGTGCCGATTGTGCGTGGAGGCGGTCGATAGTGGCGTGATGTGCATGCCAATCAGAAACAACTCGCCGTGGCGGATGATCACATAGGATTCCTTGATGTTCATCCGGGCGGCGCGGATTGCCTTGACTTCCCAGCCTTCGAGCACGATGCCGGCCTCGTACTTCTCTTCGATGAAGTAGTCGTGAAAGGCTTTTTTATTGACCGTGATGCTCATGCCGCCGCGCGTTCCATTAAAATCCGCGATTCTACAGGATTACAGGAATACCGCTGCAGCATGGCCCAGGTCCAAAAAACCGTCTTGATCGAATACTCAGCCTTGCAGATGTTCGAACTGGTCGACCGTTGCGAGGACTATCCCGCCTTCCTGCCGTGGTGTGGTCGCACCGAACTGAAGCACCGCGACGAGCGGAAAACGGTTGCCACCCTGCACATCAACTACCATGCCGTGAAGTCGAGTTTCACCACCGAAAACGACAAGGAAATCCCGACCTTGATGAAGATTCGTCTGGTTGACGGACCTTTTCGTCGGCTCGAAGGGGCCTGGCATTTCCGGCCGCTCGCCGAGCATGCCTGCAAGATCGAATTTCACCTCCACTACGAGTTTTCCAGCAAGTTGTTCGAGAAGGTGATCGGCCCAGTCTTCAGCCATATTGCCAACACTTTTGTCGATGCCTTCGTGCGCCGTGCCGCACAGGTTTATGGAGCCAGTCATGGCTGATGAAATGATCAATGTCGAAGTCTGCTATCCGCTGCCGGCACGCCAGGAAGTGATCCGCCTGCGTCTGGCGCCGGGGGCGACGTTGCAGCAGGCTGTCGAGGCTTCCGGGTTGTTGGCGAAGTATCCGGAAATCGATCTCCAGAAAAACAAGTTCGGCATCTGGAACAAGCTTTCGAAGCTCGACGCTGCGCTTCGCGACTTCGATCGCGTGGAAATCTATCGGCCGTTGATTGCCGATCCGAAGGAGGTGCGCAAGCAGCGCGCCGCTGAAGGCAAGGCCATGAAAAAAGGCGCCGGGGAAACCGACGCCTGATTGCGCTGAACTTGCCGTTTCCTACTTGCAGGCTTCCTGCATGATACGGCGGGTGCGTTCGAGTTCCTGGCTACGTTTTGCGGCATCCATGGTCTGCAGCCTCCCCTGACCATTCGGTTGGGAAAGTGGTGTGTCGGATTGCAGCAAACGATAATTGTTGCGGGCACGTTCGCAGGTGTCGCGTTTCTCACGGGCGGCGGCGGCTTCCTTTTCTTCCTTTTCCGCTTTTTCCCGGGATTCCTGCTGGCGCTTGCGGAATTCCAGTTCCTTTTCGGCGATGGTTTGCGGGGCGCTTGCCGCAGCCTTATCGGTCTTGCCCTTTTCGGATTCGGTTTCTGCGCTGCCGGTGACTACCGCCGGCTGCTTGGCGCCGATCGAGCGGCTGGCTTTGGCCGAACCGGGGGGCGGTGAGTCGGAAATCACGGTCTTGCCGCTGCTGTCCTTCCATTGGTAGGTTTGCCCGTGGGCAGCGCTGAGCATGACGACGGAGGCGACCAATAGTGCGGCAAACAGGGCTTTGTTCATGATTGGCTCGTGAAGGCGTGGCTCGGATTTCTGTATAATACGATTTTGTGACCTTGGATCAAAGGCCATGCGACTTCTGCAAAAAGCCCTCACCTTCGACGACGTCCTGCTCGTCCCCGCCCATTCTCAAGTTCTCCCGCGCGATGTCAGTCTGTCTACCCGTCTGACCCGCAACATCACCCTGAATCTGCCGTTGCTCTCCGCCGCCATGGATACCGTGACGGAAGGTCGTCTGGCCATCGCCATGGCTCAGGAAGGCGGCATCGGCATCATCCACAAGAATCTCTCGTCCCGCGCCCAGGCTGCAGAAGTGGCCAAGGTCAAGCGTTTCGAATCGGGCATCCTGCGCGATCCGATCACCGTGACGCCGAACATGACGGTGCGCGATGTGCTCGAGATCACCCGCCAGCACCGCATTTCCGGCCTGCCGGTGATCGACAAGACCGGGAAGGTGGTCGGCATCGTCACCAACCGCGACCTGCGCTTCGAAACCAATCTCGACCAGCCGGTGAAGTCGATCATGACGCCGCGCAAGCGTCTGGTTACCGTCGGCGAGGAAGCCGGCGTCGAGGAAGCCAAGGAACTGATCCGCACGCATCGTCTGGAGCGTGTGCTGGTGGTCAATGACGCCTTCGAACTGCGCGGCCTGATTACCGTCAAGGACATTCTCAAGTCCACCGAACATCCGCTCGCCAACAAGGACGCTACCGGCCGCCTGCGCGCCGGTGCCGCGGTCGGCGTCGGTGCCGGCACGGAAGAGCGCGTCGAGCTGCTGGCTGAGGCCGGCGTCGATGTCGTCGTCGTCGATACCGCACACGGTCACTCGCAGGGCGTGCTCGACCGCGTCAAGTGGGTCAAGAAGAACTTCCCGCAGATTCAGGTCATCGGCGGCAACATCGCCACAGCCGACGCCGCGCGCGCGCTGGTCGATGCTGGCGCCGACGGCGTCAAGGTTGGTATCGGCCCCGGTTCGATCTGCACCACGCGTATCGTCGCCGGTGTCGGCGTGCCGCAGATCACCGCCATCCAGAACGTCTCCGAAGCGCTCAAGGGTACTGGCGTACCGATGATCGCCGACGGCGGCATCCGCTACTCCGGCGACATCGCCAAGGCGATTGCCGCCGGCGCCGACACCGTCATGCTCGGCGGCCTGTTCGCCGGCACCGAGGAAGCCCCGGGCGAGGTCGAACTGTTCCAGGGCCGCTCGTACAAGTCCTACCGCGGCATGGGTTCGCTCGGCGCGATGCAGGCCGGTTCCTCGGATCGTTACTTCCAGGAGAACACCGGCAACGTCGACAAGTTCGTCCCGGAAGGCATCGAAGGCCGCGTCCCGTACAAGGGCTCGGTGCTTGCCGTGATCCATCAGTTGATGGGCGGCCTGCGCTCGTCGATGGGCTATCTGGGGACGCCGAGCATTGCCGACATGCACGAGAAGGCCTGTTTCGTCGAAATCACTTCGGCCGGCATCCGCGAGTCGCACGTGCACGATGTGCAGATCACCAAGGAAGCGCCGAACTATCACCTCGACTGATCGTTCCTGTGTCCAGAAGGGCGGCTAATTCAGCCGCCTTTTTCATTCAAGGTTGTGAACATGTCCCACCAGAAAATCCTCATCCTCGATTTCGGTTCCCAGGTCACCCAGCTGATCGCCCGCCGCGTGCGCGAAGCCAAGGTCTTCTGCGAGATACATCCCTACGACGTCTCGGATGACTTCATCCGCAACTACGGCGCCAAGGGCATCATCCTGTCGGGCGGCCCGAACTCGGTCACCGAGGGCGATACGCCGCGCGCGCCGAAGATCGTTTTCGAACTGGGCATTCCGGTACTCGGCATCTGCTACGGCATGCAGACCATGGCGCAGCAACTGGGCGGCCAGGTGATGACCGCCGAAGCCGCCGGCAAGGCGCGCGAATTCGGCTACTCGGAAGTGCGGGCGCACGGCCACACGGCGCTGTTGAACGACATCGCCGACTTCACCACGGCCGAAGGCCACGGCATGCTCAAGGTCTGGATGAGCCACGGCGACTCCGTGATGGAACTGCCGCCCGGCTTCAAGACCATGGCGTCGACGCCGTCCTGCCCGATCGCGGCGATGGCCGACGAAACGCGCAAGTTCTACGCCGTCCAGTTCCATCCCGAAGTTACCCATACGCTGCAGGGCAGGGCCATCCTCGAACGTTTCGTGCATGGCATCTGCGGCTGCGGTATCGACTGGGTGATGGGCGACTACATCGCCGAAGCCGTGGCCGCCATCCGCGCTCAGGTCGGCAACGACGACGTCATTCTCGGCCTCTCCGGCGGTGTCGATTCCTCGGTGGCGGCGGCGCTCATTCACCGCGCCATCGGCGACCAGCTGACCTGCGTCTTCGTCGATCACGGCCTCTTGCGCCTGAACGAAGGCGACATGGTCATGGACATGTTCGCGCGCAACCTCGGCGTCAAGGTCATCCGCGTCGATGCGGTCGACGACTTCATGGGCAAGCTGGCCGGCGTCTCCGACCCGGAGCAGAAGCGCAAGATCATCGGCAAGGAATTCGTCGAAGTCTTCCAGGCCGAATCGAAGAAGCTGGTGTCGGCCAAGTGGCTGGCCCAAGGCACCATCTACCCGGACGTGATCGAATCGGCCGGCAAGGGCAAGAAGGGCGCCCACACCATCAAGAGCCACCACAACGTCGGCGGCCTGCCGGAAGACATGCACCTCAAGTTGCTCGAACCGCTGCGTGAGCTGTTCAAGGACGAAGTCCGCGAACTCGGCGTTGCCCTCGGCCTGCCGCGCGAGATGGTCTATCGCCACCCGTTCCCTGGCCCCGGCCTGGGCGTGCGCATCCTCGGCGAAGTTACGCTGAAGGCGGCGCATCTGCTGCAACGCGCCGACGCGATCTTCATCGACGAACTGCGCGCCACCGTCGCCACGGAACGTGATGTCGCGGCCGGTGCCTGCACCGAAGCCGACGTCGGCAAGAGCTGGTACGACCTGACCAGCCAGGCCTTCGCCGTCTTCCTGCCGGTCAAGAGCGTCGGCGTCATGGGCGACGGCCGCACCTACGAGAACGTCGTCGCGCTGCGCGCCGTCGTCACCAGCGACTTCATGACCGCGCACTGGGCGCATCTGCCGTATGAACTGCTCGGCCGCGTTTCCAACCGCATCATCAACGAAGTGCGCGGGCTGAACCGGGTGGTGTACGACGTCTCCGGCAAGCCGCCGGCAACGATCGAGTGGGAATGATCCCAAGTATTCCGGCGACTATCGGTTGCCATCGGAAAACCCCAGAAACCCCCGGCAGATGCTGGGGGTTTTCTTTTGGGCGCATTCGTATTTGGCCGGAAAACTAGAGCGATGTTTGGGCCACCATTTGAAGAGGATTGGAGACTCACTTGATCCGTTGCATAATCGTTTTTGAGCAACAGTGTGTTTATTGCAATCGATTTCACGCAGTTTTAACCTGATAAATACTGAACCATTATTTGCGTAATCGTTTTTGAGCAAACAAAAACAGCATTCCCTGGAGACGCCGCATGAGCGGATTACAGACAGATTTGATTGGCGCTGCCTGGCTGGCGCAGACCTACGGTGTAATGCCGCTGGGCAAGCCGCCCGTGATCAGTCAGATCGGAGGGCGGCGTGCGACCCAGGTCGACAACGGCTTTCGTTCAGAAGTCTATACCGAGGCCATGCGGCCAGCGACAGAGCCAGCGGCACACCTGCAGTTTCACCTTCGTCACGAGGTGCCTCATCTGGAATTCCTCGCTCGCCTCTTCGAGCGAAGCGGTCCGGATTTCGTTCAGGCTTGGGTCATGGCGGAACCGACCGGCCAGTATGCCCGTCGCGCTGCCTTCCTGTACGAATGGCTGACAGGTGAGACGCTGGTGGTGCCGGAACGGATGGGGGGAAATTACGTCGATGCCATTGACGACGCCAAGCTGGTGGCGGCCTCACCCGAGCGGGTCGTCAAGGTGCAGCGCTGGCGGGTGAATGACAATCTGCCGGGGACGCGGAGTTTTTGCCCCATGGTGGTCAAGACCGACGCGGTGAATCTGGCTGCCAGTCTCGACGTGCCGCGCCTGTTTGGTGAACTGACCGCCGAGTTTGGCGAAGACCTGCTGCTGCGGGCAGCCGTCTGGATGACGCTGCGGGAGAGCAAGGCAAGCTTTGCCATCGAAGGCGAAGCCGATCAGGCCGGGCGGGTGCAGCGTTTCGCGGAGGTGATGGCGCGGCGTACCGGTCAGGGAGATTTGCCGTTCAGCGATGCCGCATTGGCTGAGTTGCAGCAGGAAATTCTGGGCAGACGGACAACGATCTCCCATTTCGGGATACGCCAGTCCCCCGTATTCGTCGGTGAGACGATACGCTTTCAGGAGGTCGTCCACTACGTGGCGCCTCCGGCTGACGAGATCGCTGCGATGCTGGACGGGCTGCGGACATTCCTTGAAAGAACGCAAGGACAGTCGCCCACGATGCGTAGCGCCGTGGCGGCTTTCGGCTTCGTCTACATCCACCCGCTGGCCGACGGCAATGGTCGTGTGCATCGGTTTCTGGTCAACGACATCTTGCGCCGCGATGGCGTGATTCCGGCGCCGGTGATTCTGCCCGTATCTGCCGTCATCACGGACGACTCCGGGGAGCGGCGCGGCTATGACCGGGTGCTGGATGAAGTATCCAAGCCCTTGATACAGGCCGTGCGGGAGCAGATCGTGTTCGAGTCGGTGCGGACCACCTACCCGGATGGCGTGGTGTCGAATTTCGCCTTCCACGGTGCCGAACAGGCCAGGCCGCTGTGGCGTTATCCCGATCTGGGGCCTCATGTGGTCTTCCTCTCCAACGTTATCGGGCTGACCCTGACCGAACAGATGCGCGAAGAGTCGCGTTACCTGCGCAGCCATGCCCGGGCACGCGCCGCACTCAAGGAAGTGGTCGAGATGCCGGACCAGCAGGCGGACAGGGTGCTGCGCTCGATTGAGCAGAACCGAGGCGAACTCAGCAACGTGCTTGCCAGCGAAATGCCTGTGTTGAAGCAGCCTGGCGTGTGGGCGGAGATCGTCGAGGCCGTCAGCCGGGCGTTTCAGGATTAGCTCAGGATCTGGCCACAGCACGCATGTCAATCGTGCTCCCAGGTCAAGATCAGCACTAACCAAAACGGCGCCTCGCAAGGCGCCGTTTTCATTTTACGATCAGTGGCTTACTGCGCGATCGCCTCGATTGCGATGTCGATGCGCACATCGTCGCCGACGTAGGGCGCGTACTTGCCGGCGTTGAATTCGGAGCGCTTGATCACGGTCCAGGCGTTGGCGCCGATGGCGTTCTTCTTCAGCATCGGATGCGGCGCTGCCTTGAAGTCGGTGACGGTCAGCGTTACCGGCTTGGTGACGCCTTTGATCGTCAGCTGGCCTTCGATTTTGGCCGGCTTGTCGCCGTCGAAGACGACCTTGGTCGACTTGAAGGTGGCGGTCGGGAACTTGGCGGTGTCGAGGAAATCCTCGCCCTGGATGTGCTCGTTGAAGGTGGCGTAGCCGGTATCGACGGATTTGGCGTCGATCATGATGTCGACCGTACCGGTCTTCGCAGCAGCGTCATAGACGACCTTGCCGCTGGTGCTGTTGAAGCGCGAGAGCTGGGTCGAGTAGCCAAAGTGGCTGTACGAGAAGCGCGGGAAGGTGTGGGTGCCGTCGACCGTGTAGGTTTCCGGCGCGGCGAGGACAGGGCTGGCGGCGGCGAAGGCGAGGACGAGGCTGGCGAGTTGCTTTTTCATGGGTTTTCTCCTTGGGGTTGGGGTTTACTTGCCGCTGGCGGCGATACGGAACTTGAGGCGGATGTCGTTGGCGACGATGTCGAACTTGGCCCAGCTGCCTTCACCGATGGCAAAATCGGCGCGACGCAGCGTGAAGGCGCCTTCGAAGACGCCGCTGGCGCCCTGCGCGGTGAACGTGGCGGGAACGACGACATCCTGGGTGCGGCCCTTGATCGTCAGCTTGCCGGCGACTTCGTAGCGGTTGCCACCGATTGCCTTGACGCCGCTGGAAACGAAGCGGGCGACCGGGAAGGCGGCGGTGTTGAACCACGGCTTGCCGGCGACTTCAGCATCGCCTTCCGGGGCACCGGTGTCGACGCTGGCCAGCTCGACGTCGAAGCTGACGCGAGCGGCGGCGGGCTTGGCCGGGTCGAAGGACAACTGGCCGGAAAACTTGCGGAACTGGCCGTCGACCGCGACGCCCATCTGTTGGTAGGTAAAGGCGACGCTACTCTTGGCCGGCAGCACCTGGTTGTATTCGACGGCACCGGCGCTCAGCGGCGACAGCGCGGCGAGCAGGGCGAGGGTGGATAGGGCGTGTTTCATGTCAGTTCTCCGTGGTGGGGCGGGCGGGCAGCATCCGGGTCAGGATGTCGTCGCGGTCGATGAAGTGGTGTTTGAGGGCGGCGGCAACGTGGCCGACGAGGATCAGGACGAAGAGCACGGCGAGCGTTGCATGCACGTTCTGCAGCAGGTCGCCGAGCGCCTTGTCCTTGGCCAGCAGGTCGGGGATCGGCAGCAGGCCGAACCAGACGGTCTGGAAGCCTTTGGCCGAACTCATCAGCCAGCCGGACAGCGGCATCGCCAGCATCAGCCCGTAGAGCGCCAGGTGGCCGCCGTGCGCCGCCAGTTGCAGTGGCTTCGGCATGCTTGCCGGCAGGGGCGGCGGGCGGTGGCCGGCGCGCCAGGCAAGGCGGACGAGGACGAGCAGGAAGGCGGTGACGCCGGCCCACTTGTGCCAGGAATAGAGCTTCAGTTTGTCGGGCGACAGCGGCAGGTCCTGCATGTAGAAACCGAGGGCGAGCAGGCCGATGATGAGGACGGCCATGACCCAGTGCAGGGATTTGGCGGTGGCGGTGTAGTGGTTTTTCATGGTCAATTTCCTTGGCGAGGCAAAAACTGGTAGGCATCCATCGCCAGCACGTAGTCGTCGATGCCGGCATGGAAACGTTCGTAGTCGGCGTCATCGCCGGCGGCGGCGAGGGCGACGAAGAGCGGCAGCAGGTGCTCCTCGGTCGGTTGCGCTTGAACGGCGCCGGGGGCTAGCTGGCGATAGTCGAGCAGGGCGTCGCGATTGCCGGCTGCCAGATGCGCGTCGAGCCAGTCGGCGAATTCGCGCACGTAAGCGGGCGTCTGGCCGCCTGCAGCGTAGGCGCGCTGGAAGTCGCGCAGGTTGTGGGTGATGTTGCCGGAGGCGACGATCAGGAAGCCGCGCCCGACCAGCGGCGCCAGCGCCCGGCCGAGTTGCCAGGCCTGCTGCGGCCCGCCACGGCTCTGCAGCGACAGCGGGATGACCGGAATCTGCGCGTCCGGGAACATCAGGCGCAGCGGCACCCAGGCGCCGTGGTCGAGGCCGCGCTTGCGGTCGACGTCGACCGTCAGGCCGGCGCCCGTCAGCGCGGCGGCGACTTCGGCGGCGGCCTCGGGGCAGCCGCTGGCCGGGTAGTTCAGCGCGTACAGTTCGCGCGGAAAGCCCCAGAAATCGTGGATGGTTTCCAGCCGCTTTGCGCTGCCGACGGTGGCGACGGCGGTATCCCAGTGCGGGCTGACCACGATGATCGCCCGCGGCAAGGGCAGCGTTGCCGCGTGGCGGGCCAGCGCGGCGCCGGCGGCGCCCGGCTGGAGCGCGAAGGTCGGCGCACCGTGCGGAACGAAAAGCGTGGGAAGCGATGTGTTCATGGCGATGACTCCTGTGCGATGGACGTACTTTATTCGCCATCGTTCGAGCGAAATAGCCGACAATGCGCAAATAATTATTGCTGGAGTTGCAACAATGGACCGTCTCGACGCGATGCGCCTGTTCGTCCGGGTCGCCGAACTCGGCAGTTTTTCCGCCGTCGCCCAGCAGCTTGACGTCGCCCGTTCGGTGGTGACGCGCCAGGTAGCCGGGTTGGAGAGTCGCCTCGGCGTCAAGCTGATGGCGCGCAGCACGCGGCGGCTGTCGCTGACCGCCGCCGGCGCCGCCTACCTGGAGAAATGCCGGGTCATTCTCAACCTGGTCGAGGCGGCGGAAAGCGAATTGAGCGATGAAAACCAGGCTCCGCGCGGTCATCTGCGCGTCAGCGTGCCGCTCAGTTTCGGCCTCAATCGGGTGGCACCGCTCCTGCTCGACTTCGCCCGGCGCTACCCGGAGGTGACGCTGGACATGGACTACAGTGACCGCCCGGTGAAACTGATTGAAGAGGGGATTGACCTCTCGCTACGTATCACGCGCCAGTTGGCCGGTGGCGATGTCGCCCGCCGCATCGGCAGCATCCGCCTGCACGCGGTAGCGGCGCCGGATTACCTGGCCCGCCACGGCCGGCCGCGCCATCCGGGCGAATTGTTGCACCACGAATGCCTTGCCTACGCGGCAGGTGGCAATACCCAGCAATGGCTGTTCACGGTTGACGGTCAGTTACGGGCATTTCCCGTGCGCAGCCGGATCCAGGCCAACAATGGCGATGTGCTGGTCGAGGCGGCGGCGCAAGGCCTGGGCATTACGCTGCAGCCGGATTTCATCGTCGAGGCGGCGCTCGCCGCCGGCCGCATCGAGACCGTGCTGGAGGATTTTCCGCAACCGGAACTCGGCATTTACGCACTGCTTCCCGGCAACCGCCATGTGCCGCACCGGGTCCGCGTGCTGATGGACTACCTAGCTGGCGGATTCAGACCGTTGGCGGCGCCTTGATCCCATTGCGCACGAAGCTGACGATCAGCGTGATCACCGTCAGCGGCAATACGTAACCCAGCATCGCCGACGAGAATGCCGGCAGGCTGGCGTGCTGCGTTGCCGAAAGCACCAGATAGAGCGTGTAGGCGATGTAGTAGGCGAGGAAGACGCCGCCTTCCCAGCGTGCGATTTCGCGGCCGGTTACAACGATGGGCAGGCAGGCGAAGGCGACCGCGAGCATGACCCAAAGATCGAAATTGCGCGCCGCTTCCGAGACGACGATGCCGCCGTCGGCGATCAGGCTGGAGAAGCCGAGAACTGCGAAGATGTTGAAGATGTTGCTGCCGACGACGTTGCCGACAGCAATATCGCGTTCGCCGCGCCAGGCGGCGACCAGCGAGGTGGCGATTTCCGGCATCGAAGTGCCGACCGCGACCACGGTCAGACCGATGACGAGGTCGCTGACGCCGAAGGCTCGGGCAACGGCGACCGCCGCATCGACCAGCCAGTCGGCACCAAGGACAAGCAAACCAAGCCCGCCGGCAACCAGCAGCAACTGGACGCTCCAGTGCGCGTCCCAGCGGCTGGTGGTATCAGGCATTTCGTCGGCGAATTCGGCTTCGACCGCCTTGCTGGCCCGGCGCGACTGGACGACCAGGAAAATCGTGTAGGCAATCACCTGCGCGAACAGTAGCGCACCCTCGCCACGGCTCAGGCCGCCGTCGAGCGCCAGGACCAGGAAGAGCAGGCTGGCGCCGACCATGATCGGGATTTCCTGGCGGATCAGTTGTTCATTCACCGCCAGCGGCACGATCAGCGCCGACAGGCCGAGGATCAGCAGGACGTTGGCGATGTTGCTGCCGACCACGTTGCCGATCGCCAGATCACCGGCACCGCTCAGTGCGGCGCCGGCGGAAACCGCCATTTCGGGGGCGCTGGTGCCGAAGGCGACGATGGTCAGGCCGACGACCAGCGGCGAGATGCCGAAGGTCAGCGCCAGACGGGCGGCGCCGCGAACCATCAGTTCGGCGCCCAGGGTCAGGGCGGCGAGGCCGAGGATGAAAAACAGGAGATGTTCCAACATGGGTCTGGTCTGTGCAAAAAGGCGCCGGAAAGCTGGCGAAGTGGCTGCGGTATACTACGCCCCCGCTTTGCCGCCGCGCCTCGGACAATGACTTCGGAAAATCCTGCTGACTCCTCATTTCCCGCTCTGGGCGACGAATATTTCATGCGCGAGGCGATCTCGCTGGCGCAGGCCGCCGAATGCCTGGGCGAAGTGCCGGTCGGTGCGGTCGTTGTCCTTGATGGAAAGATCGTCGGCCGCGGCTTCAACTCGCCGATCGGCGAACACGACCCGACCGCCCACGCCGAGATTGCTGCCCTGCGCGATGCCGCCCGCAACCTCGGCAACTACCGTCTGCCCGGTTGCGAACTCTATGTGACGCTCGAGCCCTGCGCGATGTGCGCCGGGGCGATCATGCATGCGCGGATCAGCCGGGTCATCTACGGCGCCCGCGATGCCAAGACCGGCGTCCACGGCAGTGTCGTCGACCTGTTCGGCGTCGAGCGCCTGAACCACCATGCGACGGTCGAGGGGGGCGTGCTCGCCGACGAATGCAGCCGCCTGCTGTCCGCCTTCTTTGCCGGCCGCCGCCGGAAAGCGCAATGAAGCTGCTGGTTTCGATTGCCCGCCAGGCGCTGCAGATTCTCGACGAGAATGGCGCTGTGTTGCGCGAATACCCGGTGTCGACCGCCAAGGCCGGGGTCGGTGAAATCTCCGGCAGCTTTCAGACGCCACGCGGTCGCCACATCATCCGCGCCAAGATCGGCGCCGGCATGCCGGCCAACACGGTTTTCGTCCGCCGCCGGCCGACCGGCGAAATCTGGACGCCGCAACTCGCCGAACAATTCCCCGGGCGGGACTGGATCCTCACCCGCATCCTCTGGCTATCCGGCTGCCAACCCGGTCACAACCGCCTCGGCTGCGTCGACACCATGCGCCGCTACGTCTATATCCACGGCTCGCCGGACAACGCGGAAATGGGGGTTCCCGGATCGCATGGCTGCGTGCGCATGCGCAACGCCGACATCGTCGAGTTGTTCGACTACGTGCCCTGCTATTCTGAAGTTGAAATCACTGAAGATTGAATCACTTGTCCGTCAGAGTTAAAGTTTTTCTCGAACATCGTGATTGATCCGTCCTTGCCGCGCAGCAGCACACTCGAGGCGCGCGTGCCGTAATCCGCAGACTGCACGAAGACCGCCGAAAGCAGACGCTCCCAGGGTAGGGGTACGCCGGTGGCGGGCAAGCTTTCATCGGGCTCGATGGCCCGATCGGCGAGCAGCTCGAAGCAGGCATCGGGATCGGGCAGATGGCCGAGCGCTGCGGCAAAGTGCTGGCGGGCCTTGAGTAGTTTGGGCCAGGGCGTGTCGAGGCGATGGTTCGACACGCCGTAGATGCCGGGTGCCAGCGGGCGTGGTTCGGCGTCGCGGTTGGAGAGGTAGAGCAAGCTGTCGTTGTCGGCGAGCAGCAGGTTGAAGCCGGCGTAATCGTCGAGGACGAGGTTGGCCGCGTAGTCGGCGGGCGAGCTGGCCGACCGCAGGAACTCTGCCGTCAGGGCGCCGCGCGAGCGTCGGCCGGACGGTTGGCTTGGTTCGCGAACATTGGTGACGGCGGCGAAGTGGCCGCTGCGCGTTGCGCCCAGCCAAGTGCCACCGGCTTCGAGGTCGCGGCCGCCGAGAATGTCCGGCTCTCCTGGCCAGAAGCCGGCAGCGGCGCTTGGCCGGGCATGAAACTCGTCACGATTGGCGGCGACTACCAGCGGATAATCGGCATGCACCCGCCAGCCGACGACGATCAGGCACATGCCCGGCGCTCAGGCCGGATTGACGGCGATCGCCGAGACCGGTTCCCCTTCGCGCGAGCCGAGCCGCAGGTTGGCCGCGAAATTGGACTGCACGACGGCCAGCGCGACGTGGCCGCCAGTCGCCGACGGCGCCGCAGTCATCACCTTGCCGGCCGGCTGTTCCAGGTTGTCGGGCGAGAACAGGTCGTCGCCGGCCTTGAGCGGCACGTCGGCGCTGAGACGGTAGAGATGGCGCTTGACCTTGCCCAGGTACTGGGTGCGGGCGACGACTTCCTGGCCCGGGTAGCAGCCCTTGTGGAAGCTGACGCCGCCGATCTTCTCGAAGTCGGCCATCTGCGGCACGAATTCTTCCTTGGTCGCCAGCGTCACCAGCGGGAAGGCGGCCTGCACGTCGAGCCAGCGCCAGGCCGGCACGCCGGCCGGTCGCGCCTTGCCGCCGAGCTGCTGCCAGAGCGCCGGGGCGGCAGCGAGCGGGGCGGCGACGATGTAGCGCTGGGGTTCAATTTGCAGGACGGTGATGTCGCCGCTGACGGCGATCATCAGCGGCGCTTCGGGCAAGGCCAGACCAGCATCGCCCAGCGCCTCGCCGGCCTGGGCGCCGGCCAGGCCGAGCAGTACCGTGTCGTCGCCGGCGGCGAGCTTGACCTTGTCGCGCAGCACGAACATCTGCAGCCGCTTGCGCGTGGCTTCCAGGAGGTCGGCGGCAAGCACCATGTCGTAGCGGCCGGCACTGTGCCAGACGACGAAACTGGCCTGCATCCGCCCCTTGGCGGTGCACCAGCCGGCGTGCTGCGCCTTGCCGTCGGCCAGGTGGTTGATGTCGTTGGTCAGCTGGTTGTGCAGGAAGCGTTTGGCATCTTCGCCTTCGGCGCTGAGCAGGGCGAGGTGGGTGAGGGGAACGAGAACGGTCTGCCGGCCGGCGGCAAGTAGTTCGCCGGAAGCGTCGCCAAAGTCGAGAACGTCGGTCGCGTCGGCGGCGAAGTTCGCTTCGGCCGATTCGAGAAAGCTGCGCCAGTTGGGATTCATGGGGGGCTCCTTGAGGTTTGGGCTATTATATCGCCCGTTTTGCCAGCCGCCCGATGCGCCTTGCCGTGCGGTTTCCGACCGGCAAGACCCGATTTCCGCCCGCGAGTTCCCATGCGTTTCGTGTTTCGCCTTGTCGCCCTGTTTCTGCTCGCCGCCGCTGCGATTGTTGCCGCCTTCGTCTGGTGGGCGAATCGGCCGCTTGATCTGCCTGGCGAGGCCGTCGAATTCCGGGTGGCGCCCGGTAGCAGCCTGCACGGAACGATCCAGCAGATCAACGCGGCCGGCATCCCGCTGCAGGCCGATCTATTCAAACTGCTGGCCCGCTGGCAGGGCAAGGTCAATGCGATCAAGGCCGGCAGTTATGCTACCGACAGCGGCGAGACACCGTACACGCTCCTCGTCAAACTGGTTGAGGGCCGGGTCAGCCAGGCCAGCGTCACGCTGGTCGAAGGTTGGACTTTCCGCCAGTTCCGGGCACGGCTTGACGCCCATCCGGCGCTGCGCCACGACAGCCGCACGCTCGACGAAGCCGCGATCAGCGCCCGCCTCGGCCTGCCCTGGCAGCAGCTCGAAGGCCGGCTGCTGCCGGATACTTACCTGTTCGACAAGGAATCCAGCGATCTCGAGGTGATCGCCCGGGCTGCCGCCGCGATGCAGAAGCAACTCGGTGCAGCCTGGGCCGGGCGGCCCGCCGGCCTGCCTTACAACTCGCCGGATGAGGCGCTGATCATGGCGTCGATCATCGAAAAGGAAACCGGGCGCCCGGAAGACCGCCCCCATGTCGCCGCCGTCTTCATCAACCGTTTGCGCCAAGGCATGCGCCTGCAGACCGATCCGACGGTGATCTACGGCCTGGGCGAGAATTTCGACGGCAACCTGCGCAAGAGCCATCTGCAGACCGACACCCCGTACAATACCTACACCCGCGCCGGCCTGCCGCCGACGCCGATCGCGATGCCAGGCCCGGCCTCGCTGCGTGCCGCGTTCCAGCCGGCGGCCAGCGATGCCTTGTATTTCGTCGCGCGCGGCGACGGCAGCAGCCATTTTTCGCGGACGCTCGACGAACACAACCGGGCGGTCAACCGTTATCAGCGAGGCGGCAAATGAGGGGCAAGTTCATCACTTTCGAAGGCATCGACGGTGCCGGCAAGAGCAGTCACGTCGAGTGGCTGGCCGAGTACCTGCGTCGCCAGGGGCGCGTCGTCCAGGTGACGCGTGAGCCCGGTGGCACCCCGCTCGGCGAGCGGCTGCGGGAATTGCTGCTCAACGAGACCATGCATCTGGAGACGGAAACCCTGCTGATGTTCGCCGCCCGCCGCGAACACCTGGCTAGCCGTATCGAACCGGCGCTGGCGCGCGGCGAATGGGTGATCTGCGACCGTTTCAGCGACGCCACCTGGGCCTATCAGGGCGGCGGTCGCGGGCTCGACAAGAGCAAGTTCCTGGCGCTGGAGCACTGGGTCCATGAGCACCTGCAACCCGACCTGACGCTGCTCTTCGACCTGCCGCTGGAAGTGGCGCGCGAGCGCATCGTTCTAGCCAACCGGGTGCTCGACAAATTCGAACAGGAAAGGGCGGACTTCCACGAACGGGTGCGTCAGGCCTATCTTGAGCGGGCACATGCCCATCCCGCTCGGATGCGTGTGATTCAAGCCGATAATACGCTGGAAAATATTCGTGAAAAACTTGAAGAAATCGTTTCAACATTATGTTGATAAACGTTTTTGATCTACACAAAGAGATTTGGTCCAGCCTTTTGGCGCGGCGGGATAGGTTGCCGCATGCCTTGTTGCTGATCGGTCAGAAGGGCCTAGGCAAGTACGCTCTGGCCCGCGAATTTGCCGCCGCGCTGTTGTGTGAGACGGGGGCGCCGGACGGTCGGGCATGCGGTGGCTGCCTGGCGTGCAACTGGTTCGCCCAGGGCAACCACCCCGACTTCCGCTTGTTGCAACCGGAGGCGTTGAACGATGAGGTGGCGGCCGAGGAGGGCAAGAAGAAGCCGAGTCAGCAGATCACCATCGATCAGGTGCGCGAGCTTGACGAGTTTCTCGGCGTTGGCAGTCACCGCGGAGGGTTGAGTATCGTTCTGGTCAATCCGGCGGAAGCGATGAACCGGAATGCCGCGAACTCGATCTTGAAAACACTTGAAGAACCACCGCCAAATACCTTGTTTTTATTGGTTTCAAGTGATCCATCCCGGCTTTTGCCGACGATCCGCAGCCGTTGTCAGTCGATACCTTTCGTCACGCCGTCACGCGAAACCGCGACACGCATTCTCGGTGCCGCCGGCCTGCGCGACGCCGAACGCTGGCTGGCGATCAGCGGCGGTTCGCCGCGGCTGGCCCTGGAACTGGCGGAATCCGGGCAGGTCGCCTGGCTCGACCGACTGGCGACGAATCTCGCTGCTGGTGGCAAGGCCGATGCGCTGGCTTGTGCAGCCGAACTCGACAAGGCGATCAAGGACAGCAAGGGCGGCTTGCAACTCAAGCAGATTGTCGAGGCCCTGCAGAAATGGACAGTCGATCTGACGCTGGCCGGGAACGGCTTGCCAATCAGATATTTTCTGGCACAGCAGTCCCAAATATCAGCGCTCGCTGCTATGATTCCGCCTGTGCGTCTGATCCATCAGTACCGGGACATGAACCAGCGTCGCCGCGAGGCGGAACAGCCTCTCAACGCACGACTGTTTCTGGAAAGTGTCTTTTTGGACTATCGAGCCATGTTTAGCCGTTGATCCAGGATGAGCGAAGTCAAACCCGTACCGCAACGTCCCAGCGTCCTGTCGCTGAACATCAATTCAAAGTCCGCTCTTTATGCCGCATTCATGCCGCATCTGCGCAATGGCGGCATCTTCATTCCGACGACGCGCGTCTATGCGTTGGGCGATGAAGTCTTCATGCTGCTTTCCCTGATGGATGATCCCACCAAGCTGCCGATCGCCGGCTCGGTAATCTGGGTGACGCCGGCCGGTGCCCAGAACGGTCGGGCGCAAGGTATCGGCGTGCATTTCAATGATGATGAAAGCGGCCAAGAGGCACGGCGCAAGATCGAAGGCCTGCTCGGCGGCGTCCTGCAATCGGCTCGCCCGACGCATACCCTGTAACACGCGATGCTGGTCGATTCCCATTGCCACCTGGATTTTCCGGGGCTGAGCGAACGTCTTCCCGAAGTGCTGGCGACAATGCGCGAGGCCGGAGTTGGCGCGGCAATGACGATCGGCGTCAATCTCGAAGACCTGCCTGCCGTGCTGGCTGTCGCCGAACAAGCCGACAACCTTTATGCCTCGGTCGGCGTACATCCCGAATACACCGATTGTCAGGAGCCCGATGCCGCCACACTGGTGACGCTGGCACAGCATCCGAAGGTGCTGGCGATCGGTGAGACCGGTCTTGATTACTACTGGCACAAGGATCGCCCGGAATGGCAGCGGCGACGCTTCCGCTCCCATATCCAGGCGGCCCGCGCCTGCGGCAAGCCGCTGGTTGTGCATACCATAGAGTCGGCCGAAGACACCATACGACTCTTGCGCGAAGAAGGTGCGGAAGCGGTTGGCGGCGTCATGCACTGCTTTACCGAAAACTGGGAGATCGCCAGTCAGGCGCTGGATATCGGCTTCCATCTGTCCTTCTCTGGCATCGTCACCTTCAAGAATGCGGCCGTCGTCAAGGAAGTCGCCAGCCGTTGCCCGCTGGATCGCCTGCTGGTCGAAACCGATGCGCCGTATCTGGCGCCGGCGCCCTACCGTGGCAAGCCGAATCAGCCCGCTTACGTCCGTTACGTGGCCGAGGAAATTGCCCGCTTGCGCGACCTTTCTTTCGAGGATGTTGCCGACGCCAGCACCGAGAACTTCATCCGGTTGTTCAAGCCGGGGCTTCCTGAGCGATGGAATTCATGAAAAAACATCTGCTGATCCTGCTCCTTGCCACAGCTCCTTTCCGTGTCGTGGCGGGAACCTATGACGATCTCGTGCATGGCGCACAAATGGGCGATACGGCCGCGATCCGGCCGCTGCTGGCGCGGGGCGCCTCGGTGGATACCACCGACGGCGAAGGCAACACCCTGTTGATGCTGGCGGCGCGGGACGGGCATGAGGAACTGGCCCGGTTGCTGATCGATTACCGCGCCAAATTGAATGCCCGCAATGCGGCGGGCGACACGGCTCTGGCCATGGCGGCCTTGCGCGGTCAGCGTAAGATTGTCGAGATATTGGTTACGGCAGGGGCTTCGCAGACCGTTCCGGGATGGCCGCCGCTGGTATATGCGGCGTTCGGCGGTCACCAGGAAGTCGTGGCTTACCTGCTGGAAAAGGGGGCTGACATCAACGTCAGTAGCGAGGGCGGCATGACGGCCTTGATGGCCGCTGCCCGCAACGGTCACTTGACGGTCGTGCGGGCCTTGCTGGCCAGCGGTGCAGATCTGGAAAGGCGCACCGATCGCGGGGACAGCGCGCTGGATATCGCCCAACGCACCGGCAACAGCGAAATCGCCACCTTGCTCGTGGCGGCGCGCAGGCCCCGCTAGTGCATTTCAGGGCAGGGTGATGGTCAGGGTTGGCGCTCTTGGCGCCAACTGGACGATGTTCTGGAAGGGGGCCAGTTGTTCCTCGACCTGCTTCCCGGCATGCCAGGCCATGCCGGCATAGGCGGCGACTCCAAAGAGCGCGAGCACAGAGTTGATTACCCAGAGCGGCACATCGCGCTTGATGGTGTTGCTGATACTGTCGGGGGCCGCCCAATGCGGAGCGAAAGCTGCTGCACGTCCCTTGATGTGGGCGATTTGTTCGCCGAGCTGGGCCACCAGGTACTTCAGTTTCTCCGGCCCCTCAAGCAGGTAGCGCCCTTTGAAACCGGTCAGCAGGCACATGTGAAAGACCTCGAGCGCCTGGATGCGTGCCGCACCGTTATTGCGGGCGATTTCCAGACGATCGAAGAAGTGCTCGCCGGCAAGTTGGTCTCCGAACAATTCCAGTTGCAGCGGACGGCGTTCCCAGGTGTCGCGGATGTTCATCTTGGACGTCAGCACTGCTTCGTCGACCGCCGCGCATAGCGCGTACTTGGCATCGAAGACATCGTCAGCACTGAAGTTCCGCTTGCGCGCCGTGCGCTCGAAATCCTCAAGAAACTGCCGGATACTGGACGAAAACGCGTTCGCATCGGTCGGCACGCTACGGCCGCGGAGCAGGATCAGCAGGTAAAAGCCATCGTAGAGGAGGTCGACGAGATTCTTTCCCTGGCTTTCCTGTTGCAGATACTCTGCTTGTGGGTGGCTGGTTGGTGAGAGCGAGAGCAGGCTGGGGGCTGGATTCATGGCGTGACGGCAATCAGTTCGAGATTCAGTTCTCGGTAGCTTTCCGGTACGTAGATCATCACCGATTGGGCTTTGAGCATTCGTTCATACAAGGCGCCATGGGCATCGAGCGCGAAATAGCAGGCGCCGGGACGAACTGGAATGGGCGCCGGTACTTGCGCCGCGTGGCTCAGACGAACCCCGGACATGGCAGAAAGCACGAGTTTTTCCACATCGTCGGGCGCGCCGACCTTCAAGCGTAGCGGCACCGATTCGATGATTTCCGATTGCGGATGGGCGGCGGAAACCGAAATGTAGAAGGCGGTATCGCTGTTGATGCGTTCCGAATCAAGATGTCCGGCATAAAACGCTGGCTTGGGCTGGCTCAGGGCGATGGCAAAATAACGTGTCGAGATGACGGTGTCGAGCAACTCGCGCACGATCGCGTCGAGGCGCCAGAAAGCCGGGCCGGGCTGCGCATGGTCGTAGGTTGGCAGATCGTTGAGTGTGTGGGTCTTGGAAAATGTCATCAAACCGCCGGCGAGACGCAGCAATTCCTGGAAGAGGCGTTCCGGAGCGGTTTCGGTGTTGCGGAAAAGATGCGTCAGTGCCGCGCAGGCGCTGCTGGCCGTATGCAGCAGCCAGAACGAGGCGATATCGCCGGAGCGGAATTCGATCACATGGCGCGATGGTTCGCGATGAAAACCGTATAGCGCATCGACCTTTGCCAGCAGCGCATCGATCTGCCGACGCAGCATCTGCAGCAGGCTGGGCGCGCTACGCAAACTGAGCGAAGGCGGGAGGAAGGAAGGGTCGATCTCGAAACCGTTGCTGGCGGTGCGCTTGATCCGGGTGGCGGGCAGCGTCTGATACTGGTCGCGCGGTTCGTTGGCTGACTTGACCCGGCAGATTTTGCTCAGGGTAGTGACTTCGGCCTCCGCGGCGTCCGTGAACAGGTCCGCCGCCTCCAGCGGCAGCGAGAGGTAACGGGCCTGGCTAGCGTTTTCCTGATTCTCGGCGGTATTGCCGCCATGCGGATTGAGATGATGCAGGGCCAGGTAAAATTCAACGTTTCCATCTTCGGTCACCGCATCGGCGAGCGCCAGCGGGGGCGGTAGCTGATCGATTTCTGGAGCGATCAGCGAATCGCCGTTGGCGAACAACACGTCGACACGATTGAAGCGCAGAACGCCGTTCTTCAAGGCGTCGCGATCAATCTCCAACTCCCGGATGCCCCAGGCGTAGGGATTCGCGGAAAGCAGCACCTGTCTTGCCGTGGTATTCCAGTGCAGGTCCTGCAACTGAAAATGTTGGGGGCGAAGGAATAATCCCTCACCCCAGAGCAACTGTGCTCCGTTCATTCCATATCCTTCAGGTCAGCCATTGCAGCGCATTTCGGGCAGCGAGCGAACCGATTCGGCGCTGATGTCGTTGACGAGAATCCCCTCCTTCAAACTCAGGGCGCAAGCATGTGCGGTGGCGATGATGCCGTCGGAAACCGATTCCTGCGCGTCTAGGGCAATTCGCCAGCGGTTCGGGGAGGGCGAGCGATACATGCCGACGATGGCCAGGGTTCTGGCATCGCTGGGTATCTTAAGACTAAGGTCATAAGATTTTCCCGGAATCAGTACCACTTCGCGCGTCGAGATGAGATCGTCGCCGAAAATGGTTGCCTCCGATGTGCTTTCCGATAATTCGGTGTAGCTGAGGCTTCTCAATCGCTCAGGGGAGCGCAGGACGTAAATCTTGGCCACCAGTGACATCGGAACGCCTTCGCTGGTCTGGTTGAGCGTCTTGTCGGCGACCAGTTTTACCGCGATGTCACGCGGGCGACCGTCGCGCTTGATCAATCCGCCGGCTTCAAGGACGGCGCCAATTGCGGCGCCGGCGACCTGAACGCCGGAGGTGGCGCAACCGGTCAGGTTTGTAGCCAGGAGTGCGGCCGCGAGGAGAGCGCCGACTCTTGGCCTCTTCGATAGATGCGATTCATATTTGATGTCAAAAAACAACGATGGCATATATGCATACGTGTTGATTTTTCCGGAGGCGTTAATGTACTATGCCTCCTTGTTTCAGGCAAACCCATCGGCATTACTTGTCATGACAAATACAAAGCCGGCTTTCAGATGGAGCGACCATGACCAGCCCCGCAAGGCTCATTTTTTCTGTAACCCTCTGTGCCACAGTCTTTTTGGGTGGATGCGCGACAGCCCCGACCGCTTCCAGCGACGAGCAGTTTTCCGAGTTGATGATGCAGACCGAGATTCGGGCTTCTGAATCGATCGAGAACGGTAATAAGGACGACGCCGTTCGCATCGTCAGCGAGTTGGTGGCTGCCAATCCAGGGCGCAAGGAACCGTGGATCAGGATTGCCAAGATTCATTTCGACGCGACCGACTATGCCGAAGCCATCGTCGCTGCCGACGAAGCCCTGAAGATCGATAACAACGACCGTACCGCAAAGAGCATCCGTGCGGTATCCGGGCTGCGGGTTGCCGCGCAGTCGCTGGCCGATCTGCGCAATGACGCCGAACTCAAGGGCAATGCCCGCGCCGATGCAGCCGGTCTGGCGATGACCATGCGCGACATTCTTGGCGAAGACGTCTTGGTTCCCCCAGCTGAGCTCGAAGCCAGAAAGCGTCGTGAAGCCCGGGCCAGAAGAGAAGCAGCGATTGCTTCGCGTCAGAGGAACGTTCGGGCCGAGCCGCAACAACCGGCCAGAGAAACGCAGGCGACCGCGACTGGCAATCCTTTTGGGAATCTGAAGTAGAGGGTAGGGGGGCGCCGGTCGCCACGGACCGGTAAGCCGAGGCATTTTTCGATCCATCGGGAGAAATTTGTGGCAAAGAAAGAAAGCGTCCAGAAGCGTCTGCAAAAGGTCAGGCCGCCGCGTGTACAACTCACTTACGATGTCGAAATCGGCGACGCCGTCGAGGTCAAGGAGATTCCCTTCGTTGTTGGGGTGCTGGGCGATTTCGCCGCTCAGAGCAAGACCCCGCAGGGGCGGGTGCGCGACCGCAAGTTCGTCAATATCGATCTCGACAACTTCGATGACGTGATGACTGGCATGGCACCGCGGGCGGCCTATCGGGTCAAGAATCGTCTGTCCCCGGAAGGCGGGGAGATTGGTGTCGATCTCGAATTCCAGAAGTTCGAGGACTTTCGTCCTGAAGCTGTAGTGCAGCAGGTTGAGCCTCTGCGCAAGTTGCAGGAAGCACGCTCCAAGCTGGCTGACCTGCGCAACAAGCTGGCCGGCAACGAGAAACTCGAGGATCTGCTCAGCGACGTCCTGAGCAATACCGAACAACTGCACGAACTGGACAACGACGGGGGCGAAAAATGAGCATGCAGCAGGCAGTAGCCCAACCGGCCGCCCAGGTGCAGCCGGGAATTCTCGATCAGATCATCGCCGAAAGTCGTGTCGCCCAATCCGACCAGGAGCGTCATCGGGCCCGCGACATCATCAGCGAACTGGTTCGCCAGGTCTTGCAGGGCGAAGTGGTCGTCTCGGAAAACCTCGCCGCGTCGCTCGACGCGCGGGTTGCCGAACTTGATCGGCTGATTTCCGAACAGCTCAGCGAGGTCATGCACGCGCCGGAATTCCAGGCACTGGAAAGCGCCTGGACCGGCTTGCACTACCTGTGCAAGCAAACCTCGACCGGGGAGATGATGAAAATCAAACTTCTCAACGTCGGCAAGCGGGAACTGGTCAAAGATTTCAAGACGGCGATCGACTTCGATCAGAGCGCGTTGTTCAAGAAGGTCTACGAAGAAGAATTCGGTACTTTCGGCGGTGCTCCTTTTGGCGCCCTGGTAGGTCAATACGAACTGAATCGCCAGGCCGAGGACATGTACTTCATCGAGCAGATGTCGCATATCGCGGCGGCAGCTCACGCGCCTTTTGTCGCGGCCGCCTCGCCGCAGCTCTTTGGTCTGGACAGTTTCACCGACCTGAGCAAGCCGCGCGACATGTCGAAGGTATTCGATACTGTCGAATACGCCAAATGGAAGTCGTTCCGGGAATCCGAGGATTCGCGTTATGTCGGGCTGGCGCTGCCGCGCTTCCTCGGGCGCCTGCCGTTCAATCCGATCGACGGTGAAGTGACCGAGGGCTTCAACTTCGTCGAGGAAGTCGATGGCACGAATCACGACAAGTACCTCTGGTGCAATGCCGCCTTTGCCTTTGCCGCAAGATTGACCTCGGCTTTCGAAAACTACGGCTGGTGCGCAGCCATCCGTGGTGTCGAAGGCGGTGGCCTGGTCGAGGATCTGCCGACGCACACCTTCCGGACCGATGACGGCGAGGTCGCGCTGAAGTGCCCGACCGAGGTTTCGATCACCGACCGCCGGGAAAAGGAGTTGAGTGATCTCGGGTTCATTCCGCTGGTGCATTGCAAGAATACCGATTATGCGGCCTTCTTCGGGGCTCAGTCGACGCAGAGGCCCAGAAAGTACGATACCGACTCTGCCAACGCCAATGCTTCGCTCTCGGCACAGTTGCAGTACATGTTTGCGGTTTCACGCATCGCCCACTACATGAAGGCAATGATGCGCGACAAGATCGGTAGCTTCGCCTCAGCGGCGAACGTGCAGAACTATCTGCAGCGCTGGGTCGATCAGTACGTGACCGCGGACGATTCCGCGTCGCAGGAAACCAAGGCGCAATTTCCTTTGCGCGAAGCTTCGATCGAAGTTGCAGAAGTTCCGGGTCGCCCCGGCGTCTACCGGGCAGTAGCGTTCATCAGGCCGCATTTCCAGCTTGATGAGCTTTCCGTTTCATTGCGTTTGGTCGCCGAGTTGCCGCAGTCTGGCAAGGCCTGATCTTGTCTTTGTTTTTAACCAAGGAGAAAGTAGGAAATGAAGGATATATACGTTGAGTTCAAGGGTAGCGACATCAAGGGGGATTCCCGCGATGCCCGACACAAGGATCAGGTTGAAGTTTCGACCTGGAGCCACACGATGCGCCAGCCGAAGTCGGCGACCGCCTCGGGTGCCGGCGGCCATACTGCCGAGCGCGTCGAGCACGGCGAAATGTTCTTCACCAAGGACATCGACGGTTCCAGCCCGAAGCTCTACCAGGCCTGCTCGTCCGGTCTCGTCGTCAATGACGTGGTGATCTACTTCTACCGCGCCTTCGGCGGCAAGAACACGACCGGCACCCCGTCGGGTACGCAGAACCGCCATCAGTACATGAAGATCGAACTGAAGAACGTGATCATCGCGTCCGTTTCGCCGTCGGTCGATAGCGAGGACATTCCGTCCGAAACCTTCTCGCTCAAGTATTCGGCGATCAAGTGGACCTACGACGAACTGAACATCGACGGCAACAAGTCCGGCAAGGTCAATATCCAGGGTGCCTGGAACCTCGCTACCAACACGCCGAGCCTGACCTGATCTCTGATTCGTGCACGAAATGGCGGAACTCGTTTCCGCCTTTTTTATGAACAAAGGTTTCGAGCCGTCCCTGTTTGACAAATTGTTCGACGACCGACCTGTCGCCGCGGCGCGGCGGCGGCTGTCGATCGAGCAGTTGAAGGACACGGTCGCTCGCGATCTCGAATCATTGCTCAATACCCGCAGCCTGATCGACGAGACGCAGAGCGCCGACTTTCCCCTGTCCCGTCGTTCGGTCGCCGCATTCGGCATGGGCGATTTCGCCGGGCTGAGCCTGGCCAGCGTCTATGACCGCAAGCGCATCTGCAGCGCCATTGAGCAGGCGATTTCCGCGCACGAACCGCGTCTGCGGGATGTCCGGGTGACTCTGGAGTTGCATCGCAAGACGATCAATGCGCTGTACTTTTCGATCACTGCCGTGCTTCAGGTGAAACCGGCACAGGAGCCGGTCGCCTTCGATGCCCTGTTGCAACCGACCAGTCTGCAGTATTCGGTTCAACGTCAGAAGCCCCGCCCAGGAATGTAATTGGAAGACCTGCTTCCCTACTACGAACGAGAACTGGCATTTCTCCGCCAGCATTCCCGGCAGTTTGCCGAGCGTTATCCGAAGCTGGCGGCACAGTTGCTGCTGTCCGGAGAAGGCTGCGATGACCCGCACGTCGAGCGGATGATCGAATCCTTTGCGCTGCTGACCGCGCGCGTCTCGAAAAAGCTCGAGGACAGCTATCCGCAGTTTACCGAGGCCCTGTTGAATGTTCTCTATCCGCACTATCTGCGCCCCTTCCCGAGTTGTTCGATCGCCCATTTCGACGATACCGGCAACACCGATACGACAACCATCGTTCCCCGCCATACCGAACTGCATTCGCGGCCAATCCGCGGTGCCGTCTGCAAGTTCCGCACGGCCTGGGCGCTCAAGCTGGCGGCGGTCGACCTCGACCAGCTCGTCTTCAATCCGATCGCCAGCGCACCGAGCGACATCCGTCTGCCGGTTGGCAGCAACGCGCTTTTTTCCTTCTCGCTCGGCGTGCGCGGACACCATGGCGACGAGGGTTTCCAGCGCATCGGCAAGCTGCGTTTCTACATCGATGCTGAACCATCGGTCGCTTCGGCACTGCGCGACGCTCTGTTCCTGCGCACGCTGAAAGTCTATGCGGCCGGTGCCGACGAGCGCTGGCATGCCGTCGACCGGGGAATGATCGGCGAAGTCGGTTTCGCCGCCGACGAGGCGCTGATCGAGATGCCCGACACCGCACACGACGCCTATCGCTATCTCACCGAGTATTTCTGCTTTCCCGAAAAATTCAATTTCTTCGAACTCGATCTCGGTAAATTGCCGTCGCGCCTGCGCGGCGAGCGCAAGGTCCGCCTGCACGTCGTTTTCGGCAACCTGCGCGCGGACAGCGATGCCTCGCGCCTGATGCAGACGCTGACTACGAAGAACCTGCGCCTGGGCTGCGTGCCGGTGGTCAATCTGTTTCCCCAACGTGGCGATCCGATCCGCGTCAGCCATCGACTGTCGTCCTACCCGGTCGTTGCCGACGGGCGCCGCGCTTACGCCTACGAAGTCTATGCCATCGACTCGGTACGCCGTGTCCGGCAGACGCCGCAGGGCGAGGCGATCACCGAGTTTCGGCCTTTCTTCGCGCTGCGCCATGGAGAGACGCCGGAGCAGAACGGCTACTACTGGTTCGCCCAGCGCGACCCGATCGTCGCTGAAAGTAGCCCGGGTTACGAAACCTCGCTCGCCATCGTCGATGCCGATTTCGATCCGGTACAGCCGAAAACCGACGTGCTCAGCCTGCAACTGACCTGCACCAACCGCGATCTGCCGACCATGATGTCGGTCGGTCTGCCTTCCGGCGACCTTTTCCTCGAAGGCGGTTCCGGCGTGCGCTCGATCCGCCTGCTGCGCAAGCCGACCGCGCCGCATCGCTTCGACCACCGGCGCGACGGGCAATGGCGGATCATCTCGCACTTGTCGCTTAACCAGTTGTCGCTGACCGGCAACGGCTTGAAGGCGCTGCAGGAAATGCTGGCGCTCTACGATTTGCCGCGTACCGCGGGTACCCGGCGGCAGATCGAAGGCGTGCTCGGCGTCGAACACCTGCAGCGTACCGTCTGGATGCCGGGCAAACCTTTCGCCTGCTTCATCCGCGGCCTGGAAATCCGCCTGACCATCGACGAATCAAGTTTCGCCGGCAGCGGTCTCGATGTCTTCACCCGCTGTGCCGACCGCTTCTTCGGGCTTTACGTCAGCCTCAACAGCTTCATTCAACTGGTTGTTGTTTCCAAACGAACCGGAGAGGAGTTGATCCGATGCGCACCCCGCAACGGCGAATCGATCCTGGGCTGATCGAGCAGACCCGCGAGGCGCCCGAGCGCTTCGAGTTCTTCCAGCTCGTGCGCCTGTACGAGATCGTCTTCGCCCGGCAAGGCGGTGATGCCGTCAGCGAGCGCATCCGCTTCCGCAACTCGCTGCGTCTCGGTTTCGCGCCCAGCCAGGTCGACGCGATGCAGAGTCATGAGTGCCTCGACGAGGACGGCAACGCCACCGGCGAACTGGAGCAGGTCGAGATCACGCCCAGCTTCATGGGCATGCTCGGCGTCAACGGCACCTTGCCCGTTCATTACACCGAGCAGGTCATCGACCACGAACGTTTCAAGCGCGATACCTCGGGGCGCGCTTTCCTCGACCTGTTCACCAACCGCGCCGTCGGTCATTTCTATCGGGCCTGGAAAAAATACCGCCTGCCCATCCAGTACGAAACCAATCGCCGCAACCGCTTCCTGCCGCTGATCCTGGCCCTCGGTGGGGTTGGCTTCGATGCCCTGCGCGACCGGCTGAACGACGCGCCGGGCGCCATCGAAGACGAATCGATCGCCTATTTCACCACCTTGCTGCGGCAGCGGCCGGTTTCCGGCGAAGCGATGGCGCGGGTGCTTGCCGCCTATTTCCGGACCCCGGTTCGTGTCGAACAGTTCGTTGGTCGCTGGTACGTCGTGCCGCGCGCTCAATGGACCACGCTTGGTGGCCAGAACTGCGCGCTGGGTGTCGATTCCCTGGTCGGCGAACGCGTCTGGCAGCGCAACCTGCGCATCCGCCTGCATATCGGGCCGATGGCGCACGAGCAGTACATGGGCTTCATGCCGCGCGGCGAACTCGCCCATGCCCTGGAAAAGCTGCTCGAGCTGGCCACCGGCGGCCAGTTCGAATACGAAATCCGTCCCATCCTGCGCGCCCCGGACGTCAGGCCGGTCTCCCTGAACGGCGGCCGCCTCGGCTACGACAGCTTCCTGATCAGCCGCCCCGAAACCCGCGACCGCAGCGATTGCCGCTACCTGACCCAGACCATTCATTAGCGATTCCCAGCGAAAGAAGCACCGATGAGCACCTCCCTGAAAACCCTGATCAGCAAACTCAACACCACCTGCCGCCAGGCCACCGAACGCGCTGCCGGCCTGTGCATGGCGCGCGGCAATTACGAAGTCGATTTCGAGCACCTGTTGCTGGCCCTGCTCGAACAGCAGGACAGCGACCTGACGACGATCCTGCGCCGCTGCAAGATCAGCCCGAGCGGCCTGGAGCGCGAACTGCACGACGAAGTCGGCCGCTTCCGCAACGGCAACACGCGCACGCCGGTGTTTTCCACGCACATCATCAAGCTGTTCGAGCAAGCCTGGCTGATCGCCTCGCTCGACACCCGCCTGCCGCGCATCCGCTCTGGGCACCTGTTGCTGGCCTTGCTCACCGAACCTGAACTCGCCCAACTGGCGACCCGCGGCGCGCATCTGCTGGCCAAGGTCCGGCTCGACGAACTCAAGCACAAGTTCGACGAAATCACCGAAGGTTCCGCCGAAGCCGCCGAAGTGACCGGCCTGTCCGGCAAGCCGGCCGAGGAGGAGGGCGGCGACCCGTTGCAGGGCAGCGCGCCGCAGGCCGGCAAGACGCCGGCGCTTGACCAGTTCACCACCAACCTGACGCAGCGCGCGCGCGACGGCAAGGTCGACCCGGTGATCGGCCGCGACGCCGAAATCCGCCAGGCCATCGACATCCTGATGCGCCGCCGCCAGAACAACCCGATCCTCACCGGCGAAGCCGGCGTCGGCAAGACCGCCGTGGTCGAGGGCCTGGCCCTGCGCATCGCCGCCGGCGACGTGCCGCCGCCGCTCGCCGAGGTCGAACTGCACAGCCTTGACATGGGCCTGCTGCAAGCCGGCGCCAGCGTCAAGGGCGAGTTCGAGAACCGCCTGAAGAACGTCATCGACGAGGTCAAGAAAAGCCCGAAGCCGATCATCCTGTTCATCGACGAAGCCCACACCATGATCGGCGCCGGCGGCCAGTCCGGCCAGAACGACGCCGCCAACCTGCTCAAGCCGGCGCTGGCGCGCGGCGAACTGCGCACCGTCGCCGCCACCACCTGGGCCGAATACAAGAAGTACTTCGAGAAGGACGCGGCGCTTGCCCGCCGCTTCCAGGTGGTCAAGGTCGAAGAACCGTCCGAGCCGCTCGCCGCCGCCATGCTGCGCGGCATGGTGCCGTTGATGGAAAAGCACTTCGGCATCCGCGTCATGGACGAAGCCGTCACCGAAGCCGTCCGCCTGTCGCACCGCTACATCAGCGGCCGGCAACTGCCGGACAAGGCGATCGGCGTTCTCGACACCGCCTGCGCCAAGGTTGCCCTCGGCCAGAGCGCCAACCCGGCGCTGATCGACGAAACCGAGAAGCGCCTGCTGCGCGAGCGCGCCGAACTCGCCGCGCTCGAACGCGAAGCCGCCAGCGGCGCCTGGCACGACACGCGGATTGGCGAACTGAAGGCGCAGATTGCCGCGCTGGAAAGCGATCTGGCCATCCACCGCGCCCGCTTCGACGAGGAAAAGGCGCTTGTCGCCCGCATTCTCGAACTGCGCGCCGCGCTCGAAGCCGGCGAGCCGTCGCCCGCGGCCGACGCGGAAAAGGCCAAGAAACCCGCGCGCCGCAGCAAGAAAGCCGGCACGCCGACCTCCGGCAACGCCGAACTCGACCAGGCGATGGCCCGCCTGCGTGAAGTGCAGGGCGAAACGCCGATGGTGCCGCTGCAGGTCGACGGCCATGTCGTGGCCGAAATCGTCGCCGCGTGGACGGGGATTCCGCTCGGCAAGATGGTCAAGGACGAAATCAAGACCGTGCTCAACCTGCAGCCCCTGCTGCAGGAGCGGGTGATCGGCCAGGACCATGCGCTGGCGGCGATCGTGCAGCGGGTGCGCACGGCACGGGCGAACCTGGAGGATCCGAACAAGCCCAAGGGCGTCTTCCTGTTCGTCGGGCCGTCCGGTGTCGGCAAGACCGAAACCGCGCTGGCGCTGGCCGACATCCTCTACGGCGGCGAACGGAAGCTGGTCACCATCAACATGAGCGAGTACCAGGAAGCGCACAGCGTCTCCGGCCTCAAGGGTTCACCGCCGGGCTATGTCGGCTACGGCGAGGGCGGGGTGCTGACCGAGGCGGTGCGCCGCAATCCGTACAGCGTCGTGCTGCTCGACGAAGTCGAGAAGGCGCACCCGGATGTGCTCGAACTCTTCTTCCAGGTCTTCGACAAGGGCGTGCTCGACGACGCCGAAGGGCGCGAGATCGATTTCCGCAACACGCTGATCATCCTGACCAGCAACGTCGGCTCCAGCCAGATCATGCAGGCCTGCCTGAACAAGGCGGCGGCGGAACTGCCGGATGCCGACGCGCTGGCCGATGCGCTGCGCCCGATCCTCTTCAAGTCGTTCAAGCCGGCCTTCCTCGGCCGCCTGAAGGTGGTGCCGTACTACCCGATTTCCGACGAGGTGCTGCTGCAGATCATCGAACTCAAGCTGCGCCGCATCCAGGCGCGCATCGCCGCCAACCACAAGGCCGAATTCAGTTGGGACGACAAGCTGGTCGAAGCGGTGCTGGCGCGCTGCACGGAAGTCGATTCCGGCGCCCGCAACGTCGATCACATCCTCAACGGCACGCTGCTGCCGGAGATTGCCGAAGCGGTGCTGACGCGCATGGCGGAAGGCACGGCGATCGGTCGCATGCGCGTCAGCGCGGCGAAGAACGGCAACTTCAAGTACAGCCTGGCGTCATGAACAATCTCCTCGACCTGATCGGCGGCGCGGCGGGCTGGCGGCAAACCGACCGCCTGCTGACGCTGACCACCCCGGCCGGCCCCGACGCGCTCTTGGCCGAGACGGCGCACATCGACGAAGCGCTCGGGCCGGTCGCCGGCCACGCCGGCTTTCGCATCGACCTCACCGTGCTCACCGCCGACGCCCACCAGTCGCTGACAGCGCTGCAAGGGCAGCCGGCCCGGCTGGAATTGCAGACCGCGCTGTCGCGCACGGCACACCGCCCCTTCCACGGCCACATCAGCGGCGTCGAACGGCTCGGCGCCAACGGCGGCTTCGCCCGCTACCGGCTGCGCATCGAACCCTGGCTCGCCTTCCTCGACCACAACACCGACAACTACCTGTTTCAGGACAAGAGCGTCATCGAGATCGTCGATGAACTCCTCGGCGACTGGCACGGCCGCGGCAAGCTGGTGCCGGCCTGGCGCTGGGACCTGGCCGACGCGGCAATCTATCCGAAGCGCGGGATGACCGTGCAGTACCAGGAAAGCGATCTCGCTTTCCTCAAACGCCTGCTGATCGAAGAAGGTCTGTTCTGCTGGTTCGAGCACGCCCAGGAAGAGGGCGAGACGCTGGGCAAGCACACGCTGGTCATCGCCGACCACAACGGCGCCTTCACCGACAACGCCCAGCCGCGCATCCGCTACACCCAGCCCGGCGCCACCTTGCCGGAAGACAGCGTGGACCGCTGGCTGGCGCGCGAGCGCATCGACACC
>JAFIHA010000026.1 GCA_017848965.1 Dechloromonas aromatica (nom. nud.) | reverse complement strand
GCGACGAGGCCGATGGCCTGGCCGGTGTGGATTCTGGCCTTGCCGGCGATGGCGAGGTTGCTGTCTTCGCCGCTCTCGAAGGTGGTGGTTTCGTCGTTGGCGTATTGCAGGTTCTGCCCGGCGATGTGGGCGAAGTTGGCGCGGGCAGCTTGCAGGATCGCCGGGTCGGTCGGGTGCGGGCGTTTGTCGGTGTCAGCCGTCGTGGTCTTGGCCTGGGCGTCGGCGCTGGCCTGGTTTTCATCTTTGGCGTCGACCATGCCGCTGGCGACGGTGTGCAGGGCCTTGATCGGCGCGGCTTGTTGGTCGATGGCGCTTTGTTCGGCGGCGTTGCTGCCGATGGCGCTGGACAGTTCGACGGTGCGGTGGGTCTTGGCGGCCTGGCTGAGGGTGCGGGCCAGGGTGTCGGCTTGTCTGAGCAGGGCCATGCCGGGGGCGAAGTCGCCGGCCGGGGTGCCGGGGGTGGCGAGCGGCCAGGTGCTCATCAGTACGCCGCGCCCGCCGCGCAGCGCGCCCCAGGCGTCGGTCCGGAGTTCGACGCCGGTGCCGCGGAAGCTGCCACGGTAGTTGTCGGCCTGGTGGATGAGGTGGCCGAGGTTGAGTTCGCTGCTGTGCTGGGTGCTCTTGAGCTGGATGCGTTGCTGGCGGTCGCTGTCGTCCAGCACTAGCTGGTTGTATCCCTGGCCGCCGAATTCCTTGCTCTTGAAGCCGCCGAGCGCGGCCGGGTGGCGGTGACTGTGGCTGGCGCCGCCGTGCCAGGCGGGGCTGTTGCCGCCGGCGAGGTTGCCCTGGCCGGCCGGGCGGTGGTCGGTGGCGGGGTCGAAGACGCTGGCGTCGCTTTCGCCCGGGCGGCCGCCCGGGGTGGCGGGGACGCCGCCGGCGCCCTTGCCGTTGTAGAGGGCGCCGAGGACGTAGGGGCGGTCCATGTCGCCGTTGAGGAAGTCGATCAGCACTTCCTGGCCGATCCGTGGCAGCCATTGCCAGCCCATGCCAGGGCCGGCCTGACGTTGCAGGACGCGCATCCAGCAACTGTCGCGGTCGTCCGGCCGTTCGGCTTGTTGCCAGGGGAAGCGGATCTTGATCCGGCCGTAGCGGTCGCACCAGATTTCGTCGGCGCCATTCGGGCTCTGCTCGCCGTTGGGGCCGACGACGGTGGCTGTCATCGGGCCGGGGGCGGTGGGGCGCGGGTTGAGGCGCAGGCCGGTGTCGTCGGTGAGCGCCGGCCGCCAGGGGAGATCGGCGTGCAGGCCGGTGAAGCTGTTGCCGTAGCCGCGTTCGCGGGCGAGTTCGAGGAGTTCGGCGGGGAGGCGTTCGGGGGCGGCGATTGGTTCGACGGTGTCGCCACCGGAGAGCGGGTCGTCCTGGCCGAGGTTCTGCGGGAGGCGCAGGCGTTCGGCGAGGCGGGCCATGGCGGCGGCGGTCAGGTTGTTGATGCCGGCGTGGTTCACTTCGCAGACCAGGTAGCGGTGATCGCCAGTACGCGGCAGGTCGCCGATGGCGATCCAGGTGCCGGCGGAGAGGCTACGCACGGTGCCGCGGCCGAGCCAGGTGAGGTAGCGGGCTTCGTGCGCTTCCATCGTCAGCCGCCCGTAGCGTTCGGCTTCGGCCAGGCTGGCGAAGGCGTAGGGGCCGGCATCGTCGTAGTTCTCGAGAAGCGGCGCATGCGGCCCCCCGACCGGCTGCACGGTCGGCACGCTGGCGGCAATGGCGCGCTTGGCCTTGTAGTCGTGCGAGAGCAGCGTGGTTTTGGCGGCGAGCAGGCGGCGGTGTTCGCCGAAGGCGAGGATGGCGTCCTGGGCTTCCTGCGAATCGCTGCGGTGGTAGCGCAGGCCGCTGGCGGAGATTGGGTCCTGCGGCAGCAGGCGGCTGTCGGCGAAGATCGTCAGGCGGTGGCCACCGGGCGCCGCGTCGTCGGCTTCGACGCGCCAGCCCAGGCCTTCCTCGGCGAGCAGGCGGGAGACGAACTGGTAGTCGGATTCGTTGTACTGCACGCAGTAGCTGCGCGGCCGGGTGTCGGCGAGGAAGCCGGCGACCTCGTCGGCCCATTGCCAGGCGGCGACATCGGCGTAGTCGGCGAAGACGGTGTCGACGATGTCGACCACAGTGCGTTCCTGGAAGACCCGGTGATGGCGGCCGCGCGAGGTGAGCCAGAGCCAGGGGATGACGATCAGCCGGTAGCGGCCGAAACCGCCGTCGGCGTCGAGCGTCGCCGCCCAGCGCACGTAGCCGTGGCGCTTGAAGGTGCTGCCGTCGGCCAGCCGCACCTCAAGTGCCAGCGCCTTGCCGAGGAAACGCGACTGGCCGAGCCGGGCATCCGGCGCGACGAGGTCGATGACGTACTCGAAGCCGCCCGACAGGCTCTCCCGCCCCCACCAGCATTCGACTTCCAGCTGCGGCATCCCCTCGTCCCGCCACGACAGCGCATACAGGCGCGTGTCGCTCGAGAACAGGTTGCGCACGAGGTCGATGGACATGGCGGTGGCGGCTAAAAGGGAAGCCGGAAGGATAGCGAAGACATCGTCATGTGACAACGGGATTATTGTTGCAAGCCTGCTACCCAAGCGTGCCCGGCCACTGCTCCACATTTGAACAGCCGTTGATCAATGGAGCAACCCGGCCCCCGGCAGGCGCCCGAACAAAGCGCTCAAGCCATTGATTAACAAGCGCTTTGCAAAACCAGGAACGGGCTGGCACGCGGCGTGCGAATGATAAGTCACGAGTCACGGCACAGCGTCGATCCCGAGGCAACGCCGGATTTCCAAAGACTTGTCCGCAACCCATTTCGAGAACACTGGAGACAAAATGATCTACGCAGCCCCCGGCGCCGCTGGCGCAAAAATCGCCTACAAGGCCAAGTACGACAACTTCATCAACGGCCAATGGACCGCGCCGGTCAAGGGCCAGTATTTCGACGTGGTGACCCCGGTCAACGGCAAGGTCTACACGCAGGCCGCCCGCTCCACCGCCGAAGACATCGAACTGGCGCTCGACGCCGCCCACGCCGCCTTCCCGAAGTGGGGCAAGACCGACGCGACGACGCGCTCCAACATCCTCCTGAAGATCGCCGACCGCCTCGAAGCCAACCTCGAACTGCTGGCCTACGCCGAGACCGTCGACAACGGCAAGCCGATCCGCGAAACCCTGGCGGCCGACATCCCGCTCGCCGTCGACCACTTCCGCTACTTCGCCGGCTGCCTGCGCTCGCAGGAAGGCGGCATCTCGGAAATCGACGAGAACACCATGGCTTATCACATCCATGAGCCGCTCGGCGTCGTCGGCCAGATCATTCCCTGGAACTTCCCGATCCTGATGGCCGCCTGGAAGCTCGCTCCGGCGCTCGGCGCCGGCAACTGCGTGGTCCTCAAGCCGGCCGAATCGACGCCGATCTCGATCCTGATCCTGATGGACCTGATCGCCGACCTGCTGCCGCCGGGCGTGTTGAACATCGTCAATGGTCTCGGCCGCGAAGCCGGCATGCCGCTCGCCACCAGCAAGCGCATCGCCAAGATCGCCTTCACCGGCTCCACCGCCACCGGCCGCGTCATCGCCCAGGCCGCCGCCAACAACCTGATCCCGGCGACGCTGGAACTGGGCGGCAAGTCGCCCAACATCTTCTTCGCCGACGTGATGGACAAGGACGACGGCTTCCTCGACAAGGCGATCGAAGGTCTGGTCCTGTTCGCCTTCAACCAGGGCGAAGTGTGTACCTGTCCGAGCCGCGCGCTGATCCAGGAATCGATCTACGAGAAGTTCATGGAGCGCTGCCTGCAGCGCGTCGCCGCGATCAAGCAAGGTTCGCCGCTCGACACCGAGACGATGATGGGTGCGCAAGCTTCGCAGATCCAGATGGACAAGATCGAGTCCTACCTCAAGCTGGGCAAGGAAGAAGGCGCCGAAGTGCTGATCGGCGGCGAACGCGCCCACCTCGGCGGCGACATCGAAGGCGGCTACTACATCCAGCCGACGCTGTTCAAGGGCCACAACAAGATGCGCATCTTCCAGGAAGAAATCTTCGGGCCGGTGCTCGCCGTGACCACCTTCAAGGACGAAGCGGAAGCCCTGGCGATCGCCAACGACACGCTCTACGGCCTCGGTGCCGGCGTCTGGAGCCGCAACGGCAACGTCGCCTACCGCATGGGCCGTGCCATCCAGGCCGGCCGCGTGTGGACCAACTGCTACCACGCCTACCCGGC
>JAFIHA010000025.1 GCA_017848965.1 Dechloromonas aromatica (nom. nud.) | reverse complement strand
GACGCGGTTGGCTTCGATACCCTTGGCAACCAGGTATTCCTTGACCGCGGCAGCGCGCTTCTCGGACAGCTTCTGGTTGTAGGCGGCACCGCCGATGCGGTCGGTGTGGCCGACGGCGAGGATCACTTCGAGCTTGATCTGGCCAGCCTTGGCGACCAGCTCGTCAAGCTTGGCCTTGCCTTCCGGACGCAGCACGGCCTTGTTGAAGTCGAACAGCGCGTCAGCGGCGACGGTGACCTTTTCGCCGGTCGGCTTGACGCCGGCCACAGGAGCGGCGGGGGCGGCCGGAGCGGCAACCGGCTTGCCTTCACAGGCGGCCTTCGGCAGCAGGTCGCGGTCGCATTCGCAACCGGCCTTGTCGGCGGCGGCGGCGGCCGGGGTCCAGTAGCCGGTGCGCCAGCAGAGGCCGAAGCCGCTCTTGGCGACGACGTCGCGCTGGTCGATGACATAGACACGTTCCTGAGCGACGGCAGCAAAGCCGATACCCGCCAGCAGGGCAACGGCCAGGGATTTCTTGGCGATGTTCTTGATCATGGTCTTCCCTCGTTGAAGAAATTGGAAATTTCAGCGGTTTGCATCAGGGCGCATGCGCCTTCCCAGTGCAGACTTCCGCTTTATTCTGCCATAGCGCGGCGGATGCATCCAAGCGAAATTCCTTGCCAAGCCGTAAAGTTTTGTGCTCTAGCAGACAGTTTCCGGCCACCCAGACATGGCTGACCTGTTCGCGGCCGGCGACATTCACCAGGTGCGACAACGGATCGTAGCAGGGCTGGCATTCAAGATCAGCCAGCGAGACTGCGCAGAGGTCGGCTTGTTTGCCGCAGGCGATGGAACCGGTGATGCTGTCCAGTCCCAGCGCCCGGGCGCCGTTCAGGGTGGCCATGCGCAGTGCTCTCGCTGCCGGCAGGGCGGCGGCGTCGCCGCTGCTGCCCTTGGCCAGCAGGGCGGCCAGGCGCATTTCGCCGAACATGTCGAGGCGGTTGTTGCTGGCGGCGCCATCGGTGCCGAGGCCGATATTGATGCCGGCAGCGTCCATTTCGGCGATACGGGCGATGCCGCTGGCCAGCTTCAGGTTGGAGGTCGGGCAGTGGGCGATGCTGCAGCCGGCGTCGGCGAGCAGTCGGATATCCTTGTCGTCGAGGTGGACGGCGTGTACACCGATGAAGCCGGGGCCTAGCTGGGCCAGTGCCTGCAGTCGGGCGAGCGGGCGCTGGCCGTGCTGTTGCAGGCCATCGGCGACTTCCTGCCGGGTTTCGTGGATGTGACAGTGGATTGGCAGGTCGAGCTGCTCGGCCAGCGTGGCGATGCGCTGAAAGGTGCGGTCGGACACGGTGTAGGGCGCGTGCGGCGCCAGGCAGAAGCTGAGCAGCGGGTTATCGCGGCAGGCTTCGCGGGCGGCCAAGCCCTTGGCGATGTAGTCGTCGGCGTCGCTGGCGTAGTTGCCGGGGAATTCCAGCGTGGTGATGCCGAGCGCGGCGCGCATGCCGAACTCCGTCGCGGCCTGGGCGGCGGCTTCGGGGAAGAAATACATGTCGTTGAAACAGGTGATGCCGCCGCGCAGCATTTCGGCGCAGGCCAGCCGCGTGCCGTCGAGTACGAAGGGCGCCGAAACCAGCGCTCCCTCTGCCGGCCAGATGTGGTGCTGCAGCCATTCCATCAGCGGTTTGTCGTCGGCGATGCCGCGCAGCAGCGTCATCGCGGCGTGCGTGTGGAGGTTGATCAGGCCGGGGATCAGGATGTGCTGTTCGAGGCGGTGCTGTTCGCTGGCCTGGTAGCGTTGGCGCGCTTCGGCGGCCGGCAGGATGTCCAGGATGCGTCCGCCGCGTACCGCGATCGCGTGGTTGTGCAGGATGTCGTCGGTTTCCACCGTGGCGATCCAGCGGGCTTCGATCAGGGTGTCGATTTTTTCGGGTGTCGGTGTCATGGAAATGGGCTGCGGTAGGCCGGTGGCGGCGTGGTAAAATAGCAAATTACCTGTGCTTCAACCAAACATAGTGCCGGCCAGCCCGGCACGGATAGCAGAGACATGGATCAATTCGCCAAAGAAACCCTGCCGATCAGCCTCGAAGACGAGATGCGGCGTTCCTACCTCGATTACGCGATGAGCGTGATCGTCGGCCGGGCGCTGCCCGATGCGCGCGACGGCCTGAAGCCGGTGCATCGTCGCGTGCTGTTCGCGATGCACGAGCTGAACAACGACTGGAACAAGGCGTATAAGAAGTCGGCGCGTATCGTCGGCGACGTCATCGGTAAGTATCACCCGCACGGCGATTTGGCGGTGTACGACACCATCGTCCGCATGGCCCAGGATTTCTCGCTGCGCTACATGCTGGTCGACGGCCAGGGCAACTTCGGTTCGATCGACGGCGACAACGCGGCGGCGATGCGTTACACCGAAGTGCGCATGGCCAAGATCGGCCATCAACTGCTCGAAGATCTGGACAAGGAAACCGTCGATTTCGGGCCGAACTACGACGGCTCCGAGCAGGAACCGCTGGTCCTGCCGACGCGCATCCCGAACCTGCTGATCAACGGTTCGTCCGGCATTGCCGTCGGCATGGCGACCAACATCCCGCCGCACAACCTCAAGGAAGTCGTCGCCGGCTGCCTGGCGCTGCTGGAGAATCCGGCGATCTCGATCGATGAACTGATCGAGCACATCCCGGCGCCGGATTTTCCGACCGCCGCGCTGATCTACGGCGTGATGGGCGTGCGCGAGGGCTACAAGACCGGCCGCGGCCGCGTCGTCATGCGCGCCCGCACCCACTTCGAGGACATCGGCAAGGGCGACCGCCAGGCGTTGATCGTCGACGAGATTCCGTATCAGGTGAACAAGAAGTCGCTGATCGAGAAGATCGCCGAACTGGTCAACGAAAAGAAGATCGAGGGCATCTCCGACATCCGCGACGAATCCGACAAGTCGGGCATGCGCATCGTCATCGAGCTGAAGCGCGGCGAAGTCGGCGAGGTCATTCTCAATAACCTGTACAAGCAGACGCAACTGCAGGACACCTTCGGCATGAACATGGTGGCGCTGGTCGACGGCCAGCCGCGCCTGTTGAACCTCAAGCAGATGCTCGAGTGCTTCCTGTCGCACCGCCGCGAAGTCGTTACCCGGCGTACCGTCTACGAACTGCGCAAGGCGCGCGAACGCGGCCACATCCTGGAAGGCCTGGCCGTCGCACTGTCCAACGTCGACGAAATCATTGCCCTGATCAAGACAGCGCCGACGCCGCCGGACGCCAAACGCGGCCTGATGGAGCGTACCTGGCGCAGCCCGGTGGTCGAGGAAATGCTGCTGCGTGCGGCTTCCGACGTCTCGCGTCCGGACGGCCTGCTGCCGGAATTCGGCCTGTCCGAACAGGGCTACCGCCTGTCCGACGCCCAGGCCCAGGCCATCCTCGAACTGCGCCTGCAGCGCCTGACCGGTCTCGAGCAGGACAAGATCGTCGGCGAGTACAAGGAAGTCATGGCCAAGATCCTCGACCTGCTCGATATCCTGGCCCGCCCGGAACGGATCACCGAGATCATCGTCGGCGAGCTGACGGCGGTGCGCGACCAGTTCGGCGACGACCGCCGTTCGGAAATCGTGCTGCACACGCAGGAACTCGGGATCGAGGACTTCATCACGCCGCAGGACATGGTCGTCACCCTGTCGCACGGCGGCTATATCAAGGCCCAGCCGCTCGCCGACTACCGCGCCCAGCGCCGTGGCGGCCGCGGCAAGCAGGCGGCGGCGATCAAGGACGAGGATTTCGTCGATCACCTGTTCGTCGCCAACACCCACGATTACATCCTGTGCTTCTCGAACCGCGGCCGCTGCTACTGGCTGAAGGTCTTCGAGGCGCCTCAGGGCAGCCGGACCAGCCGCGGCAAGCCGATCGTCAACCTGTTCCCGCTGGAAGAGGGCGAGCGCATCAACGCCGTGCTGCCGGTCAAGGAATTTGCCGACGACAAGTACGTGTTCATGGCCACCCGCGACGGCACGGTCAAGAAGACGCCGTTGTCCGACTTCTCCAACCCGCGCAAGGCCGGCATCATCGCCGTCGATCTGCTCGACGACGACTACCTGATCGGTGTCGAACTGACCACCGGCCAGAGCGACATCGTGCTCGTTTCCAACGCCGGCAAGGCGGTCTGGTTCGACGAGGAAGACGTCCGGCCGATGGGTCGCGGTGCCCGCGGCGTGCGCGGCATGAAGTTGCAGGAAGGGCAGACCGTCATCTCGCTGCTGGTTGCCGAAGACGATCAGCAGACGGTGCTGGTCGCCACCGAGAACGGCTTTGGCAAGCGCACCGTGCTTGCTGATTTCCGCCACTCCGGACGCGGCACGCAGGGCGTCAAGGCGATTGCCGATTCCGAGCGCAACGGCGTTGTGGTCGGTGCCAAGCTGGTCGGCGACGACGACGAGGTGATGCTGATCACCACCGGCGGCGTGCTGATCCGCACCCGCGTCTCGGAAATCCGTGGCATGGGCCGGGCGACGCAGGGCGTCACCTTGATCTCGCTCGACGAAGGCGAGAAGCTGGCGGGCCTGGAGAAGGTTGCCGAGTCGGTGGCCGACCCGGTGGCGGAAAGCGAAGGGGAAGCCGATGCGGCTGGCGAAAGCGCCGCGCCGGCAGCCGAAGATCAAGGTGGAGAAGCATAAATGACGCGTATCTGGAATTTCAGCGCCGGTCCGGCTGCACTTCCCGAAGAGGTCCTGCGCCAGGCGCAGGAAGAGCTGCTCGACTGGCAGGGCGCCGGCTGCAGCGTCATGGAAATGAGCCATCGCGGCAAGGAATTCATGTCCATCCTGGCCAAGGCCGAAGCCGACCTGCGCGAGCTCATGGGGATTCCCGAACAGTACAAGGTGCTGTTCCTGCAGGGCGGCGCGACGCAGCAGTTTGCGCAGATTCCGATGAACCTGCTGGCCGGCCGCTCGGCCGACTACATCGTCACCGGCTCGTGGTCGAAGAAGGCGGTCAAGGAAGCGCAGCGCATCGGGACCGTGCGCGTCGCGGCGACGACCGAGGACAGCGGCTTCACCCGTCTGCCGACGGCCGAAGAAATCAAGCTCGACCCGTTCGCCGCCTACCTGCATGTGTGCACCAACGAGACCATCCACGGCGTCGAGATTCCTGCCGAACGCATCGCCGACACCGGCGTGCCGCTGGTTGCCGACATGTCGTCGCACATCCTGTCGCGCCCGGTCAATGTCGAGAAGTTCGGCCTGATCTACGCCGGTGCGCAGAAGAACATCGGCCCCTCGGGTGTCACGCTGGTGATCGTCCATCGTGACCTGCTCGGTATGGCGCCGCTCACCATCCCGACGGTGATGGATTACGCGGTGATGGCCGAGAACGGTTCGATGCTGAACACGCCGCCGACTTTCGGCATCTACATTGCCGGCCTGGTTTTCCAGTGGCTGAAGAAGCAGGGCGGTCTGGCCGGCATCGACGCGATCAACGCTGAAAAGGCGCGCATTCTCTACGAGTGCATCGACAATTCCGGCGGTTTCTATACCAACCCGGTCGATCCCGACTGCCGTTCGCGCATGAACGTTCCGTTCGTGTTGGCCGATGCCGCGCTCGACGCGCCTTTCCTGGCGGCCGCCAAGGATGCCGGCGTGCTCGGCCTGAAGGGCCACAAGTCGGTCGGCGGCATGCGCGCGTCGATCTACAACGCCGTCTCGCTCGACGCGGTCAAGGCGCTGGTCGGTTTCATGAACGATTTCGCCAAACGGAACGGGTGAGCGCATGAGCGACGATCTGCAGAAGGCCCTGGCCGGCGTGCGCGCCGATATCGACCGCATCGACGGCGACATCCTGCGCCTCCTGAACGAACGCGCCCGCTGCGCCCAGCGCGTCGGCGAGATCAAGGCCGAGTTCGGCGACGCCGGCTTCATCTACCGGCCGGAGCGCGAGGCGCAGGTGCTGCGCCGGCTGCAGGACGTCAATCCCGGGCCGCTGCCGAACGAGAACATCACCTTCTTCTTCCGCGAGGTGATGTCGGCCTGCCTGTCGCTCGAACAGCCGCTCGGCATCGCCTTCCTCGGCCCGCTCGGCACCTTCTCGGAATCGGCGGCGACCAAGCATTTCGGCCACGCCGGCCGCCTGCTGCCGCAGGCCTCGATCGACGACGTCTTCCGCGAGGTCGAGTCCGGCCATGCCCATTACGCCGTCGTGCCGGTCGAGAATTCGACCGAAGGCGCGGTCGGCCGGACGATGGACCTGCTGCTTGGCACGCCGTTGAAGATCTGCGGCGAAGTTGTGCTGCGCATCCACCAGAACCTGCTGTCGAAGGAAAGCGAGCTCGGCGCGATCAGCCGCGTCTATTCGCACGCCCAGTCGCTGGCGCAGTGTCACGAATGGCTCAACCGCATGCTGCCGCAGGCGCAGCGCATCTCGGTCGGCAGCAACGCGCAGGCAGCGCAGAAGGCCGCCGAGGAAGCCGGTTCGGCGGCGATCGCCGGCGAGGCCGCGGCCGCGCGTTATGGCCTGGCGAAGCTGGTTGAAAACATCGAAGACGAACCGAACAACACGACGCGCTTCCTGGTCCTCGGCAAGCATGATGCCGGTCCGTCGGGGCGCGACAAGACCTCGCTGATCATGTCGGCGCCCAATCGTGCCGGCGCCCTGCACGAACTACTGGCGCCACTGTCCGCCGCCGGCGTCTCGATGTGCCGGCTGGAATCGCGGCCGGCGCGCAACGCGCTGTGGGAATACGTCTATTACGTCGATGTCGAAGGCCATCGCGACGAGCCGGCGGTCAAGGCCGCGCTCGTAGAACTGGCCGGCAACGCCGCCTACCTGAAAATCCTTGGCTCCTACCCGGTCGCCGTCTTCTGAGGAATCCCGATGTCCCTCACTGAACAAGCCCTTTCCTACGTCCGCGCCATCTCGCCCTACCAGCCGGGCAAGCCGATCACCGAACTGGCCCGCGAGATGGGCATTCCGGTGGACAGCATCGTCAAGCTCGCCTCCAACGAGAACCCGCTCGGCATGAGCCCGAAGGCCAGGCAGGCGGTGGAAGCGGCGCTGGCCGGCGTCGAACGCTACCCGGACCAGTTCGAGCTGATCGCCAAGCTGGCGGCGCGCTGCGGCGTTGACCAGAACCAGGTGGTGCTCGGCAACGGCTCCAACGACGTGCTCGATCTGGTTGCCCGCGCCTTCCTCGCCCAGGGACGTTCGGCGGTGTTCGCCCAGCATGCTTTCGCCGTCTATCCGCTGGCCACGCTGTCGATCGGCGGCGAACTGATCTGCGTGCCGGCGAAGGATTTCGGCCACGACCTCGACGCGATGCTCGCCGCCATCCGTCCGGATACCCGCGTTGTCTGGATTGCCAACCCGAACAACCCGACCGGCAACTTCCTGCCCTATCCGGAAGTGCGCGCTTTCCTCGAAAAGGTGCCGGCCGATGTCGTCGTCGTTCTCGACGAGGCCTACAACGAATACATCCCGCCCGAGGCACGTGTCGATACCGCCGCCTGGGTCGCCGAATTCCCCAACCTGGTGGTCTGCCGCACCTTCTCCAAGATCTACGGCCTGGCTGGGCTGCGCATCGGCTACGGCGTCACTTCGGCGGCCGTCGCCGACCTGATGAACCGCGTCCGCCAACCGTTCAACGTCAACAACCTGGCGCTCGCCGGCGCATTCGCCGCGCTCGATGACGATGAATTCCTGCAGGCCAGCTACGAACTCAACCGGCGCGGCATGGCGCAGATCGTCGCCGCGCTGGAAAAACTCGGTCTGGCCTACATCCCGTCCTACGGCAACTTCGTCACCTTCAAGGCCGGCGACGCCGCGGCGGTGAACCAGAGGCTGCTGCAGCAGGGCGTCATCGTCCGGCCGATCGGCGGCTACGGCATGCCCGAGTGGCTGCGCGTGACGATTGGCAGCGAAGCCGAGAACGCGCGCTTCATCGCGGCGCTGGAAAAGGCCCTGTAAATGGACGCCGGCCAGCCCGAGTTCGGCAAGATCGTCGTCTTCGGTACCGGCCTGATCGGCGGTTCCTTCGCGCTTGCCCTCAAGGCGGCCGGCGCCGTCGAGGAGGTGGTCGGCTTCGGCCGTACGCCATCGACCTTGCGCGTGGCGCAGGAACTGGGCGTCATCGACCGCGCCGGGATCAACCCGGCGCACGAGATCGGCGACGCCGACATCGTGCTGGTGGCGACGCCGGTGGCGCAGATGCCGGAAATCTTCGCCCGCATCGCGCCCTATCTCGGGCCGAACACCATCGTCACCGACGGCGGTTCGACCAAGGGCGACGTCGTTGCTGCGGCCCGTGCCGCCTTCCGCGGCCACATCGGCAAGTTCGTGCCGGCGCATCCGATTGCCGGCGCCGAGAACAGCGGGCCGTCGGCCGCCCGGCACGACCTCTATCAGGGCAGGAAGGTCGTCGTCACGCCGCTGCCCGAGAACAACGACGAGCGCCTCGACCGCGTCAAGCGCGCTTGGGCGCTGTGCGGCGCCGACATCTACGAGCTGACGCCGGAAATGCACGACCGCGTCTTCGCCGCCGTCAGCCACCTGCCGCACCTGCTGTCCTTCGCCCTGGTCCATGACCTGGCGGTGCGCGACGACGCCGAACTGTTCTTCACCTTCGCCGCCTCCGGCTTCCGCGACTTCACGCGGATCGCCGCCAGTCACCCGGAAATGTGGCGCGACATCTGCCTCGCCAACCGCGAGGCGCTGCTCGGCGAACTCGACAGCTACCGGGCCCAGCTCGACGAGCTGCGCGACGCGCTGGCCCGCGCCGACGGCGAGCGTCTCGAGGACGTCTTCGGCATCGCCCGTCAGGCGCGCCGGGAGTGGGCGGGAAGCTGAGCATGCGGCGGCTGCGCGCGCTGCTCTGCGGGCTCGCGCTGCTCCTTGCCCTGCCGCTCGCCGCCGCGCCGCCGGAACTCCTGCTGGCCAACGTCTATCGCGACGACATCGACCCCGCCGCCTACCTGGTCAGCGAGAAGCTCGACGGCGTGCGCGCCGTCTGGGACGGCGAGACGCTGCGTTTTCGCAGCGGCAACCGGGTCAATGCGCCGGCCTGGTTCACCGATGCTCTGCCGAAAACGCCGATGGACGGTGAGTTGTGGCTGGGCCGTGGCCGCTTCGAGCGCCTCTCCGGCATCGTCCGCCGCGAGCAGCCGGTCGATGCCGAGTGGCGGGAAGTCCGCTACATGATCTTCGAACTGCCCGGGGCGCCGGGGACTTTTGCCGAGCGGGCCGGGCGCATCCGCGCAATCGTCGCCGCCGCGGCCTTGCCCTGGCTGGCCGAGGTGCCGCAGGAAACGCTGGCCAGCCGGGAAGTGCTGCGCCAGCGGCTGGCGCAAACCATCAAGGCGGGTGGCGAAGGCCTGATGCTGCATCGCGCCGACGCGCCCTACGAAACCGGCCGTTCCGACACCCTGCTCAAGCTCAAACTCTGGCTCGACGCCGAGGCCGTGGTCATTGCCCACCTGCCGGGCAAGGGCAAGTACGCCGGGCAACTCGGCGCCTTGCGCGTGCGCCTGGCGGACGGTCGCGAATTCCGTCTGGGGACGGGCTTTACCGATGCGCAGCGCAAGAGCCCGCCGCCGATCGGCAGCGTCGTCACTTATCGCTACCGGGAGCTGACCGCCAAGGGTTTGCCGCGCTTCGCCAGTTTTTTGCGCCGCCGGCAGGAATGAAGTGCGCTTGGCGTAAAATGCCCCATTTTTGCGGCGGATTTTCGGCATGATCCTCGTCACCGGCGGCGCCGGCTTCATCGGCAGCAACTTTGTCCTCGACTGGCTCGCTCAATCCGCCGAGCCGGTGCTCAACCTCGACGCGCTGACCTACGCCGGCAATCTCGAGAACCTTGCGGCACTACGGGGCGATCCGCGCCATCTCTTCGTCCACGGCGACATCGGCGACTTCGACCTGGTTGCCAAACTGCTCGCCGAACACCGGCCGCGCGCGGTGGTCAATTTCGCCGCCGAATCGCACGTCGACCGCAGCATTCACGGTCCGGAGGATTTCATCCAGACCAACATCGTCGGCACTTTCCGCCTGCTCGAAGCGGTGCGCGCCCATTGCGGCGGATTGGGCGTGGACGAAAAGGCGGCCTTCCGCTTCCTGCACGTGTCGACCGACGAAGTCTATGGCTCGCTCGCCAGCGACGATCCGGCCTTCACCGAGACCAACCGTTACGAGCCGAACAGCCCGTACTCGGCGAGCAAGGCTGCCTCCGATCATCTGGTGCGCGCCTATCATCACACCTACGGCCTGCCGGTGCTGACCACCAACTGCTCGAACAACTACGGTCCCTACCATTTCCCGGAAAAACTGATCCCGCTGGTCATCCACAACGCGCTCGCCGGCAAGCCGCTGCCGATCTACGGCGACGGCCGGCAGATCCGCGACTGGCTCTACGTCAAGGATCATTGCAGCGCCATCCGTCGCGTCCTGGAGGCCGGCCGCCTTGGCGAAACCTACAACGTCGGCGGCTGGAACGAGAAAACCAACCTCGAGGTCGTGCATACCCTGTGCGACATGCTCGACGAACTGCGCCCGCGCGCCGATGGCCAGTCCTACCGGACGCAGATCACTTTCGTCAGCGACCGTCCCGGCCACGACCGCCGCTACGCAATCGACGCGACGAAGCTGGAGCGCGAACTGGGCTGGAAGCCGGCCGAAACCTTCGCCACCGGCATCCGCCAGACGGTGCAGTGGTACCTGGACAACCCGGCCTGGGTGCAGAACGTCACCAGCGGTGCGTACAAGCAGTGGCTGGGCAAGCATTACGGAGAAAACGCATGAGTCAGCAGCGCAAGGGCATCATCCTCGCCGGCGGTTCCGGCACCCGGCTCTACCCGGTGACGCTGGCGGTTTCCAAGCAGTTGCTGCCGATCCACGACAAGCCGATGATCTACTACCCGCTGAGCACGCTGATGCTCGCCGGCATCCGCGACATCCTGGTCATCTCGACGCCGCAGGACACGCCGCGCTTCCAGCAACTGCTCGGCAACGGCAGCCAGTGGGGGCTGAACCTGCAATACGCGGTGCAACCCAGCCCGGACGGTCTGGCGCAGGCCTTCATCATCGGCCGCGACTTCATCGGCGGCGGCGATTCGGCGCTGGTGCTCGGCGACAACATCTTCTACGGCCACGAGTTCGCCAACGACCTCGCCGCGGCCGGCGCACAGCCTTCGGGGGCGACCGTCTTCGCCTATCACGTGCATGATCCGGAGCGTTACGGCGTCGTCGAATTCGACGCGGCGGGCCGGGCGGTCAGCCTCGAGGAAAAGCCGAAACAGCCGAAGTCGAATTACGCGGTCACCGGCCTCTACTTCTACGACAACCAGGTGCTCGACATGGCGCGCGACCTCAAGCCGTCGGCGCGCGGCGAACTGGAAATCACCGACATCAACCGCCTCTACCTTGACCGCGACCAGCTCAACGTCCAGGTCATGGGCCGCGGCCACGCCTGGCTCGATACCGGCACCCACGAAAGCCTGCTCGACGCCAGCCAGTTCATTGCCACGATCGAGAAACGCCAGGGGCTGAAGATCGCCTGTCCCGAGGAAATCGCCTTCCGCAAGGGCTGGGTCGATGCGGCGCAACTGGAAAAACTGGCGCAGCCGATGCTCAAGAATCCCTACGGCCAGTACCTGATCGGCCTGCTCGGCGAGCGGAGGTTCTGATGCAGCTCGTCTCCACCTTGCTGCCCGGCGTGCTGCTGCTCGAGCCGCGCGTCTTCGGCGACGAGCGCGGTTTCTTTTTCGAGAGTTTCAATCAGCGCGCCTTCGACGAAGTGGTCGGCGAGCACGTTGATTTCGTCCAGGACAACCACTCGAAAAGCCGGCGCGGCGTGCTGCGCGGCCTGCATTATCAATTGCCGCCGAAAGCCCAGGGCAAGCTGGTGCGCGTCGTCGAAGGCGAGGTGTTCGACGTCGCGGTCGATCTGCGCCGCGCCTCTGCGACTTACGGCCACTGGGCCGGTGCCCTGCTGTCCGCCGCCAACAAGCGGCAGATGTGGATACCGCCGGGCTTCGCCCACGGTTTCGTGACCCTGAGCGAAACCGCGGAGTTCCTCTACAAGACCACCGACTACTATGCGCCTGAGCACGAGCGCTGCATCCGCTGGAACGATCCGGCGCTGGCCATCGACTGGGGTTACGGGCAGGAGCCGCAACTGTCGGCCAAGGACGCCGCAGCACCGGGCTTTGCCGAGGCGGAAAAGGCTTTCTGAGGGCGGGGACTTCGGACTTTGACGGTCCCCGGGTAAACTGGCGCATTTTTCACCCCGCCGGGTTCGCCATGGAATTCCTCGATCTTCCCCAACTGCTTTCCGCCGCCGGCAGCGTCCGTCTGCCCGGTTCGAAGAGCATTTCCAACCGCGTCCTGCTGCTGGCGGCGCTCGCCGAGGGCGAGACCGAGGTGCGCGACCTCCTGGCCTCCGACGACACCGAGCGCATGCTGGAAGCCCTGCAGACGCTCGGCGTCGGTGTCACGCCGCTGGGCGGCGAAGCCTGGAAGATCGCCGGTTGTGGCGGGCGTTTTCCGGTCAGGCAGGCGGAACTCTTCCTCGGCAATGCCGGCACCGCCTTCCGGCCGCTCACCGCGGCGCTGGCGCTGGCTGGCGGCGACTATGTGTTGAAGGGCGTCGCCCGCATGCACGAGCGGCCGATCGGCGACCTGGTCGACGGCCTGCGCCAGCTCGGTGCCGACGTCACCTACCTCGGCAACGACGGCTATCCACCGCTGCACCTGAGGCCGGCGACGATCCGTCCGGACGGCGCGGTGAAGGTGCGCGGCGATGTTTCCAGCCAGTTCCTGACCGGCCTGCTGATGGCCCTGCCGCTGACTGGCGAGACGGTCACGGTCGAGGTCGTCGGCGAGCTGATTTCCAAGCCCTACATCGAGATCACGCTGGCGACCATGGCCCGCTTCGGCGTCGTCGTCGAGCGCGACGGCTGGCAGCGCTTCACGGTCAGGGCCGGCAGCTGCTATGTGTCGCCGGGCACGGTGTATGTCGAAGGCGATGCCTCGTCGGCGTCCTATTTCCTGGCGCTCGGCGCCATCGGCGGCGGGCCGCTACGCGTCGAAGGCGTCGGCGCTGATTCGATTCAGGGCGATGTGCGTTTCGCCGAAGCGCTGGCGCAGATGGGCGCCATCATCGAAACCGGGCCGAACTGGATGGCAGCGCGCGCGCCGCAGGGGGGGCTGGTCGCGGTCGATCTCGACTGCAACCACATCCCCGACGCGGCGATGACGCTGGCTACCGCCGCGCTATTCGCCAGGGGCACGACCACGCTGCGCAACATCGCCAGCTGGCGGGTCAAGGAAACCGACCGCATCGCGGCAATGGCAATCGAGTTGAGGAAGCTCGGCGCCGAAGTCGAGGAGGGCGCCGATTACATCCGCGTCACCCCGGCGCCGCTGAAGCCTGCGGCCATCGATACCTACGACGACCACCGCATGGCGATGTGCTTCTCGCTGGCCGCTTTCGCGACGCCGCTGCGGATCAACGATCCGAAGTGCGTGGCCAAGACCTTCCCCGATTACTTCGAGCGCTTTGCCGCAGTCACCCGGGCGGCGCCGGTGATCGCCATCGACGGCCCGTCGGCTTCCGGCAAGGGCACGGTGGCGGCGCGCGTCGCCGCCGCGCTCGGTTTTGGCTACCTCGATTCCGGCGCGCTCTACCGGCTGACCGCGCTCGCCGCGCAGCGGGCGAATGTCGCCTGGGACGACGAAACCGGCGTTGCCGCTATCGCCGCCGGGCTCGACGTCGTGTTCACCGGCGATGACATCCGCCTTGCCGGCGTTCTGGTTGGCGATGCCATCCGCACCGAGGAAATCTCGGCCGGTGCCTCGAAAGTCGCGGCCCTGCCGGCCGTGCGCGCGGCCCTACTGTTCCGCCAGCGTGCCTTCAACACGGTGCCCGGACTGGTCGGCGACGGGCGCGACATGGGCTCGGTGGTCTTCCCGCGAGCGCCACTCAAGGTCTTCCTTACCGCCACCGCCGAAGCGCGCGCCGAACGTCGTCATAAGCAGTTGATCGAAAAAGGTTTCTCTGCTAATCTCCCCGACCTTCTGGCTGACCTGCAGCTACGTGACGCGCGAGATTCGCAGCGCAGCGTGGCGCCGCTCAGGCAGGAAGTGGATGCCAGGCTGCTGGAAACCACGCATCTCACCATCGAACAGGCGGTGAAACAGGTGCTGGACTGGTACGCGGAAGCAGCCAAGTAGCACGGTGTTGCCGGCCATCCCGGTCGACGACTTGTTTTTCACCTCAACCCGCTGTGGGCCGGTTGGCTCGCGGCAAGGAACTCGCTCCGTAATGGAATCTTTTGCTCAACTTTTTGAAGAATCCCTGGCTCGCCAGGAAATGCGTCAAGGCGAAGTCATCACTGCAGAAGTGGTGCTCATCGATCACAATTTCGTCGTGGTCAATGCCGGCCTGAAATCCGAATCCTACGTTCCCGTAGAAGAATTCCTCAACGACCAGGGTGAAGTTGAAGTCGCCGTCGGCGATTTCGTCCAGGTCGCCATCGAAATGCTGGAAGACGGCTATGGTTCGACCCGTCTGTCCCGCGATCGCGCCAAGCGCATCGCCTCCTGGAACTTCCTCGAGCAAGCCCTCAACGACGGTGCCCTGGTTTCCGGCACCATCACCGGCAAGGTCAAGGGTGGTCTCACCGTCATGTCCAACGGCGTCCGTGCCTTCCTTCCGGGCTCGCTGGTCGACATGCGTCCGGTCAAGGACACCACGCCGTACGAAGGCAAGACCATGGAGTTCAAGGTCATCAAGCTTGACCGCAAGCGCAACAACGTCGTCCTGTCCCGCCGTGCCGTCCTCGAAGCGACCGCCGACAAGGATCGCGAAAAGCTGATGGAAAACCTCAAGGAAGGTGCCACCGTCAAGGGTATCGTCAAGAACATCACCGACTACGGCGCATTCGTCGACCTGGGCGGCATCGATGGCCTGCTGCACATCACCGACCTGGCCTGGCGCCGTGTCCGTCACCCGAGCGAAGTGCTCAATGTCGGTGACGAAGTTACCGCCAAGATCCTCAAGTTCGACGCCGAGAAGAACCGCGTCTCGCTGGGCATGAAGCAGCTCGGCGACGATCCGTGGGTCGGCATCGCCCGCCGTTACCCGGCCGGCACCCGCCTCTTCGGCAAGGTCACCAATCTGACCGACTACGGTGCTTTCGTCGAGATCGAACAAGGCATCGAAGGCCTGGTGCACGTCTCCGAAATGGACTGGACCAACAAGAACGTCCATCCGTCCAAGGTTGTCTCGCTGGGCGACGAAGTCGAAGTTATGATCCTCGAGATCGACGAAGAGCGCCGCCGCATCTCCCTGGGTATGAAGCAGTGCCAGGCGAATCCGTGGGACGAGTTCGCGATGAACCACAAGAAGGGCGACAAGGTGAAGGGCGCCATCAAGTCGATCACCGACTTCGGCATCTTCATCGGCCTGCCCGGTGGCATCGACGGTCTGGTTCACCTGTCCGACCTGTCCTGGTCGGCGACTGGCGAAGAAGCGATCCGCAACTTCAAGAAGGGTGACGAAGTTGAAGCCGTGGTTCTCGGCATCGACGTCGAGAAGGAACGCATCTCCCTGGGCATCAAGCAGCTCGACGGTGATCCGTACGCCAACTTCATCGCCACGCACGAGAAGAACAGCATCGTCCGCGGTATCGTCAAGACGGTCGATGCCCGTGGCGCCGTGGTCACCCTGGATGGCGAAAACGAAGCCTACCTGCGCGCTTCCGAGTTCTCCCGCGAGCGTACCGAAGACCTGTCGCAACACCTGAAGGTCGGTGACGAGATCGAAGCGATGATCATCAACGTCGATCGCAAGACCCGCGGCATCAACCTGTCGATCAAGGCTAAGGATCAAGCCGAACAGCACGAAGCGATGCAGAAGTTCTCTGCCGACACTTCCGCTGCCACCGGTACGACCAACCTGGGTGCGCTGCTCAAGGCCAAGCTGAACCAGCAAGGCTGATAGGCTGCGACATGACCAAATCCGAGCTCATCGTCCGGCTGGCGGAGCGTTTTCCCCAGTTGGTGGCGAAGGATGCCGATTTCGCAGTCAAGATGATTCTCGATGCGATGTCCGAAGCGCTGGTGCGCGGAGATCGCATCGAGATCCGCGGATTTGGCAGCTTCGCGCTCAACTACCGGCCGCCGCGCGTTGGACGTAACCCGAAATCCGGGGACAAGGTCAGCGTGCCGGCGAAGTGGGTTCCCCACTTCAAGGCCGGCAAGGAACTGCGCGAGCGGGTCGATCAGTCGATCTGAAGCCGGGCTTGGCCCAATGTGGTAGATTCGGGGCAGTGAGTTTCACTGCCCCTTTTCATTGAATGTCATGACAGCCCTGACCTGGTTCCTGCGTTTCATCATCTTCGCTTTCCTGGTGCTCTTTGCCGTCCAGAACACGGCACCGGTCACCTTGAGTCTGGCCCTCGATTACTACTGGCAGGCACCGCTGGTCATCGTCCTGCTCGCCTTTTTCGGTGGTGGCGCCCTGCTTGGTGTGCTCTCCCTGGTTGGCACGATATTTCGTCAGCGACGCGAAATCGCCCGTCTCAAACGCGCCCTGCTCAAGGCCGAGCAGCCACCGCTGCCGGATTTGCCGCTGCAACAATGAATGAACTGTTCGAATACTGGCAGCTCCTGCTGGTCCCGGTGTTTTTCGCCATGGGCTGGGCTGCCGCCCGTGTGGACATGCGGCAGGTTGTCCATGAATCGCGGGCCTTGCCGCGTTCCTATTTCAAGGGCCTGAATTTCCTGCTCAACGAGCAGCCGGACAAGGCCATCGATTCCTTCCTCGAAGTCGCCAAGGTCGATTCGCAGACCGTCGAGCTGCATTTTGCGCTCGGCAACCTGTTTCGCCGGCGCGGCGAGACCGAGCGGGCGATCCGCATGCACCAGAACCTGCTGGAGCTGCCGGAAGTCGAGGACAAGCATCGCTTGCAGGCGATGGTCGAACTCGGTCAGGATTTCCTGAAGGCTGGCCTGCTCGACCGCGCCGAAGACATTTTCAACAAGCTGCTGGGTACCGCCCGCGAGGCCGATGCCAAGCGCTCGCTGCTCGAGATCTACCAGGTCGGCAAGGAATGGCAGAAGGCGATCGAGATCGCCCGCGAACTGCCCGACGTCGCGACGCACAAGGAAATCGCCGAATACTATTGCGAGCTGGCCGCCGGCGAGATCATGCGGTCGCGCCACGATACGGCGCGCCAGTATCTCGAGGTGGCGATCCAGGAAAACCGCAAGTGCGTGCGCGCCAGCATCCTGCTCGGCGACCTGTTTGCCCAGGAGGGCAAGGCGGTGGAAGCGATCGACGCCTGGCAGGCGATCGAACAGCAGGATCCCGCCTACCTGTCGCTGGTCGCTCAGCGCCTGCTTGACGCCTACCGCAAGCTGTCCCGTTCCGACGCCGGGGTGGCGCTGCTGCGCGGCTATCTCGAACATTACCCGTCGATCGACCTGCTCGAAGTCGTGTACCAGCTGGTGCTGGAAAACGAGGGCAACGAGGCGGCCTATCGCCTGGTGCGCGCCGAACTGCAGCGCAACCCGACGCTGGTCGGGCTGGAGCGACTGATGGCGGCACGTCTACCCTTGGCGTCGCCGGAAGTGCGCAGCGATCTGGAACTGGGCAAGAGCATCGTTCAGGGCTATACCCGGCGCCTGTCGCGCTATCGGTGCAATAATTGCGGCTTCAAGGCGCGTCAGTTCTACTGGCGCTGCCCGGCCTGCGGCGGCTGGGAGACCAGCCCGCCGCGGCGCAGCGAGGAATTCGATCAATCCCTGTAGGACTTCGATGCTGGAAAAACTCTCGCAGGTGCGCCTGCTCGTCGTCGGCGACGTCATGCTGGACCGCTACTGGTTCGGCGAGGTCAGCCGGATTTCGCCGGAAGCGCCGGTGCCGGTGGTCAAGGTCGAGCGCATGGAAGAGCGCCTCGGCGGTGCTGCCAACGTTGCCCGCAACGCCGCTTCGCTTGGGGCGCGGACGACCCTGCTCTCGGTGGTTGGCGACGACGATGCTGGTCGGGCACTCTCCCGTCTGCTCGCCGAGAGCGAGATCGCTGCCGATCTGAAGATCGATCGTCAGATCGACACCACGGTCAAGCTGCGCGTCATCGGTCGCCAGCAGCAGTTGTTGCGCATCGATTTCGAAACCGCACCGTCGCACGAAGTGCTCGACGCCAAGCTCGCCGAGTACGAACGCCGGCTCGCCGACTGCGACATCGTCATCCTGTCCGATTACGGCAAGGGTGGGCTGACCCATATCACCGAGATGATCCGTCTCGCTCGCCTTGCCGCCAAGCCGGTGCTGGTCGATCCGAAAGGTGACGAGTGGGAAAAATATGCTGGCGCCACGGTGATTACCCCGAACCGCTCCGAATTGCGCGATGTCGTCGGCCGCTGGTCGTCGGAGCAAATGCTCTTCGACAAGGCCGAGAAGCTGCGCGGCGAACTTGGTCTTGAGGCCTTGCTGGTCACCCGCAGCGAGGAAGGCATGACGCTTTTCGCCGACGGCCAGACTTTCCACCAGGCGGCGCAGGCGCGCGAAGTGTTCGACGTTTCGGGGGCCGGCGATACCGTCATCGCCACGCTCGCCGTCATGATTGCTGCCGGTGCCGACTGGGCCGAAGCCATTCGCATCGCCAACATCGCTGCCGGCATCGTCGTTGGCAAGCTCGGCACTGCCGTCGTCACCCGCGACGAAATCGCGGGCGCCCTGTAAGGAGAAGAGATGAAAACCATTGTCACCGGTGCGGCCGGGTTTATCGGTTCCAACATCGTCAAGGCTTTGAACGAGCGCGGCGTGACCAAGATCATCGCCGTCGACAACCTGAGCAAGGCGGAAAAGTTCAAGAACTTGGTCGACTGCGAGATTGTCGATTACATCGACAAGCAGGACTTCATCGAGCGCATCCAGGCCGGCCATTTCGACGGCGACGTCGAAGCCATCTTCCATGAGGGCGCCTGCTCCGACACCATGGAGACCGACGGCCGCTACATGATGGAGAACAACTTCCGTTACTCCAGCATCCTGCTCGACTGGTGCCTAGACCAGGACGTCCAGTTCCTCTACGCCTCGTCGGCGGCGACCTATGGTGCTTCCAGCGTCTTCCGCGAAGAACGCGAATTCGAGGGGCCGCTCAACGTCTATGGCTACTCCAAGTTCCTGTTCGACCAGGTTGTTCGCCAGCGCCTGGCGCAGCAACCGTCGTCGCAGATCGTCGGTTTCCGCTACTTCAACGTGTACGGGCCGCGCGAGAACCACAAGGGGCGCATGGCCTCGGTCGCCTTCCACAACTTCAACCAGTTCCGCGCTGACGGCAAGGTCAAGCTGTTCGAGGGCTCGCATGGCTACGAGAACGGCGGCCAGATGCGCGATTTCGTCTTCGTCGGCGACGTCGCCAAGGTCAATCTGTTCTTCCTTGACCATCCGGAAAAGTCCGGCATCTTCAACCTCGGTTCGGGGCGGGCGCAGAGCTTCAACGACGTCGCGGTGGCGGCGGCCAACGGCTGCCGCAAGGCCCGGGGCGAAGCCGCGCTCGGTCTGGACGATCTGCGGGCACAGGGCTTGCTCGAATACGTCGCCTTCCCCGAAGCGCTCAAGGGCAAGTACCAGGCGTTCACGCAGGCCGATCTGACGAAACTGCGCGAAGCCGGCTACGACGCGCCGATGGCGACGGTCGAGGAGGGCGTTTCCCAATACATCGACTGGTTGCACGCCCATGTATAAAACCCTGCAGGATTTTGTCGGAAACACGCCGCTGGTTCGCCTGCAGCGCATTCCCGGCGCCGACAACGAACGCCGCGGCAATGTCATCCTGGCCAAGCTCGAAGGCAACAACCCGGCCGGCTCGGTCAAGGACCGCCCGGCGCTGTCGATGATCCAGCGCGCCGAAGCGCGCGGCGACATCAAGCCGGGCGACACGTTGATCGAGGCGACGTCCGGCAATACCGGCATCGCGCTGGCGATGGCGGCGGCGATCAAGGGCTACAAGATGATCCTGGTGATGCCCGAGAACCAGAGCGTCGAGCGCCGCCAGAGCATGCGCGCCTACGGCGCCGAACTGGTGCTGACGCCCAAGGACGGCGGCATGGAACTGTGCCGCGACGTCGCCGAACGGATGCGCGACGAAGGCAAGGGCATCATCCTCGACCAGTTCGCCAACCCGGACAATCCGGTCGCCCACTACGAAGGCACCGGCCCGGAAATCTGGCGCGACACCGGCGGGCGCATCACCCATTTCGTTTCCAGCATGGGCACCACCGGCACCATCATGGGTACCAGCCGCTACCTCAAGGAAAAGAACCCGGCGATCACCATCGTCGGTTGCCAGCCGGAAGAGGGCAGCCAGATTCCCGGTATCCGCAAATGGCCGGAAGCCTACCTGCCGAAGATTTACGCACCGACCAACGTCGACCGCATCGAGTACGTCAGCCAGGCCGACGCCGAGGCGATGACCCGGCGGCTTGCTGTCGAGGAAGGCATCTTCGCCGGCATTTCGTCCGGCGGCGCGCTTGCCGTGGCACTGCGCATCGCCGCCCAGGTCGAGAATGCGACCATCGTCTCGATCGTCTGCGACCGCGGCGACCGCTACCTGTCGACCGGCGTCTTCCCCGCATGAAGCCGGTCCTCGTCTTCGACATCGAAACCATTCCCGACGTTGCCGGCCTGCGCCGGATCAACGAGCTGCCGGGCGAACTGTCCGATGCCGAAGTCGCCGAACTCGCCTTCCAGCAGCGCCGGGCGAAGAACGGCAGCGACTTCCTGCCGCTGCACCTGCAGCGCATCGTCGCCATTTCCTGCGTGCTGCGCACGCTCGACGGTTTCCGCGTGTGGTCGCTGGCCGAGCCGGAGCTTGACGAAGGCGCGATCATCCAGCGCTTCTTTGACGGCATCGAGAAATTCACGCCGCAGATCGTCTCCTGGAACGGCGGCGGCTTCGACCTGCCGGTGCTGCACTACCGCGGCATGCTGCACGGCGTTTCCGCACCGCGCTACTGGGACATGGGCGACGGTGATTACGCCGACTCGCGCGACTTCAAGTGGAACAACTACATCAGCCGCTACCACACCCGTCACCTCGACCTGATGGATCTGCTGGCGATGTACAACGGCCGCGCCAACGCGCCGCTCGACGAACTGGCCAAGCTGTTCGGCTTTCCCGGCAAGCTTGGCATGGACGGCAGCAAGGTCTGGGACGCCTGGCAGGCCGGGCAGGCCGCCGATATCCGCGATTACTGCGAGACCGACGTGGTCAATACCTACCTGGTCTATAACCGTTTCCGGCGCATGCGCGGCGAATTTACCGCCGACGAGGAAATGGCCGAACAGGCTTTCATCAAGGGCCAACTGGCGAAGATCGATGCGCCGCACTGGCGCGAGTTTCTCGCCGCCTGGCAATGATCATGCGGCGCAGCAAGCTATAATCGCAAAGTTTCTTTTCAAACCCAACGCAGAGAGAAAATAATGGCTCTTAACAACGTTCCCTCCGGCAAGTCCCTCCCCGACGACTTCAACGTCATCATCGAGATCACCGCCCATTCCGACCCGGTCAAGTACGAAGTCGACAAGGAAAGCGGCGCCATCTTCGTTGATCGCTTCATGTCCACGTCGATGCACTACCCGTGCAACTACGGCTACATCCCGCACACCATCGCCGGTGACGGCGACCCGGTCGACGTGCTGGTGATGAGCCCCTTCCCGCTGCCGCCGGGCGTCGTCGTCCGCTGCCGTCCGCTCGGCCAGTTGTCGATGACCGACGAAGGCGGCGAAGACGCCAAGCTGCTCGCCGTGCCAGTGTCCAAGCTGACCCCGCTGTACAACGACGTCAAGACCTACGAAGACACGCCGGAACTGCTGCGTCAGCAGATCGCGCACTTCTTCGAGCACTACAAGGACCTGGAGCCGGGCAAGTGGGTCAAGGTCAACGGCTGGCAAGGCATCGACGCCGCCCGCGAAGAAATCACCACCGGCATCCAGCGTTACAACGACGCGAAAGACAAGCCGAACTACTAAGATGCTGCGTATCGCCGTTGCCCAGTTCAACGCCGTCGTCGGTGATCTGACCGGCAACGTCGACCGCATCGTCGCCTGTGCCGCCGCGGCCAAAGCCCGCGGTGCGCAGGTGCTGCTGACGCCGGAGCTGGCGTTGAGCGGCTATCCGCCGGAAGACCTGCTGCTGCGCCCGGATTTCTACCGTGCCTGCCAGCGGGCGCTCGACGATCTGGCCGCCCGCATCGACGGGATTGCGCTGGTCGTCGGCCACCCGGAAGAACATGAAGGCGCTTGCTACAACGCCGCGACGGTCATCGAAAACGGCCGTCCGCTTGGCGTCTACCGCAAGATGCGCCTGCCCAATTACGACGTCTTCGACGAGAAGCGCTATTTCGACGCCGGGCGCGCGGCCTGCGTCGTCGAACTCGGCGGCGTCCGTTGTGGCATCAACATCTGCGCCGACATCTGGGAAACCGGCGCCTTCGAGGCCGCCTGCCAGGCTGGCGCAGAAATCGTGCTGGTGCTCAATGCCTCGCCCTGCCACCTGGAGAAGCATCAGGAGCGCGCCGAGGTGCTCGGCGAAAGGATTGCCGCCACCGGCATTCCCGCCATCTATTGCAACCTGGTCGGCGGTCAGGACGAACTGGTTTTTGACGGCGGCTCCTTTGCCCTCGACGCGCGCCGCCAGGTCGCCATGCGTTTGCCGCAGTTTGAAGAAGCCTTGGGCATCGTCGACATCGACGGACCGCGCCTGCATTCCACCGACCTCGTCGACCCCCTGTCGCTGGAGGCCGAGGCCTATTCGGCGCTGGTCATGGGCGTACGCGACTACATCGGCAAGAGTGGCTTCAAGGGGGCGATCATCGGCCTCTCAGGCGGCATCGATTCGGCGCTGACGCTGTGCGTCGCCGTCGATGCGCTCGGTGCCGACAAGGTGCACGCGGTGATGATGCCGTCGCCCTACACGGCGCAGATGAGCCTCGACGATTCGCGCGAGATGATCCGCCAGTTGGGCTGCAGCTACGACGAGATCGCCATCGCGCCGGCGATGACCACTTACGAAGCCATGCTGGCGCCGCTGTTCGCCGGCCTGCCCAGCGACACGACCGAAGAGAACATCCAGGCGCGGATCCGCGGCAACCTGCTGATGGCGCTCTCCAACAAGACCGGCAAGCTGGTCCTGACCACCGGCAACAAGTCGGAAATGGCGGTCGGCTATTGCACGCTGTACGGCGACATGGCCGGCGGCTTCGCGGTGATCAAGGATGTCTACAAGACCCTGGTCTATCGCCTGTCGCGCTACCGCAATACGCTGTGCAGCGGCGCGCCGGTGATTCCCGAAAACATCATCGTCCGCCCGCCCTCGGCCGAGCTGAAGCCGGACCAGAAGGACCAGGATTCGCTGCCCGAATACGAAGTGCTCGACGCCATCGTTCGCGCCTACATGGAAGAGGACCGCAGCCCGCGCGAGATCATCGCCGCCGGTCTGCCCGAAGCCGACGTTCGCCGCGTCGTCCGCCTGCTGCGCATCGCCGAGTACAAGCGGCGCCAGGCGCCGGTCGGCATCCGCATCACGCCGCGCGGTTTCGGCAAGGACTGGCGCTACCCGATCACCAACCGGTATGCTGACGAATATTGAGCATCAATCGAGAGAGAAGAGGGATACAGACATGAAAAAAATCGAAGCCATCATCAAGCCGTTCAAGCTCGACGAAGTGCGCGAGGCGCTGTCGGAAGTCGGCATCACCGGCCTGACGGTCACCGAGGTCAAGGGCTTCGGTCGCCAGAAGGGCCATACCGAGCTGTATCGCGGCGCCGAGTACGTCGTCGATTTCCTGCCCAAGATCAAGATCGAGATCGTCGTCGCCGGTCCGCAGGTCGATCCGGCGATCGACGCCATCGTCAAGGCGGCGCGCACCGGCAAGATCGGTGACGGCAAGATCTTCGTCACCAGCGTCGAACAGGTCGTTCGTATTCGCACCGGCGAGACCAACGAAGCGGCCATCTGATCACCGGCCACCAGGCGCGGTGGAGCGAGCGGGACGGCGTCAGCCGTCCCGTTTTCGTTTCCGGAGTGGTGCATGCCAGGCGGTTTTTCATGTCATTGCCAGCGATTTGCACCAAGTCTGAGCAAATCGTTTGACCGACCCGGCAAAAGCGGGTAATTTCCTTCGCCTGAGGGGGTTCCCCTCATCCGTCAGTCAGGATTCTCCAACGATTCAGTGGCAAGCGGGATTTCATGTACATCATTCAGGTAGAGAGAAGATGTGACGGCAACCGCCGTCACCTATCCCCAATCTTCCCGGCATGCCGTGAGGCATGTGGCGATGACAGGGTCGGTATGTCCGGCCGTGTCATGTCCCTGAACTAAGGGCCAGAGTATGACGACGCGGCCAGCCTTCCACGCGGTACCCGGAAGCGCTGTCGCGGTCGGCGCGGTTTTCCAGACAAGACCCGATTCGGCACAGACCGACAAGCACCCGTTTTCCTCCTTTTCCGGTAACTGCCCAGGCGCATCCGTGTCCGGGCTGTGTCTTGCCGTCCGGAAAGTATTGCGGAGAAATAGTCTGTTCAATTTTTGTCAGTCAAAAGAGAGGGAGAAGTAATGTCTTCTGCATTGTGGTTGGCGTTGTTATGTGCGGGGTTGGCGGTCATTTACGGCTGGTTGTCCAGTCGTTCGATTCTTGCGTTGCCGGCGGGGAACGAGCGCATGCAGGAAATCGCCAAGGCGATCCAGGAAGGGGCGGCCGCTTATCTGAGCCGCCAGTACAAGACCATTGCGATGGTCGGCGTGGTGATGGCGGTGCTGATCGCCATATTCCTCGGCATGCCGACGGCGGTCGGTTTCGTCATCGGCGCCACCTTGTCCGGTGCCGCCGGTTTCATCGGCATGAACGTTTCCGTCCGCGCCAATGTGCGTACCGCCGAAGCGGCACGCGGGGGCATTGCGCCGGCGCTTGACGTGGCCTTCAAGGGCGGCGCGATCACCGGCATGCTGGTGGTTGGTCTGGGCCTGTTCGGCATCGCCGGCTACTACGGCGGCATGCAGGCCTTCGGCCTGAGCCAGGATGCGGCGCTGCACGCGCTGATCGGTCTCGCCTTCGGTTCGTCGCTGATCTCGATCTTCGCCCGTCTCGGCGGCGGCATCTTCACCAAGGGCGCCGACGTCGGCGCCGACCTCGTCGGCAAGGTGGAAGCCGGGATTCCCGAGGACGATCCGCGCAACCCGGCGGTGATCGCCGACAACGTCGGCGACAACGTCGGTGACTGCGCCGGCATGGCCGCCGACCTGTTCGAAACCTATGTCGTCACCGTCGTCGCCACCATGGTGCTCGGTGCGCTGATGCTGAAGACTTCGGCCGTTCTCGGCGACGCGCTGATTCTCTATCCGTTGGCCTTGGGCGCGGTGTCGATCATCGCCTCGATCGTCGGCTGCTACTTCGTCAAGACCACGGACGGCGGCAAGATCATGGGGGCGCTGTACAAAGGCCTGATCGTTGCCGGCGTGCTGGCCCTGGCCTTCTACTACCCGGTGACCTCGTGGCTGATCGGTGCCGGTGACACGGCAGTCCAGGTGACGACGGCAAGCATGTTCACCTGCGCCGTCATCGGCCTCGTGCTGACCGCGGCGATGGTCTGGATCACCGAGTACTACACCGGAACGGAGTACGCGCCGGTCAAGCATGTCGCGTCGGCCTGCCAGACCGGTCACGCGACCAACATCATCGCCGGCATCGGCGTTTCGATGAAGGCGACGGCGCTGCCGGTGCTTTCCGTCTGCGCCTCGATCTGGGCGGCCTACTCGGTCGGTGGTCTGTACGGGCTGGCGATCGCCGCCACCTCGATGCTATCGATGGCCGGTATCGTCGTCGCGCTGGACGCCTACGGCCCGATCACCGACAACGCCGGTGGTATTGCCGAAATGGCCGAACTGCCGCCCGAGGTGCGCAATGTCACCGATCCGCTCGACGCCGTCGGCAACACCACCAAGGCGGTCACCAAGGGCTACGCCATCGGTTCCGCCGGTCTTGCCGCGCTGGTCCTGTTCGCCGACTACACGCATGCGCTGGAAGCGGCGACCGGCCAGGTATTCACCTTCGACCTTTCCAACCACCTGGTGATCATCGGCCTCTTCATCGGCGGCCTGATTCCCTACCTGTTCGGCGCGATGGCGATGGAGGCGGTCGGTCGTTCGGCTGGCGCCGTCGTCGTCGAAGTGCGGCGTCAGTTCAAGGAAATCGCCGGCATCATGGAAGGCACGGCCAAGCCCGACTACTCCCGCGCGGTCGATATGCTGACCGTTGCGGCGATCAAGGAAATGATGATTCCGTCGATCCTGCCGGTCGCCGTGCCGATCGTCGTCGGCCTGCTGCTTGGCCCGCAGGCGCTCGGCGGTCTGCTCGTTGGCACCATCGTCACCGGCCTCTTCGTCGCCATCTCGATGACCACCGGCGGCGGTGCCTGGGATAACGCCAAGAAGTACATCGAGGACGGCCACTTCGGCGGCAAGGGTTCCGATGCGCACAAGGCGGCGGTCACTGGCGACACGGTCGGCGATCCCTACAAGGATACGGCCGGCCCGGCGGTCAACCCGCTGATCAAGATCATCAACCTGGTTGCGCTGCTGATCGTGCCGCTGATCGTCTGATCGCTTGTTTTTACAGTTCAAGGAATGCGCCCTGCGGGGCGCATTTTTTTGGCCTCAGCTTTTCGGCGCGCGCAGCAGCACCAGCAGGGCGCCTTCGCCGCCGTCCTGCGGCTTGGCCTGGCAATAGGCGAGGACTTCGTGACGCTGCGCCAGCCAGCCGCGCACCAGTTGACGCAGCACCGACAGCTTGTGCGGCGAACCGTGCCCTTTGCCATGCACGATGCGCAGGCAACGCTTGCCCTGATGCAGGCAGGTATGCAGGAAACCGGCGATCAGGTGACGCGCCTGCTCGCGGTTCAGCCCGTGCAGATCGATCTCGTCCTGCACCACCCAGCGGCCGCGGCGCAGGTCGCGCAACACCGTCTGCGCCAGGCCGGGGCGCAGGTAGGCCGCTTCGTCGCCGCCTTCGAGGCGGTCCTGCAGGGCGATCGGCGCGTGCAGGCTCTCGTGCAGTACCGCCTGGTGATCGGCCCGCGACTGCTGCGGCGCCGGTTGCGGCCGGGGTGGGTCGAGGCTGGCCAGCTTCCGGTCCGGCAGCGGTTCGACGCCGGTCATTGCGAGGACGAAGGCCGCCTGCTCGGGATCGTCGGGCAGGCGCCGCGGGCGAGTGTCGTCCTGCCAACCGGCGGGCAGCGCGTCGTCGCGGGGCACAGGGCGTCCCGGATGGCTTGCCGTTTGCGGCCGGGGGGCGGCAACGCGGCGCGACGGCGGCTGGTCCAGAATCACCCGGTTGGCGTCGGGTAGCGGCCGGACGCCAGCCACCGCCTGGCGGAAGAGGGCGCCTTCGTCGGTCTTGCCGGTGTCTGGCGCCGTCTCGGGCGCCGGCGCTGCGGGCGACGCGGCGACCGGGGGCGCCGCGCGTTGCCGCCAGACGGCCCGCAGGCCGTCCTTCAGCGAGCCCTGGTCAGCCTTGGTGGCCAAGGTTGTCGAGGTAGCGCTCGGCATCGAGCGCCGCCATGCAGCCGCTCGCCGCCGAGGTGCAGGCCTGCTTGTAGATCTGGTCCTGCACGTCGCCGGCGGCGAAGACGCCGGGGATGCTGGTCTGCGTTGCGTTGCCGCTGCGTCCCGCCTGGGTGACGATGTAGCCGTGGTCCATCTCCAGCTGGCCGGCGAAGATGTCGGTGTTCGGCTTGTGGCCGATGGCGATGAAGACGCCGTGCACGTCGACCTTCTTCACTTCGCCGGACTGCACGTTCTTGATCGCCAGGCCGGTGACGCCGGACGCATCGCCGAGCACCTCGTCGAGCGTGCTGTTCCACAGGATCGTGACCTTGCCTTCCTTTTCCTTCTGGAACAGCTTGTCCTGCATGATCTTCTCGGCCTTGAACTTGTCGCGGCGGTGGATCAGCGTGACATGGCTGGCGATGTTGGCCAGGTAGAGCGCTTCTTCGACCGCGGTGTTGCCGCCGCCAACGACGGCGACCGGCTTGTTGCGGTAGAAGAAGCCGTCGCAGGTGGCACAGGCGGAGACGCCCTTGCCCATGAATTCCTGCTCGGACGGCAGGCCGAGGTACATCGCCGAGGCGCCGGTGGCGATGATCAGTGCGTCGCAGGTGTAGGTGCCGCTGTCGCCGACCAGCGTGAAGGGCTTTTCGGTCAGCTTGGTGGTGTGGATGTGGTCGAAGATGATTTCGGTGTCGAAGCGGGCGGCGTGCTTCTCGAAACGCTGCATCAGTTCCGGTCCCTGCACGCCGTCGGCGTCGGCCGGCCAGTTGTCGACTTCGGTGGTGGTCATCAGCTGGCCCCCCTGGGCCATGCCGGTGATCAGCACCGGTTTGAGGTTGGCGCGTGCGGCGTAAACGGCGGCGGTGTAGCCGGCCGGGCCGGAACCGAGAATGATCAGTGGGGTGTGACGGGTTGTCATTTGGGTCTCTGCCTTGGGATGGAATGGCGAAAATTATAGCCGCCTAATGGAGCGGCGTTTTGTGGGTGATCGTAACCAATCTATCAAACCGGTTTATAATTCTCAGCTAACTGTATGACTTGAAATGATTTACACCGTTCGTAGTAGTCATGGAACGGGATTAAGGAATTCAATGGCAAGACGAAACGACCCCAGTCCGATGCCCGACAAGATCGGTAGCCTGCTGCAGGAATCCCGCTGGCTCGGGGTTGGCGCACTGGCGCTGTTCCTGGTCATGGCGCTGTGGGGCTTCCAGCGTACCGACCCCGGTTGGTCGCACGCGGTCGGCAACGGCAGTCCGCAGAACCCGGCGGGCCGTGCCGGTGCCTGGGTCGCCGATCTGCTGCTCTACGTTTTTGGACTTTCCGCCTGGTGGTGGGTGGTCCTGCTCGGCATGCTAGTCTGGTGGGGTTTCCGCAAGCTGCACGCCAGCGGCCAGGGAGCGGCGCATACGACCTACCTGGCCGTGCCCGGTTTCATTGTCCTGCTGCTTGCCAGTTGTGCGCTGGAAGCGCTGCGTTTCCACAGCCTCGACGTCCAGTTGCCGCTGGCGGCAGGCGGTATGCTTGGCGTCGAATTGAGCCGCTGGCTGGCGGGCCTGTTCGGTTTCACCGGCGCGACGCTGCTCCTGCTGGCGCTGATCGGCGTCGCCTGGAGCGCATTTTCCGGTATGTCGTGGATCTGGGCCTTCGAAAAGCTCGGTCTGCTGCTCGAGGCGCTGACCCTGTTCGTTTACGGGCAGATCGATGCCTGGCGCGACCGGCGCATCGGCAAGGAGGTCGCGCAGCGCCGCGAGGTCGTCGTCGAGGAGGAGAAGCGGCGCGTCGAACTGCACGAACCGATCTTCATCGACACGCCGGCACCGGAAGTGCCGGTGTCGAAGAAGGCGGAAGCCCGCGTCGAGCGCGAGAAGCAGGCGATGCTGTTCCCCGAGGCGATCGTCGGCGGCACGCTGCCGCCGCTGCACCTGCTCGACCCGGCGCCGCCGGCGACCGAGACGGTCAGCGCCGAAACCCTGGAATTCACCTCGCGCCTGATCGAAAGGAAGCTTGCCGACTTCGGTGTTCAGGTCAAGGTGATCGCCGCCCTGCCGGGGCCGGTCGTCACCCGCTACGAAATCGAGCCGGCGGTCGGCGTCAAGGGCGCACAGATCGTCAATCTGGCCCGCGACCTGGCGCGGGCGCTGGCCATGGTTTCGATCCGCGTCGTCGAGACGGTGCCCGGCAAGTCGTGCATGGCGCTCGAGTTGCCGAATTCGAAGCGGCAGACGGTCAAGCTGTCCGAGATCATTTCGAGCAAGCCCTACAACGACATGGGCAGTCCGCTCACCGTCTGTCTCGGCAAGGACATCGGCGGCCTGCCGGTGGTCGCCGACCTGGCCCGCATGCCGCACCTGCTGGTCGCCGGTACCACCGGTTCGGGCAAGTCGGTCGGGGTCAACGCGATGATCCTGTCGATGCTCTACAAGTCCGAGCCGGAAAACGTCCGCCTCATCATGGTCGACCCGAAGATGCTCGAACTGTCGATCTACGAGGGCATCCCGCACCTGCTGGCGCCGGTCGTCACCGACATGAAGCAGGCGGCCAACGCGCTGCACTGGTGCGTCACCGAGATGGAGAAACGCTACAAGCTGATGTCGGCGATGGGCGTGCGCAACATTGCCGGCCTCAACACCAAGATCAAGGACGCCGAGAAGCGCGGCGAACACATTCCGAACCCGCTCAGCCTGACCCCGGAAGCGCCCGAGCCGCTGAAACACATGCCTTACATCGTCGTCATCATCGACGAACTGGCCGACCTGATGATGGTGGTCGGCAAGAAGGTCGAGGAGCAGATCGCCCGCCTCGCCCAGAAGGCGCGTGCCTCCGGCATCCACCTGGTGCTGGCGACGCAGCGCCCGTCGGTCGACGTGATCACCGGCCTGATCAAGGCCAACATTCCGACGCGCATCGCCTTTCAGGTGTCGAGCAAGATCGACTCGCGCACCATCCTCGACCAGATGGGCGCCGAAGCCCTGCTCGGCCAGGGCGACATGCTTTATCTCGCGCCGGGTACCGGCTATCCGACCCGCGTCCATGGCGCCTTCGTTTCCGACGATGAAGTGCATCGCGTCGTCGAGCACCTCAAGGCGAACGGCGCCCCGGAATACGTTGAGGACATCCTGAGCGGCGCCGGCGGCGACGACGAAGGCGGCGGCGAGGCCGGCGAAGGTGGCGGCGATGCCGAGAGCGATCCGCTCTACGACCAGGCCGTGGACATCGTGCTGAAGAACCAGCGCGCTTCGATCTCGCTGGTGCAGCGCCACCTGCGTATCGGCTACAACCGCTCGGCGCGGCTGATCGAGGCGATGGAAAACGCCGGCCTGGTGTCGGCGATGGACGGTCGCGGCGGTCGCGAAGTGCTGATGAAGAAGCCGGCCGAATGACGCGGCCGGCGCGACAAACCCTTACACATTGAAACAGCGCCGGCCCACAGGCCGGCGTAAGCTGCGCCCATGAACCTCACCCGGAAACTTCTCGCTGCCGCCTTCGTCCTCGCTCCGGCCTTCGCCCACGCCGGTGCCATCGACCAGTTGCGCGCCTTCCTCGACGACACCCGCAGCTACCGCGCCGACTTCGACCAGTCGGTGCTCGCCCGCAACGGCCGCAAGCCCCAGGAATCCTCGGGCAAGCTGGCGATCCTGCGGCCGGGCAAGCTGCGCTGGGAAATCCTCAAGCCCTATCCGCAACTGGTGGTCGGCGACGGCGAAAAGATCTGGATTCACGATCCGGAACTGCAGCAGGTCACGGTGCGCCCGGCCGGCGACGCGATCGGCGCCTCGCCGGCGGCGCTGCTCGCCGGCAGCAATGCGCTGGAAAAGAACTTCGTGCTCAGGGAAGGCGGCGAGCGCGACGGCCTCTCGTGGGTCGAGGCGACGCCGAAGACTGCCGACAGCGGCTTCGAGAAAGTGCGCATCGGCCTGCTCGGCAAGGAAATGAAGGTGATGGAGTTGTTCGACAACTTCGGTCAGACGACGCTGATCCGGCTGCAGCGCAGCGAGCGCAACCCGGCGCTGTCGGCAACGCTGTTCCGCTTCACGCCGCCCGCCGGCACCGACGTCATCGGCCAGTAAGCGGCCCCCATTCGCTGCCGATGCCGAGCCGCCGCCAGGCGGCTTCGATCTGCGCTTCGTTGTCGGTCCACAGCGATGGCAGCCACTTGCGCTGCAGGCTGCCGTCACGCAGCCGGACTTCCAGTTGCGGATCGCCCTTGGCGTCGCTCGTCCGGCGCAGCCTGACGATATCGGCATGCTCGAGGCGCAGTGGTGGCTGTCGCCAGAACCAGAAACCACGCGCCGCGCAGGTGCTGCTCGGCGAGACGACGATGCGCTCGACGAAATACTCGCTGGGGGCGAAAACCAGCAACAGCAGGGCGCCGTACACGATGAGCATGAAGCCGATACCGCCGACACCACCGCCGAGGAAATCGGGGGCGCGCGACGGCAGCCGGTTGCGGAACAGCAGTACGCCGACGACCAGGAGCGCCAGACCGCTGCCGGCCCAGGTCAGGACTTCCGGCAGCGGCACGGTCAAGATCAGATCGGCGCCCGCGCTGGGGCAGGATTGCGTCATCGCCGACTTGGTGGAGTCAGCCGCCCAGCGTCACCATCAGTTCGCCCTGCGCATTGTGCGGTTTGCTGCGTAGCGAGCGGCGGCGCTGATAGTGTCCCTGGCTGTTCATGTCCCAGCCTTGCTGGTTGTCGGCCAGGTAGAACTTGAGCCCTTCGGTGATCACGCGCTTCTTCAGGCGCGGGTCGAGCAGCGGGAAGCCGAGTTCGATGCGCTTGAAGAAGTTGCGGTCCATCCAGTCGGCGGAAGAGAGATAGACGTTTTCCTTGCCGCCAGCGTAGAAGTACATCACGCGGTGGTGTTCGAGGAAACGGCCGATGATCGAGCGGACGCGGATCTTCTCGGAAAGGCCGGGGACGCCGGGACGCAGCATGCAGACGCCGCGGACGATCAGTTCGATGTCGACGCCGGCCTGCGAAGCTTCGTAGAGTGCGTGGATGACCTCGCGTTCGACCAGTGAGTTCATCTTGGCGACGATGCGCGCCTTCTGGCCGTTGCGCGCCGCTTCGGCCTCGGCCTGGATCGCCGCGACGACGTTCTGCTGCAGCGTGAACGGCGCCTGCCACAGATGTTTCAGGGTACGCGCCTTGCCCAGGCCGGTGAGTTGCTTGAAAACCTCGGAAACGTCGTGGGTGATTTCCTCGTTGGCGGTCATCAGGCCGAAGTCGGAATAGAGGCGGGCGGTGCGCGGGTGGTAATTGCCGGTGCCCAGGTGGGCATAGCGCTTGAGGCCGGCTTCCTCGCGGCGGACGATGAGCAGCGCCTTGGCGTGCACCTTGTAGCCGACGACGCCGTACACCACGTGGGCGCCGACCTGTTCGAGCTTGGTCGCCCAGCTGATATTGGCTTCCTCGTCGAAACGCGCCATCAGTTCGACGACGACGGTGACTTCCTTGCCGTTCTGGGCGGCGCGGACCAGCGACTCCATCAGCACCGAATCGGTGCCGGTGCGATACACCGTCATCTTGATTGCCACCACGGCCGGGTCGGTCGCCGCCTGGCTGAGCAGTTCGATGACCGGCGCGAACGACTGGTAGGGATGGTGCAGCAGGATGTCACCCTTGCGGATGCTGTCGAAGATGCTGACGCCCTTGCTCAGGCCTTTCGGGGTGCCCGGGATGAAAGGGCGGAATTTCATGTCCGGACGATCGACCCAGTCCGGCACCTGCATCAGGCGGACCAGATTGACCGGGCCGTGCACGCGGTAGAGGTCGACCGCCTGCAGACCGAACTGCGCGAGCAGGAATTCGGTGATTGCCGGCGAACAGTTGTCGGCGACTTCGAGGCGCACGGCGTTTCCGAAATGGCGTTGCGGCAGTTCGCCCTGCAGCTTGGTGCGCAGGTTGGTGACTTCTTCCTCGTCGACGAAGAGGTCGGAATTGCGCGTCGCCCGGAACTGGTAGCAGCCGAGCACGGTCATGCCCATGAACAGCTCGCCGACGAATTCGTGCAGGATCGATGACAGGAAGACGAAACCGTAAGCACAGCCGGCGAGTTCCTCGGGGAGCTGGATGACGCGCGGCAGCACGCGCGGCGCCTGGACGATGGCGATGTTGGAACTGCGGCCGAAGGCATCCTTGCCTTCGAGTTCGACGGCGAAATTGAGGCTCTTGTTGAGGACGCGCGGGAAGGGGTGCGACGGGTCGAGGCCGATCGGCGTCAATACCGGCACCATTTCGCGAATGAAATAGTCGCGGATCCATTCGCGCTGCGCTTCGTTCCAGGTCGAGCGGCGCAGGAAGCGGATGCCCTGTTCGGCCAGCGCCGGCAGGATCACGTCGTTGAGATGCTGGTATTGCTCGTGCACGATGGCGTGCGCTTCGGCGGCGACCAGACGGAAGGTCTCCTGCGCCGTCTTGCCGTCGATCGTCGTTACCGACGATTTGGCGCGGATTTGTTCCTTCAGGCCGGAAACGCGGATTTCGAAGAATTCGTCCATGTTGCTGGAGACGATGCACAGGAAACGCAGGCGCTCCAGCAGCGGCATCCGTTCGTCCTGCGCCTGGGCCATCACGCGGCGATTGAAGGCAAGCAGGCCGAGCTCACGGTTGAGGTAGTTGTCGGACGGGAAGCGTGAAGGCTGGTCGTTGTTGATCATGGCGCGCGATCCGGAAGGGGTTTCTCAAGTATAGGCTTCAAGATGCTCATTTTGTTGCGTTAATGTTACGGCTAGATTAAACCGGATCGAGTGCTGCGGTGCTTGCCTATCTGTCGACAGTGTGTCGCTGTATAAGACTTTCGTGCTACCCCGGTGCGGGATAAAAGGGTATGCTGTCGGCTCTTTTTATGAATTCACAGTGTCATGAAAATCCTTCTGGTCGATGACTCGCGCGCGATCGCCATGATCACGACGGCACGTCTGGAATCCTTCGGTCACGAAGTGCGCCATGCGAACAACGGTCAAGCGGCGATCGACATGTTTCGCAACGAATCCTTCGACCTCGTGTTGATGGACATCGAGATGCCGGGGATGAACGGTTTCGAGACGACAACCCGGATTCGCGGGCTGGAAGGGCATGAACCCTGGGCCTGGACGCCGATCATCTTCGTGACGGCAACAGACAGCGACACCAACTTGATCACGGCGATCGAAGCGGGGGGCGACGATTTCATTTCCAAGAGTTCTCCGGAAGGCGTCCTGCAGGCGAAGATGAAGGCGATGTCGCGGATTGCCGCGCTCCGCTCGCGTCTGGCGCAAGCCAACGGCAAGCTGCAGGACCAGGCGAATCATGACGGTCTGACCGGCCTTTTCAACCGGCGGGCGATGGATATGCGCATCGACACCCTGTGGGAAACCGCGGTCCAGAAAGGCAAGGCCTTCAGCCTGCTGATGATCGATGTCGATAATTTCAAGAAATACAACGACCATTACGGGCATCAGTCTGGCGACGACTGTCTGCGGGCCGTCGCCGCGGCCATCGACGGCGTGGCCATGCGGGCCGACGCCGACCGGCTGGCGCCGGGCGCCTTCGCCGCGCGCTATGGTGGCGAGGAATTCTCGGTGATCATTCCCGAAGCGCCACCGGGAGTGCATGTCGGCGTCGGTCTTTCGATCGTCGAGGCGGTGGCGGCGCTGAACCTGCCGCACGAACGCAACGAGTCCTGGGGCCGGGTCACGGTTTCGGTCGGCGCGGTCTGCGTGTCGCCAGCCAGCAGCATGGTCAAGGATGTGTTCCGTCAGGCCGATGAATTGCTGTACAAGGCCAAGGGGAGCGGCCGCAATCGCTGCGAATCGAACTGAAGGGGCTTCAGTCCTGGCGGAAATGGGTCATCGGTGCGTGGCCGCTGCTGTGGAAGGTTTCGCAGCGCTCGACGAATTCCCGGGTGCTCTTGGGCATCGGCGTCCGGGCGCGGGTGATGTAGAAAATCAGGTCGCGGCCCTGGCGCAGTAGCTGGAGGCCGACGGCGATATCGTGTTCGACGCTGCAGTTGCAGTCGAGCGGGTTCGGGGTGAGGGCGTCGAGCCGCTCGCCGGCAGTGACCATGATCGCCCAGACGTCGAAGATGTCCGGGTCGGTACGCAGGGTCTCGGTCTTGATCTTGGCTGCCCGGGCGAGGTCGAGAATGACCGGTTCGGCGCCGGCGAACGCCGGCAGGCGGGCGATGTTGGCGATCATGCAGTTGGCGATCCGGTCGATGTCGCGCATCGTCTGGCCGATCTTGATGTAGCGGCTTTCGTAGAAATCCTCGAGCGGGATCGAGAAGGCGCGGAACGGTTCACCCCACAGTTCGTCGATGCCTTCCTCGCCGCTACGGTGCAGCACGTTCCTGCCCAGTTCCATGGCTTCCAGCAGGCAACGGCCGCATTCGCGCATCAGCGGATTGTCGCTGAGGATCTCGATGCCGCAGGCCTGTAGTTCGACCAGTTTGCGGAAGATGTCGGCGGCGCGGTTGAACAGCGCGCCGGCCAGCATCGCCCCCTTGATCCGGCGGCGGGCGGCATCCTCTTCCGCCTCGAACGCGGCGCGCGCTTCGGCGAGCCGGGTGCCCGGGATGTTGAGGCCGTGCTCGGTATGATTGAACAGGCGGCGGGTCAGCGCGTCGATCAGGCGTTTCTTCGCCTCCAGCGTATCCGCCGGAACCTGGTAGGCCTTGATCCAGTAGCCGTCGTAATAGACGCGCTCTTCTCCGTTGATGATGCGGCGTGAGCCTTCTTCGGGGGGGGCGTCGTCGACGGTATGGCGATCGATGGGGAGGACGTTGATCATGGGGGAGCAAGTATTACAAAAGGCAGAGTCGGAAACAAGAAGAACCTGTGCCCGCTTTACCAGGACGAAACATATTTTTACTTTTGGATTTGGGCAGCCGGATGGGACGCTCGTTATGATCGGTTCCGGTCAACGCAGGAGTTTACTCATGAAAGCATTTTCCCGGTTTGTTGTCTCCCTCGCCTGGTTTGGCGTTTCCGTGGCGCAGGCCGGCACTACCGTCGATCTGGCGGCGGAGGCGTCGCGGCCGGCGGCCAACGACCAGGTTCAGGCGGTGGTTTTCGTTGAAGCGCGCGGCGCCAATCCGGCCGTGCTGGCGCGCCAGGTCAACCAGGAAATCGCCGGCGCGCTGCAACTGATCCGCGGCAAGGCCGGGGTTCAGGTAAAAAGCGGCAACCAGTCCACCTATCCGGTTTATGGCCGGGAGCAGAAGATCGAAAGCTGGCAGATGCGCAGCGAACTGGTCCTCGAATCGCACGATCTGGCGGCGGTCTCCGAGTTGCTCGGCGAATTGCAGCAACGCAAGCTGGCGGTCGGCCAGGTCAGCCAGATGCCGTCGCCGGAAACACGGCGCAAGGTCGAGGACGAAGCGACGCGTGACGCCATCCGCGCCTTCCAGGCGCGTGCCGAAGTGATCGCCGCGGCGCTCGGCAAGCCGTGGAAGATCAGGCAGCTAGCGGTGTCACAGCAGGGTGGGCCGATGCCGGTGCCGGTCTTCCGGGCGGCCAAGGCGATGTTGGCGGAAGCCGCGCCGGCGCCGCTGGAAGCCGGCGAAAGCCAGCTGACGACGACGGTCAGCGGCCAGATCGAGCTGGGTGACTAAGTAGCTGCGTTCAGTGGCGCGAGAACAGGTCGCGCAGTTTGCACAGCGAGGTGGTGATGTCGAAGCGCGGGTCGGGCAGCGCCTCGCCGGCGAGGATGCGGGTGATCGCCAGGGCCGGGTCGGTTTCGCCGGTACGCAGCACCTCGCAGCCGCGCTTCTTCATGTGGCGGATGAAGCCGTCGCCGGCGCTGGCGCAGACGATGAGATCGATGCCGTCGAGCGGATGGGCGCGGTCGTCGGCGAAACTGTGCAGGATTTCGTCCTTCTCCAGTTCGATGAAGCGAGGTGCCGGCAGGAGCTGGTTGCTGCGGTGCTGGCTCAGGTCGTAGAGCAGCCAGTGCCGGCATTGGCCGGCGTGGCCGCTGACTTCGAGGTGGTTTTTGGTGGCGATGGCGATTTTCATGGTCGACTTGTCGGGAAACCTACAGGCGCTTACAGCGCGGACAGGGTCACCGCCACATCGCGCGGGCCGGCGAAATACGGCGCGCTGCTGACCAGGATGCGGCAGCCGGCACGGGCGTAGGCCTCGGCGTTGCTGGCGTTGATACCCCCTGCCGCAGCAATTCGCGTGCCGGGCAATTGCCGGATGATGTCGGCGACTGCCTCGACCGGCCATTTCTCCAGTTGCAGGATATCGGCGCCGGCTTGCGCCCAGGTTTGCGCTTCGGCGAGATCGCCGACTTCGACGACGATCGCCCGTTCCGGCCAGCGGCGGCGCAGACGGGCGATGCTGGCGGCCGGCGTTGCGTCGAGAAAGGCGCGGTGTTCGGCGAAGATCAGCAGCGTTTCCGAGAGGCTCAGGCGGTGCGGGCTGGCGCCGCCGGCGAGGACCGCCTTGACGGCCGCCGCCTTGGTGCCGGGAAAGTTCTTGCGCGTGCATACCACCGCGCAGTCTGGGTCGCCGCGCTGCGCGGCGGCGACGATGGCGGCAGTGCTGGTGGCGATCCCGGACAGGTATTCCATCAGCGTCTGGGCGGTTTTCCAGACCGTGTGCAGGCCGCTCGCCGGCCCTTCGAGGCTGAGGATGGTGGCGCCGGCGGCAAGCGGCGTGCCGCTGGCGGCCAGCGCGCCGCTCGCCGTCAGGCCGCGCAGTTCGCCGAGGCGGCGGGCTTCCTCGCTGCCGCAGACGACCATCTCGTAACGCGCGCGAAAATCGAGACGACCGGGGCGCTCGCCGATGCCCAGCGCCAGCGTCGGCGCGTCGCCAGCGGGAACGTCCTCGCCGAGCAGGCGTTCGAGTTCATGGTCGGGCAGGGTGTAGGGATTCACGGCTTCACTCCATCAAGGCAACGGATTTGACCTGCACATGCACCGGCCGGCCGGCGACGATGCCGAGCTGCTCGGCCGAGCGCCGGGTCAGACGGGCGACCAGCCGGCTTTCGCCGAGCGCGACGCGAACCAGCAGCAGGCCGGGGTGTTCGTCCGGGCCGACGGCATCGACGGTCGCCGGCAGGATGTTCTGGATGCTGCTGGGCCCGGGTTCGTCGATCGCCAGCGAAACGTCACGGGCCAGCACGCGCACCCGCACGCGGCGTCCCGGCGGCAGGTCGCGGGCGCGCGTCCACAGGCTGCCGCCGGGGAAGGTGACGCGCATCAGTTGCCAGGTTTCGTCGATGTGGTCGACCGTCGCTTCGAGGACGACGCCGACGTCCTCGCCGAGGCGGATCGGCAGGTCGATGCGGGCCAGCGTCTCGGCCAGCGGGCCGGCAGTGATGACGCGGCCAGCGTCGAGGACGACCAGGTGGTCGGCCAGCCGGGCGACTTCATCCGGCGCGTGGCTGACGTAGATGACCGGGATGTCGAGTTGGTCGTGCAGGCGTTCGAGATAGGGCAGGATTTCCTGTTTGCGTTTGAGGTCAAGCGCCGCCAGCGGTTCGTCCATGAGCAGGATTTCCGGGCTGACGGCGAGCGCCCGGGCGATGCCGACGCGCTGCCGTTCGCCGCCCGACAGACTGTCCGGCTTGCGCTGCAGCAGGTGGTCGATGCCGAGCAGCGCCACCGCCTGATCGAGCGCCACCCGTGCCGTGCCAGCGCTGCGCTGGCGTCCGTATTCGAGGTTGCCGAGCACCGACAGGTGGGGAAACAGGCTGGCTTCCTGGAAAACATAGCCGATCGGCCGGCGGTGCGTCGGTAGCCAGGTGCCGGCGTCCTGCCAGGTGCGGTCGTTGAACACCAGGCGGCCATGCGCCGGTCGTTCGAGACCGGCGATGCAGCGCAATAGCGTCGTCTTGCCGGAACCGGAGTGGCCGAACAGTGCAGTCACGCCCTTGCCGGGCAGGTTCAGGTCGACGTCGAGACTGAAACCGGGCCAGTCGAGCTTGAAGCGGGCGGCGATTTCAGGCATCTCAGCCTCCCTTCCGGGCGCCCGGCCGCCAGACGTACATCGCCAGCAGCACGAGGAAGGAGAAAGCCAGCATGACGCCGGCCAGGCGGTGGGCATCCATGTATTCCATGGCCTCAACGTGGTCGTAGATCTGGACCGACGCCACCCGGGTGACGCCGGGGATGTTGCCGCCGATCATCAGCACGACGCCGAACTCGCCGACGGTGTGGGCGAAGGTCAGGATGCCGGCGGTAATGAAACCGGGCAGCGCCAGCGGCACGGCGACGGTGAAGAAAGTATCGAGCGGCGAGGCGCGCAGGGTCGCGGCCACTTCCAGTGGCCGCTCGCCGATCGCCTCGAAAGCGCCCTGCAGCGGCTGCACCATGAAGGGCAGCGAATAGAAGACCGAGGCGACGACCAGTCCCCAGAAGGTGAAGGGCAAGGTGCCAATGCCGAGCGACTCGGTAAACTGGCCGACCGGGCCGTTCGGCCCCATCGCCAGCAGCAGGGAGAAACCCAGCACCGACGGCGGCAACACCAGCGGCAGCGCGACGACGGCGCCCAGCGGGCCCTTCCACCAGGCCCGGCAGCGCGCCAGTCCCCAGGCGATCGGGGTGCCGATCAGGAGCAGGATCAGCGTCGTGATGCCGGCCAGACGGAGGGTCAGCCAGATGGCCTGGAGGTCGGTGTCAGTCAGGTACATGGTTTTTCATTGAGGCGCTGTGGCGAAAGGTCTTCCAGGCAGAGATGAGCAGCAACAGGCCAAGTCCGCCGGTCAGCAGTCTGGCATCCAGCCAGCCGAGCATCAATCCGCCGGCAATCGCGCCGAGTATCGAACCCAGCGTCAACGCCTGAAACAGGGTGGCCTCCTGGCGCAATACGGAAAATGCCGCTGCCGACCGGTAACGCAGGAAGCCGGTCAGCATGGTGGGCAGACTGACGGCGAGCGACAGGCTGCCGGCCAGTTTGATATCGCTGCCGTAGAGCAGGACGATCGTCGGGATCAGCAATTCTCCTCCGGCGACGCCCAGAAAGGCCGCGACCATGCCGATCAGAAGGCCGGCGCCGATGCCGGCCAGCAACTGGACGGTCGGGTCGGTGATCAGTAGTTGCGTGACGGAGCCCTGGCCGATGACGGCTTCGGCCAGCATGAACAGCCCCAGGCCAAGCAGCAGAACGAGGATGAAGGCGTTCAGGCGTTGCTTCGGTATGCTCATGGCATGGCCGGCCGCCCACCAGGCGCCGAGCAGGCTGCCAGCCAGCAAATTGAAGACGATGCCGCGTTGCGCCCACAACTCGCTGGGGGAGATGCTGGTGCTGCGGATCAGCAGGGCGGTGGCGACGACGACCAGGCTGCAGGCTTTGTTGAGGATGATCGCGGACAGGGCATCCAGGCGGAAATGGCCGACCAGCAGGGGAAGGCGGAATTCCGCGCCCCCCAGTCCGATCATTCCGCCGAGATTGCCGATGGCAAAACCGGAGGCGAAGCCGCTGGCCGTCCTGCGCGTCGTCGTCATGCTCGATCCGCCTATTTGCCGTCAGCGCAGGTCGTAACCGAAGGACTTGATCACCGCTTTCGCCTTGTCGCCCTTGAGGTAGGCGAGCAGGGCGGCGGCGGCGGCGCTGTCCTTGCCCTTGGCGAGAATGGCGGCGTCCTGGTAGATCGGCTCGTGGAATTCGCCGGGAACGATCCAGGCCGAACCGCTGGTCAGCTTGCCCTCCTTGAATACCTGCGACAGGGCGACGAAACCGAGGTCGGCGTTGCCGGTGGAAACGAATTGCAGGGTTTGCGAAATGTTTTCACCCTGAACGAATTTCGCCTGCACGGCGTCCAGCAGCTTGAGCTTGTTCAGCGTTTCAATGGCGGCCGCGCCGTAGGGGGCGGTTTTCGGGTTGGCGATGGACAGCTTGTTGAAATTGCCGTTTTTCAAAACCGCCCCCTTGGCATCGACGAAATCGGCTTTGGCCGACCACAGCACCAGCTTGCCGACGGCGTAAGTGAAACGGCTGCCGGCGACGGCATGCCCTTCTTTCTCCAGTTTGGCCGGGGTTGTGTCGTCAGCGGCGAGGAAGACTTCGAACGGCGCGCCGTTGACGATCTGGGCGTAGAACTTGCCTGTGGCGCCGAAGGAGAGGACGGCCTTGTGGCCGGTGTCCTTCTCGAAATCGGCGGCAATCTGCTGCATCGGCGCGGTGAAGTTGGCAGCGACGGCAACCTGGACTTCGGCGGCGTGCGCGCCGACAGCGGCGAGCAGGGCGACAAAAAGGGCGGACAGGCGCTTCATGGGGTTTCTCCTGGAAAGGTTGAAAGAGGTCAGGCGTACTTGCAGAGAATGACGGACGAAGCCTTGAACACGGCGCAGGCTTGTCCGCCGACGGCCAGGCCGAGCTTGTCGACGCTGTCGTGGGTGACGACGGCGCACACCGACTTGCCGTTCTTCATCGCCAGCGTCACTTCGGAATTGACCGGGCCTTCGTGGATGCGGGTGATTTCGCCCCACAGGTGGTTGCGGGCGGTGGTTCTGACCGCCGGATCGTTGAGCAGCAGCACCGACGACGACTTGACCAGGGCGTTGATCTCCATGCCGATGGTCAGGCCGAGGTATTCCGCCGATTCGCCGGTGATCACGGCGACCAGTTCGTTCTCCTCGTCGAGCTTGAGGCGGACCTCGAAGTCGACGTTGCCTTCGCGCAGGCCGACGATCTTGCCGGCGAACTGGTTGCGGGCGCTGGTCTTCATCGACATGCGCTTCAACAACTGGCTGAACTGCTGGAAGTCGCTCGCCTGGCCGTCGTTCATGCTCGCCGTCAGGCGGTCGAGCGCCGCCTGGTACTCGGCTTCGAGCGCCCGGTAGAGGGCGATCACCTTGCGTCCGTAATCAGTCAGTTGCGTACCGCCGCCGTGCTTGCCGCCGGTCGAGCGCAGCACCAGCGGTTGATCGGCCAGGTTGTTCATCGCGTCGACGGCATCCCAGGCCGCCTTGTACGACAGCGGCACGGCTTTTGCTGCCTGCGAGATCGAGCCTTGCTGGTCGATCGCCTCGAGCAGGCGGATGCGGGTGTCGCCCAGATAGCTGCCGAGCGGGCCGTCGAATTCGAGCTTGCTGCGCAGGCGGGGAAGGGCTTGATCCATTATGTTATGTCTTTCGATATATAACGATTTCGAGTTTACCGGAAAATTATCGAGGCGCTATGGTTGTCTGTTCATAAATGGGTTGGTTATATTGCCAACAAGCCGGGTTGGTTACGTTGCTTATTGTCGTATATAGCGAAAAGCGGGCCAGCCGGATTGATAACCAAGGAGAACGCCATGAATGTCAGCGCACGCAATGTTTTTGCAGGAAAAATCACCGCCTTGACCGACGGTGCGGTCAACGCCGAAGTCGAGCTCACCTTGTCGGGAGGCGACAAGATTGTCGCAATCGTCACAGAGGGTAGCGTTCAGTCGCTCGGCCTGGCGGTCGGCAAGGACGCCGTCGCCTACGTCAAGGCGCCGTGGGTGATGCTGCTGTCGGGGGCGCCGGACGTCCGCTTCTCGGCGCGCAACCAGCTCGCCGGCACGGTCAGCGCGCTGACCAAGGGCGCCGTCAATACCGAAGTCGGTATTACGCTGGCCGGCGGTACCGTCGTCCATTCGGTGGTCACCAACGAAGCCGTGCTCGAACTCGGCCTCAAGCTCGGCGAACCGGCGACGGCGCTGATCAAGGCCAGTCACGTCATTCTCGGCGTGCCGGCTTGAGATTACGCCGGGCGTAAATGCGAGGCGGCCAGCGGGCCGCCTTTTTCGTTCACCAGCCGAGCGGCGCGCGGGCATTGCGCCGCAGCAGGAAGAACAGGCCGCTGCTGACCAGTCCGAGGAGCAGCGAGACGGCGGCGGCGCGTTCGAAGTCGCCGCTGGTCACCGCGTTGTAGATGTCGAGCGAGGCGGTCACCGTGCGCCCCTCGATGTTGCCGCCGAGCATCATGGTCATGCCGACTTCGCCCAGCGAGCGCCCGAGGGCGAGGATCAGGCCGCCGGCCAGCGCGTTGCGGATATTGGGCAGCAGCACGTAGCAGAAAATCTGCCACTCGTTCTTGCCCAGCGTGCGCGCCGCTTCCGGCAGGATTTTCGGCAGGCTTTCGAAAGCCGCCTGCACCGGCTTGACGACCAGCGGCAGGCCGGCGACGAAGGCGGCGATCAGCAGGCCGGAAAAGGCGAATACCGGGGCGATCCCGAACCATTCCTGGAGCGCTTCGCCGAGCGGGCCGCGGCGGCCGAGCAGGAGGAGCAGCAGGAAGCCGGTCGCCATCGGCGGGAAGACCAGGGGTAGCGTCACCGCGATGTCGAGCAGGTTGCGGCCGCGCCAGCCCGGGCGCGCCAGCGCGTAGCCGAGGGCGAGGCCACTGAGCGCGTGGAGGAGCGTGCCGGCGAGGGCGACGCGGGCGGTCAGCCACAGCATCTGCCGGTTGCCCGGCGTCGCGAACAGGTCGAGCAGCGAGGCGAGCGGCGAATCCACTCAAAGCCCGTTGCGCTTGAGGATGGCGCGGGCTTCGTCGCTTTCCAGAAAGCGGCCGAGCGCCAGGACCTCGGCCCGCTGCGCCTGCGTCCTGAGGACGCCGCCGACGATGCGGATCGGCGTATAGAGCGCGCCGTCGATTTCCTGGTAGCCGCCGATCTTCGGCGCGATGGCGAGGGCCTCGGTCAGGTTGATGAAGCCGGCGTCGATGTCGCCGGAGATCAGGTAGGCGGAAACCTGCGGCACGGTGGCGACGACCTGCAGGCGATCCTGCAGCGCCGCCTTCAACTTGCTGCGCTCCATGAACTCGCTGGCGGCAATGCCGTAGATCGCCGCCTTCGGGTTGGGCATGGCGATGCGGGCGAAGCGGGCGTCGGCCAGTTCAGCCGGTGTGCCCAGCTTGCCGCCGGTCGGCCAGGCGACGACCAGGCGGCCGTTGCCGAGCGGCAGGAAGCTGGCGAAGTCGAGCCCGTCGACGCCGGCCAGGAAAGCGTGGTCGCCGAAGATGAGGGCGATTTCGCCGCCTTGCTTGGTCTGCGCGACGATGTTGCCCATGTTGCCGTAGACCTGCTCGACCTTGATGCCGCTCTGTTTCTGGAAAGCGGCGCAGAGTTCGCCGACCGGGCGCTTGTAGCCGGCGCCGGCGGCGATCAGCAGGTCCTGGGCAAAGGCGGGGAGGGTAGCGAAAAGACCGGCGACGAGGCCGGCGATCAGCAGCAGGCGGCGGAAGAGGTGCATGACGTTTCCTTGATGAGAGAAAGGTGGGGGTGGGGACGATCAGTCGGCGCGTCGCCGCAGACCTGGCCGCGTTGCAGGCGGACGATGCGGGCGGCGAGCTGGCAGGCTTCGTCGAGGTCGTGGCTGACCAGAATCGCGTAGTCGACCAGGGCGCTGGCGCGGACTTCCTGCAGCAGCGTTTGCATCGAGCGGCGGAGTTGCGGATCGAGCGCCGACAGCGGTTCGTCGAGCAGCAGCAGGCGCGGTGCCGAAGCCAGCGTGCGGGCCAGCGCCAGGCGCTGTTTCTGGCCGCCCGAAAGTTCGGCCGGGTAGCGCTCGGCGAGTTTTTCCAGCCCGACCAGTTCGAGCAGTTGCGCGGTCGGCAGCGCCTTGCTCTCCGGACGGCGGGCGAAATCGACCTGGCGGCGGGCGCTCATGTGCGGGAACAGGCCGAGTTCCTGGAAGACCATGCCGGCGCGGCGCAGCCGGGTGGGCAGGCAGCTGCCCCGGCGGCTGTCGAGCCAGATCTCGTCGCCGGCGCGGATCACTCCTTCGGCGGCCGTTTCCAGTCCGGCGAGCAGGCGCAGCAGCGTCGTCTTGCCCGCTCCGGACGGCCCCTGCAGGGCCAGCCATTGGCCGGGCGGCAGGCGCAGGCTGACGTCGAGCAGCGCCTCGCCGCTGGCGAAATTGAGCGGCTTGCGCAGGGCGAAGAACAGCTCGCCGGGGGCGGGCTCAGTCGGTAGAACGGTCATGCGTCTCTTCCTCGGTGGCTTCGATCGGCGTTCGCGCCTTCGCCAGATCGATGATCTCGGCCGTCGGCTGCCGGCCAGCCGGCCGCCAGCCTCGACAACAGCCGTGGGCGCGGGCGGCGCCCGGCGAGATGGCGAAGGCTTCGTCGGCGGCGGGCTCGGGTTTGTCAGCCATGATTTGCTCCGTGCGGTCAGAGGGATTGCAGGAAGGCGAGCAGCTCGGCGCGCGCATCGGCGCTGGCGGCGCGGTAACGCCGTTGCGCCGCCGCCGCTTCGCCGCCGTGCCAGAGAATGGCTTCCTCGAAATTGCGGGCGCGGCCATCGTGCAGGTAGCCGACCTGTTCGTTGATCGCCGCCAGGACGCCGATTCCCCACAGCGGCGCGGTCCGCCACTGGCTGCCGGAAGCGGCGTGGTCGGGGCGGCCGTCGGCGAGGCCGGGGCCCATGTCGTGGAGCAGCAGGTCGGTGTAGGGCGCGAAACTGCGCCCGGCGAGCAGGCGGAAACGGCTGGCGCCGCTTTGCAGTGTCGGGCGATGGCAGACGGCGCAGCCGAACTCGGCGAAGCGCGCGTTGCCGCGCACGACCGCCGGCTGTTCGGTGTCGCGGCGCGGCGGCGGCGCCAGGTGGGCGATGTAGAAGGTGATGTCGGCGAGCTGGGCGGCACTCAGTTCCGGCTTGCCGCCGTCCGGTGCGCGGCGGCAGGCGGTCTGCGCCGGGCTGCAGTTCTCGTCCGGGAAGAGCGGCGAGGTGATGCTCATGTCGCCGTGGAAAGCGCCGGCGATCTGGCTGCGCAGGTCGCTGCTGTTGGCCTTGAGACCGAAGCGGCCGGCCAGGCGGCGCGGGCCGAGGTGGTTGACGCTGCCGCGCACGCCGTCCGCCTTGGTTTCGCGTGCCATCGCCGCCAGCGTCGCCGCCGGCACCGCGTCGAGCAGGCCGAGGCCGGCGACCGGCGGGCCGACGCGCGGCGAGCTGAGGACCGGCCCCAGCTCGCCGTAGGCAAGGTCGACGAATTTCAGCAGCGGCCGGCGCAACTCGACGCGGCTGCCGTCGTCGAGACTCAGCGTTTCGTACTGCCAATGGACTTCGGCGCGTCCTTCGCCGGGCACGCCGGGGATGCCTTCCTCGTTCAGTTGCTCGCCGTACACCGGGTGCGGGCGGGGCGGGTCGCCGGGGACGGAGAGGCGGACCAGCATCGTCTGCATCCGCTGCGCCGGGTTTTCCGGCGCGCCGCCGCGGCCGTTGCGCGGGTGACAGGAAATGCAAGCGAGGCGGTTGTAGAGCGGTCCGAGACCATCCAGCGCCTGATCGCGGGCCGGCGCGATCACCCAACTCTGGCGGAACAGGCTGCGGCCGCGCAGGAAGCTTTCGGTCTCGTCACCGTTCATCCCGGGAATGGGGTCGGTCAGCAGGTCGCGCGGCGGGGTCGCGGCGGCGGCGAGTGCCACGGCAGCCAGGCAGAGGCCGGCGGCGAGGCGATGCATGGGCCAGGGGCGGATCATGTGAGGGCTTTCAACAGGCGCCGGGCTTCGCCCCGGCGGGTGGTGCAGTCGCGCTGCCAGGCGGTGAGCAGTTGCGTCGTTGTCGGATCGCGCTCGGCAAAGCGTTGCTGCAACGCCGGGTCGTCGGCTGCTGCCGCATCCAGCGGCGGCGTGCCGAGCAAGCGGCGGACGGCACCCAGGTCGTGGCCGTTCGCTTCGGCGCGGCGCAGGTCTTGCCAGAGCGTCGCCAGCTCGCCGTGCGGCGTCACCAGCATGGCGTCGAAGACGGCGCTGCTCAGCGCCAGGCGCGGCCGCGCGCGTTCGGCGTCGAAATCCATGCCGCCGCTGGCGGCCGCGGCAAACGGATTGAAGCCGGCGCCGGTGTAGGCGTCGGGGCGCACCGGCAGGCGCCGGATGTCGGCGTGGCGCAGCAGTTGCTGGCCGGCCGGGGACAGCACGAAGGCGACGAAACGGGCGGCGCCTTCCGGGTTGGGGGCCGCCCGGGTGAGCGCGATATGCGCCGGGTTGAGGCCGGTGTGCGCGGGATAGACGAAGCGGACCGGATGGCCGTTGGCGATCGCCGAGTTGACGAAGAAGTCGATCGACAGGCCGACGGCGTAGCGCCCATCGGCGACCAGGTCGCTGACGAAGGTCGAGGCGCGGGCGATCGGCGTCGCGTTGCCGGCGATCTCGCTCCACAAGGCCCAGCCTTTGTCCCAGCCCCAGGCCTGCAGGACGATTTCGACCATCGGCGGCGCGTAGCCGACCTGCGACGGAATGGGCAGGGCGATCCGCCCGGCCAGCCGCGGGTCGGTGAGGTCGGGCCAGTCGGCCGGCGGCGCCACGCCGTTCCTGGCGAACCAGTCGGGGACGATGGCGAAGCCGAAGCCGGCGACTTCGCTGGCGGTATAGAAGCCGTCGTGATCGCCGAGCGGCGTGTTGCCGATACGAGCCGGCAGGCTCGCCCGGTCAATCGGCAGCGGGCGCCAGACGCCGGCCTGCGCCAGTTGCGCGAAATTGCGCGGCGACGGCGACCAATAGACATCGGCGCCGCCATGATCCGGCTGGCGCAGGAAGTCGGCGGCGTCGGCGGCATTGCGCCAGATGACGTTGAGGCGGTAGCCGGGGTGGGCTGCCTCGAAGGCGGCCTCGACGCGCGACACGAATTCGTCCGGGTAGCTGGTGACGACGGTGACCACCTGCGGCGCCGCCAGCGCGCCCGGCAGAGCGCCGCCGAGCAGCGGCCCGAGGGCGGCCAGTTTGAGCAGGCGGCGGCGCTGCCGGGAGGGAGGGGTGAGGGTGTTCATGTCAGAAGCTGTAGCGCAGGTTGGCGTAGTACATGCGGCCCGGGCTCGGGAAACCGTCCGAGGTCTCGTACTGCTTGTCGCCGGCGTTGCTGACGCCGGCTTCGAGGGCGAGTGCCGGTTGCGGACGGTAGGTGAGCTTCAGGTTGACGGTGGTGAAGCCGCCGAGCTGTTTGCTGTTCGACGCCCAGCGACCGGTCTCGCTCTCGATGTAGGGCACGGCTTCGAACTGGTCGCCGAAGCGGGCGATGGCGAAGGCGCTGAGCTTCTGGCGCGGCACGTCGGTGATCTTGATGCTCGAGTCGCTGACGTTCTTCAGGCGCAGGTAGGTGTAGTTGGCGCCGACATCGAGCCAGTTGGCGAGCGGCGTGCGCAGGCCGAGTTCGACGCCGCTGCTTTTCACTTCGCCGACGTTCTGCATCTGGCAGGGCTTGGCGTTGCTGCAGGCGGTGGTGCCAGGAACCAGGAAGACCGACTGGATCTTGTCGTCGATCCGGCTGTGGAAAAGCGCCGCCTCGACGCGCAGGGCGCGCCACGGCGTGCCCTGGTAGCCGATCTCGTAATTGATCGACGATTCCGGCTTGAGGTCGGGGTTTTCGACGTAGCGGCCGAAACGCAGCGAGAAGCGGTCCTTCAGCGTCGGCAGCCGGGTCTTCTCGGCGATGCTGGCGTAGAAGCGGTTTTTCGCGTCGAGGTCGAAGAAGAGCGCGGCCTGGCCGTCGGTGGCGCGCTTCTCGTCGCTGATGTCGAAAGCCGGCCAGCCGCTCTTGAAAACGTGTTCAGCCTCCAGGCTGTGCCGGGAGAGGCCGAGCGAGAGCAGCCAGCGCTGGCCGAGGCGGATGTTGTCCTCGATCGCATACGACGTCAGGACATCCTTGAACGCCTCACCGGTGACGCCGGCGCCGTCGACGCTCTTGTGCTCGTCGCTCTTGCGGCTGGCGATGAGCTTGATTTCCTGCGCCGGCAGGCGGATCGACGACAGTTCGACGGAAGCGCCGTTGCTCTTGTCGTGATAGACGCTAACGCCGCTGACCGGGTTGTAGGTGGTGTAGCTGGCGTCGCTGTAGATGCGCAGGTCGTTGTCGAAAGTGTCGCGGAACAGGCGGACCTTGAGCATTTCCTTGTCGCCCAGCGCGGTGCGCGAGACGAAGTAGAGGCTTTCCTTGTCCCAGTACGGCCACTGCCAGTAGCGGGCGGCGGCCGGGTCGGTCGATGGCGGCTGGCCTTTTTCGCCATCCTGGCGGTAGTAGCTGAGCGCGTATTCGTCGGTGGCGTTCGGCGTCAGGCCGAGCTTGAGCGATACCTTGCTGTCGCGGTGCGCCGAGTTCTCGCGGTGGCCGCCGTTTTCCGTCGTCGTCGCCGAAAAGCCCGAGGACATCGGGAAATAGTCCGCCGCGTCGTAGGACAGCCCGGCCTGGGCGTACCACAGGCCCTGATTGGTTCCGACGTTGAGCGCGGCTCGCCGTTCGTGGCCGGAACCGATGCCGAGGCTGACATCGCCCTCGAATTTGCGCGTCGGCTTGCGCGAGATCAGGTTGATCGCGCCGCCCAGCGTGTTCGGGCCGAAGGCGACCGAGCTGAAGCCCTTGACCACCTGGATCGCCGAGAGGTCGGCGGTGGTGAAGCGGTTCATGTCGACATAGCCGTCATAGGGAACGTAAACCGGGATGCCGTCGATGAACAGCGGCGCCTGGCGGGCGTCGTAGCCGCGCAGGTAGACCATCTTCTCGTTACGCGAGTTGGTGCTGATGCTGACGCCGGAGAGCAGGTTGACCGCGTCGCCGACATTGGTCCGTCTGAAGCGCTCGATCTCTTCGGTGCTGATCACCGAGGACACCTGTTCGGCTTCGATTTCTCCGCTCGGCGAGCGCTCGCCGGTGACCTGGACGGTGCCCAGTTCGAACAGCGAAGAATCTGCATGCGCCGGTAGCGCGCAAGCCGCGGCGACGGCAGCGGCGATCAGGCGTGGCTGGAGAGCATGTTTGGTGAATTGCATTGAAGACCCCTGTTGTTTTGCGTGGATGTTTTTTCTTCCGGCGTCACCGGCCAGGTGCCGATGTCCAGTTCGTGCGCCACGCCGTCGATTTCGGCGATCAGGCGCAGTTCGCCGCCGAGGGCGGCGACGTAGCGGCGCAGCGTCGACAGGCGCATGTCTTCCTGGTGTTCCATCTTGGCGATGCAGGGCTGGGTGACGCCAAGCTGGCCGGCGATTTCCACCTGCGAGATGCCCAAACGGCGGCGCAGTCCGCCAAAGCCGGGGGCGCCGGCCGCGTCAGCGGGGGGCGTCGGGGTGAATGGCATAGAAATCTCCGTTCTTGCTGCCGGGGTCGGGCTGGGTATTGCGCAGCACCAGCCAGCGTCCGTCGTGCAGGCGCCAGGCGGTCATTTCCTCGGCCAGAGCGACGGTTTCGTAAAACTCTTCATCGTCGTCGCTCGTCAGGCGGGTCAATGTGAACTGGTGGGTGATGAAGCAGGGGCGCGCGTCCTCGTCGTAGCCGATGGTCCGCTCGGCGAGCATTTCGTATTCGCGATAACGTCGGAAATACAGCGGCCGGTCGACGGCTTCGCGCCATTCGGCGGGCAGCAGTCGCAGCCAGTCGACCGCGGCTTCCGGGTCGGTGGCGAGACGGCGTTGCGGGTCCGGTTGCGGCAGATACATCGTTGGTGCCTCGTTTGGAAATATAGCAACATATATAGCGATTGACGGCTATACAGCAAAAGTGGTGCCAGGGTTTTATGGGGTGTTTCGCTGCTGAAGCGTGTTGGCTTCGCTACGATATGTTGTAGTGTATATAACGATTGTCGGGTAACCGCCAATGGCGGTCAATAAAAGCTCAGGTGGCGAACCAGGCGTTCAGCGCGGCGGTATCCGGCGGCAGTTCGCGGGCGATGCCGCCGGTGAAGTGGCGCCAGCTTTCCAGGTGGGTGGGGGAAGTGACGGTGAGCACCGGAACGCCGCTGCTCATCACCTGCAGCATCTCGGCGGCGAAGCCTTCGCCGTGGCTTTCCAGCTTGGAAAAACGGTTGAAGATCGCCAGGTCGGCGCCTTCGTCGGCGATCCGTCGCATCACCGCGGTCGCCTCGGCGAGTGCCGCGGTGTCCAGGGAACAGGCGTTCGACTGGCTGCCGAGTTGCTGCGAAATCGGGTAGCGACGGCCGTCTTCGATGTCGATCAGGCTGTGCTGGCAGCAACTGTCGTCGGCATGGCTTTCCTGCAGCAGTCCGCGCACCCGTATGCCGCGCCGGCGCAGGTCGGCGACAAAGTCGCGCAAGAGGGCATCGGCGCTACCGGTGGCGGCGACGATGGTGGCGATCGGTGGCAGTTCGGGGTCGGCGCTTGGCATCATGGCGCGATTTTACCCGGCGTTTCCCCATAAAATACGCGTTTTCTCCGCCGGCCCCGCCGGTCAAGTCTGGAATCCCGCATGACACAAATTCAGAAAGTGCCGACCGTCGGTTTCGTCTCGCTCGGTTGCCCCAAGGCCGGCTCGGACGCCGAACTCATCCTCACCCGCCTGCGCGCCGAGGGTTACGAAATCTCGCCCAGCTACGACGATTCCGACCTGGTCATCGTCAATACCTGCGGCTTCATCGACGCCGCCGTCGAGGAATCGCTCGACGCCATCGGCGAGGCGCTGAACGAGAACGGCAAGGTGATCGTCACCGGCTGCCTCGGCGCCAAGGGCGACATCGTCCAGACGACGCACCCGTCGGTGCTCGCCATCACCGGCCCGCACGCCATGGAAGAGGTGATGGGCCACGTGCATCAGCACCTGCCGAAGCCGCACGACCCGTATTCCGACCTCGTGCCGCCGCAGGGCATCCGGCTGACGCCGGCGCACTACGCCTACCTGAAGATTTCCGAAGGCTGCAACCACAGTTGCACCTTCTGCATCATTCCCTCGCTGCGCGGCCCGCTCGTTTCGCGCCCGGTCGGCGACGTGCTGGCCGAAGCCGAGAACCTGGCCCGCGCCGGTGTAAAAGAGATTCTGGTCATCTCGCAGGACACCAGCGCCTACGGCGTCGACCTCAAGTACCGCACCAGCTTCTGGGGCGGCCGGCCGGTGAAGACGCGCCTGAAGGAGTTGTGCGACGCGCTTGCCTCCTTCGGCATCTGGGTCCGCCTGCACTACGTTTATCCCTATCCCTCGGTCGACGACGTCATCCCGCTGATGGCCGAAGGCAAGATCCTGCCTTACCTCGACGTCCCCTTCCAGCACGCCAGCCCGAAGATCCTGAAGGCGATGAAGCGCCCCGGTTCGAGCGAGAACACGCTGGAACGCATCGCCAAGTGGCGCGAAATCTGCCCGGAAATCGTCATCCGTTCGACCTTCATCACCGGCTTCCCCGGCGAGACCGACGAGGATTTCGACCAACTGATCCAGTTCCTCGAAGACGCCAAGCTCGACCGCGTCGGCTGTTTCGCCTACTCGCCGGTTGAGGGCGCCACCGCCAACGAACTGCCCGGCCTGCCGCCGGAAGACGTGCGCGAGGACCGCCGGCGCTGGCTGATGCAGGTGCAGGAAGACATTTCCGCCGACAAGCTGGCGGCGAAGATCGACACGGTGATCGAAGTGCTGGTCGACGAAGTCGATGACGAAGGGACGATCGCCCGCTCCAAGGCCGACGCGCCGGAAATCGACGGCGTGGTTTACCTCGACGGCTTCTTCGACGCCCAGCCCGGCGATTTCCTCAAGGTCCGCGTCATCGACGCCGACCACCACGACCTCTACGCCCAGCCCGCCTGATCAGGACCAGAAGACGCCCTCGGCGTCTTCGTCGAGCAGCGCCAGCAGGCGGCGCAGCTCGCGCTCCGGACGGTGCGAGTACTGGCGCCAGGCCGAATGGCCGCCGAAGCTCGGCGCATCGAGCAGCCAGGTGCCGGAACCGAGGTTGTAGCGGAAGCGCGCGATGTCGAGGTGGATCCACTGCCCAGCCTGCTGCGGCGACGGCCGCGATTCGTAGAGGATGACGGCGTCGTCTTCGAAGCGCAGGTCGAGGCGAACGCTCTCCCGCAGCTCGGGCGGATAGCGTTGCTCGCAATAGGCGGAGAGGCGATTGCGGGCAAGGTGCTGGGCGAGGACGGGCAGGGGCATGGGAGCGCGGTCTTGGTTATGAACGAATCATAGCGGCTGGAACGTTGCCGGGAAAGCGTTTGACGCCTCGCCGCCGCCTGCCGAGAATGCGCTTTGCGCCGCCATCGGCGGCAATTGACGGAAATACGACGTGATGCAGGCTTTGCTCGACAACTTGCGCGAACTGCTGGGACCAGACCGGGTGCTCGGCGAGCCGGCCGCCATGGCGCCGATGCTGACCGACTGGCGCGGTCGTTACCGCGGTCGCGCCCTGTGCGTGGTCCAGCCCGGCAGCAGCGCCGAAGTCGCCGCCGTCGTCCGTGCCTGCGTCGGCGCCGGCGCGCCGATCGTGCCGCAGGGCGGCAACACCAGCCTGTGCGGCGCGGCGACGCCGGACGACAGCGGGCGGGCGGTGGTGGTCAGCCTGTCCCGGATGAACCGCATCCTCGCCGTCGACGCGCAGAACAACACGATCACCGTCGAAGCCGGCTGCACGCTGGCCGCCGTCCAGGACGCGGCACGCGCCGCCGGCCGCCTCTTTCCGCTGGCACTGGCGTCGGAAGGGAGTTGCCAGATCGGCGGTAACCTGTCGACCAACGCCGGCGGCGTCCAGGTGCTGCGCTACGGCAACACTCGCGAACTGACGCTGGGGCTGCAGGTGGTGCTGCCCGGCGGCGAACTGTGGGACGGCCTGCGCGGCCTGCGCAAGGACAACACCGGCTACGACCTCAAGCAGCTCTTCATCGGCGCCGAAGGCACGCTCGGCATCATCACCGCCGCCGTGCTCAAGCTCTTCCCCTTGCCCAAGACGCAGACCACCTGCTGGCTCAACGTCGCCACGCCGGCCGCCGCGGTCGAATTGCTGAACCGCGCGCGCAGCGCCTTCGACGCGCAACTGACTGCCTTCGAACTGGTTTCCGAAACGGCGCTCGGTTTGGTGCTGCGCCACATCCCCGGCGCCCGGCGGCCGGCGGCGGCCAGTCCGTGGTATGTGCTGGCCGAGTTCTCAGACGCCGACCCGGCGGCGGTCGAGCGCTGGCTTGCCGACTGCCTGGCCAGCGGCGCCGTCGCCGACGGCACCGTCGCCGCCAGCGACAGCCAGGCGCGGGCGCTGTGGGCGCTGCGCGAGGCCATCTCGGAAGCGCAGAAGATCGAAGGCGTCAGCATCAAGCACGACGTCGCCGTGCCGGTCTCGCGCATCCCGGATTTCCTCTGCCGTGCCGATGCCGCGCTGGCGGCGGCCTTTCCCGGCATCCGCGTGGTCGCCTTCGGCCATGTCGGCGACGGCAACCTGCACTACAACCTGTCCAAGCCGGATGCCGCCGACAACGCCGCTTTCCTGGCCAGTCAGCCGGAGGTCAACCGCATCGTGCACGATACGGTGCATGCGCTGAACGGCACGATCTCCGCCGAACACGGCATCGGCCAGCTGAAGCGCGAGGAAATCCTGCGCTACAAGCCAGCCGTCGAAATCGAGCTGATGCGGACCGTCAGGCAGGCGCTCGATCCGCTGGGACTGATGAATCCAGGGAAACTGCCGGGGCCGCGCTGAGCGTCTCCTCGAGCAGCAGTTCCTCGCGGATCACCCGCATCAGCAGCTTGTCCTGCGTGTAAAAGCCGGTCGCGCAGCGCGACAGTTGTTCGATCGCAAAGGCCGCGCCGGTGCCGAAGGCCTCGCGGCGGATCGAGTCGTGGATCAGGCGCACGGTCTGGTAGGGGAAACCGAAGATCACTTCGTGGTGGCCGACGATGCCGCCCAGGCGCAGCGAGGTGATGCGCTCGTCGTCGACGTCGAGCACCTCGGCAATGCGTCTCGCCGTGCCGGAGACTTCCGGCTTGTCGCGGAAATGCTGCTCGACGATCTCGACATCGGCGAAGGGCGCGATGCGGCGCAGTATCTGCGCCGCCAGCAGCAGGAAGTTGATGCCCAGCGTGATGTTGGGCGACGACATGATGCGGATGTCGCGACCGAGGTCGCGGATGTAATCCAGGGTTTCCGGCGGATAGCCGGAAATCGCCGTCACCACCATGATGCCGCGCTGGCGCACGGCTTCGCCATAGCTGAGGACGGCTTGCGGGTTCGAAAAGTCGATGATTCCGTCGACCGGGTGGGCATCCAGCCAGGCGCCGAAGCTGTCCGCTTCAAGCTTCACGACGGGCAGGTCGTCAATGCTCTCGGCGGACGAACCGCGTGCCACCCAGCACAACTCGAAACGCGGATCTTCCCGCAGGACGCTGGCAACGGCCTGTCCAGCCTTCCCGTAACCAACGAGTCCGATCTTGATCATGGTTTCTCCTCCAAATGCAGTTTGCGATCTCCAGGCCGCCCCGGTTGTCGGGCGACGAAAAGCGGTACGTCCCGGTTGGGGGCGTTCATGTACGTTCTTTGACGCATCTCGGGCGCCGGCAAAAGGTGCGGCGCGCGCTGCTGGGCGACGGGCGGAAAAAAAAGGGGGGTTGCACCCCCCAATGGAAAACCTCGTCGAAAAGGAATGGGGTTATGACCTAAGTTACAACTCCATTGGCGCTCAATATAATTGAGGCTTAAAATTCGCGCAATACTATTATTTGAAAGTACCAGTTTTGAACGCTTTGAGTAGCTCCAAGGAGCAGCGGGTCATTGACGTCCTGCAACAGTTCCGTCTGATTTACGGGTCCATGCGCCGGCATTTCCGGCTGGTCGAAGAACGCTGCGGCATGTCCGGTTCGCAGATGTGGGTGTTGCAGGAGGTGCAGCGTTCGCCGGGTATCGGCATCGGCGAACTCGCCGAGCGCATGGGCGTTCACCAGTCCACCTGCAGCCAGTTGGTTGACAAGCTGGTGGCTCAGGATTGCCTCGACAAGCGCAAGAAGACGGGCGATCAGCGCCGGGTCGGCCTGCAGTTGACCGAGCGCGGTCACGAGGCCCTGGCCGCTTTGCCCGGTCCGGCCGAAGGCGTCGTTCCGGAAGCCCTGGCGGCGGTGCCGGAAGTCGTCCTGAAAACATTGCAGATCAATCTTGCGGAGCTGCTGCAGCATATCCCCGGCAAGGACGAGAAATACGCCAACATGCCGCTGGCCGACATGGTCCGCAATAACGAAGGAGATTGATTTGCCGACCACCAAGCTTGCGATTGTCCTCGGCGCCGTACTGTTGCTCGGCGCTTGCGCCGCTCAACCGCCAGTCAGCGAAACCCCGCCGCGCGAAACCCCCCCGTCCGTGCGCAGCGAAGCACCCAAGCCAGCCAGCAACCCGGCGCAGGAAGAAAAGGCCGCAATGGCGGCGGTCGATGTCGACAACAGCATCTTCTTTGCGTCGTCAGGCAACACGATCGACGCCGAAGGGCGGCAGCGCCTGCTCGAACACGCCGCCCGCCTGAAGGCCGACCCGGAACTGGTTGTCACCCTGGTCGGGCATGCCGACCACCTGGGCAGCCGCTCCTACAACCTGGCCATCGCCGAACAGCGGATCAACGCCGTCTTCGCCGTGCTGCGCGGCGCCGGCATTCCGGTGACCCAGATCCGGCGCGAGGCGGTCGGCTCGGAAGAAGTCAGCCCGGCTTGCCGTTCGCCGCAATGCCGCAAGCTGATGCGGCGCGTGCAGCTGGTTTACCAGAAGTAAGCGGGGCGCTCAGTTGAGCGCCTTCCCCTCGCTGGCGGCGAAGATCGCCGCCGCGTCCGCTGCCGTGAAGCGGTAATCGCGGTTGCAGATATCGTCGCGGATCAGGATTTCGCCGTGTTCGGCAAGGATCGTCTCGGCGTCGGCGCGGCCGATGCCGCGGATCATGTCGCGCACCTTGTCCCAGTCTTCCGGGCAGTGATAGACCACCGGCTGCGGGTCATAGACGCGCACGCCGCCAGCGGCGATCTCTTCGTGGAAGAGCCGGCCGAGCAGTGCCTCGGCATCCAGCGTCAGCAGTTCCGCCGGCTTCACCGTCGACGCCAGCTGGGTCACCCGCTGCCAGCCGTCGGCGTCGTGCCGGTCGGCGTCCGGCATCTTCTGCAGAAACAGGCAGGCCGCCGCCTGCGGCGCCGCCGTGCAGAACAGCCGCGACGGCTGCTGCTCCGATTGCTCCAGGTAATGCTCGAAGATTGCCGCGATGCTCTCGCCAACCAGCGGCACGTAGCTCTGGTAAGGCTGGCGCGCGGTCGGCAGGTCGAGGCTCATCAGCAACTGGCCGCCCTGCTGCGCGCCGAGCAATTCCGGCACCGGCGCCGGCAGCACCACCGGGTTGCTGCGCGCCATGCCGCGCATCTGCAGCGCCTCGTTGCAATCCATCACCAGCAACTGGATCGGCCCATTGCCGCGCAACTGCAGCGTCAGCCGCCCGGGCTGCTTCAACTGGCCGGCGATCAGCGCCGTCACCGCCGCCACCTCGCCGAGCAGTTGCGCCACCGTCGGCTGGTAATCGCGGCCCAGTTGCATCTGCTGCCAAGCTTCGTCCAGATGCACCACGGCACCGCGGATATCCAGCCCCTCGAACAGGAAGCGACGAACGCTGCCGCCGCTCATTTCAGCTTCTCCGCATAGCTTTCCGGGCTGAAGCCGACCAGCAGTTCGCCGCCCAGATCGAGCACCGGCCGCTTGATCAGCGCCGGATACTGCGCCATCAACTGCAACGCCTTCGCTTCGTCGACATCGCTGCGCTCCGCCTCGGACAGCTTCTTCCACATCAGGCCGCGCGTGTTGAGCAGTTTCTGCCAGCCGGCGCGCGCCGCCCAGTCCGGCAGCTTGGCGGCGGCGACGCCGGCCTTCTTGTAATCGACGAACTCGTAGGCGATGCCGTTCTCGCTCAGCCAGTGCATGGCCTTCTTCATCGTGTCGCAATTCTTGATGCCGAACAGGGTCGGCTGGTTCGGGGAGGCTAGGTTCATGTCCGGGGCTCTGCAGGTAAGGAAGCGGGCCGGGCCCGCGACAAGGCGCAATGATAGCAGCCCGCTTCCGGCGGCCGCAGCCATCCGCTGGCGGCAAAAAAGGCGGGAATTTCCGGTAGCAAGATGGCATCATGACATCCGGCTATATCGTTTCTGAAGAACAACGGGGGAAACCCCATTTGAACCCTGGAGGAGCGAAAAATGAAGATCGAAGAAATGATCCGGGAAGTCCAGCAGGAACTCGGCGTCGGTGTCGACGGCAAGGCCGGCCCGGAAACCTGGGGCGCCATCCACGCTCGCATCGTCAAGCCGAAAACGGCGGTCCCGGCGGTCAGTATCGCCGTCTCACCGGTCGACCCGCGCAGCGAGAAGAACATCCTGACGCTGCTCCCCGAAGTCCAGCCGATGGCCCGCGCCCTGGTCCAGAAAGCCGCCCTGCACGGCATCAGCATCAAGGTGCTCAGCGGCCTGCGCAGCTACGCCGAACAGGACGCCCTCTACGCCAAGGGGCGCACCGCACCCGGCCCGAAAGTCACCAACGCCCGCGCCGGCTACTCCAACCACAACTTCGGCATCGCCTTCGACATCGGCGTCTTCGAAGGCAGCCGCTACCTGGGCGATTCCCCCAAGTACAAGGCGGTCGGCGCGCTCGGCATGGACCTCGGCCTGGAATGGGGCGGCAGCTGGAAAACCATCGTCGACCAGCCGCACTTCCAGCTACGCCCCGCCTGGGCCGCCGACCTGCGCGAACGCGACATGCTGGCCGAACTGCGGAAAAGGGTGGCTGCCGGCCAGGCGGTTTACGCCTGAAAGTCTGTTCAGGGAACAGGGGCGGCAATATCGCCCTTGCCATTTGGCGCCTGGATACCTCAGGCCTTCGTTTTCTTGTAGAGAACCACGAACGGTGGCTTGTCGGCCATTGCAGCCCTTGGATCCGCGGCTCAACACAGTCGACTTTGCTTCCGTAACCGGGCGTTAGTTACGAAAACTCCGCAACACCGCATAGGTGACCGTTGGTAGCCCTCGGGTAGTCGTAGAATTACGGCGCCAATATATCGCGAGATGCAAATCTAAATGCCGTTCAAAACGTCGATTCACGACTATGAAATTGACCAGCTATTCCGTCGATTCCGGCACATCATCGGGGACAGCAACTGGCGCCAACGCGTCAAGAAGCTCGAAGAGGAAATCCGGGGAAACAAATTTCTCCGTCATCACCTGCTCCAAGAAAACGACATTGCCTACCAACTAAATCAGTGCAGCAACCTGGAGTGCCAGTATGGAACCCTGCCGGTTAACCGACTGGACCTTTCTTCTGTCTATCCAGCGTTGGCATTCGTATCCCATTGCCTGAGTACGCTGGATAGTATGGACTCCGAGAACCGTACCCGAGCCATCGGGCGTATCCAAGGTGCTTTTAGAAACCCTGAAGACATGCGTGCGCTTCAGTTTGAGTTCACCGTAGGCTTGCATTTCGCCAAGCTTGACCATCGGCTTGCATGGCCCGATCGGGAAGACGGCGGGGATACGTACGATTTGCTAGTTGAAGATATTGGCCCCAAGGGCTTGGAAGTTGAGTGCAAGGCTGTCTCGGAAGAAAAAGGCCGGCGGATTTCCACCCGTCAAGCACTTGAATTTTGGAACCTAATGCAACGCGATCTCTTAGACGCTACGCGTGGGCAGCATGGAGGTCTTTCGATTGTGATCACGTTGCCCGGCAAGTTGCCCATCAGTTTTGCTGAGCGTGCAAAACTGAGCAAACATGTGGCAAAGGCCATCTCGTCAGGTCAAAACCAGATTTGCCCTCAGGCAGCCATTTCAATCCATAATTTTGATGCACAACTGCTTACTGGTATTGACTGGAACAATGCTGGACCGCGCGCGCGAGAATTGATTGAGTCGATCACGGGGACCACAAATCGCCAAGCTATGGTTACAGGACTAAAGAGTGGTGGTGCCGTAATCTGCGTCATTCAAAGCAACGAGGATGATTCCCTGTTCGACGCCATTCAGAAAACTGCCAAAAGGGCTGCTACCAAGCAATTGACCGCTAATCGGCCGGGATTAATTCTGTTGGAATTTGGGGGGATGTCGCCGGAGGGCATGGTATCTCTTGCCGAGCACGACAACATTTCTGGCAATGCGCCGACGGGATTAAGCCGGTGGGCCAGCAAATTCCTGTCAAATTGCACTGACCGCGATCATATCGTGGGCATCGGTTTTCTCAGTAGAGGAACCATGAGGAGACTGAGTTCAAACGTTGTCACCAGCAGTGGTTCCGCCTATGTGTTTCCAAGGCGGGATAGTAGCCAGTGGAGCGATGCATTCAGTGGGCTGTTCAATCAAGAAACGGAATCTGCCGTGCAGAATCCCGGGTGACTGTTTGTGGTCCGCCCCCCCCCGGCGCTGCCACCGTCAGCAACCGGCCAAATTGCTGCCGATGAGTTAGATTTGTCCTAATGACGGCAAAGGCCGACTTCCAGCCAGCCTACGCTTGCTTTAAAAAGCCGATAATCCGCTCTTCCCGCTTCGTCAAGTCCTGCGTCCTTCTAAAAAGCCCCCCCCGAATCACTACCCGACATTGAATATAGGTAATGCCACCGGACGAGATCATGAGTGAACAGTTAACCGAACTTAAGAACATTTTATTGACGCTTAAGGCCACCGGCGCTGAGGGTTTCGAGGGATTTGTTCGTATCGCTCTTACGGTACTTACCGGCATTCCTTTTCGGCTGGCTGCAAATGGTTTGCAGGGAGGAATTGATGGTGATAGTGCGTTACCAAACGATGCTGTTAGTTTCGAAGCGAAACGATATTCCGGGGATATTCATCGAAATGATGTCTTGACCAAGATTGCCGATTTTGCTCGTAACAAGGATGCTCCAGATCGGCTTTGGGTTCTTGGAGCAACGACAGAGATACCCGCCCAGCTAACATCCGCCGTGCGAGAAGACGGCAATCAAAACGCAGTCTCTACTTTGATTCTCGATTGGACCGCAGCACCCTTGCCTCTATTGGCAGTCGTTACCGTGGCCGCGGGCGATCCTGCGATAGATTTCCTGACTATGCATTGCGACCCAAAACCCGATAGAAAAGGACTCGCTCAAACGTTTGAAGATATTTCGAAGCATCCCGATTTCGAAAGCTTGTTGCAAAGAATCAAGTCGAGCCTAAGTGTTTCGGCCTTGGCAACAGCACGTTCGATAGAAGTGAACAAGAAGTGGCGAGCGCTCACCTTCGGATCTGAAAACGCTGCTAGAGAAAGATTGGGACAGGCGTTAGCTGTCCGCGCTGAAGCGGATTTGCCACCTTTGCGCATAACCTTGCGAAATCAAGTGAAGGCAACTCTGCGCGAAGGTCAAAGTACCGTTCTTTCTGGGGGAGAGGGGCAAGGAAAATCATGGCTTGCTGCACAGATTTGCTGTGACCATGAAGGCCTCGCTCTTTTCGCGAGCGCAGAGCGGTTCGATGGAGTTGCCCCCAAGAACCTCGATGAATGGCTTGTTGACCTTCTGATTGAACAGACCGGTGATGTGCCCGATGAAGCAATCAGACTGAGATGGCGTCATCGGCTTACGGCTTGGAAGAATCAGTCACCACTCTCTCCTGTGATTGTCGTTGTCGATGGCATCAACCAGCGGCAGCGCCCTCAATGGGATCGAATCCTCAACGGTTTGCAGAGTCGGTTGCGGGACATCGGAGGCGGCCTAGTAGTGACAGTACGCCCGCTTTACTGGCAAAAGACCGTTGCTCCAGGCCTAACCTTCAAGCCAAAGCTGATCGAAGTACCCGAATGGTCTTCGTGCGAGCGTGATCAACTGTTAAAACATTATGGCATCAACCTTCATTGGCTCGATGATGCCACGCTTCGAACTCTTCGCAATCCCAGGCTACTTGGGGTCGCGGTCGCTACGCTGCCTCACCAGGACTACATTGCCTGGAAAGGGCTGACGACCGATAGGCTTCTCATGGAACATCTTCGGGCTTCGCAGCGAGAATGCTTTGAAGAAGAGACACTGAATAAGCTAACCGAACGCCTCAGCGTCCATGCGAAAGAAGTGTTGGAGCGAGTGCGAAGATCGTCAAATGAACCACCGAAAAACTTTGAAGCAGAATCGACTGCTGTCATTGAAACGCGTTTCTTCCGAACGCTTCCAGGACCTGGAGGCGCCTATGAACTTCGTGATGAGGGCCTAACGCTTGCCCTTGGCTACGCACTGATTGATCAACTGTGGCAGATGCAGAGATCGAATCTCGATCTTGCTGAGCGGATGACACACCTAATGGATCCGATTAATGCGATGGACCGGACCGTTGATGTCATGTTTGCAGCCCTGATGGTCTGCTCGCTTGATTCGATCCGTTTCCATCCAAAAATCTTTTCTGTTCTCCTAGAGTCATTTGCCAACCTTCAGAACGTCAATGAGCAACGCTTCGAAGAGTTCGTCGAGATCATAAAAGGCCAGCCAGCAGAGTTTTTCAAGGTGCTGGGAATTTTTACGCTCGAACGGGGGGTACGACTAAATCAAGATTGGTTCATTCATGCTGGGTTTGAAATCGCAGCTACTGAAGACGGCTGGCCAGTAGCCGAGACCGCCATCCATCAGTGGTTGCATTGCTACAACAAGGATGCTGTAAATCAGGCAAGCCGCTATCCAAAGGGCAATGAAGACGAAGACGCGAAGGGTTTGCAGAACGCACAGAAGGAAATCCAGGAAATCCTATCAACCCTATCGCCCTTCGAAGAAGGCCTACTTGCGCAAATGACCGAAGTCACTGGCGAGACAGACGCCCTGTTTACCCTAGCGCTACAACTACTTGCGGGCCGCCCATTAGCAGGGTTTGCGAGCAGCTTTGTGGCTCTAGGACTTGGATTTGCACTCGACCGACATGGTTGGACTGCACGAAAGGCATTTCAGCAGTTAACGACCTTTAACAGGGTGGATCGTGAGCCAGCAAAGAAGGCGTTCCTGAAGGCGATTGAGCCGCTCCGTTCTTCGGAGACGTCGAAGGCTGGTCACTGGACGGTCGTGCGTATGCTATACGCAACTGGAGATGAAGCAGTTGCATCAGAAGCCAGCAGACTCGCTAAAACAATCCGTGATGACTGGTTTCATTGGAAACCATCGCCTACTGAATGGCGCCAATCAGTCGTTGCAGATCCAAATGCGATCAGGCCAATCGATATTGATACAGGAGTAAGTGATTTCCGAGCTATTCATACGGACAGCGTCCTGAAATGCATGGGGCGAACTAGAGAAGACTACGACTTGGAGGAATTCCTCCCGAAAGCATGTCGTTTTGAGCCAGAAACAGCCATTGAGAAGGCCGGGGAGATATTGTCCGGCCTCCTTACCCGTTCCATGCTTCCGCTACGTCAATTGATCCTCAATGGCACGAAATATGCGCCTTTGATGACTCGCGACATGGCGCTTCAACTCGTTAAGCGAGTCACGGCGACAAATATGCTGGAAACGCTTGCCGAGCGCGAACAGAATATCTTGCGGATGTTCCTGTTTAGCTACGTGGCCCCCCATCTGAGGCCTGAGGAACAGCTTGCCTGCTTAACCGATCCTGCGTTCGGGTCGGACTACCTTTTTGAGGTTGTGTCCAGCCTAAAGCCTCAACGAACTGAGTGCATCCTCGATGCACTGCAAGCCGCTTTGGATGCTAACGATGAAGAAGCCGCTTACGGCACTTTAGTTGCCGCACGTTACGGCGACACACCGATAACATCGGAACTGGAGCAGCTGATACTGCGCTGCGTCAATGCGACGTCGTCAAAACTCCGTGGACTTACCTTTTGGCTGGCAATCCATGCTGATCTGGTGGAGATTAGAAATGCCCATGTCCAAAGTGGCTGGTCCGCGACTACACAAAGTTGCGAGAATTGGTTTGGTTCCATTCTGCTAGCCAAAGCATGCGCTAAGGGAGAACTCGCTATTGATGAGATGCTGAGGCGAACAAATCCAGAAACTTGGTTCGTTGCAGTGGAACTCGTGGGCAAGGTGATGGCTAAGCCAATGGTTGAGCATTTTCTGCGACGCCTACAAGGCGCAATTGTAGCAACCCAAAGTCTTGCACTTCCCGGTGCGGACTTCACCCTTTCGACAATTGCCCAGGTTTCCTATCCGTTCCTTTCTGTCGATAAAACGGATCGCGATGATGGGCGTTTCCCGCGCCAAAAAACGTTTAAGGACATGTTGGAAAGCGATTCTGACTTTTACGAGAGGCGGGATTGTCTTCGTGCGATCGCTGACACCTTCTTTAAGGGGGTGGAGGGCTCGGATGCACGCTTGTTAATTGAGCGTGTGACAATCAACGATTTAAATCTTCTCGTCCGCACCGACCCTATGGTCTTGCCTCAGATGCTCGAGATCCTAGAAAGGGCAAACTGCACTGAACGTACGTGGTTAAGAAATCTTTCTTTTGTAGTTGCCAATCTTGTGTCGAAAGATATGCCGGAGAGGGCTGTGGCTCTTTTTAAGAAGACCTTGGATACTCAAGGTTTTGTTACCTGTGCCCTTGATGATGACCTGACGCTGGAACATGAAGCGATCTGGTCAAGCGCACCTTCCAAGACGATGAGTGATTATTGGCGTGTACGTCTTCTTAGCTCTGGCAATGACGAAATTCTAGCGCGTGAGGTCGTCGCGGCAGAGCGGTTTGGCGCCGCACCTTTCATCAGGGCTTTCGTCGAGGAGCGAGCGGATAGCGGATCGACGCTCGATCAAGCTTACGCGATCTCTGTCGCTGGGTTTTCTATGCAGTCCGGGCATTTTGTTCATGTCATCGAGGATCATTTTGGCGACAATGGGATTACCGGCGATGCAGCGAAGAAAGCAAAGATGGCCCATGAGGCAGCTCAGTGGGCTAAGAAATGGGTTAATGATATGTGTATCGCAGACTCCCCGGAGGAATTCTGGTGTTGTCTGATCATTTCAAAGACCTGTATGGATGCGCGGGTGAACACGATGCCGATACTGGATACTAAGTGGGCACACTATGCGCCACTCGTCAGTAAAGTCCGAAAGGCGGCAATCGACGAACAGAACAGAACTCGAAAGAAAACACTCCTTGGGCAAGAAGCACCGGACGAAGTCTTTGTTACTGGACACTGATTAACGGAAGAAAATGTTCCATTCGTACGCTCCTCAAGCAGCCGGAAATTTCCAGTTAAGACTGGTACGAAAACCGGTGCAGCCTCACTTCAGGAGTTCTAACTGCAGGAGGCTACCTTGTCGTTGCAGGAGAAGTGCCTTTCGGCGCCCACTTATACTTAGGCGTTTCTGAACGTCCGCTTGTCTAACATTCCTTCTACGCTGTGTTGGATGCCGCCTTCATTGTGGGCTATGCCATACTCTCGGCGCAGGAGGACAACGCTTTGAGTCTCACATACAACAGCCGCATTATTGCCGACACACAGGTCCAAGGTGTTACTGGTCTGCGAGGGATCGGTTGCTACCAACTTCGTTTTTGCGTCAACTTCAATTTGCCCAACTGGGGGCCGCATGACGAGACGATTGTTTTGAGCGGTTTGCGTGCGGAGATTGCCGTTGGTGCCAATCCTACTGAATTCAATTTACTCGGTTACGCTATGCCCGAAACGCCTTTGTCCTTGCAGACAAAGGCCTGTCCTCAGCGGCAGCCCATGCTATTTCTGTTGGATTTGAGCGAGCAGCAGCTTTTTGGGCTAGAGAGCGTGAGAAATGGCGGCGATCTGTATTTTCGGGTGACTATCTCCGGTGAGGCGCGTGGTTCCAAAGATGGACAGTGGGCTCGTGAAGAACTCCGGCATGAAGTTACGCTCAGCAATTGGAGCCGAGTCTTGCGGGACCTTGGTTACGCCGATCTCCTGATAATCGGGGTCGAACTGCCAAAAGCCGAACTGGGTCATAGGCTGCGCGCTGCCGTGGAACTTGTCCGGCAAGCTCACCGCGACTTGATCGCCGGTCGCTATGATAGCGTTGTAGCCCGATGCCGACAGGCGCTGGAGAGCATCCGAAGCGTGCTGGGACAGAAGGAAAGCATTGAGGGGGCGCTCGACAAGTTCTGTAAGGGCCCTCGAAAAACCATGACCAAGCACGAACGGGAATTATTGATCGGTGAGGCAGCACGCCACTATGCACACCTCGCGCACCATGTTGATCAAGCCGGAGAGCAGCAGTGGTATAGCCGAGGCGATGCCAACTTTCTATTGGCCATTACAGCAGCGATGATATCCAGCGAAGTTTCAGGCTTTTCCGAAATGTTGCCAGGAGTTGATGGATTTGCGCCATAACTCAGTGGGCTGAGCTTAACTATATGCGGCCATTGAATACGACCGCCATCAACGACCGCTATGGCCGACAAACAGTCTCTGCTCAAAGCGCAGGACATCCTCTGGCTATAAAAGAAGAGGCTACCCACGGCAGTGGGTAGCCTCTCGTTGAATTGCTTGGCTGTCCTGCTTACTGCCCGGCTTCGCACTTCTTCATGAATGAAGCCTTGGCAGCGCCGGCCAGGGCCTTGCCGTTCTTGTCCATGGCCTTGGCTTCGCAGGCGGCTTTGGCGCTGCCCTTGTTTTCTGCCTGGCATTTTTTCATGAACGAGGCCTTGGCGGCGCCGGCCAGGGGCTTGCCGTCCTTGCTGACGGCCTTCGATTCGCAGTCCGCGGCTTGCGCGAAACAGAGGCTTGCGGTGAACAAGCCAGCCAGCAATCCCATAAGCAGTTTTTTCATCATGACCTCTCGGTAGTTGATCGTTAGTGCAATGCCGCGATGGCTTCCTGCCGGCGGCGGCTTGAGAGTAGCATCGTTACTGACGAAAGCAATATGCTGCGGTTTGGGCTTCCTGCTGGCTGTGGCAGGATTGCCCGGCGCTTTCCCTTTTCATCCTTGCCCGGAGATTCCGATGTCCGCCTTGTTCGCCCCTTTTACTCTGCGGGACCTGTGCTTGCCCAACCGCATCGGCATGCCGCCGATGTGCCAGTACTCTGCCTGCGAGGGCGTCGCCAACGACTGGCATGTGCAGCATTACGGCAGTCGGGCGGTGGGTGGGGTGGGGCTGGTGATCGTCGAGGCGACGGCGGTGCTGGCGGAGGGGCGGATCAGCCCGGGCGATCTCGGACTCTGGCACGACGAGCAGGTCGAGCCCCTGGCGCGCGTGCTGCGCTTGATCGAGGGGCAGGGGGCGGTGCCGGCGATCCAGCTGGCGCACGCCGGGCGCAAGGCCAGCGTCGGTCTGGGCTGGGAGGCGCAGCGCACGCTGACGGCGGCGGAAGGCGGGTGGACGGCGGTGGCGCCTTCTCCTTTGGCCTTCGGTACCTATGCGGCGCCGCTGGCGCTGGATGCGGGCGGCATCTGGCGTGTCGTCGATGCCTTTGCAGCAGCGGCGCGGCGGGCTGTGCGGGCGGGTTTCCGGGCGGTGGAGATTCACGCCGCGCACGGCTACTTGCTGCATCAGTTCCTGTCGCCCTTGTCCAATCTGCGCGATGACGGCTACGGCGGCGATTTTGCCGGCCGCACGCGGCTCGTGCGTGAGGTCGTGGCGGCGGTGCGGGCAGTGCTGCCGGCCGGCATGCCGCTGCTGATCCGGCTGTCGGCGACGGACTGGGTGGAGGGCGGCTGGGATGCCGCGCAGACGGTGGAACTCTGTCGGCTGCTCAAGGACGATGGGGTCGATCTGGTCGATGTGTCGACCGGCGGCCTGGTGGCTGATGCGAAGATTCCCGCCGGGCCGGGCTTCCAGGTGCCGTTCGCGACGCGCATCCGGAGCGAGGCTGGCTTGCCGGTGGCGGCGGTGGGCTTGATCACCGATGCGGCGCAGGCCGAGGCCATCATTGCCAAGGGCGAGGCCGACCTCGTGCTGGTCGGCCGCGAACTGTTGCGCAACCCGTTTTGGCCGCTGCAGGCGGCGCAGGCGCTGGGGGCCGAGGTGGCGTGGCCGAAGCAGTACCTGCGGGCGAAACCGGTCGCTCGTTGAGAGGCTGGCGGTGATGTCGGTTGTGCAGGATTCCGGGCCTGGTGGCGACGCCGGACGGCGCCTGCGCGGATGTTGCCGGGCTGCGCCTTTCCGGCGCTGGGCGGCCTGCTGGAAGGAGACGTCGCACAGGCGGTGGAGATCCTGGACGATCCCCGGACACCGCTGCGCTTCGTCGAGCAGGTGCTGCAGGCCGAACTCGGGCTGGCGCGTGGCGACGCGCTGCTGGCCGCAGCCTTGGCGCATGGTCACGGTGGGGTGCTGATTCCGGTCATTGATGCGGCGACTGCTGCGACAGCGGCGTCGACGTTGACGGAAGCGGCAAGGAAGGCGGGCTGGCCGTTGCGTTGTCGAGCTGTGGCGCTGGACGGAGTGCGTTCATGAAGCTGACCAGCAAGGCGGTGTACAAATTGTTGCGGGCGGCCATTTCGCCCCGCTTGCCGGCCGGGTTCGTGGCAGCGCCGGGCAATGTTGCCGATTGGCAGCAGGAGAGCGTAGCGGGGGTGCTGGCCTTCTGGTGTCAGTGCGACAAGTGGGGCTGGGATGTGCGCTGGGGTTCGCGCTTCACGCTGGAATTCCTTTTTGCCAGCGATGCCGGCGCGGCCGAACGCCTGAGCGGCCGGCGCGAGCGGATCGGCGAACTGCTGGAAGGCTTTCCCGAACTGGACGAACTGCGCCAGCGCAACAACGCGGTGATTGCCGGCTTGCCGGGGACGTTGGCCGACGCCTGTGTGGTGACGGTGACCGACGACGGCAACGAGATCGTCCTCGAAGGTTACCGGGCCGATCCGCAACCGGCGATCTATGCCCAGGACATCTGGCTGCATTACTACACGGCGGACGATGTGGCCGCCTGGGGGGAATACCTGGCGGCGCGGCTGCCGCGTTTCCTCGAATGCTTCGCACAGCAGACGCGCAGCCCCGCCGGCCTGGCGCACCGGCGCTTCGACGCGGCGCTCGGGCGGGTGCAGGATTGCCGGGATTTTCCCGGCAGGCTGGTGCTGCTTGACGACTATCTGGGCAGCGAGAGCGATCCTTACTACCGTGCGATCGCTGCCCGCCTGCGCGATGAGGTGTTCAAGGTGCTGAACCCGGGCTGAGGGGAGTTTCAGCGGAGTTCGAAGGCTTCCTGATGAAAGTCGTCGCGCGCCAGGCCTGTGCTTCGTTCCCGCGGTGCGTGCCACAGAGCCAGATGCTGCTGCGGTCGCCGCCGAAGGGCCCTTGCGTTCGCTTTGCCGGCGGCGCAGGCGTGCGTTGGTGCGGGCGCGGAGGGTGATTGGCAGGTCCGCGCGACATGGCGCGGACCTTGGAGCGGGCTTAGTGCTCGCTGGTGACGGGAACGTTTTCTACGCTGGTGCCGCCCAGGCTCCAGCCACCGACGCCTTCCCAGGCGTCGTTAATGGCAAAGTGGGCATCGAAGGGAGCCAGATAGGCACCGATCGCCGGCGGTGGCACCGTGATGACGGCACTGCCTTGCAGGGAAACGATCTTGGTGTATTCGCCGAGGCCGGTGTAGCGAATCTGGCCGGTCACGTTGCTGATCAGGACGTCGGACATCGGGCCTTGAACGGCCTGCGTCTGGCGGGCCTGGCCGCTGACGGCGCCGGTGCTGGCGTTGACCATCAAGGAAAAATGAAGGATCGGGGCGCCCGGAGTACCGACATTGCCGGCGGTTCCATGGACGAGATATACACCTACTTTGCCAACTGTGGTTGTCATCGTCATCTCCTTTTGAGGTTGACCAGGAATGCGAAATGCATTCCTTGGTGGACGATGCCATGGGAATAGTTTCCTGGAAAGCAGAGTTTTGTTACACCTGCGCTGCGGCTACGCGGCGCAGGTGCGTGATGGGCTTCCGTCGGCGCAGTTCCGGCGGAATTGGTGGCGGCTTAGCGGAACTCGAAGGCTTCCTGATGGAAGTCGTCGCGCGCCAGGCCTTTTTCCTGGAACAGGCGGGCCAGCGCTTCGCCCCAGCGGCGCGGGCCGCAGAACCAGACGCTGGTGCCGTCGCTGCGGCAGGCGGTGATTTCCTCGCCGGTGAACGGGCCGTCGCGCTCGCTCAGGCGACGGTGCAGGCGAACGCCGGTGCGGGCGCAGAGGGCGTCGAGCTGTTCCGGGAAGGGGCTGTCGCTGGCGCTGGAGTAGAAGAGATCGACGTCGGCGCGCTGGCCGCTGGCGGCGAGCGTTTGCAGGCGGGCGAGGAAGGGCGTGATGCCGATGCCGCCGGCGACCCAGATCTGGCGGGCCGAGGCCGAGGCGAAGTCGAACTGGCCGTAAGGGCCTTCGAGACGGATCGTCTGGCCGGCGGCGACAGTTTGCGGCAGCTTGCCGGTGAAGTCGCCGAGCGCCTTGACGGCGAGCGTCAGGGTGCCGGTTTCGGCGCTCCAGGCCGAGGCGATGGTGAAGGGGTGGGCGCCTTCGCCGCGCACGCCGAAATCGGCCAGCAGGAACTGGCCGGCCTGATGGCCGGGCCAGGAGGCGGCCGGACGGCAGACGATTTCCAGCACCTGGCCGTCGGCCTGGCGGACGCTTTCAACCTGTGCCGGATGCTGGCGCCGGCGGCCGATGCGGCCGCTCAGCGAGAGCAGCGCCGGCACCACGCCGAGCGCGGCGACGGCGAGCGTCGCCCAGGCCAGCGGCGTTTGCCAGAATTCCTTGGGCATCAGCAGCAGGCCGTGGAAGGCGCCGCCCAGGAAGATCAGGCCGAAAGCCTTGTGTGCGAGGCGGAACCAGTGATAGGGCAGGCGACGGAGCAGGGCGACGACGACCAGCGCCATCAGGATGTAGCCGGCCCATTCGCCGACGTCCTTGGCCAGCTCGATCCACATGTCGGGCTCGCCGCGCGGCCCGCGCGGCCGGTTCGGCCCGGCGATCAGCCCGGCCTTGGACAGGGTTTTCGGCAGCCATTCGAGTTGCCAGTGCAGCAGCACCAGGAGACCGGCGCCGATGCCGATGTTCTTGTGCAGGCGGTAGAGCTTGTCCAGCCCGCCGAAGCGCTTTTCCAGCCAGGGGGCGCGGGTGGCGAGCAGCATGCCGGCGCTCATCCACCACAGGGCGACGATGCCGGAGAGCAGGATCAGGTTGCGCCGCCAGAACCAGGGGCCGCCCTGTTCGGTGGCCAGTAGATCGGGCAGGGCAAAGGCGGCCCAGAGGCCGAGCGGCAACAGGCCGAGCAGCAAGCGCGGATGTTTCATTGTTTTTCTCCCTTTTCGTGAGGCCTCAAGTCTACGCCGCAGGCAACGGACAGTCTGCCGCTCGCCGGTTTCGGGATGTAAGCAAATGCAAGCGATGTTGCGAGCGAGCGTTTCCTGCGCCGTGTATAATCCGCCCCGTCATTGGGGAGTAGCCGCTCTGCATCCGCCAGAGGCCTGCGTCAACAGACTTGTCCTGCGGGACATGGCGCAGGCGGTCCCGAACTTGGCAAGACCTTTGACCATGTTGCTTTCCCGGGCCGGAGAAGCGACGTGGTCAATCGTCCTGATCCGGCCAGGTATCTTCAGATGGAAGCTTTCCTCATTTCCACGGGCATCGTTGCCCTGGCCGAAATCGGCGACAAGACGCAACTGCTCGCCTTCATCCTCGCCGCCAAGTTCCGCAAGCCGCTGCCGATCATCGCCGGCATCCTGGTCGCCACCATTGCCAACCATGCCTTTGCCGGCGCGCTCGGCGCCTGGATCACCTCGCTGGTGGCGCCGGGGACGATGCGCTGGGTGCTCGGCCTGTCCTTCATCGCGATGGCGGTGTGGACGCTGATCCCCGACAAGATGGACGACGACGAGGCGGCGCTGGCGCGTTACGGGGTGTTCGGGACGACGCTGATTGCCTTTTTCCTGGCCGAGATGGGCGACAAGACGCAGGTCGCGACGGTGGCGCTGGCCGCGCAGTATCAGGCAGTCGTTGCCGTCGTTGCCGGCACCACGCTCGGCATGATGATCGCCAACGTGCCGGCCGTGCTGCTCGGCGACCGCATTGCCAACCGGATACCGGTGCGCGTCGTGCATGCGATCGCCGCCGCCATCTTTGCCGTGCTCGGCATCGCAACCTTGCTCGGCGCCGGCGGCAGCCTGGGGTTCTAGGCGGGGCTAGAAGTGGGCGGCGAGCGCGAGCACGCCGCCCAGATTGATGGCGATGCCGGCTGCGAAACGGACCGGATGCTTCCGGAAAACGGTGGTGGCGACGCGGGTCATGGCGGCTTCCTTCGGGATCGGTATGCCGTCATTGTCGGCAAGGCCTTGCCGCCTCGCCAATTGACAATGCCGATGCGCTGGATTTGTCCCGGCTATCGCTTGAGCTTGGCGAAGGCGTTGGCCATCGCGTTGCCGGCCGGCGGCGGCGCGTTGTGGCGGGCCTGCTGTTTCGACAGCGGGGCGCCGCGCTGGCTGCCGGCATCGTGCTTCTTCGGCTCGTCGGACATGCGCATGGTGAGCGCGATGCGCTGGCGGGCGAGGTCGACTTCCAGCACCTTGACCTTGACCACCTGGCCGGCCTTGACCACGTCGTGCGGGTCCTTGACGAAGGTATTGGACAGCGCCGAGACATGGACCAGGCCGTCCTGATGCACGCCGATGTCGACGAAGGCGCCGAAGGCGGCGACGTTGGTCACCACGCCTTCGAGGATCATGCCCGGGCGCAGGTCTTTCACTTCCTCGACGCCGTCGGCGAAGGTCGCGGTCTTGAACTCGGGGCGCGGGTCGCGGCCGGGTTTTTCCAGTTCCTTGAAGATGTCCTGGACGGTCGGCAGGCCGAAGCGCTCGTCGGTGTATTTGGCCGGGTTGAGGCCCTTGAGCGCCTGGCTGTTGCCGAGCAGTTCCTTGATCGGCTTCTTCAGGTCGACGATGATCTTCTCGACCAGCGGGTAGGCTTCCGGGTGCACGGAAGAGGCGTCGAGCGGGTTGTCGCCGTTGGGTACGCGCAGGAAGCCGGCCGCCTGTTCGAAGGTCTTGTCACCGAGGCGCGGCACCTTCTTCAGTTCGTCGCGCGACTTGAAGGCGCCGTGGGCGTCGCGATAGCTGACGATGTTGGCGGCCAGACTGCCGTTGAGGCCGGAGATGCGGGTCAGCAGCGGCACCGAGGCGGTGTTGACGTCGACGCCGACGGCGTTGACGCAGTCCTCGACCACGGCATCCAGGTTCTTCGCCAGCTTGGATTGCGACACGTCGTGCTGGTACTGGCCGACGCCGATCGACTTCGGTTCGATCTTGACCAGTTCGGCGAGCGGGTCCTGCAGGCGGCGGGCAATCGACACTGCGCCGCGGATCGAGACGTCGAGGTCGGGGAATTCCTTGGCGGCGAGTTCGGAGGCGGAATAGACCGAAGCGCCGGCTTCCGAGACGACGATTTTCTGCAGCCGGGCTTCCGGGTACTTCTTCATGACGTCCTGCACCAGCTTGTCGGTCTCGCGGCTGGCGGTGCCGTTGCCGATGGCGACCAGCGTGACGCCATGCGTCGAGGCCAGGCGGGCGATGGTCGAGATCGAGCCGCCCCAGTCGTTGCGCGGTTCGTGCGGGTAGATGGTGGCGGTGTCGAGCAGCTTGCCGGTGGCATCGACGACGGCGATCTTGCAGCCGGTGCGGATGCCCGGGTCGATGCCCATGGTCACGTGCTGGCCGGCCGGCGCGTCGAGCAGCAGGTCCTTGAGGTTCTTGCCGAAGATGCGGATGGCTTCTTCCTCGGCGCGCTCGCGCAGTTCATTCACGAGTTCGAGTTCGAGGTGGGTGTAGACCTTGACCTTCCAGGTCCAGCGCACGGTGTCCTGCAGCCATTTGTCGGCCGGGCGGTTCTGGTGCTTGATGCCGAAGCGGGCGGCGATGCGCTGTTCGCAGGCATTCGGGCCGGGCTTGACGGCGTCTTCGTTGAGTTCCGAGTCGAGCACCAGCGCGACGTTGAGGAAGCCTTCGTTGCGCCCGCGCAAGAGCGCCAGCGCCCGGTGCGAGGGCATGTCGACGATGGATTCGGCGAAGTCGAACCAGTCGCGGAATTTGGCGCCTTCGGTTTCCTTGCCTTCGACGACGGTCGATTTGAGCAGGCCGTGTTCCTTCAGGTAGTCGCGCAGCGTCTGCAAGAGTTGCGCGTCTTCGGCGAACTTCTCCATCAGGATCTGGCGGGCGCCGTCGAGTACCGCCTTGGTGTCGGCGAAACCGGCCTCGGCGTTGAGGTATTTCTCGGCTTCGTCTTCCGGCGTCAGCTCGGGGTTTTCCAGCAGGCTCAGCGCCAGCGGCTCGATGCCGGCCTCGCGGGCGATCTGCGCCTTGGTGCGGCGTTTCTGCTTGTACGGCAGGTAGAGGTCTTCGAGGCGCTGCTTGGTTTCGGCGTTTTCGATCTCGCCGCGCAGTTCCGGCGTCAGCTTGCCCTGTTCCTCGATGCTGGCCAGCACCGCGCCGCGGCGGTCTTCGAGTTCGCGCAGGTAACCGAGGCGCTCTTCCAGCGTGCGCAGTTGCGTGTCGTCGAGTTCGCCGGTGACTTCCTTGCGGTAGCGGGCGATGAAAGGCACGGTGGCGCCTTCGTCGAGGAGCTGGACGGCGGCCTTGACCTGGGCCGGACGGACGTTGAGTTCGAGGGCGATGCGGTGTTCGATGGGAGCGAGCATGGGGGCGGCGACTGCTGAAGGGGGCGGCAATGATGCCGTAATCTGAAGGTGAATTACAACTCTCTGCGGAGTGGTGTAGGATGCCAATTGATACATCCCAACTCAAGAGGAGAGAGCACATGCAAGTGAATACCTATCTGTTTGGTACCGTCGATGTGGCAGAAGACAAGGTCATCAGCTTTCCGAACGGCCTGATCGGTTTCGAAGACAAGAAGCAGTTCATGCTCGCTCACGAAGAAGGCAAGGGCGAGCCGCAGAGCTTCACGCTGCAGTCGGTGGATGACGCGGCGCTGGCTTTCCAGATCATCGATCCGACCGCGCTCGGCTTCAACTACGAGCTGGAACTCACCGACGAGGAAAACGCGCTGCTGCAGTCGCCGGCCGCCGACGACGTGGCGGTGATGATCACCCTCTACAAGCAGGAAGAAGGCGGCGGCGTCGCCCCCAGCCTGCGCGCGCCGCTGATCATCAACCTCAAGGCCCGCGTCGGCCTGCAGAAGTTGTTGGCGCAGATGACCACCAATGTCACGCTGTCCAACCTGGTGAACAAGGTCTGATTCCTCGACACCCACGCCAAGCCGGCCTGCGCGCCGGCTTTTATTTTTTCTGCAGGCGGGCCAGCGGGTCCTGCCGGTAGTAGTCGCGCAGCAGCGCGTAGAGCGCGGGGTATTCGGCGGCGACGACGTCGGGCATGCCGAAGAAGCTTTCGCTGAGGACGGCGAAGAATTCCCCCACGGCCTCGCCGGCGTAGGGATCGATGATCGTTTCCTCGCCGGCGTCGACGCGGGCGCAGAAATCGTCGTAAGCGGGAAGGAGAACGCCTTCCCAGCGTTCGGCGGTGATTCCGGAATGCAGCGCCGGGATGCCGTCGACTTCGCCGTTGAGCATGTCGAGCTTGTGCGCGAACTCGTGGATGACGACGTTGTAGTCGCCGCCGGCCATCTGCACGTCGCGCCAGGAAACGAGCAGCGGGCCGCCTTCCCAGGCCTCGCCGGAGAGCACGTCGGCGTAACGGTGCACCACGCCGTCGTCGTCGGCGACCTCACGCGGGACGACGAACTCGTCGGCATAGACGACGATGCCGACCCAGTCGCCGTAGGCGCCGAGGCCGAGTTCGAGCACCGGCAGGCAACCCTGGGCGGCGATGGCGACGCAGATTTCGTCGCTCAGTTCGAGCCCGCCGGCGGCGGTGAATTCCTTGTCGGCCAGGAAGCGTTCGGCCAGCGCCCGCAGGCGGCGCGCCTCATCGGCGTCGAGCGCGGCGAGGAAGGGCTGGCTGGCCAGCGTCCGTTGCCAGAGGTCGTCGGGGATTGCCGCCGGACGGCGGCGCAGCCAGTCGAACAGGCCCATCCGCCGCTCAGCCTTTCTTCATCGTCAGCCAGATGCCGGCGAAGATCAGCGCGATCCCGGCATAGTGGTAGGGGTGCGGGATTTCGCCCAGAAAGACGACCGAGAGCAGGGTGCCGAACACCGGCATCAGGTGGATGAACAGGCTGGCCTTGTTGGCGCCGACTTCGGCAACGCCGCGGTTGTAGAAGATGTAGCCGACGAAGCTCGGGAAAATGCCGACGTAGGCGAGCGAGAGCAGCGAGCCGGCATGCACGTTGATCGTCCGCCCTTGCGCCATCTCCCACAGGTAGGCGGGAAACAGGGCGGCGAGGCCGACCAGCGTGAACGCGGCGAGCGCCAGCATCGGGTGCACGCCGGCCGGGCGCCAGGCCAGGCCGACGGTGTAGATGGCCCAGACGGCGACGGCGCCGAGCATCCAGAGGTCGCCGATGTTGAGGTTGAGGTGGAGCAGCACGCCCAGTTCGCCGCGGGCGACGATGGTCAGCGCGCCGAGCAGCGAAACGACGACGCCGGTTGCCGCCAGCGGTGTCAGCCGCTTGCCGAGGAAGGCCCAGGAAATGGCGATGGTGGCGACCGGAATGAAGGAGTTGAGTAGCACCGCGTTGGTCGCCGTCGTCGTCTGCAGCGCCAGGTAGGCGAAGGTGTTGTAGCCGCCGACGCCGAGCAGGCCGAGGAGCAGCACCGGCCGCCAGCCTTTTTTCAGCAGCGGCCACTGCGCCTTGAAATGCGGCAACGCCAGCGGCAGGACGAGCAGGAAGGCGATCGCCCAGCGCCAGAAGGCCAGCGCCAGCGGCGGCACGTCGGCGCGGATGCCGCGGCCGAGCACCATGTTGCCCGACCAGAAGAGCGCGGTCAGGGTCAGCAGCAGGTAAGGGTTGGTCAGGAATTTTGGCATGGTCGACGGAATGCGGCACCGTCGACCACGGGTTCGACGGTGGGGTGGGTCAGGGGTAGAGCCCCCGTTCGGCGCGGGCTTCGAGTACCCGGTGGCAGGCGATGATGAAGGCGGCGGTGCGCAAAGGCACCTGTTTTTCCTGGGCAACCTGCCAGATCGCATCGAAGGCGTTGACCATGATGCGCTCCAGCCGGGCGTTGATTTCGTCTTCGGTCCAGAAGAAGCTGGAGAAATCCTGCACCCATTCGAAGTAGGAAACGGTGACGCCGCCGGCATTGGCCAGTACGTCGGGGACGACGAGGACGCCACGGCTGCGCAGCACGTCGTCGGCGGCCGGCGTGGTCGGCCCGTTGGCGCCTTCGACGACGACGCGGGCGCGCACGCCGGTGGCGCGTTCCGGGGTGATCTGGCCTTCGAGCGCGGCCGGCACCAGGTAGTCGCACTCCAGTTGCCAGAAGTCCTCGATGTCGATCGGCGCGGCGCCGGGGAAGCCGGCCAGACCAGCGTGTTCGGCGGCCCAGGCCTGGGCGGCGGGGATGTCGATGCCGGACTCGTTGACCAGCGTTGCCGTGTGGTCGGCGATGGCGATCACCCGGGCGCCAGCGGCGCGGAACAGGCGGGCGGCGATGCCGCCGACGTTGCCGAAGCCCTGGACGACGATGCGCGCGCCTTCCATGGCGATGTGCTGGCGTTTGCCGGCCTCGCGGGCGCAGAAATAGACGCCGCGGCCGGTGGCCTCCTGGCGGCCGAGACTGCCGCCAAGGGCGACCGGCTTGCCGGTGACGACGCCGGTGGCGGTGCCGCCACGGTTCATCGAGAAGGTGTCCATCATCATCGCCATGATCTTGGCGTTGGTGCCGACGTCGGGCGCCGGGATGTCGCGGTCGGGGCCGATGATGATGCCGATTTCCGAGGTGAAGCGGCGGGTCACGCGTTCCAGTTCGCCGCTGCTCAGCGTTGCCGGATCGACCCGGATGCCGCCCTTGGCGCCGCCGAAGGGCAGGCCGATGGCGGCGTTCTTGACGGTCATCCAGCCGGCCAGCGCCATCACCTCGTTGAGCGTCACCGCCGGGTGGTAGCGGATGCCGCCCTTGCCGGGACCGCGCGACAGGTTGTGCTGCACGCGGTAGCCCTCGAAATGGGCGATCGTCCCGTCGTCGCGTTCGATCGGGATGTCGACGATCAGCGTCCGTTTCGGGTGCTTCAGAGTTTCAATCCAGCGCTCAAGCGGGCCGAGATGGGGGCGCACCCGTTCGATCTGCTCGATGAAGCTGGCCCAGGGCTCCGGCGCGGCCGGGTCGAGGTAGGAGAGCCCGCCCAGGCTGGCGGGCGGGATGCGCGATTGGCTCATCGGGAACTCCTTTCAGTGACGGTTCAGGCGGCCTCGCGCCGGCGGCGCGCGTTCTGCATGAACCAGACCAGCGCCAGCAGGAGCAGCGCCGGGACGAAGATCCATTCCTTGTCCGGACGATCCGGGTGCGGAATCTCGATCCGGGTCAGGTTGAAGCCCTGTTCCAGGCCGAGTTTTTCCGCCGGGCTGCCGAAGCGTACGGCGGCGACCTGCACCTGGTCGCCCAGCGTCATCACGGTCAGGCCCATGCTGGCCAGGCGTTCGCTGGCCTTGCCTGGGGCGCCGAGCGAAAGCAGCACGCCCTTGGTGACTTCCTGGCCTTCGAGGCTGAGACCATTGACCCAGACGCGCAGCTTGCCGTCCTTCGGCGCCGCTTCGACGAGGCGCGTCAGTTCGGTCGGGGCGGCTTCGTCGAATGGCGGGTAAACCATGTCCATCCAGAAGCCGGGGCGGAACAGGCTGAAGGTGACGAGCAGCAGGAGCAGGGTTTCGTGCAGACGATTGCGGACCAGGAACCAGCCCTGCGTCGCGGCGGCGAACATCAGGCTGGCCAGCGTCGCGCTGACAACGGTCAGGATCAGGTGGAAAGCGTCGGTGATGCCGATCAGCAGCAATTGCGTGTTGAAGATGAACATGAACGGCAGGATCGCCGTCCGCGCGCTGTAGCCGAAGGCGGTGAAGCCGGTCTTGATCGGGTCGCTCTTGGCGATGCCGGCGGCCGCGTAGGAGGCCAGGCCGACCGGCGGCGTGACGTCGGCCATCAGGCCGAAGTAGAAGACGAACAGGTGGACGGCGATGAGCGGCACGAGCAGGCCGCTCTGCGCGCCGAGTTCGACGATCACCGGCGCCATCAAGGTCGACACGACGATGTAGTTGGCAGTGGTCGGCAGGCCCATGCCGAGGATCAGCGAAATCACCGCGACCAGTCCGAGCATCACCATCAGGTTGCCGCCGGAAAGGATTTCGACCAGTTCGGTCATCGCCAGGCCGACGCCGGTCAGCGTCACGGTGCCGACGATGATGCCGGCGGTGGCGGTGGCGATGCCGATGCCGATCATGTTGCGGGCGCCGGTGACCAGGCCGTCGAACAGATCCTGGAAGCCCTGCCGGGCGGCGGCAGCGAATTCGCCCTGGCCGCGGAAATAGGCGAAAAGCGGGCGCTGCGTGACCAGGATGAACATCAGGAACAGGGTCGCCCAGAAGGCGGAGAGGGCCGGCGAGAGTTGTTCGACCATCAGGTTCCAGACCAGCGCGGCGACCGGCAGCAGGAAGTGCAGGCCGGACTTCAGTGTCGGCCCGATTTCCGGCAGGAATTCCATCTTCTCGTCCGGCCGGTCCATGTGCAGCTCGGGATAGCGGGCGGAGAAACGGATGATGGCGATGTAGGCGCCGAGCATCAGCACGCTGACGATGGCGAAGGCGGCGTCGCCGGCCACCGTCTTGATCCAGCCGAAACCCCAGTAGATGACGGCGGACAGGATGACCAGCCCGGATACCGTCATCACGGTGGACACCAGCGCTTTCTGCCAGGGCAGCGGTTCGCGCCTTGGCAGCCCTTCGAGTTTCATCTTCAGCGCTTCCAGATGCACGATGTAGAACAGCGCGATGTAGGAAATCAGCGCCGGGACGATCGCGTGCTTCATCACCTGCGTGTACGGGATGCCGACGTACTCGACCATCAGGAAGGCAGCGGCGCCCATCACCGGCGGCATGATCTGGCCATTGACCGACGAGGCGACTTCGACCGACGCCGCCTGGTCGGCGCGGTAGCCGACGCTCTTCATCAGCGGGATGGTGAAGGTGCCGGTGGTGACGACGTTGGCGATCGACGAGCCGGAAATCAGCCCGGTGCTGGCCGAGGCGACGACGGCCGCCTTGGCCGGTCCGCCGCGCATGTGGCCGAGCAGGGCGATCGCCGACTTGATGAAATAGTTGCCGGCGCCAGCCGTTTCCAGCAGCGCGCCGAAGAGCACGAAAAGGAATATGAAGCTCGCCGAGACGCCGAGCGCGACGCCGAAGACGCCTTCGGTGGTCAGCCAGATATGGCTCATGCCTTTGGCCAGCGAGGCGCCGCGGTGGGCGATGACCTCCGGCATGTAAGGGCCGAGGAAGATGTAACCGAGGAAGACGATGGCAAGGATGACCATCGGCAGGCCGAGGGCACGGCGGGCGGCTTCGAGCAGCAGGACAAGACCGGTGACGGCGACGGCCAGGTCGAGCGTGGTCGGCATGCCGGGGCGGCTGGCGAGTTCGCTGTAGAAGAGGAATAGATAGGCGGCACAGAACGCGCCGACGCCGGCCAGCAACCAGTCGATGGCGGGAACGTAGGCGCGCGGCGAGCGTTTCCAGGCCGGGTAGGCGGCAAAGGCGAGGAAGACGGCAAACGCCAGGTGGATGGCTCGCGACTGGGTGTCGTTGAGGACGAAGACGCCGAGCGAGAAAGGCAGCGGCGAGGCGATCCACAACTGGAACAGGGACCAGGCGAGGGCGACGGCAACCAGCAGCCTGGCTGCGATGCCGGTCGGTTTGCGGCCGCCGGTATCGGCTTCGGCAACGATCTGCTTAAGCTGCTCTTCGCTCAGTTCATGCACGGTGGTGTTTTTGTCCGGGCTCGTCATGAGAAGCTTCTCCGGGAATTTCCAGAAAGGCGGCGGGCTGCCCCTCGACAAACCGCCGCCGTGTCATCGCGCGTCGCCCCCGGCGACGCGCAACGCGGGGCGCTTACATCCAGCCCTTTTCCTTGTAGTACTTGACCGCACCGTTGTGCAGCGGGGCCGACAGACCGTCCTTGATCATCGTCTTCGGGTCGAGGTGGGAGAACGCCGGGTGCAGCTTCTTGAACTCGTCGAAATTCTCGAACACCGACTTGACCAGGGTGTACACCACTTCGTCCGGCACCTTGGCCGAGCTGACGATGCTGGCGACGACGCCGAAGGTGGTGGCGCCGTTCGGGTTGTTGGCGTAGAGGCCGCCCGGGATGGTCGCCTTGGCGTAGTAGGGGAAGCTGGCGATCAGCTTGTCGACGCCGGGGCCGGTGACATTGACCAGTTGGGCGCCGCAGGTGGTGGTGACGTCCTGGATGTTGGCGGCCGGGTGACCGACGACGAAGGCGAAGCCGTCGATCTTGTTGTCGCACAGCGCGGCGCCGTGCTCGTCAGGCTTCAGTTCGGAGACCAGCGAGAAATCGGCAGTCTTCATGCCGATTGCCGGCAGCAGGACTTCCATCGTCGCGCGCTGGCCGGAGCCGGGAACGCCGATGTTGAAGCGCTTGCCCTTGAAGTCCTCGAACTTCTTCACGTTGGCTTCCTTGCGCGCAACGATGGTCAGCGGTTCCGGATGCAGCGCGAAGACGGCGCGCAGGTCGCCCATCGCGCCGCCGTCCTTGAACTGGGCCAGGCCCTTGATCGCGTTGTACTGGACGTCGGATTGCGAGACGCCGAAATCGAGTTCGCCAGCCTTGATCGTGTTCACGTTGTAGACCGAGCCGCCGGTGCTTTCGACCGAGCAGCGGATGCCGTGCTTGGCGCGGTCCTTGTTCATCAGGCGGCAGATGGCGCCGCCCGCCGCGTAATAAACGCCGGTCACGCCGCCGGTACCGATGGTGACGAATTTCTGCTGGGCCATGGCCGGGGAAGCGCCGAGGGCGCCAATGACGGCGAGGGTGGAAGCCAGGACGGTGAAGTTCTTCATGTTTGCTCCTTACGGGTGACGTGAAAAGGACGATGCAATGCCGTTCAGGCTTGTGGCCTCTGGCAACTGGCCGAAACGGCGCATACGGCAGTCGACGGTCCCACAGAAACGGTGGGCCGGGGATTGGGGTAAACCCCGATGGTACTCCCCGCCCTGTCCCCGGCAAACCCTTCTCCAGCGCGGCATTTGCCGTCCGCATCTGTCATTCCTTGTCACTCAGACCTATAATCGCGGCCATGGTTTCCGTCGTCCATTCCGTCGCCGCCCACGGCGACTCTGAACAGTTCCTGGCCGCGCTCACGGCCAACTTGCCGGAAGCCGATGTCCGGCGTCTCCGGGACGCCGTCGATTTCGCCGCGCAGATTTACGGCAACAGCCTGCTCGGCAGCGGCGAGGGCATCTGGCCGCACGCGCTCGGCATGGCGGTGATCATCGCCGGGCTGCGGCTCGATGCCGATTCGCGCATCGCCGCGCTGCTCTTCGCGGTGCCCGCGCAGGACGAGCACGGTGTTGCCCACATCGAGGAACGCTTCGGCAAGGCGGTCGCCAGCCTGGTCTATGGCATCTTCCGGCTCAACCGCCTGCGGCCGATCGCCAAGGGCTTCGTCGCCGTCGACCTCGAGGCCGGCGAGAGCAACCCGGCGGAAATCCGCGCCCAGGTCGAAGTCCTGCGCAAGATGCTGCTGGCCATGGTCGAGGACATCCGCGTCGTCCTCCTGCGCCTGGCCAGCCGCACGCAGACGCTGCGCCATTACGCGGCCAATCCCGACGACCTGCGCGTGCAGGTGGCGCGCGAGACGCTGGAACTCTATTCGCCGCTCGCCAACCGGCTCGGCGTCTGGGAATTGAAGTGGGAACTGGAGGATTTGTCGTTCCGCTTCATCCATCCGGACATCTACAAGACGATCGCCAAGCAGCTCGACGAGAAGCGCAGCGAGCGCGAGGCCTTCATCGCCGACGCCGTCGCCCGCGTCCGCGCCGAGCTGGCCGAGGCCGGCATCGCCAAGGCCGAGATCTACGGCCGACCGAAGCACATCTACAGCATCTGGAACAAGATGCGCAAGAAGGGCGTCGGCTTCGCCGAGGTCTACGACGTGCGCGCCCTGCGCATCATTGTCGACGACGTCAAGGACTGCTATACCGCGCTCGGCATCGTGCACAACCTGTGGACGCCGATTTCCAAGGAATTCGACGACTACATCTCGAAACCCAAGGGCAACAACTATCGCTCGCTGCATACCGCGGTCGAATGTCCGGACGGGCGCAGCCTGGAAATCCAGATCCGCACCTGGGACATGCACAAGCATGCCGAACTCGGCGTCGCCGCGCACTGGCGCTACAAGGAAGGCGCCAAGGCGCCAGGCGCCGACGCCTACGACGAGAAGATCGCCTGGCTGCGCCAGTTGCTGACCTGGAAGAACGAGGTCGCCGACAGCTCCGACTGGGTCAACCACTACAAGCAGGCGGCGCTCGATGAGACCATCTACGTGATGACGCCGCAAGGCCGCGTCGTCGACCTGCCGTCAGGTGCGACCGCCGTCGATTTCGCCTACCGCGTCCATACCGATCTCGGTCACCGCTGTCGCGGCGCCAAGATCAACGGCCAGTTGATTCCGCTCAACACGCCGCTCGAGACCGGGCAGCAGGTCGAGGTGCTGACCGCCAAGCAGGGCGGGCCGTCGCGCGACTGGCTCAATCCGGCGCTCGGCTACATCCACACCAAGAGCGCGCGGATCAAGGTGCGGGCGTGGTTCGCCAACCTGGCGCTGGAAGAGACGCTGGCCGAAGGGCGGGCGCTGGTGGCCAAGGAATTGCAGCGCGCCGGGCAGACTGGTGCCAACATCGACGAACTGGCGCGCCGCCTCGATTTCGCCAAGGCCGACGACCTCTACATCGCCGCTGCCCGCGGCGAACTCAACCTGCGCCTGTTCCAGGCGGCGGCGCGCGGCGAAGCGGCGGCCGAGACGCAACTGCCGGACGAAGTGCAGACGCGGGCGCCGCGCAAGCACAGCGACGGCAATCAGGGCATCCTGATCGTCGGCGTCGACAAGCTGCTGACCCAGCTCGCGCGCTGCTGCAAGCCGGCACCGCCCGACGAGATCCACGGCTTCATCACGCGCGGCAAGGGGATTTCGATCCACCGCGCCGATTGCCCGAATTTCGCCAACCTTGCCGCGCTGCACCCGGAGCGGGTGATCGAGACTGACTGGGGCAGCGAGACCACCGGCACCTTCGCCTGCGACATCGTCGTCGATGCGCACGACCGCCAGGGCCTGCTGCGCGACATCTCGGAAATCTTCACCCGCGAGAAGCTCAACGTCGTCGGCGTCAATACGCAGTCGCGCCAGGGCAACGCGCACATGAGCTTCACCGTCGAAATCGTCAATCTGCGTCAGCTGCAGCGCACCCTCGGCCTGATCCACGAGGTCGAAGGCGTTGTCGGCGTCCGTCGTGCCTGAATCCAGGGAGTCCCCGATGAAGGGAAACGTTGCTGCCATCGTCCTGATCACCGTCGGCGTCGTCGCCCTCGGTGCCAACCTGGACCTCTTTCACGTCAACATCTTTCAGTTGATCGGCACCTGGTGGCCGCTGATCCCGATCGGCGTCGGCATCACCATGCTGTTTTCCCGGGATGGCCGTCAGGATCGCTCCTGAGCGGCAGCGGTCAGCGCAGCAGCAGCGGCGCCGCAGCGTCGAGGTCGGCCTGGCGCAGCATGCCCAGCTTGCCGCCGATCACCTTGCCGTTGCGGTCGATGAACAGCGTATAGGGCAAACCGCCGCGCGCGTTGCCGAGGCCGGACATCAGCGCGTGCGCCTGTTCGCGGGCGAGATAGACCGGGTATTGGATCGGGAAGTCGCGGGCGAAGGCCTTGACCGCCGCCGCGTCGTCCTCGATGCCGATGCCGACGACGTCGATCTTGCCGGCGTGTTTTTTGGCGAAGCTGTTGAGTTCGGGAATCTCGGCCCGGCAGGGCGGGCACCAGCGGGCCCAGAAGTTGACCACGACCGGTTTGCCACGGTAGCGGCTCATCGCCACCGGCCGGTCGTCGGCATTGGCCAGCGTGGCGCCGAAGAAGGGCGCGCTGTCCGGTGCCGGCTGGGCGCTGCTCAGGTTGGCGACAAGGGCGAGGGCAAGGGCGGCAAGAAGTTGCTTCACGGGGCGATCAGGAAAAATGGGCAGGGGCTGAATATTAGCATTTGATAAATGAGCTGTCCGCCGACCTGCGGCAATTTGTCGCAGGGGTGCGCCAGCGGGGCTGTGCCAGAATCGCCGCCGGTCTTGCCGGGACGCTGGCGGCAAGGCCATGCGGAAGGAAACAAGTGAACAGGAAGATACTCCTCGACCTCATCGGCATCCTGCTGATCCTGCTGGTCGTCGTCGTCGGCTACAAGCTGTCGCCGCTGCTGCTGCCGAAGTCGGACCTGACGGTCGAACCCGACGCCGCCTGCAACCTGCAGGAAGGCGCCTGTTCGGCAAGTCTGCCCGGCGGCGGGCAGGTCACGCTGACTATCGGTACGCGGCCGATCCCGTTGGTCAAGGCCTTCCCGGTGACGGTCGAGGCGGGCGGCGCCAGCCGTGTCGAGATCGATTTCGCCGGCGTCGACATGGACATGGGCTTCAATCGCCCCTTGCTGCGGGAAGACGCGCCGGGCCTCTTCTCCGGCGAGGCGACGCTGCCGGTCTGCGTCACCGGCCGCATGAGCTGGCAGGCGACGGTGCTGGTCGATCTACCCGGTTCACGGGTGGCCATTCCCTTTCGTTTCGTGACGGGCTGACATGTCTGAACGCATCCTTGCCGCCATCGCCGCCGCGCTCGCCGCGCTGATTCTCGCCTTGCTGCTGTTCTGGCATCCCGATCCCGGCGCCCGCCCGGCGACGCCGCCCAACCCGCTGCCGGCGGGCGGCGATTTCACGCTGCAGGGCGCGGCCGGGCCGGTCGCGCTGCACGATTATGCCGGCCGTCTCGTTCTCGTCTATTTCGGCTACACCTTCTGCCCCGACATCTGCCCGACGACGCTCAATACCGTCCTCGAAGCGCGCGCGCTGCTGACCCCGGAAGAGCGACAGAAGGTCGCGCTGCTCTTCGTCTCGGTGGACCCGCAACGCGACACGCCGGCCCATCTCAAGAGCTATCTCGAATTCTTCGACCCCAGCTTCGTCGGTGTCACCGGCGACGCGCCACAGATCGCCGAAGTCGCCGCTCGCTACGGCGTGATCTACAAATTGCAGCCGCCGGGCGAGGGCGGCAACTACGCCGTCGATCACTCGGCGGAAACCTTCCTCATCGGCCCCGACGGCCGCCTGCGCGCACGCCTGGCGCACGGCACGCCGCCGGCACAGATGGTCGCGCTGATCCGTCAATACCTGAACTGAAACAAGGAGCCCTGCCATGAAACGCCTGTCCCTGCTGATCGCCGCCCTTGGCCTGTCGAGCGCCGTCCTTGCCGGCAGCGCCGACGACGTCGCCGTCGTTGATCCCTACATCCGCCTGGCGCCGCCCAACGCCACTGCCACCGCTGCCTTCATGGTGTTGAAGAACAAGGGCGCCAATGAGGCGAAGCTGGTCAAGGTGGCGAACCCGGCCTCGAAACTCTCGGAACTGCATACGCACCTCAACGATAACGGCGTGATGCGCATGCGCCAGATTCCCGAAATCGTCATCCCCGCCCGGGGCGAAGCGGTGCTTCAGCCGAGCGGCCTGCACATCATGCTGATCAACATGCAGGCACCCCTCAGCGAGGGGCAGGTGGTGCCGCTGACGCTCGGTTTCGCCGACGGCAGCAGCAAGTCGGTCGAGGTCAAGGTGACGAAGGCGATGCCGGCGGCGGCGATGCCGATGAACCACATGCATCACTGAGCGGCGGCGGCCGGGGCTGGTCGCTCGCCGCTTCCCGCTCCGCTTCGCCGGCATCGAAAGTCGACCAGCCGCGCTGCGCGGGTTGCGGCAGATCGCCTGGCCGCTGGCTGTGCATCCAGGCCTTGGCCAGGAAGTGGGCGGTCAGCGGCGCGGTCAGGAACAGGAACAGGGTGATCAGCAGTTCGTGCACCGATAGCGTGCCGTTGCCGGCCAGGAAATAGACCATCGAGGCGACCAGGGCGCCGCCGACGCCGAGCGTCGTTGCCTTGGTCGGCGCGTGCAGCCGGCTCATCAGGTCGGGCAGCCGGACCAGCCCCCAGGAGCCGACCAGGGCGAAGCTGGCGCCGATGACGATGAGCGCCGAGACGAGCAGTTCGTTGAACCATGCCATGCTTTTCTCCTATTCGATGATGTTGCCGCGCAGGATGAACTTGCAGTAGGCGACGGTGGACACGAAACCGAACATGGCGAGCAGCAGTGCCGCTTCGAAGTACATCGTGCTGCCGGTCTGGATCCCGTAGACGATGATCAGCGCGATGACGTTGATCACCATGGTATCGACCGCCAGCACCCGGTCGGTCGTGCTGGGACCGGCAAACAGTCGCCACAGGTTGAAGAGCAGGCCGAGACTGATCGCCACGTAGGCGTAATGGATGGCGTATTCGATCACGGGAAGATCTCCAGCAGCCGGGATTCGTAACGTTCCTTCATGTCGCGCACAGCGGCTTCGGGGTCCGGCGCGTCGAGGCAATGCACGAGCAGCGACTTGCCGTCGGCGGCCAGGTCGCAGCTGACGGTGCCCGGCGTCATCGTGATGGTGCCGGCGAAGACGGCGATGCCTTCCGGGCTGGTCAGCGCCAGCGGCACGCAGACCCAGCGCGTGTGCAGGCTGGCCAGCGGGCGGAAGAGGATGATCCTGGCCACCTGGAGGTTGGCGACGGCGATGTCCCACATCACCAGCAGGAGATAGCTGAAGATCCGGCGGTAGTTGCGGATACCCGGGCGATCCGGCCAGAAGCCGCCGGTCAGCCGCGGGATGGCGATGCCCAGCGTCAGCCCGACCAGCAGCCCGCCGACCGATACCCCGTTGATCAGCAGCAGCCAGATCAGCGTCAGCGTCAGGCTGAGCAGCGGATGGGGAAACCAGCGCCGGAGCAGGGTCGGGCGTGGCGCAGATGGATGAGCCATCAGAGCAGTCCTCCTGGCAGAACGGTATTGCCGAGTACGGCTTCGATATAGCGGTGGGTGGCGAAGACTTGTTGCGCCGTCGCTTCGAGATAGGCGGTCAGCGGGCCGGCAAACAGGGTCAGGGCGACGTTGCCGGCGAGCAGCAGGCCGATGGCGACCAGCGCCAGCGCGTTGCCGGTCGCCGGGGCGGGGAAGTTGCCGGGTTGTGCTGTGCTCTTCCAGAACAGCGTGCTGCCGGCGCGACCGAAGCCGATGATGGCGAGCAGCGAGGTGCCCAGCACCAGCGCCCAGATCGTCGTCGCCTGCAGGTTGTCGCGGGCGGCGTCGAGGATCAGCAGCTTGCCGACGAAGCCGGACAGCGGCGGCATGCCGGTGGCGGCGATGGCGGCGACGAAGAAGGCGGCGGCGAGCAGGCTCTGCTGGGCGAAACGCGGGGCCGGCGACAACTGGTCGTCGATGCCAGGGCGGCGGCGGGCGATCAGGTCGGCGATCAGGAACAGCACGGCGCCGGCCAGCGTCGAATGCAGCAGGTAGTAGAGCGCCGCCGACAGGGCTTGCGGGGTGAACAGCGCGATGCCGGTGAGCAGCATGCCCATCGAACCGATCACCGCGAAGCTGGCGAGCTGACCGAGACGACGGGCGGCGAGGACGCCGATCATGCCCAGCGTCAAGGTGACGAGGGCTGCCGGCAGCAGCCAGGGCGCGGCCAGCCAGGCGGCGGCGCCAGCCTCTTCGCCGAAGGCCAGCACGTAGAGGCGGATCACGCAGTAGGCGCCGACCTTGGTCATGATCGCGAACAGCGCGGCGACCGGCGCCGGTGCGTTGGCGTAGGTGCCGGGCAGCCAGAAATGCACCGGCACCAGCGCCGCCTTGATGCAGAAGACGAGCAGCAGGAGCAGCGCGCCGGCCTGCAGCAGCGCCTGGTCGGCGGCAGCAACCTGCGGCACCTTGAGTGCCAGGTCGGCCATGTTCAAGGTGCCGGCGACCGAGTAGATCATGCCGACGGCGATCAGAAACAGCGTCGAGCCGACCAGGTTGATCACCACGTACTGGACGCCGGCCTTGACCCGGGCCGGGCCGCCGCCGTGCACCATCAGGCCGTAGGAAGCGATCAGCAGGACTTCGAAGAAGACGAAGAGGTTGAAGAAGTCGCCGGTCAGGAAGGCGCCGTTGATGCCCATCAACTGGAACTGGTAGAGGGCGTGGAAATGGCGGCCGTCGCGGTCGCCGCCGTCGATGGCGAAGAACAGCACGGCCAGCGCGAGGAGCGCGGTGAGGACGAGCATCATCACCGACAGCCGGTCGGCGACGAGGACGATGCCGAAGGGGGCGACCCAGTTGCCGAGCGCGTAGCTCAGGATCTGGCCGTCGCCGACCATGCTGCCCAGCGCCAGGGCGATGCCGAGCAGGGCGACGGTCGAGGCGAGCGAGAAGACGCGGGCGAGGACGATATCGTAGCGGGCGCTCATCAGCAGGATCGGCGCCATGATCGCCGGCAGCAGGATGGGCGCGATGATCCAGTGGTTCATGCGGCGTCCTCCGCCTTGCCGTCGACATGGTCGCTGCCGTTCTCGAAGAAGCTGCGCAAGGCCATGACGACGATCACCGCGGTCATGCCGAAGGAGATGACGATGGCGGTGAGGACCAGCGCCTGCGGCAAGGGATCGGTGTAGCCGGCGGCACTCGCCGAGATTACCGGCGGCTGGTTGAGCACCAGGCGGCCGGTGGCGAACAGGAAGAGATTGGTCGCGTAGGAGAGCAGGGCGAGGCCGAGGACGACCGGCCAGGTGCGGGCGCGTAGCACCAGGTAGACGCCGGCGGCGGTGAGCAGGCCGATGGCCGAGGAAAGCAGGAATTCCATGTCAGTGATCCCCATGGCGCGGTGCGCTCAGGTCGGGCTCCATCGGGCCGTCCTGCGGCGGTGGCGCGTCGGCGAGGACGCCGATGCGCGAGAGGTTGGCCAGCGCCAGCATCACGGCACCGACAACGGTGAGGAAGACGCCGGTGTCGAAAGCCATCGCCGACGCCAGTTCGAATTCGCCGACCAGCGGCAGGTGGAAATGGCCGAAGGCGCTGGTCAGGAAGGGGTGATCGGCAAGCCAGGCGACGACGCCGGTGGCGGCGGCGGTCAGCACGCCGATGCCGATCAGTGCGTGATAGTCGACCTTCATCCGGACCGCCGCCCAGCCATGGCCGCTCGCCATGTACTGCATGATCAGCGCGATGGCGACGACCAGGCCGGCGATGAAGCCGCCGCCCGGCACGTTGTGACCGCGCAGGAAGATGAAGGCGCCGACCAGCAGCGCCAGCGGCAGCATGACGCGGGTGGCGACCACGAGCAGCAGCGGGTGACGGTCGGCGGCCCGCGCCTGGTCGGGCGCCCAGGCCGCCAGCCTGCGGCCGACCGCGCCGCGCGTGGCGCCGTCGAGCAGGGCGTAGATGGTCAGCGCGGCGATGCCCAGGACGATGATCTCGCCGAAGGTGTCGAAGCCGCGGAAATCGACCAGGATGACATTGACCACGTTGGTGCCGCCGCCGCCGGGCACCGATTCTTCCAGATAGTAGCCGGACAGCGTCGCCGCGTCGCGCGTCGTCATCGCCCAGGCGGCACCGCCGACGCCGATGCCGGCCAGCGCGGCGAGCAGTCCGTCGCGCAGGCGCCGGCCGCAGGAACTTTCGAGCGGCGTCTCCTTGGGCAGGAAATTGAGCGCCAGCAGCATCAGGATGACGGTGACGACCTCGACCGAAATCTGCGTCAGCGCCAGGTCCGGTGCCGACAGATAGACGAAGGCAAGCGAGACGACCATGCCGATGACGCCGACCACGACCAGCGACAGCAGGCGTCGCCGGTGCAGGGCGAGCAGCGCGCCGGTGGCGCCGAGCAGCAGCAGCCAGGCGACGATGGCCACCGGCGTCGCCGGCAGCAGCGGGCGCGCGCCCGGCGCATGGCTGGCCATGGCGAAGGCGGTGAAGCCGACGACGACGGCGCTGCCGATGGCAAACGCCAGGTGGCGTTGCAGCGAGCCGTTGTGCAGGCCATGCGTGAGCGCCTGGGCAAGACGCACGGCGGCGCCGACGCTGGCGTCGAAGACCGCCTTGGCTTCCGGATGCGGGCCGGCCGACCACAGGCCACGCAGGCGGGCGTAGCCGGCGAGCAGGAGCAGGCCGCTGGCGACGGCGATCGCGCTCATGCCGAGCGCCGGCGTCAGACCGTGCCAGATCGCCAGGTGGTAGTCGGGCAGCGGGCCGCCGATCACCGCGCCGGCAACGGTGGCGACCAGCGGGCCGGCGACGCTCGCCGGAAAGAGGCCGATCAGGACGACCAGGACGACCAGCAGCGCCGGCGGCCCCCACATGCCGAAGGGCGGGTCGTGCGGATGCCGCGGCGTTTCGCCGGCCGGTTTGCCGAAGTAGACATGGACGATGTAGCGGAACGAGTAGGCGACCGAGAAGGTCGCCGCCAGCGTCGCCAGCAGCGGCACCAGCCAGGGCAGGCCGAGCCAGCTGGTGAGCGCCGCCTGTTCGAGCATCATTTCCTTCGACAGGAAGCCGTTCAACAGCGGCAGGCCGGCCATCGACGCGGCGGCGATGGTGGCCAGGGTGCCGGCGATCGGCATCAGCGTCATCAGCCCGCCGAGCTGGCGGATGTCGCGGGTGCCGGTTTCGTGGTCAACGATGCCGGCGTTCATGAACAGCGCCGCCTTGAAAGTGGCGTGATTGAGGATGTGGAAGACGGCGGCGACGGCGGCCAGCGGCGAACCGAGGCCGAGCAGGAAGGTGACGAGGCCGAGGTGGCTGACCGTCGAATAGGCGAGCAGGCCTTTCAGGTCGTCCTTGAACAGCGCGATCCAGGCGCCGATCAGCATGGTGACGAGGCCGGTGCTGGCGACCAGGTAGAACCATTCGTCAGTGCCGGCGAGCACCGGCCAGAGCCGCGCCATCAGGAACAGGCCGGCCTTGACCATGGTCGCCGAGTGCAGGTAGGCGGAGACCGGCGTCGGCGCCGCCATCGCGTGCGGCAGCCAGAAATGGAAGGGGAACTGCGCGCTCTTGGTGAAGCAGCCGGCGAGGATCAGCAGCAGCGCCGGCAGGTAGAGCGGCGAGGCCTGGATCGCTTCCTTGTGCTGGAGGATCGTCGACAGGTCGTAGGAACCGGCGATGTTGCCGAGGATCAGCATGCCGGCGATCATCGCCAGACCGCCTGCGCCGGTCACGGTGAGCGCCATGCGCGCGCCCTGGCGGCCGGCCGGCAGGTGTTTCCAGTAACCGATGAGGAGGAAGGACGAGAGGCTGGTCAGTTCCCAGAAGATCACCAGCAGCAGGATGTTGTCGGACAGCACGACGCCGACCATGGCGCCCTGGAAGAGCAGCAGGTAGCTGTAGAAGCTGCCCATCGGGTCTTCCTTGCTCAGGTAGAAACGGGCGTAGACGATGATCAGCAGGCCAATGCCGAGGATCAGGCCGGCGAAGAAGAAGCCCAGGCCGTCGAGGAAGAAATTGACGTTGAGGCCGAGCTGCGGAATCCATTCCCAGCGCGCCTGCAGCACCTCGCCACGGAAAACGGCCGGGGCGTGCGTCAGCAGCAGCAGGAAGGCGAGCAGGCTGGTGGCCAGGGTGCCGGTGGTGCAGGCGTTGCGGCCGGCGCGGATGAGTAGCGCCGGGAGTGCGGCGCCGAGAAAGGGGAGGATGACGATCAGCGCCAGGCTCATGGGCTCTCTTTCCGGATGTCACGGTGAACAAATGCTGCGGTGGCAGTGCGGGAGACCACGATCAAGCTGTGGAGCGGCCAGTATAAGGGCCGCTTTGCGGATTCACCAAGGCAGGGCGGGGAAAAGAAACTTCGGTTTTTCCGGAGCGACCGTCCGGGTCCCTCCGGTTTCAGGCGCGGACCGGGTGCTTGGCGAGCTTGCGTTGCAGGGTGCGGCGATGCATCTTCAGGGCGCGGGCGGTGGCCGAGACATTGCCGTCGTTTTCCTTGAGCACGCGCTGGATGTGTTCCCATTCCAGCCGGTCGACCGACAGCGGCTCGTCCGGCGTGCTGTCGCCGTCGGCGGGGTCGGCGTCGTCGAAGGCGCTGAGGATGGCCTCGATTTCGACCGGCTTGGCGAGGTACTGGGTGGCGCCGCGCTTGATCGCTTCGACCGCAGTGGCGATGCTGCCGTAACCGGTGAGGACGACGATGCGCGCCTGCGGATTGATGTCGAGCAATTGCGGGATCAGCGACAGCCCGGAAACGCCGGCCAGGTTGAGGTCGAGGACGATGCGCGAGGGCTGGTGCGTCTGCGCCAGTTGCAGCGCTTCCTCGCTGCTGTGGGCGCCGACCGCGGTCTGCTGGCGGCGGCCCAGGGTGCGGATCAGGATCGCGTTGAAGGTCGGGTCGTCGTCGATGATCAGGATCGGTGCGGTCATTTCTTCTCGATGGGTAGCAGGATGCGGGCGCGGGCGCCGCCGTCGTCGGGGTTGCTCAGTTGCAGTTCGCCGCCGAGCTGGCCGATCGCCGAACAGGTGAGCAGCAGGCCGACGCCGAAACCGCCGGCGTGACCGGGAAGCTTCTCGCGGCCGCAGAGGCGCAGCACCTCGTCGGGGAAACCCGGGCCGTGGTCGCGAATCTCGATCTCGACGCGCTGCCGGTTCCAGGACAGGCGGATGTCCACCGGTAGCGGGCTGGCGTTGGCGGCGTTGTTCAGCAGGTTGAGCAGCGCCTGTTCGAGGCGCGGGTCGATCGCCAGGCGCGGCGCCGCGTCCTGGCTGAGCACCTGCAGGCGGCTGCTGGCGGCCGGGCGCAGGGCTTGCCACTGGCAGCGCAACTCGTCTAGCCACTGGTCGACCGCCTGGGCATGCGTGTCTTCCAGGCGTTCGGCGCCGGCCCGCCGCGACAGGCCGGTGATGATCGTCTTGCAGGCGGCGACCTGCTGGCGCAGCAGGCCGAGGTCGTCGCGGGCGTCGTCAGGCAGACGTTCGTCGCCGGCCAGTTCGCCGACGATCAGCGCCATCGTCGCCAGCGGAGTGCCCAGTTCGTGGGCGGCGCCGGCGGCCAGTGTGCCCATCGCCGTCACCCGTTCGTCGCGCAGCGCCTGCTCGCGCGCGGTGGCCAGTTCGGCGTCGCGCTGGCGGATCAGCCGGGTCATGCGCAGGATGATCCAGGCGATCAGCAGCGCCGAGACGGTGAAGGTCAGCCACATGCCGATCAGGTGCAGTTGCGTCGCCCGCGCCGCGTCGGCGATCGGCAGCGGCAGGTAGTAGAGCATGAGCAGCGAGTAGGCGACGACCGCCGTGCTGCCGACCAGCAATACCAGGCGCTGCGGCAGGCCGAGGGCGGCGATGGCGACCGGCGGCAGCAGCAGCGAGACCAGCGGGTTGGTGGCGCCGCCGCTGAAGAACATCAGCGCGCTCAGGGCGACGATGTCGATCAGCAACTGGCTGCACAGTTCGTTGGCGCTGGCGTCCCGGCTGCGCGCCGCCTGACACTGGCCGAAGCCGTTGAGCAGGGCGACGACGAGGAGGATCGCGAACATCACCAGGCGCGGCAGCTCAATGCCGATCAGTGGCGGGGCAACCACCACCAGCAGCGCCATCGCCGCCAGCATCGCCCAGCGCAGGGCGAACAGTCGGCGCAGGTTGAGCAGGTATTCCCTGCTGTCGGCGGAGGGGGCGATCAGTGGCATGCGCGGATTATCGGCGATTTGCCCGGTGCGGTGCGTAGCCACAGGCTGCGGCGGATTGTCGCAGTCTGTGGCGTCCCGGCGGACTGCCTTTTGCGGTGAAGCCTACTTATAATGGGAAAATTATCAGAGAAATAAAATATAAAAATGCCTTTTGCGTTGCGCGACAACTTCCTGCTCGCCCTGTTTTATGCGTTGACCGGCTGGCTGGCCTTGCAGATTGCCGTGCCGCCGGGTTATGCAGCCCCTCTTTTCCCGCCAGCCGGGGTCGCGCTGGCGGCGCTGCTGGTGCGCGGGCCGCGCTGTCTGCCCGGTGTCTTCGTCGGCGCTTTCGTCGTCCAGTCGCTGGCGGCGATGCAAAGCGGCTTGTCGACGGCGGTCTGGCCGATGCTTGTCGTGCCGGCGCTCGGTGCCACCGCGCAAGCCGCCTTCGGTTACCTGCTCGCCGGCCGTCTGCTCGGGCGCGACAACCCGCTCGACAGCCCGGACAGCATCGTCCGTTTCGTCTTCGTCGTCGCCCCGCTGTCGTCGCTGATCAGTCCGACGCTGGGTACGGCGACGCTCCACCTGATGCAGGCGACCGCGTTCGCCGATCTGCCCTTCACCTGGGCCAACTGGTGGGCCGGCGACCTGCTCGGCATCCTCATCATGGTGCCGCTGCTGCTCGTCTTCCTCGGTCATCCGGCCGATGCCTGGCGCTCGCGGCGGACCGCCGTCAGCGTGCCGATGCTGATCGCGCTGGCCGTGCTCGCCGCCAGCTTCATCCAGATCCGGCACTGGGAAGAGAAGCGCCAGCAGGCGCAACTGAACCGCGATGCCGAACACCTGGCGAGCCTGGTCGGCAAACGTCTGGACGCCCAGCTCGACCAGATACAAGCGCTCGAACGTCTGGCCAGCGTGCATCCGGCGCTCGACGCCAGGGTCTGGCGCGATTTCGTCACGCCGTTGCTCGAACGCTATCCGGGGACGCAGAACTTCGGCTGGAGCCCATTGGTCCTCGATGGCGATCGCGAGGCTTTCGAGGCCGCGGTGCGCGCCGCCGGTCACCCCGATTTCGCCATCCTCGGTCGCGATTCGTCGGGCAATACCTTCGTCGCCGAACGTCGCGACGAATACCTGCCCATCCTCCATGTCGAACCCGAGGCCAGCAACCGCAGCGTCCTCGGTCTCGACCCGCTGGTTCTCGAACAAACCCGCGCTGCCGCCCGGCAAAGCCGGGAGACCGGCAAACCGGTGGCTTCCGGATCGATCCGCCTGGTCCAGGAACGCGGCGAGCAGCGCGGTGTGGTGGTTTATCAGGCGGTGTTCGGCGCGCAGCCGGGGCGCCAGATCGGCATGGTTTCCGCCGTTTTCCGCATGGACGACGCGTTGAACGCGGCCTTGCGCGGCAAGACCGGGCAACTGCAGCTCTGCCTGAGCGATCTCGACCAGGGCGCCGGCCAACGTCTCTACGGGCCAGCCGATTGCGCCGCCGGCGCCTGGCCGGGGCGGCAACTGCACTGGCGCGACCATTTCGAGTTTGCCGGGCGCCATTGGCAACTGACGATTGCCGCCAGCGACGAATACATGGCCGGCCTGCGCAACTGGAGCGTCTGGGCAACGCTCGCCGTCGGCCTGTTGTGTACGGCGGTGCTCGGCGCCTTCCTGTTGCTGACCAGTGGCCGCACCCGGCGCGTCGAGCGGCTGGTCGAGGAGCGCACCCGGCAACTGGCCGAGGCCGGCCGGCAGGTGGCGCAGCAGCAGGAAGAACTGGCGCAGGCGCAGCGCATCGCCCGTCTCGGCAGTTGGGAAATCCTGCCCAGCAGCGGCGAATGCCATTGTTCCGACGAGTTGCGCAAGATGTTGCGCCTGGCGCCGGAAGAAACGATCCGCCGCGAAGGCCTGCTCGAACGGATGCATCCGGATGATCGCCCCTTGTTGGCGCGGGCCCTCGATCAGGTGGCGATGGCGCCGGGGCAGGCGGATTTCGACTGCCGCCTGGACGGCGGCGGGACGCTCGCCAGCACGCTGCATTTCCGCATCGAGAGCGACTGGGTCAAGGGCGCCGGCCTGCGTATCCGCGGCACCGCCCAGGACGTCACCGCGGCGCGGGTGGCCGAGGAGCACATCGCCTTCCTCGCCCACTACGATGTCCTGACCGGCTTGCCCAACCGCACCCAATGGAATGAACGGGCGCATCTCGAACTGCGCAGCGCGGCGCTGCAGGGCGATTGCCTGGCGGTGCTCTTCCTCGACCTAGACCATTTCAAGGCGGTCAACGATTCGCTCGGTCACCCGGTCGGCGATCAGCTCCTCTCCGGCGCCGCCCGCCGCTTCGCCGCCTGCCTGCGCGACGGTGATTTCCTCGGCCGTCTCGGCGGCGACGAATTCGTCGTCCTGCTGCCCCGGCTCGAACGCCCGGAGGACGCCGCCGTCGTCGCCCGCAAGCTGATTGCCGCGCTGCAGGCGCCGATGCTGATCGAAGGCCACGAACTGACCGTATCGACCAGCGTCGGCATCGCCGTTTTCCCGGAGGACGGCGAGGACGCCAGCACCCTGCTCAAGCACGCCGACGTCGCGATGTACTGCGCCAAGGACCAGGGGCGCAACACCTATCACTACTTCAAGCCGGAGATGGACGTCCACGCGCTCGAACGCCTGATGTTGGAAAACGCGCTGCGCCGCGCCATCGAGCGCAACGAACTGGTTCTCCACTACCAGCCGCAGGTCGCCGCCGACGATGCCCGCGTTCTCGGCTGCGAGGCGCTGGTGCGCTGGCAGCACCCGGAACTGGGCATGCTGCAGCCGGTCCAGTTCATCGGTGTGGCCGAGGAAAGCGGCCTCATCGTCGCGCTCGGCGAATGGGTGCTGGAGACCGCCTGCCGGCAACTCGCCGCTTGGCAGGCCGCCGGCCGCGAACTGGTGGTGGCGGTCAACATCTCGGCGCTGCAGTTCCGTCATGGTGGCTTCTTCGACAGCGTGCGCCGCATCCTGCGCGACACCGGCGTCGATCCCCACCATCTCGAACTCGAACTGACCGAAAGCGCGCTGATGCAGCCGACCCCGGAAGTGCTGGCGCGCATGCAGCAATTGCGCGATCTCGGCATCATGCTGGCGCTCGACGACTTCGGCACCGGCTACTCCAGCCTCTCCTACCTGAAGCGCCTGCCGATCCGCCGGCTCAAGCTCGACCGCAGCTTCGTCAAGGACCTGCCCGACGACGCCGAAGACGTGGCGATCGCCATGGCGACGCTGTCGCTGGCCCGCGACCTGGGCATGGACGTCGTCGCCGAAGGCGTCGAAAACGAGGTGCAGTGGCGCTTCCTGGCCCAGCATGGTTGCCAGGTGATGCAGGGTTACCTGTTCAGCCGCCCATTGCCGGCGGATGCCTGGGAGCGTTGGCTAGCCGAGCGGCAGGGTAGCTAGACGCCGGTCGGTCTGGCGCCGCATTACGGTCGTTGCACGATCTTCGTCTCTTGGCTATCATTTGCACAGCAATCTTCACTGGAAGAAAGCCGTAAGCGTTTACGTCAATCAACGCGCCAGCATCCGCCGGCCTTAGCCGGGGTTGTGTTCTTCTTCGGGCGGAAGCTCGTGGCGGAGGCGCCTTGCTTGGTTGGCTTACGGAGATTTATTCATGAACTCTTCCAAATCACGTTTCAGTGTTCGTACCCGAAAGTTACCCGCTCGATACGCGGGTATCGTCATGCCGTTATTCCTGTCCCTGTTGATGACCTGTATCGTCTCGATGATCAGTACATTGAAGGTCATTGGCTTGGATGCCAGCTTCTTTCAGGTCTGGGTAAGCGCCTGGGGGCTTTCGTGGCTCGTTGCTTTCCCGGTTCTGTTGCTTGTTCTTCCGACTGTTCGTAAGCTCACTTCGCTGGTGGTGAGCGCAGCCTGACCGGTCGTTCCACGTGGCCTGCGCGGAAGACCGCGCAGGCCAGGGGGGCGTTCTCGATGCCAGTTGTGAGCCAGTCCTAAGATTCGAAGGCATTGGCGAGCGCGGCGATCATCCAGGCGTGGTCGAGGACGCCGGCGCTTTCGCGGACGCTGTGCATCGCCCACATCGGCGCGCCGACGTCGACGCTGGGGATGCCGAGGCGGGCGGCGACGATCGGGCCGATCGTGCTGCCGCAGCCGAGGTCGCTGCGGTGGGCGTACTGCTGGCAGGGGACGCCGGCGCGTTCGCAGATGGCGAGGAAGCGGGCGGCGCTGGCGGCGTCGGTGGCGTAGCGCTGGTTGGCGTTGCGCTTGATCACCGGGCCGCCGTTGACCAGCACGCGGTGGCAGGGTTCGTAGGCGGCGGGAAAGTTCGGATGCCAGCCGTGCGCCATGTCGGCGCTGATGAAGTAGCTGGCGGCGAGCATCCGCCGCTGGTCCTCGCCGTCCAGCCCGCAGGCGGCGGCGAGCCGCTGCAGGACGTCGCCGACGAAGGAGCCGCCGGCGCCGACGGCGCTTTCCGAGCCGATTTCCTCGTGGTCGAAGAGGGCGACCAGGCTGCTCGCAGCGTCGTCTTCCTGCGCCAGCAGCGCGCTCAGCGCGGCGTGGCAGGAGGCCAGGTTGTCGAGCTGGCCGTTGGCGACGAATTCCCGGTCGGCGCCCCAGAAACTGCCCTTCTGCGTGTCGCAGGCGACCAGGTCCCAGGTCAGCATTTGCCCCGGATCGACGCCCAGGGCGTCGGCCAGCGGCCGGCGGAACTGGGCGTCGGCACCGTCGTCGCTGCTGCCGAGGAGGAGCGGCAGTTCGGTCTGCTTGTTGAACTTGAGGCCGTTCTCGTTGGCCTCACGGTTCATGTGGATGGCCAGGTTGGGCAGGCGCAGCAGCGGCCGGTCGATGTGCAGCAGGCGGCTGACGATGGCGTCCCCGGCGCGCACCATGACCCGGCCGGCGAGACCGAGGTCGCGGTCGGCGAAGGTGGCGAGCAGCGGCCCGCCATAGACTTCGACGCCGATCCGCACCAGGCCGGCGGCATCTTCCGCCGGCCGCGGCTTGACGCGCAGCCCCGGCGAATCGGTGTGGGCGCCGATCAGCGTCAGGCCGCTCGTCGCCAGCGGCCGCTTGCCGAGGCGGAAGGCGAGCAGCGACGAGTCGCCGCGCGTCACGTAGTAGCGTCCGCCGCTCGCCAGTGTCCACCGTTCGCCTTCGTCGAGTCGCCGGTAGCCGGCGGCCTGCAGGCGCTGGACGCTGCTGGCGACGGCGTGCCAGGGGCTGGGGCTGGCGTCGATGAAATCGAGCAGGTCCTGCGCCTGACGACGGTCTTCGTCGGAAATGATGGTCATCAGCGGGGTCCCCCCTGGGTGCAGGCATCGACGATGATGTCGCCGATGCGCGGGTGGTAGAGCATGGCGAGATGGCCGACCGGCGGCAGGTCGGCGTTGTGGGCGCCGGGCAGCCGCTGGTTGGCCTGCGGCATCACGTAGTTGTCGGCCGGGTTGCACAGGGCGATCGTCGGTACGCCGGTCTTCTCGCCTTGCATATCGCGCAGCCACAGCGAATCCGGGCACATTTCGCGGGCGTTCTGGCCGATGCCGTAGCGCGCCAGTTCGCTGCCGGCGTTCGGCGTTGCCAGCGTGATCAGCGCCTGCACCTTGTCGTTGCCGTGGCGGGCGAGGTAGGAGCGGCAGACCAGGCCGCCCATGCTGTGGCCGACCAGGGTCAGGCGGCGGGCGCCGCTTTCCCGACAGACGGCTTCGATGCGTTCGCCGAGTTGCGGCACCATGCGGCCGAGACTGATGAAGGGCGGAAACAGGCTGACGCTGGCGACGGTGCAGCCGGCTGCTTCGAGGCGCCGGCGGAGCAACCAGAAGACGCCGCGGCTGCAGCCGTAGCCATGCACCAGCAGGACCACCCGGCCGCCACGGTCGAGGCGGTCGGCCGGCATCCACAGGGCTTCCAGCGGAACGACCAGGAGGAAGGTGAACAGGTAGGCGGCGTAGTCCTGCAGCATCAGCCACAGACGCCGGCCGAGGTTGCGCGGGTAGCCGGGGCTGGCATGACGGGCGGCCAGACGCCAGGTGCCGAGGTTGAGCAGGGCGCGGCTGACGAGCAGCACGGCGAACGCGGCGAGCAGCGCGTAGCGCGCCGGCAGGTCGAACAGGGCGCCGGCCAGGAAGTGGTAAGTGGCCAGTTCGGCGGCCAGCCAGAGCAGGACGGAGATCGGTTGCATGCCCGGGCTCAGGTGGCTTCGGCCGCTGGCTTGGGCAGCCACAGGCAGGCGCCTTTCGATTCCTTGTCGATCGCGGCTAGCACGCGCTGGTGCTCGGCCAGCTCGGCGTCACTCGCCCGCCGGACGAGCAGCGGCTTGCGCTGGCGCGCCTTGCCGTCGGCGCCGAGCAGCGCCGGCGGCGCTTCGTCGGGCTCGATCATCAGCGAGTTCTGGCCGCGCGTCATCGCCAGATAGACCTCGGCCAGCAGCTCGGTGTCGAGCAGCGCGCCGTGCAGGGTGCGGCTGGAGTTGTCGATCTCGTAGCGTTCGCACAATGCGTCAAGGCTGTTGCGCTTGCCCGGGTGCAGTTCCTTGGCTTCGCGCAGGGTGTCGATGACGCCGCGGCAGACGGTCTCGACCGGGACGCGGCCGAGGCGGTCGAGTTCGGCGTTGAGGAAACCGAGGTCGAAGGGCGCGTTGTGGATGACCAGCTGGGCGCCGTTGATGAACTCCAGGAACTCGTCGACGATGTCGGCGAATTTCGGCTTGTCGGCGAGGAATTCGAGCGTGATGCCGTGCACCGCCTGGGCGCCGGCGTCGATCTCGCGCTCCGGATTCATGTACTTGTGCAGGTGGCGGCCGGTGAGCCGGCGATTGACCAGCTCGATGCAGGCGACTTCGATGATGCGGTGGCCGTCGCGGGGGTTGAGGCCGGTGGTTTCGGTATCGAGGACGATCTGTCTCATGCCGTTTCCTTCAGTTCGTCGATGCCGCGGTTGGCCAGCGCATCGGCGCGTTCGTTCTCGGGGTGGCCGGCGTGGCCCTTGACCCAGATCCATTCGAGCTGGTGGCGGCGCGCCTGTTCGTCGAGCTGCTGCCAGAGATCGGCATTCTTCACCGGCTTCTTGTCGGCGGTCTTCCAGCCGTTGCGCTTCCAGCCGTGGATCCACTCGCTGATGCCCTTCAGCACGTATTGCGAGTCGCTATGCACGCGCGCCTTGACCGGCCGCTTCATGGCGTCGAGGGCGCGGATCACCGCCAGCAGTTCCATGCGGTTGTTGGTGGTGGCCGCTTCGCCGCCCCACATTTCCTTTTCGTGGGCGCCGGCGCGCAGGATGGCGCCCCAGCCGCCAGGGCCGGGATTGCCGCGGCAGGCGCCGTCGGTGTAAATGTCGACGATCTCAGTCGCCATGGCTTTCCTTTTGTGCGATCGGGCGCAGCGCCTTGCTGCGCAGGCTCTTCTTGCGCCAGTTGGGGGTGATCAGGCGCATGCCATGCACGCGCTTGACGGCGCGCAGCATATAGACTGCGCCGGAATATTTCCACCAGCGGCGCCCGGCCAGTTCGGCGAAGCGCCAGCGCTGCAGCCATTTCTGCTGTTCGCAGGGCGGCGCGTAGCAGCCGTAGCTGCCGCGATCGACGTCGAAGCCGAGCAGCTTCAGCCAGTCCTTGAGGCGGGTCGGCGACAGGTAGTTGCCGTCCCAGGGGAAGCCGCACTGGTGGCGCAGGCGCCGTTTGACGCCCCACAACGAGAGCGGGTTGAAGCCGGTGACGATCAACTGGCCCTCGGGGATCAGGATGCGCTCGACTTCGCGCAGGATTTCGTGCGGATCGGCGGCGAATTCGAGGATGTGCGGCAGCACGACGAGGTCGATGCTCTGGTTGGCGATCGGCAGCGCCGCCGGCGAGCAGCGCACCGCCACCGGGTCGCCGGCGCCGATCTTCAGGCGTTGCGCCATGCGGTTGGCGCGCAGCAGGTCGCATTGCGGCAGGCCGATCTGCAGCGCGTTGAAACCGAAAATGTCGGACACCGCCTTGTCGATCTGCGCCACCTCCCAGTCGAGCACGTAACTACCCTGCGGCGAGGCGAGCCAGGCGGCAAGTTCGGGATTTGACATCCGCGCGGACTGGTTCGATAGTTCCGGCATGTTCGAAATCTCGCTCATTCCCGCCTTCAAGGACAATTACATCTGGCTGCTGCGGCGCGACCGGCTGGCCTTCGTCGTCGATCCCGGCGATGCCGCACCGGTGCGCGCCCGCCTGGCGGCGGAAGGCTTGCGGCTGGCCGGCATCCTGATCACCCACCACCACGCCGACCACCAGGGCGGCGTCGCGGCGCTCGTCGCGGAGTACGGCTGCCCGGTCTATGCGCCGGCCGAAGAGTCTATCACAGGCCGTACCCATTCCCTGCGCGGTGGCGAGCGTCTCGACGTGCTCGGCGTGGCGGTCGAGGTGCTGGCCGTTCCCGGCCACACGCTGGGCCACCTCGCCTACCTCGCGGCGGACGCATTGTTCTGCGGCGACACCCTGTTCGGCGCCGGTTGCGGCCGCCTGTTCGAAGGCACGCCGGCGCAGATGCAGGCCGCGCTGGCGCGCATCGCCGCCTTGCCGGAGACGACGCGGATCTACTGCGCCCACGAATACACGCTGATGAATCTGCCTTTTGCCGCCGCCGTCGAGCCCGGCAACCCGGCGATCAGCGAGCGTACGCGCCGGGCGGCGGAACTGCGTCAGGCCGGACAGGCGACGGTGCCGCTGACGCTGGCCGAGGAAAAGTCGACCAATCCCTTCCTGCGCTGGGCGCAGCCGGCGGTGATCGGCGCGGCGCTCGCCCACGGTGCGGCGGATGACTCGCCGGCCGCCGTCTTCGGCGCGCTGCGCGCCTGGCGCAACACCTTCTGACGGCGTCAGGCCGCCGGTTGTCGCTGGCGGATGCGGCTGGCGGCCTTCTTCATCGCATCGAGGACGCGTGCCGCGTTGAACGGTTTGACGATGAAGCCGGTGGCGCCGTGGTGGATCGCCTCCTGCACGGTTTCCGGATCGGCGCTGCCGGTGATGACGATGAACTCGGTGTCCGGGTAGGCGTTCCGGATTTCCGCCATGGCGACCAGGCCGTTCTTTTCCGGCATCAGCACGTCCATGCAGACGATGGCGGGGCGCAGGCGCTCGGCTGCTTCGACGGCTTGCACGCCGTTGCGGGCTTCGCCGACGATTTCGTATTCGTCGCCACGCAGCATGCTGCGCAGGATGGTGCGCATCATGTCGTTGTCGTCGACGATGAGGACGGACAGCGCGTTCTTGTTCATGGCGGGCGGATCAGAAGCAGTACTTCATGAAATAACTGAGGGCGGACAGGCTGATGAAAAGGGCGAGGAACCCCCAGAAGAAGGCCCATTTCGTCGCCGCCGCGGCCTCCTGGTGGCGGCCGCGCTGGCGCATCTCGAACACCCGCTGCACCTCGCCCAGGGTCAGCAGGGCGCTGAAGATGAAGAAGATCATGCCGGTGAACATGGCGATGATCGTCGCGTTGTTCAGCGTTGGACAATAGCCGGTAGTCAGGTGGGCGAAGGTCAGCACGGCGTCGGTCTTCATCGCGTACATGCCGACCAGGAAGGCGAGCAGCGCGAAACCGGCGATCAGCAGCGTGGTCGCCCACACCTGCCAGCGGCGCAGTTCCGCCAGAACTTCAAGTATTTCTTCAAGCAGGCGCTTCATGGCCGTGTTCCATCGTTGCGCATCGTTGCGCTGTGCTAGATTTGGCGAAATTGAATTGGCCGAAGATTAACATGACCGCAGTTCGCTCGCCTGTCCTCAACAAGATCGCCCGCTGGCGTGGCCGTTTCGATACGCCGCCCAACCGGCGGCGCGGCAAATGGCTGGTGGGCAGCCTGCTGGCATTCGTGTTGTTCGGCTTCTTCGCCGCGCCGCCGCTGCTCAAGAGCCTGCTGCTCGATAAACTGGGCGAGGCGCTGCACCGCGAAGTCAGTATCGAACGTATCGACGTCAATCCGCTGGCGCTGTCGGCGACCGTCGCCGGGCTTGCCGTGCGCACGGCGGAGGGGCGCGAGGTGGCTGGTTTCGACGAGTTGTACGTCAACCTGTCGGCCAGTTCGCTGCTCAAGTTTGCTGTCGTCGTCGATGAAATCCGCCTTGTCGGCCTGCGTCTGGCCGTGGTCCGTCTCGACGAGGGGCGTTACGACGTGTCCGACCTGCTCGATGAATGGCTGAAGCCGGACGACGAGCCGGACAGCGGGGTGCCGCGCTTCTCGCTGAACAACATCCAGCTCAGCGGCGGCAAGCTGCTGTTCGACGACCGGCCGCGCGGCCGTGTCCACACCGCGGAAGAGATCAATCTCGGTTTGCCTTTCGTTTCCAGTCTGCCGTACCAGGCGGAAATTCTGGTCCAGCCGATGTTTTCCGCCCGCATCGACGGTTCGGAACTGCGTCTCGACGGCCAGGCGACGCCGTTCGCCGATGGCCGCGAGAGCGAGCTGAACCTGCAACTCGATGGCTTCGACCTGGCGCAGCTACAACCCTATCTGCCGGCCGGTGTGCCGCTGCGGATCGCCGCCGCCAGGCTGCATTCGCAGTTGCGCCTGGTGTTCCGGGAACTGACGGACGGCGCCAATTCGCTGACCCTGACCGGCCAGGCGCGCCTCGACGGGCTGGCACTGAGCGACGATGGCGGCCGGCCGCTGGTCGGCTGGAAATCGCTGGTCGTCGATCTCGAGCAGTTCGATCCGTTCAAGCGCAATCTGGCGCTGCGCAAGGTTACGCTGGACGGCGCCGAACTCGACCTGGCGGTCGACGGGCGTGGCGAACTCAACCTGCTCGCCGTCGCCAACCGGTTCGCCAAGCCGGCAGCGCCGACCGCCCCAGCGGCGGCGCCGGCAACGCCGTTCGCCTGGTCGCTGGCGGCTTTCGAACTGAACGATGCGCGCGTCCGCTGGCGCGACGCCTCCGGGCCACAGCCGGTGAGCGGCGAGATCGGCGCGCTGAATGCCCGGCTCGGTGCCGTCGATCATCGTCTGGCGGCACCGCTGGAGATTGCCGAGGCGGGTTGGCAGATGGATTTCGGCACGCCGCTGAAAGTCGGCAGCGTCGGCCTCAAGGCGCTGCGCGTCGACCTGGCGGCGCAGCGTGTCGAGATCGGCGAACTGGCGGTCAGCGGCGCGCGCATCGCCGCTGGCCTGGCCGCCGACGGCAGCTTCGCCTGGCTGACGCCACCGGTGCTGCGCGGCGTCGCTCAGGGCGGCAAGGCGCCGGCGGCGCGGCCGTGGCTGGCGCAGGTGGCGAAGCTCAAGGTGGACGACCTCGGCCTGCGTTTCGAGGATCAGTCGGTGCAGCCGGCGGCGGTGCAGGAGATCAGCGGCTTGAGCCTGCAGGGCGAGCGCCTGGGCAACCTGCCGAACGAGAAGGGCCGCCTGACCTTGCAGGCGACGGTCAATGGCGAAGGCAAGCTGGCGGTGGGCGGTGAGGTCCAGGCGGTGCCGCTGGCGGCCAAGCTGCAGATCGACAGCAGCGGCATCCCGGTGCAGGGCCTGCAGGCCTATTCCGGCCGCTACCTCAACATCCGCCTGCAGCGTGGCCAGTTCTCGAACCAGGGTGAGGCCGTCGTCCGCGTCGACGGCGGCCGGCTGAAGGCGGCCTACAAGGGTTCGGCGACGATCGGCAACCTGCTGGCGGTGGACCCGGACAACAAGGCCGATTTCCTGAAGTGGAAATCGCTGCATTTCGGTGGCGTCGATTTCCGCCTCGATCCGCTGGCGATCGACGTGCGCGAGATCGCGCTGGCCGATTTCTACTCGCGCCTGATCCTCAACAAGGACGGCCGCCTCAATCTCGCCGACATCGTCCGCCGCAACGAAGCGGCGCCGGTCGCCGCCGCCGACGCAGCGGCAGCGCCGGTGAATCCGCCGCCGGTTGCGGCAGCTACGACACCGGCAGCCCCGCCGGTGCCGATCCGCATCGCCAAGGTGACGCTGAACAACGGCACGGTCAATTTCTCCGACTACTTCGTCAAGCCCAACTACACGGTCAACGTCGGCAAGCTGAACGGCCGGGTCAGCGGCCTGTCGTCGGCCGCGGGCACGCTCGCCGACATGGAGCTGCGCGGCACCTACGCCGGTTCGGCGCCGGTGCTGATCAGCGCCCGCCTCAATCCGCTGGCGGCGCAGTCCTTCCTCGACCTCAAGGGCGAGGTGAAGGGCGTCGACATGACCGGCTTCTCGCCTTACTCCGGCAAGTACGCCGGCTACCTGATCGACAAGGGCAAGCTGTCGCTGAACGTTGCCTACAAACTGGAGAACCGCCAGTTGAGCGCCGACAACCGCCTGTTCATCGATCAATTCACCTTCGGTGAGCGGGTCGATAGCCCGGACGCCACCAAGCTCCCGGTCAACCTGGCGCTGGCGCTGCTGCGCAACAACCGCGGCGAGATCGACATCAACCTGCCGATTTCCGGTTCGCTCGACGATCCGCAGTTCTCGGTCGGCGGGCTGGTGATCAAGGTCATCGTCAACCTTTTCGTCAAGGCGGTGACCTCGCCGTTCGCGCTGATCGGCTCGCTGTTCGGCGGCGGCGAGGAACTGTCCACGCTGGCCTTCGCCCCGGGGCGCACGCAGTTCGACGCGGCGGCGCAGAAGAAGCTGGAGACGCTGGCCCGCGCCCTCACCGAGCGTGCCGCGCTGAAGCTGGAAATCGCCGGCTACGCCGACCCGGAAAGCGACAGCGAGGGCGTCCGGCGCGTCGCCATCGAGCGGGCGATGCAGCGCGAGAAGTTCGCCGACCTGCAGAAGAAGGGCGGCGACGCCGAGTCGGCCGATGCCGTGCGCATCGCGCCGGAGGAATACAAGACCTACCTGACCCGCGTCTACAAGGCCGGCAAGTTCCCTAAGCCGCGCAACTTCATCGGCCTGCAGAAGGATCTGCCGGTCGAGGAGATGGAAAAACTGCTGCTTGCCAACCTGCCGGCTGGCGACGAGGAGTTGCGTCTGCTCGCCCGGCAGCGTGCCGAGAACGTCCAGACCTGGCTGATCGAGCAGGGCAAGGTGGCGGCCGAGCGCATCTTCCTGGTGCCGGGCAAGGCGAAGGCCGAGGCGCCGGCAGGCGCTGGCGGGCGCGTCGAATTCGCGCTGAGGTAGGACGATGAGCGAGGCGATGACGCTGGCCCTGCTGCTCGGGCTGATGACGGTGATCCTGCTGCAGGTCGCGCTGCTCTGGCGCGGCAGCCGGCCGGGCGAGGAGGCGGCCGCCTTGCGCACCTTGCAGGACGGCCTCGACAAGGGGCTTGCCCGGCTCGAGCGCGAACTGCGCGAGGAACTGGCGCGCAGCCGCCGCGAGGACGCCGAGGAGGCCTTCCGCGACCGCGAGGAACGCGCCCAGTCGGCCAACCTGCTCGGCCAGGCGGTGAGTACCCAGATGGGCCAGCTCGGCACGTTGCAGGCGGAGCGCCTGGAAGCCTTCGCCCGCGAGCTGAGCCGTTTCTCGCTCGGCCTCGACGAACGTTTCGAACGCCTGAAGAGCGGCGTCGAAAGCCGGCTGAGCGCGATGCAGGCGGACAACGCCGGCAAGCTCGAGGAAATGCGCCGCACCGTCGACGAGAAGCTGCACGCGACACTCGAACAGCGCCTCGGCGAATCGTTCAAGCTGGTCAGCGAGCGCCTCGAACAGGTGCATCGCGGCCTCGGTGAAATGCAGAACCTCGCCGCCGGCGTCGGCGACCTCAAGCGCGTGCTGACCAACGTCAAGACCCGCGGCACCTGGGGCGAGGTGCAACTGGCGGCGCTGCTCGAACAACTGCTCACCGCCGGCCAGTACGCGGCCAACGTCGCTGTCCGTCCGGGCAGCGCCGAGCGCGTCGATTTCGCCATCCGCCTGCCCGGGCGCGACGACGGCGCGACGGTCTGGCTGCCGATCGATGCCAAGTTCCCGGTCGAGGACTACCAGCGCCTGCTCGACGCGCAGGAGCCGGCGGCGATCGAGGAAGCGGCGAAGGCGATCGAGACGCGGCTGAAGAACGAGGCGAAGAGCATCCGCGACAAGTACGTGGCGCCGCCGCACACCACCGACTTCGCGCTGCTCTACCTGCCGGTCGAGGGCTTGTACGCCGAGGCGTTGCGCCGGCCCGGGCTGGCCGAGACATTGCAGCGCGAGTACCGGGTCAGCCTGGCCGGCCCGACGACGCTGGCGGCGTTACTCAACAGCCTGCAGATGGGCTTCCGGACGCTCGCCATCGAGCAGCGCTCGGCCGAGGTGTGGGCGGTGCTCGGCGCGGTCAAGAGCGAATTCGGCAAGTTCGGCGAGGCGCTTGCCCATACCCGCAAGAAGCTGGAAGAAGCGAGCAACAGCATCGTCCGCGCCGAGACGCGGACGCGCCAGTTGACGAGAAAACTCAAGGACGTCGAGGCACTGCCGGCCGGCGACGCGCAACAACTGATCGGGGGAGATGAGGATGGCGAAGACGCCTGAACTGGAAGCGGCTTACCGGGCAACGACGTACCGGGTGTTCCTGCCTGGGGGAGTTTTCGAACTGCGCGTTGACCAGCCATCGCCGGCGCTGGCCGAATGGCTGGCGGCAGAGCGGGTGCCGGGCTTCGCGGTGATCACCGCCTTCAATCCGGGCGGGCGGCGGCTCTCCGACGACGACAACCTCGGCCGCCAGTCGGCGCTCGAGTGCGACCTGCTGGAAGGCAACTACGAGCCCTATTCGGCCGAAAACCGGCCCGATGACGCGGCGGCGCCGGTCGAGGAGAGCTGCTTCGTTCCCGACATCACGCGCGAGGATGCGCTGGCGCTGGCCGACGATTACGAACAGAATGCGATCCTCTGCGGGGGCGCGGACGGGATTCCCCGTCTGGCATGGACGGAAGAACTCGAATAATGACGAGCAGGATCGGCCGCTTCGAAATTCGCGGCGAACTGGGGCGGGGCGCGCAGAGCGTGGTTTACCGGGGCTTCGACCCGCAGCTGCAGCGCGAGGTGGCGATCAAGACCCTGCATTTCAGCAATCCCGACCCCGAGCAGAACCGGGTCCTGCTCGACGAGGCGCGCCTGGTCAGCAAGCTGCGCCACGCCAACATCGTGCCGATCTTCGACGCCGGCGAGGAAGGCGGCGACATCTACCTGGTTTTCGAGCTGGTGCCCGGCCAGAGCCTGGCCGATTTCCTGCGCACCGCCGGCACGCTTTCGCCGGTCAAGGCGGTCAGCCTGCTGCGCCCGGTGCTCGACGCGATCGCCCAGGCGCACGCCAACGGCATCATCCACCGCGATCTCAAGCCGTCGAACATCCTGCTCGACGAGAATGGCATGCCGCGGGTCATGGATTTCGGCATCTCGGTCCGCATCAGCGGCCAGAGCGAGCGCCTCGACAAGCTGTCCGGGACGCCCGCCTACATGGCGCCGGAGTACATCCTGAAGCGCGAGGTCGGCGAACGTTCCGACATCTTCGCCGCCGGCCTGATCCTCTACGAGATGCTGGCCGGCCGCCGCGCCGTCCAGGGCAGCAGCCTGCAGGAGATGTTCCGCCGCATCGTCAGCGAGGATCTCCGCCTGCCCGAACAGGTGCAGGTCGACGAGCGCCTGGCCGGTATCCTCTACAAGGCGCTGGCGCGCGATCCGGCGCTGCGCTACCGCACCGTCGGCCAGTTCGCCGAAGCGCTCGACGCCTTCATCGAACCGGAGGCGACGCTGCCCGCCGACGCCAGCGGTCAGGCGACGATCGATTTCCTGCTCCGCCGCATGCGCCACAAGAGCGATTTCCCGGCGCTCTCGGAATCGGTCGGCGCGATCAACCGCATCGCCAACAGCGAGACGGAAAGCGTCAGCCGACTGTCGAACACCATCCTCAAGGACTTCGCGCTGACCAACAAGCTGCTGCGTCTGGTCAATTCGGCCTACTTCCGGCCGGCCGGCGGCGGCAACATCAGCACCGTGTCGCGGGCGGTGGTCGTGCTCGGCTTCGAGACGGTGCGCAACATTGCCATCTCGGTACTGCTCTTCGAGCACCTGCAGAACAAGGGCAGCGTCGGCCAGCTCAAGGAGGAATTCCTGCGCGCCAACCTGGCCGGCATCCTCGCCCGCGATCTCGGTGCCGCGGCGCAGATGCGCGATCTCGAACAGGTCTTCATCTGCGCGTTGTTCCACGGCCTGGGGCGGCTGCTGGCGCAGTACCATTTCCCCGACGAAGCTGCCGAAATCCGCCGCGTCATGGCGCAGAAGGGCGTGCGTGAGGAGGTGGCGGCGCAGCAGGTGCTCGGCATCTCGCTGGAAGAACTGGGGGTGGCAATCGCCCGCCAGTGGGGCTTCCCGCCGCTGATCGTCGGCGCCATGCGGCGCCTGCCGGCGGGCCGGGCGCGCAAGCCGGGCTCGCCGGAAGAGCGGCTGCGGACGCTGGCCGGCATGGCCAACGAGTTGTGCGAGGCGATTGCCCTGGCGACGCCGGAGAACCGCGACCAGGAGTTCCGCAAGATCGTCACCCGTTTCAACGAGGCGATTCCGCTCGACGACGCTCAGGTGATGCAGACGCTGCGGCGGGCGGTCGAGGAGGTCGGCGAACTTGCCCGGATCGTCCATCTGGGGGTGCAGAACACCACCTTTGGCCGGCAGATGCGGCATTTCGCCAAGCTCGCGCAGACCCCAGGCGATGCCGCCGCCAACGGCCAGGCGGAGGAATCGCTTGGTAGCATCGCTCTCGGCGACGATGTTGTGCCGGGCGCCGTCGCCGACGATGGCGCCGTCGTCGGCGTCGATGCGCAGGCGGTGCTGACCGCCGGCATCCAGGATATCAGCAACACGCTGGTCGACGGTTTCAAGCTCAACGACATCCTGCGCATCATCCTGGAAACCATGTACCGGGCGATGGGCTTCAAGCGCGTCATCCTGTGCGTGCGCGATCCGCGCAGCAACACCATGCAGGGGCGTTTCGGCTTCGGCCCGGAGGCCAGCGAACTGGCGCGCGGTTTTCGCTTTCCGCTCAGCTTCACGCCGGACATCTTCCACGCCGCGACTTCGAAAGGCGTCGATATCCTGATCCGCGACATCGACGATCCGAAGATCGCCCAGCGCGTTCCCGTCTGGTACCGCAGCCTGCTGCCGGCGCGTTCCTTCGTCGTCTTTCCGCTCAACCTGAAGGGCAACCCGGTGGCACTGATCTACGCCGATTGCGACGAGGCGGACGGCATCCATATCCCGGAAAAGGAATTGTCGCTGCTGCGCACCCTGCGCAATCAGGCGGTGCTGGCGATCAAGCAGGGCGGATAGCAAAAGCCCGCCGGGAGGCGGGCTGTCGGACGATTCAGGGGCGCTTCACCAGAGTTGCCACCAGGCGGTCTTGCGTTCTATCCCCTCGGTGTAGAAGCGGCTGTTCGGGAAATTCTGCTTCAGCACCCGTTCGGCGTCGTCGCGCAATTCCTTCATTTCCAGCTTTTCGTAAGCAAGGACGAGGATGTACAGCGCTTCCTCGATCGCCGGCGCGCGCGGGTAGGTTTCGACGGCGACCTGCGCCCGGTTGGCGGCGGCAATGTAGGCGCCGCGCTTGATGTAATAGCGGGCGACGTGAACTTCCAGCGAGGCCAGTGCATTGACCAGGTAGTTCATGCGCTTGATCGAGTCCGGCGCGTATTTGCTGTCCGGGAAGCGGGTGACCAGTTCCTTGAACGATTCGAAGGCCTCGCGCGCCGCCTTGGGGTCGCGTTCGGTCAGGTCCTGGTTGCTGATGTGGCCGATCAGGCCGAGATCCTCGTTGAAATTGACGAGGCCCTTCAGGTACATCGCGTAATCGACGGCGGGATGGTTCGGGTGCATCTTGATGAAACGGTCGGCGGCGGCGAGCGCCGATCCCGGTTCGTTCGATTTCCAGTAGACGTAGGCCAGTTCGAGCTGCGCCTGCTGGGCGTAGCGGCCGTAGGGGTAGCGGGCTTCGAGTTTTTCCAGCATCTTGACCGCGATCTCCCACGATCCTTCGGTCTGCGCCTCGCGGGCGGCGGTGTAGAGGCGATTGGCGGACCAGCCAGCGGTTTCGTCTTGTTCGGCCGGTAGCGAACTGCAGCCGGCAAGTACGGCAGCGGCAAGGAGTGCGAGCAGCCAGCGAAGGCTGGCGGCGAAAGTCGGGAATGCAGGTAAACTGCGCATCATGAATGATCCTCTTGAAAACTCGGGCGATTATAGCCCAAGCGAGCCGCTCAAAATGACGGTTCCCGATGTCATGGGCGGTCGCCGGCTCGACCAGGCGCTCGCCGAAATGCTTCCCCAATACTCGCGCAACCGTCTGCAAACCTGGATTCGCGACGGCTGTGTCACGCTCGACGGCGAGCCGGTCGGCGAACCGAAGCGCAAGCTGCTGGGTGGCGAACAGCTATTGCTCGAACTGCCCGACGACGAATTCCTCGGCGCCGAGCAGGCGGAAGACATTCCGCTCGCCATCGTCTACGAGGACGAGGCGCTGCTGGTGATCAACAAGCCGGCAGGGCTGGTCGTCCATCCCGGCAGCGGCAACCGCAACGGTACCCTGATGAACGCGCTGCTGCACCACGTGCCGGGCATCGGCGAGGTGCCGCGGGCCGGCATCGTGCATCGCCTGGACAAGGAAACCAGCGGCCTGCTGGTCGTCGCCAAGACATTGGAAGCGCAGACCGACCTGGTACGGCAGCTGCAGGCGCGCACCGTCAAGCGCCAGTACCTGGCGGTCGCCGCCGGCGTGATCCGGCGCGACGGCGGTGTCGATACGCCGATCGGCCGCCACCCGGTGCATCGCATCAAGATGGCGGTGGTGCCCGAGAGCCGCGGCGGCAAGCCGGCGCTGACCTGGTACCGGGGGCTGGAAATCTATGCTCACAGCACGCTGATTGAATGTTCGCTGGAAACCGGCCGCACCCACCAGATTCGCGTGCATATGGCGTCGATCGGTCACCCGCTGCTCGGCGACCCGGTCTATGGCAAGCGCGATCCGCGGCTGCCGGCTTTCCATCGCCAAGCCTTGCACGCAACCCGGCTCGGTCTGCTGCATCCGGTGAGCGGCCGGCAGATGCAGTGGGAGGTGCCGCTGCCGGAAGACATGCGCGAACTGGTCGATCTCCTGCGCCATGGTTGATTTCCTCGTTCCCGATTGGCCAGCCCCCGCCAACGTTCAGGCGCGGCAGACGCAGCGCGCCGGCGGCGTCAGCCCGGCGCCGTGGGCCAGCCTCAACCTCGGCGATCACGTCGGCGACGATCCGGCGCGGGTCGCCGCCAACCGTTCCCGGCTGCTCGCCGAACTGCCGGCGCCGCCGCTCTGGCTGCGTCAGGTGCATGGCACGGCCGTCGTCGATGCGGCGACATCCGCCGTCGACAGCGAGGCCGACGCCAGCTTTTCCCGCGTTGCCGGCGTCGTCTGCGCGGTGATGACCGCCGACTGTCTGCCGGTCCTCTTCTGCGACCGGGCCGGCAGCGTCGTCGCCGCCGCCCATGCCGGCTGGCGCGGGCTGCTCGCCGGTGTGCTGGAGAGCAGCCTGGCGGCAATGGCGGTGGCGCCGGGCGAGGTGCTCGCCTGGCTCGGTCCGGCGATCGGTCCGGAGTCTTTTGAAGTCGGCGCCGAGGTCCGTGCCGCCTTCGTCGCCCGCGATCCGGCCAGCGCCGCCGCTTTCCGCGCGCACGGCGACGGCAAGTGGCTGGCCGACCTCTATGCGCTGGCCCGGCAGCGTCTAGCGGCGGCCGGCGTCGCCGGGGTCTTCGGCGGTGGCGCCTGCACCTTCGCCGACGGCGAGCGCTACTTCTCCTTCCGTCGCGACGGCGTTACCGGGCGCATGGCCAGCCTGATCTGGCTGGCTTGACGCAGCCAGCCGTTGCTGTTCGCGGAAGGCGCGCCGCTCGCGGCGCACCCGGCTGCCGGCGAAATAGAGGATCAGTCCGCAGGGCAGGGCGCCGTAGAACAGGAAAGAAATGATCCCGGCAACGAGGCTGGCCTCGCTGGCGGCGACCAGGACGGTGACATAGAGCCACCCGATAACGATGATCATGGCTAGGGACATCCGCCGATTCTAAATCGAAAGCGGCCGCCCGGCAGCCGGCAATCACGCTGCTGCTGAAGCGCCGATTTATGCATTGACAGTGCCGGGACGGGTATGGAGAATCCAGAAGCTGAAGCCCACGACAACCAACGAGAAACGGCATTCCATGGCGCAAGGATCGGACAACAACCAGGCATTCCTGGCTTCTGCCATGCAGTTCCTGCAGGCCGGACAAGGCTACGCGCAGCAATTCATGGAACAGTTCAGCAAGCAGGCCGGCATCGCCGACCAAGCCCCGGCGCTTGACCCGCAGGCGCTGACGGCGTTGCAGAAGGAGTTCATGGATCGCCAGATGTCCTTGTGGCAATCCGTGCTCGCCAAGCAGCAGGGCCAGGCGCCCACCTTCGAGGTCCGTCCGGAACCAGGAGACCGCCGTTTCGCAGCGCCGGAATGGCACGAAAGCCCGATCTACGATTACCTGCACCAGGCCTACCTGCTCAACGTCCAGTACCTCAAGGAAATGGTCGAGAAGTTGCCGGCCGACGACGCCAAGGCGCGCGACAAGATGCGCTTCATCGCCCGCCAGATGGCGGATGCGCTGGCGCCGACCAACTTCGCCGCGACCAACCCCGAATTCATCAAGCTGGCGCTGGAAACCAAGGGTCAGAGCATCACCGACGGCATCAACAACCTGATCCGCGACTTCGAGAAGGGGCGCATCTCGATGACCGACGAATCGGTCTTCGAGGTCGGCCGCAACATTGCCACGACCGAAGGCGCCGTCGTCTTCGAGAACGAGGTGATGCAACTGATCCAGTACGCGCCGCTCACCGCCAAGGTGGGCAGCCGGCCGCTGCTGGTGGTGCCTCCGTGCATCAACAAGTTCTACATCATGGACCTGCAGCCGGACAATTCGCTGATCCGCTACATGGTTGACCAGGGCAACACCGTCTTCCTTGTCTCCTGGCGCAATCCGGGCGAAGCGCAGGGTCACCTGGGCTGGGACGATTACCTCGAACAGGGGCCGATCCAGGCACTGAGCGTGGTGCGCGAACTGACCAAAGTCAAGCAGGTCAATGCCCTCGGTTTCTGCGTCGGCGGCACCATCCTGACCTCGGCGCTGGCCGTGCTGAAGGCGCGCGGCGACGACTGCGTCGCTTCGCTGACCCTGCTCACCACCTTGCTCGATTTTTCCGACACCGGCGAGATCGGCCTCTTCATAGACGAACAGGCGCTGACCACGCGCGAGGCGACGATCGGCCAGGGCGGCCTGCTGCCGGCGCGCGACCTGCAGAACACTTTCTCCTTCCTGCGTGCCAACGACCTGGTCTGGAACTACGTCCAGAACAACTACCTCAAGGGCCAGAAGCCGCAAGCCTTCGACCTGCTTTACTGGAACTCGGATTCGACCAACCTGCCGGGGCCGTTCGCCTGCTGGTACATGCGCCACATGTACCTCGACAACAGCCTGCGCGAACCCGGCAAGCTCGCCATGTGCGGGGTCAAGGTCGATCTCGGCCAATTGGCGATGCCGGTCTACCTGCTGGCAACGCGCGAGGACCACATCGTGCCCTGGCAGTCCGCCTACCAGAGCACCCGCATTCTCGGCGGCCAGTGCCGCTTCGTTCTCGGTGCCTCCGGGCACATCGCCGGGGTGATCAACCCGGCGAGCAAGAACAAGCGCAGCTACTGGATCAACGACGACGTCACGACCGACGCCGCGACCTGGCTGGCCGCAGCGGCGGAAATGAAGGGTAGCTGGTGGACCGACTGGTCGACCTGGCTGCAGCAGCACTCCGGAGCACAGCGCGCCGCGCGCAAGATCGGCAATACCAAGTACAAAGCCATCGAGCCGGCACCGGGCCGTTACGTCAAGGAACGTGCGGTCTGATTCCAATAAACCCACGGAGGAGCGGAAAATGTTGCGAGTTGCACTGATTACCGGCGGTATGGGTGGCCTCGGCGAAGCCATCTGCATCAAGATGGCGGGGCTGGGCTACAAGGTGGTGACCACCCATTCGCCCGGCAATGCCAAGGTCGACGAGTGGCTGAAGAACATGAACAACATGGGCTACGGCTTCAAGGCCTATCCCTGCGACGTCACCGACTTCGAATCGGCTAAGGCCTGCGTCGAAACGGTGACCCGCGAAGTCGGGCCGATCGACGTCCTGGTTAACAACGCCGGCATCACCCGCGACATGACCTTCAAGAAGATGACCAAGGCCGATTGGGATGCCGTCATCCGCACCAACCTCGATTCCGTCTTCAACATGACCAAGCAGGTCATGGAAGGCATGATCGAACGCAAGTGGGGACGCGTCATCAATGTCGCCTCGGTCAATGGCCAGAAGGGTGCCTTCGGCCAGACCAACTATTCGGCCGCCAAGGCCGGCATGCACGGTTTCACCAAGGCGCTGGCGCTCGAAGTCGCCCGCCAGGGTGTCACGGTAAATACCATCTCGCCCGGTTATATTGGCACCAAGATGGTCACCGCGATCCCGCAGGACATCCTCGATTCGAAGATACTGCCGCAGATTCCGGTCAGCCGCCTGGGCAAGCCCGAAGAAATCGCCGGCCTCGTCGCCTACCTCGCTTCCGATGAAGCGGCGTTCGTGACCGGGGCCAACATCTCCATTAATGGCGGTCAGCACATGTACTGACCGGCGTTTTTCAACCCCGCTTCAACAAAAAAGGAAGGAAACATCATGACGCAACGTGTCGCTCTCGTTACCGGTGCCATGGGTGGTCTCGGTACCGCCATCTGCCAACAACTGGCCAAGGCCGGTCACAAGGTGGTCGCCGCCTACCATCCCCAATTCGACAACAAGGACGCCTGGCTGGCCGAGATGTCCGCTGCCGGTTTCAACGATTTCGTCTGCGTCGCCGGTGACGTTTCCGTCCTCGAAGACTGTCAGAAGATGGTTGCCGAAGCCGAAGCCGCCTGCGGCCAGGTCGACATCCTGATCAACAATGCCGGCATCACCCGTGACCGCATGTTCGCCAAGCTGGAAAAGGATGGCTGGGATGCCGTCATCTCGACCAACCTGACCTCGCTGTTCAACATGACCAAGCAGGTTTCCGCCAAGATGGCCGAACGTGGCTGGGGCCGCATCATCAACATCTCGTCGGTCAACGGCGTCAAGGGCCAGGCTGGCCAGACCAACTACTCGGCTGCCAAGGCCGGCGTCATCGGCTTCACCAAGGCGCTGGCCGCCGAACTGGCTGCCAAGGGCGGCACCGTCAACGCGATCGCCCCGGGCTACGTGGCGACCAAGATGGTCATGGCGATCAAGCCGGAAGTGCTGGAAACCATCGTCGCCTCGGTGCCGATGAAGCGCCTGGCCAAGCCGGAAGAAATCGGCTTCGCCTGTGCCTACCTGTCCGACGAACTGTCCGGCTTCACCACCGGCGCGACGATCAACGTCAACGGCGGCCTCTACTACCAGTAAGAAGCCCGCGCAGGAAGCGAAAAGGGCGCCTTGGGGCGCTCTTTTTTTCCGTTATAATGCTGCGCTGCACATAAATTTTCTCTTGAGGCTCCAGCATGTCCGAACCGGTTCGCCTGATCAAGAAATACCCCAATCGCCGCCTCTACGATACCAAGACAAGCGCATACATCACACTGGGGGACGTCAAGGAACTGGTGCTCAAGTTCGAACCGTTCAAGGTGCTCGATGCCAAGTCCGGCGAGGACCTGACCCGCAGCATCCTGCTGCAGATCATCCTGGAAGAGGAAACCGGCGGCGTACCGCTGTTCTCCTGCGAACTGCTCTCCGGCTTCATCCGTTTCTACGGCAGCACCTCGCAGAGCATGCTCGGCAAGTTCCTCGAGAACAACATGAAGACCTTCGTCGATTTCCAGCAGAAGGTGCAGGAGCAGTCCCGCTCGCTGTACGGCGGCTCGGACACGGCTAGCGTGCAGGCCGATTTCTGGAACCAGTTCCTGACCTTCCAGCAGCCGGCGATGCAGAACATGATGACGGCCTACATGGACCAGTCGAAGAAAATGTTCCAGTCGATGCAGGACCAGTTGCAGTCGCAGACGCGGACGATGTTCGGCGGTCTGGGAACGCCGGACATGCCGGAAAAGAAATAGTCGGGAAGGTTTTCCCGGCGCCAGAAAAAAACGGCCGCATTCGCGGCCGTTCTGCTGTCGGGGCTGGCTGACGCTCAGGAACGCGGCCCGCGGTCGTCGCGCTTGCCCGGTCCGCGCTGCTTCATGTCGGCAAGCTGCTTTTGCTGTTCCGGCGTCAGCAGGCCCATGATCTGCCGCTCGGTCTGCAGGCGCGCCATCTCCATGTCGGCGCGCTGGCCGGCGATGCGGTCGACCAACTGCTTGGCCTTGGCTTCGCTGAAGTCGGGGGCGGCCTTGAGGGCGCGCAGCTCGTCTTCCGACTTGCGCAGCGACTTCATCTGCTCGCGCATCTTCGGCGCCTGGGCGTGCATGATCTCGAAGATCTTGTCGTCCTGCGCTTCGCTCAGGTTGAGCCGGTGCAGGCCGCGCATCGCCATCATGCCGCCGCCGTGCATCATCGCTCCCTGTTTCATCGACGCGCCGCGCATGCCGTCGCGGGCATCGCAGCCGCCTTTGCCGCCCTGGAAGGCCATTGCGCTCAACGGAACGGCGAGGGCAAGGGCACTGGCGGCGAGGAAGCGTTTGCTGGTGATGTCGAAAAGGTTCTTCATGATGTTCTCCTGTCGGTGAGCCGGAAACGTTCCGGCGACAGGAGCAGGTTACGGAGATTGGCGTTAGCTGTCGTTTTCCAGATGTAAGGATTCATTTCAGTCGGCGAGCGGCGGGAAGGCGTCGAGCGCGCTGGCCAGGCTGGCCACCGTGCGCGCCGGCGCCTGCAGCTTGTCGAGACCGAAGAGGCCGAGGCGAAACGTTCTGAAACCCTCCGGCTCGTCGCACATCAGCGGCACGCCGGTGGCGCTCTGGATGCCCTGGGCGAGGAACTTGCGGCCGTTCTGGATATCCGGGTCGGTGGTGTAGCTGACGACGACGCCCGGTGCCTCGAAGCCCTCGGCGGCGACGCTGGGGAAACCGCGTTCGACGAGCAGGGCGCGCGCCTGTCGGCCGAGTTCCCACTGTTCGGCGCAGACCTGCGCGAAGCCGCGCGCCTCGGTCGCCTGCATCGCCTGGCAGACGGCGGCCAGGGCGTCGGTCGGCATCGTCGCGTGATAGGCGTGGCCGCTGTTCTCGTAGGTTTCCATGATCTGCAGCCATTTCTTCAGGTCGCAGGCGAAGCTGCTGCTGGTCGTCGCGTCGATGCGCGCCCGGGCGCGTTCGCCGAGGGCGATCAGGGCGCAGCACGAGGGGCCGCTCCAGCCCTTCTGCGGGGCGCTGATCAGGACGTCGACGTTGTTCGCCGCAATGTCCACCCAGACCGTGCCGGAGGCGATGCAGTCGAGCACGAATAGGCCGTCGACGGCGCGCACCGCGGCGCCGACGGCGCGCAGGTAATCGTCGGGCAGGATCATGCCCGACGAGGTTTCGACGTGCGGCGCGAACACCACTTCGGGGCGCTCGCGTTCGATGGTGGCGAGAACCTCAGCGAGCGGCGGCGGCGCGAACGGCGCCTGCGCCCCACTGCCTTGCTGGCGGGCCTTGAGGACGATGCTCTCGGACGGGATGCGGCCCATGTCGAAGATCTGCGTCCAGCGGAAGCTGAAGAAGCCGTTGCGGATCACCAGCGCCTTGCGATTCGTCGCGAACTGGCGGGCCACCGCTTCCATGCCGTAGGTGCCGCCGCCCGGGACGAGGACGCTGGCCTGGGCGTTGTAGGCTTTCTTGAGGATGCGCGAGATTTCCCGCATGACGCCCTGAAAACGCTGCGACATGTGGTTCAGCGCGCGGTCGGTGTAGACCACGGAGTATTCGAGCAGGCCGTCGGGATCGGGCTGGGGGAGCAGGGCGGGCACGGTGTTCTCCTGTAAGCGTTGAGCAGTTGGCGAGGATAACGCCGGCCGGCCGCGCCGGCTAGCCCGGCGTTTCCGCGTGCGGCCGGTCGCTGACGATGCTGCCGTCGACCAGTTCGACGATGCGGTCGCAGCGTGCGGCCAGTCGCGGGTCGTGGGTGACGATCAGGAAGCTGGTGCCTTCGCGCTGGTTCACCTCACGCAGCAGCGCGAAGATGTCGTCGGCGGTATGGGTGTCGAGGTTGCCGGTCGGCTCGTCGGCGAGCACCAGCGCCGGCCGCATGGCCAGCGCGCGGGCGATTGCCACGCGCTGCTGCTGGCCGCCGGAGAGTTTGCTGGCCGGGTGGTTGGCTCGATCGGCGAGGCCGACGCCGGCGAGCAGCGCGGCCGCCCGCTCGCGCATCGCTGCGTCGGGGCGGCCGCGGTCGACGAGCAGCGGCATCATCACGTTCTCCAGCGCGGTGAACGCCGGGATCAGCAGGTGGTGCTGGAAGACGAAGCCGATGCGCTGGCCGCCCAGGCGGGTGATTTCGCCTTCGGGCAGGGTGCTGGTTTCGTCGCCGTCGATGAACAGGTGGCCGCCGCTCGGCCGGTCGAGCAGGCCGATCAGGTTGAGCAGGGTGCTCTTGCCGGAACCGGAGGGACCGATCAGGGCGGCGAATTCGCCGCGCTGCAGCGTCAGGTCGATGCCGTGCAGGACTTCCAGCTCGCTGTCGCCGCTCTGGTAGGACTTGCGGATGCCGCTCAGGCGGAGGACGGGGTCAGCCACGGATCGCCACCACCGGATCGAGCGCCGCCGCACGCCGCGCCGGCATCAGCGCCGCCAGCACGCCGACCAGCGTGGCGCCGCCGGCGGCGATCAGCACCAGGCTGCCCGGCACCTCAATCATGAACATCGGCGTGCCGTCGGCATTGACCGCCAGCGTCCGCCACAGCGCGAGGAACAGGCTGGCCAGCAGCGAACCGAGCAGCGAGCCGAGCAGGCCGACGATGCCGCCCTGCAGCAGGAAGGTGCGCAGCAACTGGCCGCGCGTCGCGCCCATCGCGCGCAGGATGCCGATCTCGCGGGCGCGCTGGACGACCGAGACGACCAGCACGCTGGCGATGCCGAAGGCGGCCGAGAGGGCGACGAAGAAACGGATCACGTTGCTCGACACGCGCTGCGAGGTGAGCGCGGTGAAGAACTGGGCGTTGGTCTTGATCCAGCTGTCGGCGACCAGCCCGGTCTCGGCGGCGATGCGCTGGGCGAGCGCCTCGGCGCCGTACATGTCGTGCACCGCGCGGTCGATGCTGGAAACGCCGCCGACCAGGTCGAGCAGGCTCTGCGCGGTGCGCAGGCCGACATAGACGTTGCGTCCGTTGGCGGTCTTGTTGCCGAGATCGAAGAGGCCGGTGATGGTCAGCGTGTCGCCGGCGCCGCTGGCGGTGCTGATGCGCAGCTTGTCGCCGAGCGTGGCGCCGAGGTCGCGCGCCAGCTCGGTGCCGATCACCGCCTCGCCGGCGCGCACGCGCAAGGCGCCGGCGACGATCTTCTGGTCGAGTTCGATGACGCGGGTGTAATGCTCGGGTTCGATGCCGATCAGCGTGATCGACTTGTTGGCGTCGCCGCGCACGGCGAAGGCCGGGCCGGAAGCGACCGGCGAGACGGCGGCGACTTCCGGCAGTTTTTCCAGGCGGCCGCGCAGCGCCTGCCACTGGTCGATCGAGCGCAGCCGCTGCGCCTGGATCTGCACCAGCGCCTGCGCCGGGTCGCGCTGCGGGCGGGCGACTTCCTCCGCCGGCAGGATCACCAGATGCGCCTGCGAACTCAGCGTGCGCTTGACCAGATTGGCCTGCAGACCGGAGAGCAAGGCCGACATGAAGGCGATGCCGGCGACGCCGGCTCCGACGCCGCCGATGATCAGCAGGCTCTGCGTCCGCCCCTCGCGCAGGAAGCGCGTGGCGGCGATCCACTCGAAGGGCAGCCAGGGATGCATCGCTCAGCCCGGCAGTCTGGCCCGCACCCGGTCGCCGGCGGCGACGCGCGGATTGGTCGCCGGCACCACCAGGTCGCCGGCGGCCAGTCCGGACCGCACCTCGACTTCGCCGGCACTGCGCAGACCGGGCTGCAGCGGCTGGCGCACGGCGCGGCCGTCGCGCACGACCAGCGCCCAGGCGTCGCCGGCATTGCCGCGCAGGCCTTCGAGCGGCAGCAGGACGGCCTGCGGGCGGCTGCCGGTGGCGATGTCGATCGATACCGTCATGTCCTGCTTCAGGTAGTCCGGCGGGTTGTCCACGCGCAGCCGCACTTCGACCGAACCGCGCTGGGCGTCGACGACCGGGCCGATGAACGAGACGCGGGCCGGGAAATTGCGGTCCGGCCAGGCATCGGCGGAAACCGTCGCAGTCTGGTCGAGCGCCAGCAGGCGCAGGTTCTTCTCGTCGATCTGCACGATCAGTTCGGTGACGCCGGCTGGCGACAGGCTGAGCAGGGTCTTGCCCGGCTGTACGCTGTCGCCCGGTTCGACCTGGCGGGCGAGGATGGTGCCGGCGCGCGGGGCGACGATGCGGCTGTAGGCGAGCTTCGCCTCGGCGACGGCGAGGGTGGCGCGCGCCTGGTCGACGGCCGCTTCGGCGAGCTTGAAGTCGGCGCCGCCGCTGGCGTTGCTCTGCGCCTGCAGGCGGCTCGATTGCGCCTGGCTTTCGGCGACGGCCAGCGCGCGGCGCGCGTCGTCGAGCTGGTTGGGGCTGTAGAAACCCTTGGCGACCAGCGCCTCGACGCGCTCGAACTGGCGTTTCGCCTGGGTCAGGTTGGCTTCCGCCTGGCGGATCGCTTCGCGGGCCAGCGGCTCGCCGAGCAACTGCAACTGGCGCACGCGCAGCTCGGCCTGCGCCAGCTGGGCGCGCGCCTGGGCGGCGGCGGCCTGCAGTTCGCGCTGGTCGAGTTCGATCAACAGGTCGCCGGCGGCGACGCCCTGGCCTTCGACGACATGCACGGCACGCACTTGCGCGCTGACCTGGGCGGCCAGTTCGCTGCGCTGCGGCGAACGGACGCGGCCGCTGGCGACCACCGACTGGCGCATCTCGCCCTGGCGGACGACGACGACATCGACCGCGCTGCCGAACAGCGGGCGCAGCAGGAAGACGGCGAGCAGCCCGAACAGCAGCAACAGCGGCACGAGGATCAGCGGGCGGCGCAAGGGGGCAAGGGAAAGGCGGGGCATGGCCGGAATCAGTGAAAGCTTATATGGCAGTCGCGCATGGTAACCGCAAACCGCTCACCATGGGCCGGGGTTGTCGTCGCCGTAGCCGGCGAAACGCCGTTCGAGGAAGTCGATGAAGACGCGTACCTTGGCTGAGAGCAGGTGGCGCTGCGGGTAAACGGCGTGGATGTCGGCGGCGCTGCCGGCCCATTCCGGCAGGATGCGCACCAGGCGGCCGCTGCGCAGGTCGGCGGCGATGTCCCATTCCGAGCGCAGGACGATGCCGTGCCCGGCCAGCGCCCAGTCGACGGCGATCTCGCCGTGGTTGACGGCAAGCGGGCTGCGCACCTTGACCGTCACCTGCGTGCTGCCGTCGGTCAGCTGCCAGTTGTTGAAGGCGCGCTCGTGTTCGCGGATGACGATGCAGTCGTGTTCGGCTAGCTCGCGCGGGGTCTGCGGCGTGCCGCGGGCGGCGAGATAGGCAGGGGCGGCACAGAGCAGGCGCCGGTTGGCGGCGATGCGGCGGGCCAGGATGCGGGCGTCCGGCGGCGGCCCGAAGCGGATGCCGATGTCGAGCGCGTGCTCGGTCAGGTCGAGGGCGCGGTCGGCGAGATGGAGGATGACCTCGACGTCCGGCCAGTCGCGGACGAAATCGGAGATCGCCGGACCGAGATGGCGCCGGCCGAAGCCGAAGCCGGCGCCGATGCGCAGCAGGCCCTGCGGCTGTTCGCGGCTGGCCGAAAGCGAGCGCTCGAGGCGTTCGATGTCGCGCAGGATGGCTTCGCCGTCCTCCAGGTAGCGTTCGCCTTCCGGCGTCAGGCTCAGGCGCCGCGTCGTCCGGTTGAGCAGGCGCACGCCAAGCCGGCGTTCCAGCGCCGCCAGGCGGCGACTGACCGCCGGCGGCGTCACGCCGAGCGCCTGCGCCGCCGCCGCCAGGCTGGGCTGGCGGGCGAGCAGGCTGAAGAAGGCGAGGTCGGGAATGTCGGTCATTCGTTACCTGTACGCAATAATCAATTGATCGATGCGCCATTGTATCGATGATGTGGATGAATATCATGGGTCGTCCCGTCACCCGCTCCTGCCCCAAATGCACCTGCTACCGTTCGCCGACCTCTTCCTCGCCCTCTGTCTCGGCGCCGCGCTCGGCTTCGTCGGCGGCCTGTTCGGCATCGGCGGCGGCATCGTCGCCATTCCGCTGTTCGTGCTGGCTTTCGCGATGGACCAGGCGACCGCGCAGGGGACGGCGCTGGTGCTGATGGTGCCCAATCTGCTGATCGGCTGGTGGCGTTACAGCCAGAAGCACCCGGTCGGCTGGCGCGCGGCGCTGGCGATCGCCGCACCGGCAACGCTGACCACCTGGGCCTTGGCGCGCTTTGCGACACGTCTCGACGGGCACTTGCTCGGTCAGATGTTCAGTGTCTTCCTCGGCCTGCTTGCGCTGCGCCTGCTGTGGCAGGGGCGGGGTGGCCGCCAGCCGGTCAGCGGGGCGCCGCTGCGGGCAGCCGCGTTGCCGCTGGTCGGCGTTGCCGGTGGCAGCAGCATGGGCCTGCTCGGCATCGGCGGCGGGCTCGTCGCCACGCCGCTGCTTGCCGGCTGGCTCGGCCAGCGCCAGACGGTGGCGCAGAGCCTGGCGCTGGCGCTGGTCGCACCGAGTTCGCTGGTGGCGCTCGGCGCCTACGCCGGCGCCCAGCGCGTGGACTGGAGCCTCGGTCTGCCGATGGCGCTCGGTGGCACGCTCACCGTCGCCGCCGGCGTCGCGCTCGCCCACAAACTGCCGGAACGGCGGATGCGCGCCGCCTTCGCCTGGATGCTGCTGGCCACTGCGCTGTGGCTGGCGCTGGCGCCGCGTTGAGGCAGGCGAGCCTGTCATGGGATGGAAGGGGCTATCATGTTACTGCGCAATGACGAATGGGTTATCGGGGCGGGCGGCAGGTGAGCACTGGCAAGAAGGGCTGAATGTCGGCCATCGCAATTTGCAATAAATCGCAGTTTGCTATAAATTGAGCATGAAGCTGATATCGAACAAGGCACTGCGGGATTTCGCGATCAGGCATCCGGACGCCGATGCCCCGCTGCAGAATTTCAGTGGCTTGGTGGAAAAAGGCCGTTTTGCCAGCTACGCCGAGCTGAGACTGACGTTCGGCAGTGTGGATAAGGTCGGCGAACGTTACGTGTTCAATATCGGTGGCAACAAATATCGCTTGATCGCCGCCATTGCCTTCGCGCCGCAACTGTTCTGGATCAAGGCTGTGCTGACCCATGCCGAGTACGACAAAGGAGGCTGGAAATGAGTGTTGATGAGTTGCTGGCCCCCTGGCAGACGGTCAATGCAGCCCTCGGTTTGTCCGGTCCGGTGCGCGACGAAGCGCATCATGCGCAGTTGCTGGCATTTGTGGACGAGGCGTTTGCACGGTTTGGTAATGACGATCAACACCCGATTTTCACGCTGGTTGCCCTGGTTGCCGACCGCATCCGTGAATACGAAGACCGCGTGCATCCTTGGCCGGATAACTCCACACCGGCCAGCCGTCTGGCTTTCCTGATGGAAAGCCATGGGCTGAATCAGAAGGACCTGCCCGAGGTGGCAACGCAGTCGGTGATTTCCGAAATCCTGTCGGGCAAGCGTCGGATCAATCTTCGTCAGGCCGCTGCTTTGGCCAAACGCTTCGGTATTCCGCTCGACCTGTTTGTCGACTGAAAGTCGGTAGGGCTGGCGCTCAGCGCCAGCCTTCAACCGCCATCTTGCGGCGCAGGAAGGCGATCTGCGTCTGCAGCGGCAACTGCTTGGGACAGAAGTCGTGGCAGCCGAGCAGGCTCATGCAGCCGAAGACGCCGTTGTCGTCGCCGATCAACTCGTAGAAATCGGCGTCGCTGCGCGTGTCGCGCGGGTCGAGGCGGAAGCGGGCGATCTTGTTGAGGCCGACGGCGCCGACGAAGTCCTCGCGCATCTGCGCCGTGCCGCAGGCGGCGATGCAGCAGCCGCATTCGATGCAGCGGTCGAGTTCGTAGATCGCTTCGGCAAGCGCCGGTTCCATGCGCGCTTCGAGGGCGTCGAGGTCGACCGGCTGTGTCTGGGCGATCCAGGTCTGCAGACGTTCGGCGGTGCCGCGCATCCACTTGCCGGTGTTTACCGAAAGGTCGCCGATCAGTTCGAAGAAGGGCAGCGGCGCCAGCACGATGCGCGGGCCGCAGTCGCGGGTCAGGGTGCGGCAGGCGAGCGCCGGCCGGCCGTCGACCAGCATCGCGCAACTGCCGCAGATGCCGGCGCGGCAGACGAAGTCGAACTGCAGCGAGGGGTCCTGGCTGGCGCGGATTTCGTTGAGCGCGATGAACAGCGTCATGCCGTCGCTTTCGTCGATCGCGAAATCCTGCAGATAGGGCGCGATTTCCGGCGTCGCCGGGTTATAGCGCAGGATCTGCAGGGTCAGGCGGCGGGGCCGCGACGGGCGGGCGGAGTGGCGCAGCAGCGGGATCATGCGGGGTCTCCGAGGCGGGCGTTGGCGCCGCGCAGGTGTGGCGGCAGCAGGTCGCGGAAGGGTAGCAGGGCATCCTGCACGGTGTGGCGGTCGGCGCCGGCGAGGCGGGCGCGGATGGCGTCGACTTCAGCTTGGCGGGCGGTGGTCAGCGGGTGTTCGATGGCGTCGCGGGCGCCGTAGCCGCGCCAGCCGGGCGGCAGTTCCATGCGCGTGACGTCGAGCGCCTCGTAGGCGAGCGCCGGCAGCGTCAGCTCGGGGTCGGGCCAGGTGGCCAGCGTGCGTTTCAGCCAGTCGGCGTCGTTGCGCCGCGGAAAGTCCTCGCGGTAGTGGGCGCCGCGGCTTTCGGTGCGCTGCAGGGCGCCCCAGGCGACGCACAGCGCCAGCTTGAGCATCTTCCGCAGGCGCCAGGCCTGCGTCAGCTCCGGGTTGGCGCCCGGCCGGCTGCTGCGCAGGCCGAGGTCCAGGCTGCGCCGCAGCAGGCCCTGCAGGGCGTCGACCGCGGTGTGCAGCGTATCGCCGTGACGGACGATGCCGACGCGGGCGGTCATCGTCGCCTGCATCTCGCGCAGCAGCAGGGCGGCGTTTTCCTTGCCGCGGCTTTCGGCGATGCCGGCGAATTCGGCCTGCGCCCGCTCGAAACAGCGGCGGATCAGGGCGGTCGAGACGGTCAGCTCGCCGGCCGGCGTGGCGCAGAAATCGGCGATCGCCTCGCCGACGATCATCCCGGAAACCACCGTTTCGGCGACCGAATTGCCGCCCAGCCGATTGAAGCCGTGCAGGTCCCAGCAGGCCGCCTCGCCGCAGGCGAACAGGCCCTTGAGGCCGCGCGCCGCGCCGTGCGCGTCGGTGCGGATGCCGCCCATCGAGTAATGCTGGGCCGGGCGCACCGGTATCCACTGCTTGGCCGGGTCGATGCCGAGGAAGTACTGGCTGATTTCCTTCACTTCGCGCAGCTTGCGCTCGATGTGGGCGGCGCCGAGCAGCGTGATGTCGAGCCACAGGTGCTCGCCGTACGGGTGGGCGACCCCCTTGCCGGCGCGGATGTGCGCTTCCATGCGCCGCGAGACGACGTCGCGCGACGCCAGTTCCTTCTTCTCCGGCTCGTAGTCGGGCATGAAACGGTGGCCGTCGACATCGCGCAGCAGGCCGCCGTCGCCGCGGCAACCCTCGGTAACCAGGATGCCGGCGGGAAAGATGGCGGTCGGGTGGAACTGCACCGCCTCCATGTTGGCGAGCGGCACGACGCCGGTGTCGAGGGCGATGGCGGCGCCGATCCCTTCGTTGATCACGGCGTTGGTGGTGACCTGGTAGAGGCGGCCGAAACCGCCGCTGGCGATGCAGGTGGCGCGCGCGACGTAGGCGCACAGGCGGCCGTTGGTCAGGTCGCGGACGATGGCGCCGTGGCAGCGCTCGCCGTCGTGGATCAGCGCCACCGCCTCGCGCCGTTCATGGACCGGGATGCCGGCGGCGATGCTCTGGTCGCTGACCGTGTACAGCATGGCGTGGCCGGTGCCGTCGGCGACGTAGCAGGTGCGCCACTGGCGGGTACCGCCGAAATCGCGGGCGGTGATCAGGCCGTGGGCGGCGGCGGGTTCCTCGATCACGACCGGCTTGCCGTCGACGATCGCGGTCCGTGCGCCGGCCTCGACGCGGTTCCACGGCACGCCCCAGGCGGCCAGTTCGCGCACCGCCTTGGGCGCGACATGGGCAAACAGGCGCGCCACTTCCTGGTCGCAGCCCCAGTCGCTGCCGCGCACGGTGTCCTCGAAATGCACGTCCTCGTTGTCGCCGGCACCGCGCGCCGCGTTCGCCAGGCTGGCCTGCATGCCGCCCTGGGCAGCGGCCGAGTGCGAGCGCTTGGGCGGCACCAGGCTGAGGACGATCACCTCGCGGCCGCGTTTCCTCGCCGCCAGCGCGGCGCGCAGTCCGGCCAGTCCGCCGCCGATGACGAGGACGTCGCTATGGATGATTTCCATCGTCAGCTCCGCGCGGGCTCGGCGCTGGGCGGCGGCTGGTAGCGTTCGCCGGCGTGCGCGGCGTGGTTGCGGCCGAGATCGGCATAGGCGAGCAGGGTGACCAGGCCGAGGGTGACGAAGAAGGCGGTAAACACGTGGCGCACCCGGCGCAGGCGCAGTCGGCCGCGGTTCGGGGCGTCGCCGACAAACCAGCCCCACTTCAGCGCCAGGCGGTAGAGGCCGATGCCGCCATGGACTTCGGCGGTGAACAGCAGGGCCAGGTAGATCGGCCACATGCGCCCGCTCCAGACGCGGTCGGCCGATTCGTAGGGGCCGATCAGCGCCGGCTGGCTGAGCATGTCGTAGAGGTGGATGGTGGTCAGGAAGAAGAGGATGAAGCCGCTCACCACCTGTAGCCACCACAGGCTGGTATCGACGTGGCGCAGGCGTCGGCGGTGGGCGGCAAAGGCGCTGTGCTGGCGATAGCTGGCGGGAAACTTGCGCAGCGCCAGCCAGGCGTGGACGATCAGCAAGCCGGTGACGCCGGCGGCGACCAGCGAAACCAGCCACGGATGCGGCGTGCCGAACAGCCATTCGCCTTCGAAGAAGCGGGCGACGCGGTAGAACATTTCCTCGCTGACCAGGATGCTGGCGACGAAAGCCATGTGAGCGACCAGGAAGAGCGCCAGGGCGAGGCCGGAAATCCCCTGCAGCAGGTCGAGCCGGGCCGGCCAGCGGCTGGCGGTCAGAGCTTGGCTCTGGCCCTGGTGTTGCAGCCTGGCGCTGGGCGGGGCGAGGCCGTCCGGTTCGACCGGCAGCGGCGGTAAGGTGGGCTTGGCGTATTGGCGCATGGCTGACTTCCTCTCGTTGGGCTCGCGCTGCTTGTCGTTATGAGCCAAATCTAGCATGAAAAAGCGTGAGTTTCGCCAAAATATTGTGCGCTGCAGCAAGTGCAATAATCTGGATTATCGAATGTTTGCGGATTGTTTCGCGAAACATTGCTGCAATGCACCACAGCGGGGCGAAGTCGCCGGCTGTGGCTTCTGTTAAGATGCCGCGGGCCGCAGCCGCTTCTTTTTTCGTTCGCCCGACCATCGCCTTGTCTACCCTCCAGGAAATCTTCGCCCCCGACGGCCCGTTCGCCCGCGCCATCGACGGTTATCGCGTGCGCCCGCAGCAGGTCGAGATGGCCGAGCGCATCGCGGCGGCGATCAAGGACAACGCGGTGTTCATCGCCGAGGCCGGCACCGGCACCGGCAAGACCTTTGCCTACCTGGTGCCGGCGCTCAAATCGCACGGCAAGGTGATCGTCTCCACCGGCACCAAGACGCTGCAGGACCAGCTCTACAACAAGGATCTGCCGATGGTGCGCGAGATCCTCAAGGCGCCGGTGCGTACCGCGCTGTTGAAGGGGCGGGCCAATTACGTCTGTCCCTACCACCTCAACCGCTCGCTGGCCGACGGCCGTTTCCTGAGCCGTGAGGACGCCGCCGACGCGCGCCGCATCGCCGCCTTCGCCAAGATCACGCAGACCGGCGACAAGGCCGAATGCAACGAGGTCAACGAGAACTCGCCGGTGTGGAACCACGCCACCTCGACGCGCGACAACTGCCTCGGCCAGGAATGCCCGGACTACAAGACCTGCTTCGTCATGCAGGCGCGCAAGGAGGCGATGGCCGCCGACCTGGTCGTGGTCAATCACCATCTCTTCTTCGCCGACGTGATGCTGCGCGACGAAGGCATGGCCGAACTGCTCCCCGCCTGCAACACGGTGATCTTCGACGAGGCGCACCAGTTGCCGGAAGTGGCGACGCTGTTCTTCGGCGACAGCCTGTCCACCGCGCAGGTGCTCGACCTCTGCCGCGACGCCCGCGCCGAAGGCCTGACCCACGCTCGCGACTGCCTCGACCTGACGCCACTGTCCAAAGCGGTGGAAAAGGCGGCGCGCGACTTGCGGCTGGCGGTCGGCGTCGATGCCGGCCGCTTCGCCGCCGCCCAGTTGCAGGAGAAGGCGGAATTCGCGCCGGCGCTGGCGGCGCTCGAAAGCGAACTCGAAAAATTCGTCGCCCTGCTCGAAACCCAGGCCAGCCGCGCCGAAGGCCTGGAAAAATGCTGGCAGCGGGCGAGCGAGCTGCGCGAGCGGGTCAGCCGCTGGCGCAAGCCGGTCGACGCCGGTTTTGTTTACTGGGCCGAAGCCTTCACCCAGTCGCTGCAACTCAACGCGACGCCGCTTGACGTCGCTGGCATCTTCCGCAAGCAGATGGGCGGCCACCCGCGTGCCTGGATCTTCACCTCGGCAACGCTCGCCGTGCAGGGCAAGTTCCACCATTACTGCGCCGAACTCGGCCTCGGCGAGCCGGAATCCGCCTGCTGGCACAGTCCCTTCGACTACGGCGAGCAGGCGGTGCTTTATGCGCCGCTCGGCATGCCCGACCCGAACGCCTTCCACTACACCGAAACGGTGGTCGACGCCGCTTGGCCGGCGGTCAAGGCCGCCAACGGCGGCGCCTTCTTCCTGTGCACCAGCCTGCGCGCGATGCGCCGCACGCACGAGTTGCTCAAGGCGAAGATCGACGACGAGGGCCTCGACCTGCCGCTGCTGGTCCAGGGCGAGGCGAGCAAGAACGAACTGCTGCAGCGCTTTCGCTTCCTCGGCAACGCCATCTTGGTCGGCAGCCAGAGCTTCTGGGAAGGCGTCGACGTGCGCGGCGAGGCCTTGTCGCTGGTCGTCATCGACAAGATTCCCTTCGCGCCGCCCGACGACCCGGTGCTCTCGGCGCGCATCGACGAGATGAAGAAGCAGGGCCGCAACGCCTTCATCGAATACCAGTTGCCGCGCGCCGTGATCAACGTCAAGCAGGGCGCCGGCCGGCTGATCCGCGACGAATCCGACAAGGGCGTGCTGATGATCTGCGATCCACGACTTATATCAAAGCCCTACGGGCGCAAGGTCTGGCAAAGTCTGCCGGCGATGAAGCGGACCCGCGAACTGCAGGTCGTCCTCGATTTTTTCGCCAACCGATGAAAACCACTTTCGACCAGCTCGCCGCGCGCCAGCCGCAACTCTTCTCCGCCGCCGACATCCGTGTCGACAAGGCGCAGCTCGAAGCCATGGCCGAGCTGGTCGGCGCCATCGAAACGGTGCTGGCCTTGCCCGCCTTTCGTGCCGAAGCGCTCGCCAGGGCGCCGGCCAGCGCCCGCGTGCCGACCGCCGCGCGCGGCGTCTTCATGGGCTACGACTTCCACCTGACGGCCGAAGGCCCGAAGCTGATCGAGATCAACACCAACGCCGGCGGCGGCCTGCTCAACGCCTACCTGCTCGCCGCCCACGGCCGCGCCGACGAGGGTGCCGCGCTGCTCGCCGCCATCCTCGACATGTTCCTCGCCGAATGGCGGCTGGCCCGGGGCGACGCGCCGCTGCGCCGCATCGCCATCGTCGACGAGGCGCCGGCCGGGCAGTTCCTGGCGCCGGAATTCGAACTCTGCCGCGACCTCTTTGCCGTCAACGGCATCGCCGCCGTCATCGCCGATCCGAACGATTTCGTCTACGCCGACGGCGAACTCCGGCTGGCCGGCGAACCGGTCGACCTGATCTACAACCGGCTGACCGATTTCTACCTCGAAGGCGAGTCCTGCCGCGCCATCCGCGCCGCCTGCCTGGCCGGCGCCGTGGTCCTGACGCCGCACCCGGCGGCGCATGCGACGCATGCCGACAAGCGCCACCTGATGACCTTGTCCGACCCGGAAAAACTCGCCGCGCTCGGCGTCGACGCTGAAACGCAGCGCATCCTGCTGGCCGGCGTGCCGCGCACCGTGACGGTCGATCCGGCAGACGCCGATGCCTTGTGGGCCGGGCGCAAGCGCTGGTTCTTCAAGCCGCCGGCCGGCTTCGGCAGCCGCGCCGCGTATCGCGGCGACAAGCTGACCCGCCGCGTCTTCGACGAAATCCTCGCCGGCCACTATCTTGCCCAGGAAATCGCCCCGCCGTCCGAACACGCGGTGATGGTCGACGGTCAGCCGCAGACGATGAAGGCCGATTTCCGCTGCTTCGTGTATGACGGCCATGTCCAATGCGTCGCGGCCCGCCTCTATCAGGGGCAGACGACCAACTTCCGCACGCCGGGCGGCGGCTTCGCGCCGGTGTTCGCGGCCGCAGCGGCGGCGCTCGATGGCTGAACCGGTGGTCCTCGAAACCGCTCGCCTGCGCCTGCGCCAGTGGCGGGCCGACGACCGCCAGCCGTTCGCCGCCATGTCGGCCGATCCGGAGGTCATGGCATGGTTCCCGGCGCCGCTCTCGGCAGATGAGAGCGCGCAACTGGCGGAGCGTTGCGCGGCGCTGATCGACGAGCGCGGCTGGGGATTCTGGGCGGTCGAGGAAAAGTCCGCCGCCGCGTTCATCGGCTGTGTCGGTCTGCACGTGCCGGCGCCGGAACTGCCGTTCTCGCCCTGCGTCGAGATCGGCTGGCGTCTGGACCGCCCGTACTGGGGGCGCGGCCTTGCCCACGAAGCGGCGCAGGCGGCGCTGGCATTCGGCTTCCAGAGGCTTGCTCTCCCCGAGATCGTCGCGTTCACGACGCTCGGCAACCGGCGCTCGCAGTCGCTGATGCAGCGTCTGGGCATGCGTCCGGCGGGCGAGTTCGATCATCCGCAGTTGCCGGCCGGGCACCCGCTGTTGCGGCACTGTTTCTACCGTCTGGCGCGCGCGGATTTCCTGGCCCGGGAGAAGTTGGCATGAGCGCCCCGGTTTTTGCCTGTACCCCGGAACCACCGTATCATGCGGTGATTTTCAGTTCCCGGCGCGCCGGGGGCGACGCTGGCTACGCCGCCATGGCCGACCGCATGCTCGAACTGGCGGCGCGTCAGCCCGGCTTTCTCGGCGTCGAGAGCGTGCGCGATGCGGACGGTTTCGGCATCACGGTTTCCTACTGGAGCGACGAGGCGGCGATCGCCGCCTGGCGCGAAAACGTCGACCATCTGGCAGCGCGCCAGGGCGGCCGCGCCGGTTGGTACGAAGCTTTCGCGGTCCGCGTCGCTCGCGTCGAGCGCGCCTATGGCTGGAATAACAAGGACAACAAGGAAATGGCGCGGTGAAGGTTTTTGGCATTGCCGGCTGGTCCGGCTCCGGCAAGACGACGCTGCTGGAAAAGCTGATTCCGGCGCTGATCGCGCGCGGTCTCAAGGTCTCGGTGATCAAGCACGCGCACCACGGCTTCGATATCGACAAACCGGGCAAGGACTCGTACCGCCACCGCGCGGCCGGCGCCGCCGAGGTCATGCTGGCCAGCGGTTCGCGCTGGGCATTGATGCACGAATGCCGGGACGAGCCGGAACCGGCGCTGTCTACGCTGCTCGCCCGGCTGACGCCGTGCGACCTGGTGCTGGTCGAGGGTTTCAAGCAGGAACCGGTGCCCAAGCTGGAGGTCCACCGTCCGGCCAACGGCAAGCCGCCCCTCTTTGCCGAGCGCGACGACATCGTCGCCGTCGCCTGCGACGAGGCGATCGCCGCGCCGATACCGGTGCTGCCGCTCAACGACATTGCCACGGTGGCCGATTTCATCATCCGCCACTGCCAACTCAAGGTTTGACCATGCTCAGTTACGAACAAGCGCTCGAACAACTGCTCGCCGCCGCCCGGCCGGTCGAGGAAATCCGGCATGTGCCGCTGACCGCCGCGGCCGGCCGCGTGCTGGCAAAGGCGCAGGTGTCTGCGGTCGACGTGCCGCCGCTCGACAATTCGGCGATGGACGGCTACGCCGTGCGCGTTGCCGATCTCACCGGCCTGGGCGAGGCCGGCATCACGCTGCCGGTCAGCCAGCGCATTCCGGCCGGCACGGTCGGCAGCGAACTGCAGCCCGGCAGCGCCGCCCGTATCTTCACCGGCGCCCCGGTGCCGGCCGGTGCCGACGCGGTGATCATGCAGGAACGCTGCGTCACCGGCGATGGTGTCGTCACCCTCAACCACCTGCCGCGCCCCGGCGAGAACATCCGCAGGCGAGGCGAGGACATCGCCGCCGGCAGCCAAATCCTGCCCGCCGGCATCCGCCTGCGTGCCCAGGAAATCGCGCTCGCCGCCTCGGCCGGCCTGCCTGAGCTGCCGGTGCATCGGCGCGTGCGCGTCGGCGTCTTCTTCACCGGCGACGAACTGGTCCAGCCGGGCGAGCCGCTGCCGCCCGGCGCCATCTACAACTCCAACCGCTACCTGCTGCGTACCCTGCTCGAAGGCCTGGGCTGCGAGGTGCGCGACCTGGGCAGCGTGCCCGACCGCCTCGACGCCACCCGCGACGCACTGCGCCGCGCCGCCGCCGACAACGACCTGATCGTCACCAGCGGTGGCGTCTCGGTCGGCGAGGAAGACCACGTCAAGCCGGCGGTCGAGGCCGAAGGCCGGCTCGACATGTGGAAGATCGCGATCAAGCCGGGCAAGCCGCTGGCCTTCGGCGAAGTGCGCAAGCCGGAGGGCGGCAACGCCTGGTTCATCGGCCTGCCGGGCAACCCGGTTGCCGCCTTCGTCACCTGCGCGATGCTGGTGCGCCCCTTCATCCTGCGCCTGCAGGGCGTCGCCGACGTGCTGCCGAAGACCTTGTCGCTGATCGCCGATTACAGCTGGAGCCGGCCGGACGGCCGCCTCGAATTCCTGCGCGGCCGGATCAACGACGCCGGCCGTGTCGAGCTTTACCCGAACCAGGGCTCGGCCGTCGTCACCTCGCTGTGCTGGAGCGACGGGCTGGTCCTCAACCCGCCGGGACAGGCGGTTCAAGCGGGCGACAGCGTCCGCTTCGTCACTTTTGCGGAGTTGCTGGCATGAGCGTGAACATCCTTTACTTCGCCAGCCTGCGCGAAGCCTTCGGCACCGCCGGCGAAGCCGTTGAGCTGCCGGCCGGCGTTGCCACCGTCGGCCAGTTGCGCGACTGGCTGGTCGGGCAGGGCAGGGCCGAACTGGCCACCGCCAAGAACCTGCGCTGTGCGGTCAACCAGGAAATGGCCAAGGCCGACGCCGCGATCCGCGACGGCGACGAAGTTGCCTTCTTCCCGCCCGTCACCGGAGGCTGAACGATGTCGATCCAATGGTATCCCGGTCACATGACCCAGGCCCGCAAGAAAGCGGGCGAGACGCTGGCCATGGCCGACGTCGTCGTCGAAGTGCTCGACGCCCGCCTGCCGCAGGCCTCCAGCAATCCGATGATCCACGAGCTGCGCACCTTCCGCCAGCGCCCCTGCCTGAAACTCTTGAACAAGGCCGACATCGCCGACCCGGCGGTGACCAAGGCCTGGCTTGACTACTTCGGCAAGCAGCCGGGCGTGATGGCGGTCGCCATCTCGTGCAAGAAACCCGGCGACGTCGCCAAGATACCCGGCCTGGCGCAGAAGCTGGCGCCGCACCGCTGCGACGCGGTCAAGCCGCTGCGGCTGATGATCATGGGCATCCCCAACGTCGGCAAATCGACGCTGATGAACGCCCTGGTCAAGAAGAAGGTCGCTGCCGTCGGCGACCAGCCGGCGGTGACCAAGAGCCAGCAGCGCATCGACATCAGCTCGCGGCTGACCATCTACGACACGCCGGGCATGCTCTGGCCGAAGATCGACCACCCGATCGACGGCCTGATGATGGCCGCCAGCCACTCGGTCGGCGTCAACGCCTACATCGACGACGAAGTTGCCACCTGGCTCTCCGGCTACCTGCTCGAACACTACCCGGCGCTGCTCCAGGCCCGCTACGGCTTCGATCTGCAAGGCATGGACGCGGTCGCCGTCCTCGAAGGCATCGCCAAAAAGCGCGGCTGCATCATCAAGGGCCGGGGCGGCGAACTCGACCTCGAAAAGGCTGCCGGCATCCTGCTCAACGATTACCGCACCGGCACCCTCGGCCGCATCAGCCTGGAAACCCCGACCCTGCGCGCCACCCGCCAGGCCGAACTGGAAAAGGCCGCCAAGTCGACGGCGGTCGCCGAAGCCTCGCCGGAAACCGCATCGACCGACGAAGACACCGAGCACTAGGCCTTTTCGGAAAAGCTGGTTATAATCCGCGCCTCTCGCCAGACGGCGGGACTTTTCCTCGATAGCTCAGTCGGTAGAGCGCCGGACTGTTAATCCGTAGGTCCCTGGTTCGAGCCCAGGTCGAGGAGCCAAGGATTCAAGCACTTAGCCCGCCTTTTGGCGGGCTTTTTGCTGTCGGTAGGGATTGTTGCTGCAATCGTCTTGCGTTTTTGCGCGGGAAATTCCGGCGAAGCCAAAAATTGAGTCGGGGAATAAGTCAGCGCCGAGCAATCCATAGGCCAATCGTCCAGCCATCAAACTCTTCCCGATTCAGGAAAAGCATCAAATGCCCGCTTTGGGCACGCCACTGAACGGATGGTTCGCGATCACTCGACGATCTTTGTACGATCCCCGGGCCGTACTGCTTTTCCAATGCGCTCTTGATTTTCAGAAATGTCTGGTGAAGACGATTTCGATCCTCTTTGCGACATCCCTTGGTGTGAGCTTCTCCATCCCAGCATCTGGAATCCAGGTCCGTTGTATTGATTCGAATCCCAATATGTCTTCCTTCAAACCGCTCAAGAGTAATTTGCGCCTCGCCGAATAGTGGCATTCCTGACTCGGTAAAGATTTGGGCATCGACGCGGATCAGCTTCCCGAAGTATTCGGCACTGTAGTTGTTGTTCTCAATTCTGGAACCGCCGCTCTGTGCCAACACTTCGTCACGGCTCGGCGCCCATTTGAGAGGCGCTACGAAGCTGGGCAGGTTGTCGGGTTCGAATGCAGGCGCCGCAGCGAGAGGTGTCTGCAAAAAAAGGACTGCGAGAAAAGCGAGTATTGGTCGATTCATCTGCTGCCTGATGCCACTTTTTCAGATTAGGTTTCGATTTGAAGACCCAAGAGGGAGAGGCAATCAGGAGGTCATGCACTCCGGTTTGGCTCGACTGCCAATCTGACGGTTGTGGCGGGCAGGCTGGCGGGGGGATTGACGCCGACCTCGGCCAAGCTTTCCAGCGTCATGTAACGGCGCTGCTGCGGCGACTCGTATTGTGTTCTAGCAAACCCAAAAGCTTCCGCTCTTGCAATACGCGGCGGCAATCCGTCCGGTGCGACCCATCGGCCTCAATGCCTGCCGATATCTTGTTGTCGCACCGGGTGTCTTGATCAAGCTGCCGGTGGGCGCTCGGCCGGGCTGAGCGCATTGGCCTTGGTGAAGATATCCCATTCATCGGGATCGAGTTCAAGGTTTTCCGTTTCACCGGCGATGTCGACCGCTGCGAGAAAATATCCTTCAGCGTCGACAAATTCCTTGACGGTATGAACGGTGACTTCAGGAAGACCTCTGCCGGATTTCCAAATGCCTGTTGCGGGTTTTGCCATGATGTGGACTCCAAGGTTAGGGGGCTGGCGCGTGGTGGTGTTGCAGCAGATTGCCAGCCATAAAAGTGACTGTCTTGGGGCCGGGAAGTTCCGCAGACCATTGGCGTAGTCGCTCAACGCATAAAGATCAATCTCCCGGCATTACGTCATGATGAACTTGTTACATCGGGCTTCCTTGGCGCGATAGGGCGCCAGATCCTCTCTTGCGCCAGACATGCGCCGGAATCTTGATATTCCATGAAGTGCAAAGCGTCGCGATTTTCGTCCCCACCCTTCATTTCCAGACAGGGTTTATCGGAAAGTCGGGGGGATACATCTTGAGGTACTGCGCGACCCTTGGGTAGCGACCGAGATTCCGGCTGCTCCCATGAGGTAAATCGTGACGCCAGATGATCAGGTCGCCTGCGCCGCCAGCGATTGGGGTGGCATCCAAGACCTGCGCCGCTTCGCGCGGATCCTCGCCGGGAGGCAGTCCTTCCAGCCATTCTTTGATCTGATGGTGGAAGCCGGGGACGCATTGGAAAGCCCCTTGGTCCGCCGCGACATCGTTCAGATACAGGATCCCTTGTACGCCAAACGGCATGGGCTGATGGATGCTCGTATCCCAATGTAGCTTGCTCGGGCCGGAGATAGGGCAGGCCTCGTCCTGCTCGGGGCGGTTCAGGCTTGTCTGGTCGATGGTCATCAACAGGTTTTCCGTACCCCAGAGCTGGGCAAACGCTTTGCGGATGCGCGTTGATTGTCGATTCCGGGCAAGCGCGGGGTGGTAAAAAAGAGAGGCCCAGAAGATGTGCTCGCGCCCATACCAGGTCTCGGGCCGCTGCGGGTCCATGCCGAGGAACGCCCATACAGCCAGTTCTGCGGCGCGAGCGTCTTCTTTGTGGATCGCATTGCGCAGCACCACATAACCATTTTCTTCCCAAAAGGCCAGGTCATCGGCGGTCAAGACCGGCTCGGCGATCGTGTTGCGCAAGGGGTAGTCGTTGCGTTGATCCGCGAGACAATCGGCAACTGCCTGGTTAACACGGGCTACTGTTTCCTTGGCGATCTCGCCGCCGAGTGTGTCGACGATCCAGCGTTCGAATTTCTCGAAGCTCGGCTGCGTCTGGAAGAGAAATTTGTCAGGCTCAACGATCCCCAGGCCCAATCCGTCCAGCACGATGCGGTCCAGGTTTTCTTCCTTGGGGTGCAAGGTTCGTTGCCCGCGATTTTTCAATGCTTCGAGACGCCTGTGCCAAAGGGATTTGAGATGGCGCACGCCGAGTCGGCCAATATTCTCGACGTCCATTTCCGTTGCCTGCGCATCAATACTCATCTCGCCTCCTTGTTTAGCTTGAGAAGTTCAATGGCATATTTTATTTCTTGTTTGCCGGATTGATCTCCAATTTTGATTCGCAAAGAATAGCTGTCTGTTTCCGGCAAGCGGGTTGTGCGGTGTCTTCGCTTCTTGGTGATCGTTTGTGTGGCGATCTGGTTTTTTTCGGTGGCAAATATGCGACGCCGAACGGCGCGGGGCTTCGATGTCACTCGAATTTCCTGGGGGCGTTTCGTCAAACGCAAAAATCATCTGGTTTTCGCGGTCGACCGCAGTATTCGGGTAAAAAACCGTCGGTGCGCTCAACTCCCCCGCATCTTCCCCAGCGCCAGGTTCGCCGCCGCCGTCCGCGTTTCCACGCCGAGCTTTTCGTAAATGTGCTCCAGGTGCTTGTTGACGGTGCGCGGGCTGCTGCCGAGGATGTCGCCGATATCCTTGCTGGTCTTGCCCTGGACCACCCAGTAGAGCACTTCGGCTTCGCGCTGGGTGAGGCGGAAGGCGGCGATCAGGGATTCGACGGCGGAGGCGTCGTTTTCCTCGCGCAGGACGACCAGCCATTCGTCGTCGCCGGTCTGGTCGTGGAAGGAGGCGAGCAGGCGCTTGTTGCCCTGGGCGGTGAGCAGCGGCGCCGGTTCGCGCTGGTCGCGGCGGGCGGCGTTGGCGGCGGCGATCCAGGCGAGCAGTTCTTCCGGGGCGACGGTTTCCGGGTTGGCGAAGTAGGCGTTGAGCAGGTCGCGGGCGAGCGGCGTCTGCCAGACGATGCGGCTGTCGGCGGCGCGCACGGCAACGGTGGCCTGGCCGAAGGCGTCGAGCGCGCTGCGTGCCTGCTTCATCTGGCGGGCGTTCTGCATGTGCGCGGCGATGCGCGCCAGGACTTCGGCCGGGCGGATCGGCTTGGTCACGTAATCGGCGCCGCCGGCGGCGAAGGCGGCGACGACGTGCTCGGTTTCGGTGAGGCCGGTCATGAAGACGATGGGAATCTGCTGTGTCGCGAAGTCGGCCTTCAGCCGGCGGGCGACTTCGAAGCCGTCGATGCCGGGCATCAGCGCATCGAGCAGGATGACGTCGGGCAGGCTCTGGCGCGCCCGCTGCAGCGCCGATTCGCCGTTGGTGGCGACGAGCACGGTGTAGCCGGCTTCATCCAGTGCGTCATGCAGCAGCGAGAGGTTCTCGGGGACGTCGTCGACGATCAGGACGATGTCGGAGATGGCACGGTCAACGGGGTTCATGGGCCGATTTTCGCAGGATTTCCTTCATTGCGTCGAACTGGAACTGGCGCGCCAGTTCGCGCAGGATGCGGACGAATTCGCCGTGGCGGGTGTCGAGTTTTTCGATTTCGGCGAGCTGGTTGAGGATGCCGCGCAGGTAGCCGAGGTTGATCGCTTCTTCCAGCGCGCTGACCTGCCCGGCGTCCGGGGCGACCAGCGGCAGCGGCTCGGCCGGCGCCGGGGCGGGCGGCGGCGTGTCGGCGGTGACCCATTCGAGGTCGAGCTTCCTGCCCAGCCAGGCTAGCAGTTGATTGACCTTGAGCGGCTTGACGATGAAGTCCTCGGGGGCGATGCCGACATCGTTGTCCAGCCCCTTGTCGAAGGCGTTGGCGGAAAGGATGGCAATCTGGGCGTCGGTGAGTTGCTGCTGGCGGATGCGGCGGATCGTCTCCCAGCCGTCGATGCCGGGCATGCCGAGGTCCATGAAGACGAGGTGCGGCTTGACCCGCGGAATCACCTGCAGCGCCTCGTAGCCGCTGGCCGCCTGGTCGACGATGAAGCCGAGCGGTTCGAGCACACTCTGCAGCATGTCGCGGTCGACCTTCTCGTTGTCGACGACCAGGATGCGCCGGCGCACGCCGACGTAGCCGATGCGGTTGAGCCGGGGCAGTTCGCGCGCCGCCTGTGCCGAATGCACCTGCGGCAGGAAGAGACGGATGCGGAACAGCGTGCCTTCGCCGGGCGTGCTCGACACCTGCATCTCGCCGCCCATCAGGTCGGTCAGCATGCGGGCGATGGTCAGGCCGACGCCGCTGCCGCCGGCCTTCACCGTGCTGCCGCGGACGAAGGGCTCGAAGATGCGTTCCATGTCCTCGGCCGGGATGCCGGGGCCGGAGTCGCGGATTTCGAAGACGGCCATCTCGCGCCGGCATTCGACCTTGAATTCGACGCCGCCGCGCACCGTGAACTTGACCGCGTTGCCGAGGATGTTGATCAGGATCTGGCGCAGCCGCTTCTCGTCGGCGCGCACCACGGCCGGCAGTTCGCCGGCCGGCCGGTAATCGAAGGACAAGCCCTTGTTGCGCGCCTGCAGCTCGAACATGCCGACGATCTGCTGCATGAAGTCGGGGAAGTCCATCGCCTTGACCTCCAGCGTCAGCTTGCCGCCTTCGATGCGGGCGATGTCGAGGGTGCCTTCGATCACCGACAGCAGATGGTCGCCGGACTTGCGGATGACGCTGACCGCCTGGCGCCGGTTGGGCGGCACGTCGGGGTCGGCGTCGAGGATCTGGGCGTAGCCGAGGATGCTGTTCAAGGGCGTGCGCAGTTCGTGGCTGATCGCCGTGATGTAGCGGCTCTTCGCCTGGTTGGCGGCGTCGGCCAACTGCTTGGCCTTCTGCAGCGCCTCGTCGGTGCGCTGGTGCGATTCGATTTCCTGCAACAGCAACTGCGTCTGGCGGTTCGATTCCTCCTGCGCGACGCGCCGGCTTTCCTGGGTCAGCACCATCCACCAGGCGCCGACGCCGGAAAGCAGCAGCAGCGCGGCGAAGGTCTTGACGAAGCTTTCCTGCAGCGCGGCGACCATCGCCGGGTTGCTGTCGCCGAGCATCAGCAGTTCGTGGGTATACAGCACGCCGAGCACCAGCGCCAGGATAGGCACGATGCCGAGCATCAGCAGCAGGTAGTGGCCGAGGCCGGTTTCCTGGTAGGGCAGGGCGGCTTTCGGCAGCAGCCGGGCGAGCAGCGCGTGCCACTGCGCGGCGAGGCTGGCCTGCGGCTTGCAGAGATCGTGGCAGCGGGCGTCGAGCGAGCAGCACAGCGAACAGATCGGCCCCTGGTAGGCCGGGCAATGGGCCATGTCCTCGGGCTCGTAGTCACGTTCGCAAATCGCACATTTGTGCGAATCGACCGCCACATTCGCCGGCCGCGCCAGGTAGTAGCGGCCGCCGGTGCGCCAGGCGATCAGCGGCGAGATGACGAAGGCCGTCGCCATCGCCACGAAGGGGGCGTAGGGCTGGACAGCGTCGCCGAGCAAGCCGGAGAAGGCAGCTACCGAGAGCAGCGAGGCGGCGGCCATGGCGCCGACGCCGACCGGGTTGATGTCGTAGAGGTTGCTGCGCTTGAACTCCATGCCTTTCGGCGACAGGCCGAGCGGCTTGTTGATGACGAGATCGGCGACCACCGCCGCCATCCACGAGATGGCGATGTTCGAGTACAGCCCGAGCACCTGGCCGAGCGCCTGGAAGACGTTGAGCTCCATCAAGAGCAGCGCGATCGCCGTGTTGAAGACGACCCAGACGACGCGCCCCGGGTGGCTGTGCGTCAGCCGGGCGAAGAAGTTGGACCAGGCGAGCGAGCCGGCGTAGGCGTTGGTGACGTTGATCTTGAGCTGCGAGACGATGACGAAGATGGCGGTGACGGCAATCGCCAGCGTCGTGTTGTCGAAGACGTGCGAGAAGCCGATCAGGTACATCTGGTTGGGGTCGACCGCCTTGTCCGGCGAAAAACCGTTGCGCAGCACCAGCCAGGCGAGCAGCGCGCCGCCCAGCATCTTGAGGATGCCGGGCAGCACCCAGCCCGGCCCGCCGACGATCACCCCCAACCACCAACGGCCCCGGTTGGCGGGCGTCTTCTCGGGCATGAAGCGCAGGTAATCGACCTGTTCCCCCATCTGGGTCACCATGGCAATGCCGACGGTCAGTGCTGCACCAAATAGGTGCGGGTTGAAACTGCCGCCGTTGCCTTTCTCGCCGGCATAGGCGAGCAGCCCGGCGAAGGCGTCGGGTTCCTCGATCAGCACGAAGACGTAGGGCAGCACCAGCAGGAAGAGCCACAGCGGCTGCGTCCACGCCTGGAAGCGGCTGATCGCGGTGACGCCGTGGGTGACCATGGGGATCACCACCAGCGCGCAGACCAGGTAGCCCCAGGCCGGCGGCAAGCCGAAGGCAAGCTCCAGCGCATAGGCCATGATCGCTGCTTCGAGGGCGAAGAAGATGAAGGTGAACGAGGCGTAGATCAGCGAGGTGATGGTCGAGCCGATGTAGCCGAAACCGGCGCCGCGCGTCAGCAGGTCCATGTCCAGGCCGTGCTTGGCGGCGGTGTGCGAGATCGGCAGGCCGAGCAGGAAGATGATCAGCCCGGTCGCCAGGATCGCCCAGAAGGCGTTGATGAAGCCGGCGTTGACCAGCATCGTCGCGCCGACCGCTTCGAGCACCAGGAAAGAGGCCGCGCCGAAGGCGGTGTTGGCGACGCGCAGCTCCGACCACTTGCGGAAACTGCGCGGCGTGAAGCGCAGCGCGTAGTCTTCGAGCGTCTCGTTGGCGACCCAGGTGTTGTAGTCGCGGCGGATCTTGATGATGCGTTGGGCGGGGGCGTTCTGGTTCATGCACCAGATTGAAGCAGGTTCTGTGCCGTCGATTTTCCGCCGTCTGTTCGGGGCGTCTATCCCATTCGTGATACTGGACGAGAGCCCTTTGGCGTAAGACACTTGCGTCGTTGGCTGGCGTATCGCGGCAGTCGTCGCCACTCCGTTTCTGGTGCTTTAGAAGTCTTTTTGAATCAGTGTCTTGGCGTTTTACTGGCGTGCTTCCGAAACGGCCCGCCTAGTGACTGGAGCAAATTTGCCCATCCATTCCGTCAGTTCGCGAGAGTCATCGTTGCCGGGCCTGCCGCGGCGGGGTTTCCTGCATCCCGATGTTCTGCCCTGGATCGTCCTCGGCTTGCTCCTGGCGCTGACCTTCGGCGCCTGGTATCTGGCGCAGGAAACAGCCAACCGCCGCGCCAGCGAACGCTTCCTCTACCGCGCCGAGAAGGAGCGCGATTACATCGTGCAGCGGATGTCCGCGCATCTGCAGGTGCTGCGCGGAGCAGCCGCTTTTTTTGAAGCGAGCGATCAGGTCAGCCGCGATGAATGGCGGCGCTATGTCGACCGCCTGCAACTGGGCGGGAATCTGCACGGCGCGCAAGGGCTTGGTCTGGCGCTGCTGGTGACGTCCGGGGACAAGACTGCGTTCGAGGAGAGGCTAAGGGAGGACGGCATCTCGCCCCATGAAATCCGGCCGCCGGGGGGGCGCGAGCAATACAGTGTCGTCACCTATCTCGAACCGCAGAACGAACGCAACCGGCGGGGGATAGGCTACGACATGCTGATCGATGCCGCGCGGCGCGCGGCCATGGAGCGGGCGCGCGACAGCGGGCTGCCGGCGCTGACCGACAAAGTGATCCTCAAGCAGGAACCGAGCGGCCCGCAGCGGCAACCGGGCTTCATGATCTACCTGCCGGTGTATCGCACCGATCTGCCACGCAATACCGTCGAGCAGCGGCGAGCCGCTCTGGTCGGCTTTGTTTTCAGTCCCTTCCGGGCGGGCGATCTGCTGCGCGAGATCATGGCCAGTCGGGAAAGGGATATCGATCTGGCCTTGTTCGACGTGACGGTGGCGCCGGATAACCTGCTCTACGACACCCGGGCCGACGGCGAGGCAGGGCTGGCTGGCCGCCATGTCGTCGAATTGCCGCTGGAACTGGGCGGTCACCGCTGGGTTGCACGCTTGCAGAGTCACCACGAGTTCGATGTCGCATCAACCAGCAGCTTGCCGGAGAGCATCGCCGGTTACGGGGTGTTGCTGGGCTTGATGATCTTCGGCGTGCTCTTCGGCAATTCCCGCTACAGCCGCCGGATCGAAGCGATCGCCGAGCGCTTGCGCGAAAGCGAGCAGTCATTGCGCAGCGTTCTCGACAACTCGCCGGATGCGGTTTTCATCGCCCGCCCGGACGGCCATTACGAGTACGTCAACCAGAAGGCCAGTGAATTCGTCGGCTACACGAGCGCCGAGCTGTTGGCCATGGATATCGGCGGGCTCTCCCCGAATGGCCTGATCGAGGCGCACCACCGGATCTTCCAGCGTATCGTCGGCGAAGGGCACTGTTTTACCGAGATCGAACTGCGGCGCAAGGATGGTACGAGCGCCTTCGCCGAAATGAGCGCGGTCCTGCTGCCGAACGGCAACGTCCTCGGCCTGTGCCGCGACATCGCCCGGCGCCGCCAGGCGGAGCAGGCGCTGCTCGCCGCCGAGCGCAAGTTCCGTGGCCTGATCGAGCAATCGCTGGTCGGCGTCTACATCATCCAGGACGGGCGTTTTCCCTACGTCAATCCGCGCTTTGCCCAGATGTTCGGCTTTGCCAGCCCGGAGGAGGTGATCGACCGCGTTGCCGTCAGCGATCTGGTCGCCCCGGAAGCCCGGGAAACCGTCGCCGAAAACCTGCGCCGGCGGGTCAGCGGCGAAGTCGAGGCGATCAATTATTCCTTCGTCGGCCAGCGCCGGGACGGTAGCAGGCTGGATGTCGAGGTCTATGGGCGGATCATGGAGCACGAGGGCCGGCCGGCCGTCATCGGCGTCCTGCTCGACGTTTCCGAACGCAAGCGGGTGGAAGCGGAACTCGAACAGAACCGCCTGCATCTGGAAGAGCTGGTTGCCGCCCGCACCAGCGAACTGTCGGTGGCGAAGGAGGTCGCCGAAGCCGCCAACCGGGCAAAAAGCAGTTTCCTCGCCAACATGAGTCACGAACTGCGCACGCCGATGAACGCCATCATCGGTCTGGCCGGCATCCTGCAGCGCCGCTACGACGACCCGGCGCTGACCGACAAACTGGACAAGATTGCCGCTGCGGCCAAGCATCTGCTGCATCTGCTCAACGACATTCTCGACCTCTCCAAGATCGACGCCGAACGGCTGACGCTGGAGCAGCTGCCTTTCCGCTTCGGCAGCATCCTCGCCGATGTCGAGAGCCTGGTCCACGAGCGAGTGCTGGCGCGGCAACTGACTTTCGAGCGCCGCATCGATTCCCGCCTCGCCAGTCTGGAACTGCTGGGCGACCCCCTGCGCCTGCAGCAGATACTGCTGAACCTGGTAACCAATGCCGTGAAGTTCACCGAGCAGGGCGGCGTGGCCATCGCGGTTCGCTGCGAGGCGGAAACTCCTGCCGACATCGTGTTGCGCTTGAGTGTCGAGGATACTGGCATCGGCATTCCGCCCGATGCCCAGCGGCGTATTTTCGAACCCTTCGAGCAGGCCGACAGTTCGACCACCCGCCGCCATGGCGGCACCGGCCTCGGTCTTGCCATCTGCAAGCGGCTGGTCGAGTTGATGGGCGGCGGGATTGCGGTGGAAAGCACGCCGGGCGTCGGCAGCCGCTTCAGCTTCGTGCTGCGCTTCGCCAAGGTCGACGCCGCAACGCCGCGAAGTGCGTCGGCAACTATCGGCGGCAGCGAAGCCGAAGTCGTCATTCGACAGCATTATCGGGATCGGCGTGTCCTGTTGGTCGAGGACGACCCGATCAACCAGGAAGTTGCCCGCGAGCTGCTCGGGGAATCGCTCGGACTTGCCGTCGATGTCGCCTCGGATGGCGCCGAGGCGGTGAGCAAGGCAGGCGCCTCGTCCTATGACCTGATCCTGATGGACGTCCAGATGCCGGTCATGGACGGTCTGACCGCGACACAGGCGATCCGCCAGCTTTCCGGGCATGCGGCAACGCCGATCCTGGCGATGACCGCCAATGCCTTCGTCGATGACCGTCGGCGTTGTCTGGCCGCGGGGATGAACGATTTCATCACCAAGCCGGTTGATCCGGATGTGCTTTTTCTGGTGTTGATGCGGTGGTTTGAGCGAAGCGGGGAGGACGGAGGGGGGCGTTGAGGTGATTGCTTCCGTGGGGGTTGAGGCTTGTTCTATTGCGCTGCGCGGGCGGCTTGGGTTGCTGAACCGTTGCTTTCTCTTGTGCTTCGGTGGGCGGCTTTGGTTTTTGATGCGCTGTTTTCCGCGCCTGACGCGCGGGCGTTCTTTCTTTTTTGTGGAAAAAAGAAAGTAGCCAAAGGCGGGGTGTATCGCTGCCGCAGGCAAAAAGCCACCCCAGGTTACGCGGTCGGCTGCGCCGACTTCCCTGCGCTACTCGAAGGGCCGGGCGGCTGCGCAACTCGGCCCTGCGGGCCTCAGACAGTCCTCGCCGACTTCCCCCGGCACGCCTGCGTTGCTCAGCGCCTCTAAGGGGGCCCAAAAAAGCGTCTCTGCTGATTGGCCGAGGTTTAAACCTTTTTTATTTCCGTTCCGCTCGGTTTTCCGGGCCCCTTGGGAGGCGCCGAGCAACGCAGGCGTTGGCGGATAAAGGGCGAGCACTGTCTGAGGGGCAAAGCCCCGAGT
>JAFIHA010000024.1 GCA_017848965.1 Dechloromonas aromatica (nom. nud.) | reverse complement strand
GCGTCCTCTGTCTGTGGACTTCCCAGGCAGAAAATCCGCTATGCGTGACCACTGGTCATCGGTGAGCATTCGGCGATCCATGTCTTGTATCCAAAAGACAGGATGTAAACACAATTCCGCAAATGTGAACAGCCCCTAGCATGTCCGTAGCCTCGGCTGTCGCCTACATCAAGCGCATGCGCGGCGATGATGCCTTTCGTCAAGCCGGCCGGGAATTCCTGAAGCAGGAAGGATTCGAATTCGCGATGGAAGACTTCTGCAAGGCGCAGGGCGCCATCTACGCCGCGTATGGCATCACCCCCATGTAAGCTGACGGCAGCCCCCACGTCCCAGGAGAACGAACCATGAGCACGCCCCCGGAGCAACTTCGCGTCGCCGTCGCCACCAAGAACCAGAGCCAGATCGACCTGCACTTCGGTCACGCCGACGAATTCAGCATCTACATCGTCGACGCTGGCCAAGCAGTGTTTTCGGAAAAACGCCTGGTCGAGCACTATTGCCAGGGCGGCCACGGCGACGAGGAGAAGCGCGAGGTCATCCTGCGCGCCCTCGCCGATTGCCGCGCGCTGTTCGCCGCCCGCATCGGCGACGGCCCGAAATCGCGCCTGGCGGATGCCGGGATCGAACCGGTGGACACCTATCCCTATGGCGCGATCGAGGAATCGATCGGTTCGTGGCTGGATGGCGGCGCCAGGACCGACTGATCCCCGGCGCCGGCAAGCGGAACCAAGGCGGCGCCCCCCGGTCGAACCGGCGCCGCCTTCCGGATACCGTCCATGCACGACCTGTTCACCTTCGACAACAGCTACGCCCGCGAACTTGCCGATTTCTGCGTCCGCTGGCCGCCGGCGGCAGCCTCGCAGCCGACGCTGCGTTTCCTGAACCACGAGCTGGCGATCGAACTGGGCGCCGACCCGGCGGCGCTGGCAAGCGCCGACGGCGTCACCGCGCTGGTCGGCAACCGCGTCCCAGAAGGCGCCGAGCCGGTCGCCCAGGCTTACGCCGGCCACCAGTTCGGCGGTTTCTCGCCGCAACTGGGCGACGGCCGCGCGTTGTTGCTGGGCGAAGTCATCGACCGCGCGGGGCGCCGCCGCGACATCGCTTTCAAGGGTTCCGGGCGCACCCCGTTCTCGCGCGGCGGCGACGGCAAGTGCGCGCTCGGTCCGGCGCTGCGCGAGGCGCTGATCGGCGAAGCGATGCACGCGCTGGGCATTCCCACCACGCGCGCCCTTGCCGTCGTCGCCACCGGCGATCCGGTGCGCCGCGAACGGGCGCTGCCCGGCGCCGTGCTGACCCGCGTCGCCGCCAGCCACGTCCGGGTCGGCACCTTCGAGTTCCTGGCCCAGCACCTCGGCGCGGCGGCGGTCGGGCGCCTCGCCGATTACGTGATCGCCCGCCATGGCGGCCCCCGGGAAAGCCGCGGCGAGCCCTACCGCGACCTGCTGCAGGCGGTCGCCGAACGGCAGGCCGAACTGGTCGCGCGCTGGCTCGGCGTCGGCTTCATCCACGGCGTGATGAACACCGACAACATGACGATCTCCGGCGAGACGATCGACTACGGCCCCTGCGCCTTTCTCGAAGCCTACGACCCGGCCGCCGTCTTCAGTTCGATCGACCACCAGGGCCGCTACGCCTACGGCCGCCAGGCGGCGATCGCGCAGTGGAACCTCGCTCGCTTCGCCGAAACCCTGCTGCCACTGCTCGACGCCGAGCAGGAGCGGGCCGTCGCCATTGCCACGGATATCATCGAGGCCTTCCCGGACCGCCACGCCGCCGCCTGGCTGGACGTCTTCCGGGCCAAGCTGGGGATCGACGAGCGCGGCGACGCCGCCGATGACCGCCGCCTGATCGAGGATTTCCTCGCCCTGCTGCAAGCCGGCATGAACGATTTCACCCTCGCCTTCCGTGCGCTTTATGAGCTTGCCACCGGCAGCACGCCGGACCTGATCGCTGGCGAAGCGCGCTTTACCGCCTGGCTCGCCCGCTGGCAAGCCCGCCAGCCGCAGCGCCCGCCGGCGCTGCTGGCGGCGATGCGGACCGCCAACCCGCTGTACATCGCGCGCAACCATCAGGTCGAGGCCGCCCTCGACGCCGCCGTAGACGGCAACGACTTCGCCCCGTTCGAACGCCTGCGCGAGGTCGTCCGCGCCCCGTTCGACGCCCGCCCTTCAGCCGCCGCCTACGCCACCCCGGCGCCCGCCGCCTTCAGCGACAGCTACCGGACTTTCTGCGGCACCTGAAAAGCCCGAGCCGGCCGGGGGAATTACAAACGCATAAACCGCTGGCGTATAAGCATTTGCGGTGCTTTAATGTACAAAACTTTACAAAAACCCCCGCGGAGGCAAATTCATGAAGACCTTGACTTGCCTGTTGTCCGGCATCCTGCTTTCGCTGTCCGTCGCCGCAGCCGATACCCCGACCTTTATCGAACAACCGATCACACGCGAACTCTTCGAGCAGATCCGCAGCGGCGGTTTCGTCCTCTACATGCGTCACGGCAATACCGACAACAGCCACGCCGACCGTTTTCCGGCGGTGGATCTCAACGACTGCTCGACCCAGCGCCTGCTTTCCGACGCCGGCCGCCAACTGATGCGCGACATCGGCCGCCATCTGCGCAGCGCGAAGCTGCCGCTCAACCGCGTGCTGGTCAGTCCGATGTGCCGCACCCGGGAATCGGCCCAACTGGCGATCGGCGAAGCGTTCGAAATCAGCGAACCGCTGATGTATTCGGCCAACATGACCAGCGAGCAAAAGCAGCCGCGGATCGCCGCCCTGAAAAAGCTGCTTGCCGAACCGGTTAAAGCCGGCGGCAACACGCTGATCATCGCCCACGCCCCCAATCTCGACGACCTGATCGGCTTCTTCGTCAAACCAGAAGGCACCATCGTCGTCTTCCGGCAAACCGGCAACGCCGGTTACGAATACGCCGCCAGCATCCACCCGGCCGACTGGCCCGGCCTGCTCAAGTGATGCGGCGATGGAAAACTTCCTCCGTCGCGGCGCTCGGCGCACCCTGACCCTGATCATCCTGCTGCCGCTGTTGCTGGTCGGCGGCAGCGCGATGATCTTCAACCTGAGCACGGTGTACAGCCTGAAGCAGCAGCAGGCCGACGACAACGCCGAACAGCGCGAACTGCTGGCCCTGCTCAACGAAGCCACCGCGCTCAGCGAAACGCTCGCCGCCAAGCAACTGAAAGTCAGCGAAACCCTCGGCCTCGCCCGCGACGGCAAAATGGCCGAAGCGGCGCTCTACCGCAGCCATGCCAGCCTGGTCGACCAGATGGCGGCGCTCGACCGCCGCGTCACCGACCTCGCCGAACACACGCGGCGCCTGGTGATTCCGGAGCGCGAGGCGCAGGCCCTGATCGAGGACTTTCAGGGCTACCGCAATTACGTGGTGATGGCCTCCGACATCGCCGCCATCGATCCCGGCACCGCCAGCCGCCACATCGACCAGGCGCGCGCCCATTTCATCGCCTTTGCCGAACATGCTCACCACCTCGCCCTCGTTCTCGGCAAACGCGTCGAGGCACGCAACGAGGCGGCCACCAGCGCCTTCGCCAGACACTTCGCCAGCGTCCGCCTGACCGTCATCGCCGGCATGCTCGCCATGCTGGCGCTGGCGCTGCTGATCGCCAACTACTTCAGCCGCCGGATGTCGCTGCTCGCCGAGGGCATGATGAGCCTCGCCGCGAGCCGCGAAAGCCCGGCGCCGCTACCGGAGATCGAACGCCTGGCAAGCCGCAAGCATGGCGAGATCGCACCGCTGGCGGCGGCCGTCCTGGATTTCCGCCAGGCCCTGCTCGACCGCCACGACGCCGAGAAACAATTGCGTGACTACCAGCAGAACCTGGAAAGCCTGGTCGAACAACGTACCGCCGAAGTGAACCAGGCGCGGCTCGCCGCCGAAACCGCCAACCGGGCGAAGAGCGCTTTCCTGGCCAACATGTCGCACGAAATCCGGACGCCGATGAACGCCATCCTCGGGCTCACCCACCTGATGCGGCGCGACGCGGTGCTGCCGCGGCAGTTCGAACACCTCGACAAGATCGGCGACGCCGCCCAGCATCTCTTGGGCATCATCAACGACATCCTCGATTTCTCGAAGATCGAATCCGGCAAGCTCGCCCTGGAAAACACCGACTTCGACCTCGATGGCCTGTTCCGCAGCATCCACGTGCTGATCGGCGACAAGGCGGCGGACAAGAACCTGGAAGTCGTCACCCGCATCGATCCGGCCTTGCCCATGATGCTGAGCGGGGACCGCATGCGGCTTGGCCAAATTCTGCTCAATTTCGCCAACAACGCGGTCAAGTTCACCGAGCACGGCGTCGTCAGCCTGCGCGCCCGCAAGGTCGATGCTCCGCGGCCGGAGGAAATCCGCATCCGTTTCGAAATCAGCGATACCGGCATCGGCATCACCCCGGAGCAGCAGTCGCGCCTGTTCCAACCCTTCGAGCAGGCCGACCTGTCGACCACCCGCAACTTCGGCGGCACCGGTCTCGGTCTGGCCATTTCCCGGCGTCTCGCCGAATTGATGGGCGGCCGCGTCGGCGTCACCAGCGCGCCGGACCAGGGCAGCACCTTCTGGGCGGAGATTCCCTTCCAGCCCGCCCAGAGTCCGGCTGCGCAGATCCAAGCGGGCCGCGGCATCGAGCGCCGCCTGCGCGTCCTCGTTGTCGACGACCTCGACGAAGCGCGCGACGCGCTGGTCGACATGCTGCTCATGCTGCAGTTGCAGGGCGCCAGCGTCAGCGGCGGCCAGCAGGCGATCCAGCAAATCGCCGCCGCCGCACAACGCGGCCAGCCCTTCGACCTCGTCCTGCTTGACTGGAAAATGCCCGGCCTCGACGGCATCGAGACGGCACGACAGATCCAGGCGCTGCATCTGCCGCGCCCGCCGTTGATGATCCTGGTCACCGCTTACGGCCGCGACGAACCGGCCGATCAACTGCACGATGCCGGCATCCGCCTCAGCCTGAGCAAGCCGGTCACCCCTTCAACCTTGCACGATGCGATCCTCGAATCCTTGAGCGGCGAAGCGACCACCCAGCCGCTGCCGGTCAGCGCACTTGATCTTGGCCGTTTGCGGGGACGCCGCGTGCTGCTGGCGGAAGACAACCCGATCAACCAGGAGGTCGCACTCGAATTGCTGCGTGAGGTCGGCCTCGCCGTCGACCTCGCCGAGGATGGCCTGGCTGCTGTCGAACTGGCCAGGAAAAACACCTACGACCTGATCCTGATGGACATGCAGATGCCGCGTCTCGACGGCATCGCCGCCACCATCCAGATCCATCGCCTGCCCGGCGCCAGCGAAACGCCGATCCTGGCAATGACCGCCAATGCCTTCGCCGAAGACCGCCAGGCCTGCCTCAATGCCGGCATGGCCGACCACGTGGCGAAGCCGGTCGATCCCGAGCAGCTCTACAGCACCATGCTGCGCTGGCTGCCGGCGCAAGCGCTGACCGCTCCCGCCGCAAGCAGCGCCGCCGATCCCGAAGTCCAAGATCAGATTGCCCGCCTCAAGCAGATGCTTGGCGGCATCGAAGGACTCAACGTCGACGCCGGGCTGCGCGCCGTACACGGCAAGCTGGCCACCTACCGCCGGGTCATCGAACTCTTCATTGCCACCCACGCCGACGATGCCAGCCGCCTGCGCGAACTGATCCTCGCCGGTCAGCTCCGCGAGGGCGAACAACTCGCCCACGCCCTCAAGGGTTCCGCCGCCAACCTCGGCGCCGGCGAAATCCGCTATCTCGCCGAACGCATCGAACAAGCCCTGCGGCGCAGCGAGATTCACGAAGCGGAAGTCGTCCTCAGCATGCTCGAAATCAAGCTACCGATGATGGTTTCGGCGCTCGCCGGCAAACGCGAAAGCACTACAGAAGGAGACGCTAATCTAGCAAGAGAGGTATGATGAATTATTTTTTCATCACACAGACACCATGAATCGCCACCTCCCTCCCCTGCTTGCCGCCGCCCTGATCACCGTCAGCCCGGGGCTGGCCGCCCATGACGATTTCGCAGCCACCTTTGCCGCCCAGGCCAAAGCCGACATCAATTTTGCCCAGCTAATGCAGATCATGCAGCGCGCCACGTCGATGATCCTCGATGGCATCCTGGCCGAGAACAAGGAAATGACGGTACTCGGCGCCCATCTCCTTGACGCTCACCCGGCACCGGCCCAGGGCCCCGGCGCCGCCATGGTCCCGGAACAGCGGGAAGCCTTCAAGAATGTGATGCCCGCCTACGACAAGGTCTTCCACAGCGCGACCGAGCGCCTGTCGGTCGCCGCCAGCCAGGGACAGTGGCCGCAAGCCTACGCCGACTACCGGGAAATCATGGACGCCTGCATGGCCTGTCACGAAACCTGGCGCCCGCACGCGCTTTCCCGCCAGCAGACTGCCGGCAAGCGCTAGCCACCCGCCACCGGCGGTGAACAGGCCCGGTCCACGCACCGCCAGGCGGCGATAAACGCCGGCCACGCACCTGGCTTGTGCCGGTTTTGACCTGGTGTTCCGTTAGTGGCTGCGATCACTCCTGATGGAACAGATGTTGCATGATTGTGCGCACTGCTTCCCGGGAGATGATCATGGACCCCCGACTGACCGAAGAAACCCTGTTCTGGATCCGGCTGGCCGCTTTCGCTCACCTGTCCGAACAGATCCTCTGCTCCGGCGCCAGCGTTGCCGATGCCGAGGAACTGTTGTTCGGCTGGTCGCTGCCCGGAGCCCTGCCTGCGACCTACGCCTGCCTGACCGGCGGTGTCGCTTACGCGACCAATCCGGGCTGATTCAGGTAGTGCCGGAATGCGGCTGCAGATCGAGTGCCGCGCGCGGCAAGTGATTGGCGCGCGCATCCCTGACCCAGCGGATAGCCGCCAGCCGGCGGAACAAACCGGCCGGCACCAACAGCCGGGTCATCAGATGGATCGCCGGTTCGGGTACCGGCAGCCCGGCGCCGAGCGCGGCACCGGCCAGGCGTAAGGCGCGGATCGGCCGGCGCAGCAGCAGCGGGTGATCGTCGATCGGCCGACCATGGATGATTTCTCCGGCACCGAGCGCCAGTCCCCCGCCCCAAGCCAGTCCGTGCTGTTCGGCAAAATGCCGTAACTGGCGCAGCGCGCTGCGGTTATGGACAGCTTCCGGGTAGCCGCAGTTGAGGATGCCGACCAGACGGCGCGGCCCAACGTCAAGCGCCGCGAGTTGCCGACCGAGGCGTTCGAGGGCGCGGGTCGTCAGGTAGGGCAAACCATCGACGTAGAGCGGCGCTGAGACGACCAGCAGATCGGCCGCCAGCATTGTTGCCAGCGCCCGCTCGGCGGCCGCACCGGGCTTGATGAAGGCGGCTGCGTGCAGCAGCGTGCAACGCGTTCCCTTATCCTCCAGCGCCGCCGCCAGCCCGCGCGCCAGCGCTTCCGAGGTGCTGCCGCCCTTGGGTCGGGCGCTGCCGATGAAAATCGCCGCCGTTGCCGGCGCCGCCAGCGGCGGCCCGGGATCGGCACGGCAGACTGCGGCGAGCGCGTCGGCGGCGGGGGCCGGGAAGACGTCACCGACATCGGCGGCCAGCGCGCTGTCCAGCGCGGCGGCGAGTTGCGCAGGACAGTCGTCGGCCTGCGGCGAGACGATGCGGCAGACATAGCGCGAAGCCAACAGGTTGATCGCGTTACCGCCGGCGTACTCGCGGAAAGTCGTCGAGGTCGCGTCGTCGCTGCGGTCGCTGAGGCCGAGGAAAAGCATCGGCGGGTAATCCCGGTAGCGCGGCCGATGCCGGGTCAGGCCGTCGCGCTTGGTGAAGAAGGGATGCACCAGGCCGATCAGGCGGTCGACGGCCTTTTTCAGATCGGCGCTGTAACCGCCAAAGACGACCGGCGACAGGAAGATGACCAGGCGAGCGTTGCGCATGGCGCAGGCGATCTCCTGCGCCGCATCGCGGGTGCGGCAAATGCCCGGGGTGCGCGTCCAGCAATCGAAATCGCCGGTGCATGGCGCCAGATTGATGCCGGCCAGGGCGAAGTGGCTGACCGAAAGAGCGCGCCCGGCGACCAGTTGCCGCAGTTGCTGGCTGACCGGATGACTGGCGGCGCAACCATCAAGAATGACGATATCCATGGGCGGCGGCGAAAGAACATAACGCCAGCATTCTTTCACCGGCGACCGTCGATGTATACCCCGGGCATACCCCAGGCATCAGGCGGCGAGTTGGTGTACCAGTTCGCGCAAGGCCGCCTGCTCGCGCGACGGCTGGAAAAGTTCGGCGCGTGCCGCCACCGCGGCCCGCAGCCGGACCAGCAGGCCGTCGGCAGCACCCTGGCTGCGCCGCAGTTCGCGCAGGCATTCAGCCAGCGCGGCGCTGTCGCCGCAGGGGAAATAGCCCGGATAATCGGCACCGAGCAGGCCGATGTTACCGTCCACCGCCGAGGCGAGCACCGGCGTGCCGCAGGTGATGGCTTCGATGACGACGTTGGCGCCGCCTTCCATCCGGCTCGGATGGACCAGCAGATGCGCCCGCTGGATCGCCCGCCGCGCCGCCGCATGGGGCTGCGCCCCGAGCCAGCGGTAGGCGGGACAGTCGGCCATGGTCGCCGCGGCGGCGGCACCGAGCGCCGGATCGAGGACGCCGCCGAGATGGCGGATGTGGATATCGCGCGCTCCAGCCAGTTGGCGGGCGGCGGCGAACAGTGTCTCCGGGGACTTTTCCGGGCGCAGATGGCCGACCGCCACGACATTGAGATGGCGCCCGGTCTTGGCCGGCGTGCGTCGGGCGGGCGCCGATTGCAGGATGACCCGCGCCTTGCCACGCACTTCCGCCGGCAAGCTGGCGATGCCGCACTCGTGCAGGACGACCAGCGCCTGCGCGGCGTACAACGAGGCGATGGCGGCGGGATCGACGGCGATGTCGCGGTGCAGATCGGTGCCGGTCAGCACCACGGCCAGGCCGTGACTGCCGCGCCGAGCATGCCAGGCGGCAATGGCCGCCGCCGAACGCCGGGCATGCAGGGCGATCATCGCCTGGTCGGCGGCCGCTTCGGCATCCGGCCAATCGCGGACGATGCGCAAGCGCCCTGCCCCGGCCAGCAGACGCTGCCAGCGGCAGGCGGTACGCCAGTTGCCGTTGTTGGCGTCGCCGAGAAAAGGACTGACGATGACGAGGTTCATGGACGGGACCGCGGGACGAAAGCCGCCCATTGTAGCGGCTCGCCTTACCCGGCAGCCGCCGCCCGCCTACTTGCCCGCCTGCTTAACCTGATCGGGAACGAATTTCAGCACGTTGCCGTTGATGCAGTAGCGCTTGCCGGTCGGCGGCGGGCCGTCGTCGAAGACGTGGCCGAGGTGGATACCGGAGCTGGCGCTGCGCACCTCGACCCGGCGCATGCCGTGGCTGACATCGACATGCTCGGTCAGCGCGCCGGGCAGCGGATTGAAGAAGCTGGGCCAGCCGGTGCCGCTGTCGAACTTGGTGTCGCTGCGGAACAACGCGGCGCCGGTGATCGGATCGACGAAGGTGCCGGGCCGCTTCTCGTCGAGGTGCGAACCGGTACCCGGATACTCGGTCCCCTGCTCGAAGGCGATCTTCTGCTGCGCCGGCGTCAGCAGGTGGAAGCCCAGCCATTTCCAGAAGCGTTCCTGGTCGCCGTTGTAGCCGGTATAGCGCGACACTTCCTTGCCCTTCTCGAAGAGGACGATGGTCGGCGTCGCGAACAATGCCTTCTCCAGCGTCCAGCCGACCGGCGGCTGCGGATTGAGCGTGCGCGCGATGGCGACCGGCGATTGCCAGCGGTCGAGCACTTCGGCCTTGAACTTGCGGCAGTAGGCGCAGTCCTCGGCTTCGAAGACGATCAACTGGCGCTGGAAATCGAGCTTCGCCGCGTCCAGCCGGGGCGCCTGGGCGGCGGCCGCCGGCATCGGCGTCGTCGCGGCAACGCCGGCCTGCGGATACTTGACCCCGGTACCGCCCAGCCCGCAGTAACCGTTCGGGTTCTTGACCAGGTAATCCTGGTGGTATTCCTCGGCGCTGTAGTACTTCTGCAGCGGCGCGATCTCGGTGGTGATCGCCCCACGCCCGGCCGCCTGCAAAGCCTTCTGGTAGACATCGCGCGTCTTCAGCGCCAGCGCCTGCTGGACGTCGTTCTGCGTATAGACCGCGCTGCGGTAGTTGCTGCCGACGTCGTTGCCCTGACGGTCGCCCTGCGTCGGATCGTGACTTTCCCAGAACTGGATCAGCACCTTCTCAAGATCGGTCTTGGCCGGGTCAAAAGTCACCTTGACCACTTCGGCGTGGTTGCGCTTGTCCGAACGCCCCCACTGGCGCAGCTTTTCCTGCGCCAGCACGGCCTCATAAGTCCCTTCGACCTCGCCGTTGGCGTAGCCGCTTTCCACGTCGAGCACACCGGGCAGCGCCGCCATCCGCTTCTCGGCGCCCCAGAAACAGCCCATGCCGAGGACGACGCTCTCGGTGACCGCCGGCATTTTCGGCTTCACCGCCTGGGCGGCAGAAGTGGCATCGCCGCAGGCGCCGACCAGCAGCGCGGCAGCCAGCGCGAAAGTGATGCCGTTGAAGACAAGTGTTTGCGAAATCATGATGAAACCTTCCGGACTACGGCAACCAATGGCGGCGGGATTGCCTTCCGCCTCTCCGTGGACCGGGCCACGAAGGAGTAGTTTCCATTGGTCGCGCCAGACGGCGCGATTCTTACACAAGCGCCAGCGTTTGGCCGTGACCGTCTGGCTGACACTTCAGCCAACCCGGTTTCCATCGCTCCCCGATTGGCTCATTCAAACCTCCCCGGAGACGAGCCAGTGACAATCGCCGAATTGTTCGCACGAACACATTGACGGCATTGCGCGCCAGAAAAATTTATCGCAAGCTGGCGGTCTCCGCTTACAAAGTTATGCACGAGGCAAGACACGTTGCCCCAGACGCAAATCACCCCATGAACATTCCCGCAGACGCTTCAGCCGCCCCCCTTTGGCCGGGGCCCGATACCACCCTGTCTGTCCGCGACACATTCGGGATCGATTCCGACCTCAGGGTTCCAGCCTTTTCCACCAGATCGGAACACGTTCCCCTGCGCGATGACAGCTATCAATTCGATCCGGAAACCACCCTCGCCATTGTTGCCGGCTTCACCCACAACCGGCGAGTCATGCTGCAGGGATACCACGGCACCGGCAAGTCCAGCGACATCGAGGAGGTCGCGGCGCAGCTCAACTGGCCGTGCCTCCGGATCAACCTGGATAGCCACGTATCGCGCATGGACCTGGTCGGCAAGGACGCCATCGTCGTCAGCAACGGCCAGCAGATCACGGAGTTCCGCCCCGGCATCCTTACTTGGGCCTTGCAGCACCCAACCGCGTTGATCTTCGACGAATATGACGCGGGTCGCCCGGACGTGATGTTCGTCATCCAGCGCGTGCTTGAGGTGGAGGGAAAACTCACCTTGCTGGACCAGAACCGCGTCATTACCCCACATCCGGCCTTCCGCCTCTTTGCCACCGCCAATACCGTCGGCCTTGGCGATGTCAGCGGTCTTTACCACGGCACCCAACCGATCAATCAAGGCCAGCTCGACCGCTGGCACATCGTCGCCACGCTCAATTACCTTGCCCATGACAAGGAGGTCGAAATCGTCCTGTCCAGGATGCCGGAATACGCCACACCGGAAAATCGCGCTCTGGTCTCGGCCATGGTCTCGCTGGCCGACCTGACCCGTACCAGTTTCATGCATGGCGAGTTATCGACGGTGATGTCGCCCCGCACGGTAATCAGCTGGGCCGAAAACACCCGTATCTTCGGCAGTCTGAGCACTGCTTTCCGGCTCACTTTCCTGAACAAGTGCGATGACGCTGAAAAGCCACTGGTCGCCGAATACTTCCAACGCTGTTTTGATCAGGAACTCCCTCTTGAGTCGGGAAACGCCAGCTTCTACTGAGGCAAGACAGCAGGCACTCAACGCCGCCTGTGCCCGTACCTTGGCTGGGCAAGCCGACCTGGTATTGGTCGACAGCCACTGTGCGCTACGTGGCAACGCCGATGCCACCGCTTGCCACATCCGCTATCGACTGCCCGAGACGGCTCGGCAAAACCGACCGCGAGCACTGGGTGGCAGCCTGTTCGATGCTCTCGAAGAAGCGCGCGCCGAAGCACTGGGTGCACGCTGGCTAGCCGGCATTGCCAGCAATCTGGCCTTCCGCCCGGCGCTTCCGGCAAACCCGCGAGATCGCTTGCGGGCCTGGGCCTATGGCATTTTTCTTGGGCAATCGACAAGTTGCCCGGAGGAAGTCGCCAAGGCATTGAGCCTTCTTGCCCGGCACATCGACGACCCGATCGAATTCGCCAATCGGGCCAGCAGCCTGGCCCTGGCACTGGAAAAAAAATTTCCCGCCACATCCAGCCTTGATCCATCCGGACCAGACCCGAATTCCGTCCCCGCTGCAGATGAGGAGTTTTCCGGGGAAAACAGCCAGGTTGAAGGCAATGAGGAAGATTCGGACGGCGAGCCTCAGGTCGCCGAGTCGCCCCGGGACAGCATCCCCGGCACCGCACCGCCACCTCTACCCGAGGTTCTGATGCGCAACTACCAGGTTTACGACTCGTCCCATGACCGTGTGGTAGATGCCCGCAAGCTCGTCGACGCTGCAGAACTGAATCGTTTGCGTCTGCGTCTCGATGGGGAACTACTGCCTTATCGCGGGCTGGTAACCCGGCTTGCCCACAGGTTGCAGCGCCTGCTGCTCGCACGCCAACGCCGCAACTGGTCTCTGGATCAGGAAGAGGGGCTGCTCGACGCTAGCCGTCTGGCCCGTCTGGTGGCCGCCCCCAACCGAACCGAGATATTCCGGATCGAGGAAGAGGGGCTGTTCCCCCAAACCTGCGTCACCCTGCTGTTTGACAACTCTGGCTCCATGCGCGGCCATCCCATCACGGTCGCCGCGCTCTGCGCCGACATTCTGGCCCGCGCGCTGGAACGCTGCGGCATCAAGGTGGAAATATTGGGCTTCACCACGGCAGATTGGGAAGGCGGGACCCCCGCGGAACGCTGGGCCCAGGCGGGCAGTCCTCCCAGCCCCGGTCGCCTCAACTCGTTGCGCCACATCGTCTACAAATCCATGGATACGCCTTGGCGACGTGCGCGACTGAGCCTGGGGTTGATGTTGAAAGAAGACTTGCTCAAGGAAAACATCGATGGAGAGGCCCTGTGGTGGGCCTGCCAGCGCCTGACAGGAAGGGCGGAAGCACGCCGCCTGCTTATCGTCGTCAGCGATGGGGCTCCGATGGATAAAGCCACGCTGACGGCCAACCCCCGCAGTTATCTGGACCAGCATCTGCAGCAAGTCGTTTCCTGGGTGGAAAAAAACACCGATATCCAGCTGCGAGCCATCGGCATCGGTCATCAGATTGGCCGTTACTACCGGAATTCAATCAGCCTGCGCCAGGTCGATGACTTGGGCACAACACTTGCCAACCATCTGGGCGCATGGCTGGATTGAAGCTCCCGGATAACAGCCGCTGACACAAAGAACACCGTCCCGCTGCCAGAAACCATCACCCCGCCTGAACGCTTGAAAACTCAGCCTGTCGCCATCGTTGAAAAGTGCATCCTCGGTCGCGGGTGCCACAAGTACGCGTAATCCAGGACCTGCCCCGCCGCCAAAACCGGAAGCGTTCTGATCGGGATGGGAATGGTCAGACTACACTCGTTCTCATCCAGGCAAATATCGCCGTAGACCCGGATGCGCGTGTTGATGACTGGAATAGCGTTGCTGGGCAAGGGTGTCGGTAACGTTATCCGACCGGAAAGCGCCGCCTCAGGATTATCCGGCGTCAGTTCGAACACGGTGGCAACGGGATGGCTCCGCGATATTGGCACCTCGTTATTGTCCCTGTGATGGGTGAGCAGCGAAAAATCCAGAGCCACCGCCTCAGGCAAGAACAAGCCACCGGGCAGGCGTTGCGGCGCAAGGTTGCGGGTAATCGCCAGCTGGGGTTCGTTCTTCAAGCCGTTCTGCATCGTTTCGGAGACCACCACATGGGGCCGCTTCGCTTCCGGGCAACGCCAAGTGGCGGCGTCGGTTCGCACGTAGCCCTCGACATAGTCGGCCAACCCGAGCGTCTCGACAATGCGGCGTGCCGCACTCAGGGAGCGTTCATGAACATCGAGCAGGGTGAAGCCCACTTCGGCCGGCTCAAAGCGGCATGCCAAGGGCAATGCCAACAAGGCGAACGGCCCGCAGCCGGCTTCCAGCAAGCGCAAGCGTTGACCGGGAAAACGTCGCTGCGCCTCGCGTAACGCCGCCTCCACGCCGCGCAGAAATTTACTGGTGCGGGCATATTCCCAAAGGCAACGCGCAGCGCCTTGGAAAGCAATAGCCTTACCGGTGGGCAGAAAGATATCCGTCACCTCGGTCCGGGTGGGTGCCGTGTCATCGTAACCGACGATGCCACTGAGCAGATCGAACAACTGGTGTGCAGTTGCCAGTTGCTCCCCGGGAAAGGCTGATTCGGAAAACAAGGGGGCACAGATATTCCGGAATTCAGCAAGACGATCGACGGCCACGAATCAATCCGTCCGCGTGTCGATCAGTTTCTGCGCTGCCATATCGTTGAGAAAACACAGGATATCTGCCTCGCAAGTGGCTCGATCGACAGCGAACTCAACGACCAGTCGGTCGCACAGTTCCCTGACGCTGCACGGTTCGGCGATGAGTTCCCAAACCCGCCCACCGATACTGTCCAGACCGTAGTAATTGCCTTGGGCGATGCTCATCATCACTACCTCGCCATCCACCTCGGCACAAATCTGTTCGCGTCCCTGAACAACGACACTGTCCAACTCGACGTTCATCATCTAGCTACTGCTCCCATGTCAATTCCCGCCGCAGTTAACAAGCCCCATGTCCTTGAATCGTTTTCCGACGGAAACCACTCATTGCATAAAGGCGGCGGTTGGATACCACGCCATATACTCTGTCATCACATCGCTCTGTTCGACACGAAATCCGAGAGAGAGATAGAGTTGACGAGCGCGGACATTTGTCCGGTTCACCGCCAGGGTCAGTGGTGCCCTTGACTGTCCGGCGGCGAACTGCATCGCCTTGATCACCGTGACGCCAAAACCGCGCCCTCGTGCCTGAGGGACGAAAGCCAGATCAACCAGCCGAATCTCGTTCGGGCCGAAGTCCACCACGATACGGCCGATGCGCTCGTTGAGGTGTTCCACCACGAAATACATGGCATTCGGAAACATCTCTCCGTAGCCCTGCCCCTGGGCGCGCTGCTGCATGCCGATCAATTCCTCGATGAAATCCGTCTCGGCATCGATCAGGCGTAGATCGTCCCGCGTCGACCGATACAGGGATTCGATAAATCCCTTGTCCTCCGGACGCGCCGGGCGGATGCCCAGATTGTCGGGAAGGGGTGAATTACCCACGAGCATTATTTAGTCCCCTGTACATAACTTTGACCAGACAAGTTTATGATAACTTACTATGACATCTCCAAAGTCGGCAATCACCGCAATACAGGAGGAACACATGACCGCCCCAACCGCGCTCGACATCGACAATTTCCTTCCCATGCTGGACCAGGAGTTCAAACTCCCCCTGGAACAAGGAGGCATCCTGTTGCGACTGACTGAAGTCACCCCCTACCAGCGCAAAGGCCGTTTCAGGGGAGGCCGCGATCCCTTTCATCTAATTTTTCAAGGCCCGCTCGAACTGCCACTGCAACAAGGAACTTACCTGCTCAGCGCAGAGGGTGACTTTGAGCACGCCATATTTCTGGTCCCCGTAGGCCGGGAAGAGACGGCCATGATTTACCAGGCAGTCTTCAACTGAACCTCCCTGTAAGGCATGCATCATGGCATGCCCGAAACTGACGCAGTTGGTCGCTGTTCTTGCCACACCATGAAAAACGATGCGCCGACGGCTTTCCCGGCATCGCCTGGGAGGTTATCGCGACGCACGGCTCACGCGGTGAATGTGGTTTTGCGTGGAGGGCTGGCATTACGTCCTCGATGTCGACGCCACCAAGCCGTTTACCAAGCCGGCGGAGGTTTTATTGATGGAGCTGCCATCCCCCCGCCACCGTTCCAAACTCATCAGGAGAAATGCTATGGCGGATCCATTCCTCGGCCAGATCAGCACTTTCGGGTTCAACTTCGCGCCCCACAACTGGTCGTTCTGCAACGGGGCAATTTTGCCCGTCAATCAAAACCAGGCGCTGTTTAGCCTGCTGTACAACAGCTTTGGCGGCGACGGCAGCAGCACCTTTGCCCTGCCCAACCTGCAAGGCCGGGCACCGATGCATTACAGCGCACAGTTTTCCACGCGCGGCGCTATTGGTGGAAGCGAAACCGAGGCACTCACCATCAATACCATGCCGGCTCACAACCACATGGTGAAGGCCTCCAACGAAGTGGCCAATCTGGCGGTTCCCAATGCCACCTTCTATCTGGCGCAAACGCCATCCGGAAAGGCAACGGCCTATGCCCCCTACGCCAGCGGCAGCGCTTCGGTCATGGGGCAGCAGTCGGTCTCCAATGTGGGGGAAGGCACTCCCCACAACAACATGCAGCCCTACCTGGCAATCAATTTCTGTATCGCCATGCAGGGTTATTACCCCAGCCGCAACTGACGAAAGGAACTTCCCATGGATGCATTTGTAGGTGAAATTCGGCTATTCGCGGGTAACTACGCACCGGTGAATTGGTCGATGTGTTTCGGGCAGACAGTCCCGATTTCTCAATACCAAGTCCTCTTCAGCCTGTTTGGCACGATCTACGGTGGCGATGGCGTGCAGACCTTAGGCCTGCCTGATCTGCGCGGCCGGGTACCCATCCACTTCGGCACCGGCACCGGCTTGACCCCACGCCTCTTAGGGTCCGCTTCCGGCACGGAAACCGTTACCGTGCTCACGGCCAATCTGCCCCAGCACAACCATGCCTGGATGGCCAATACCGATCTTGCCAGCTTGCCGTCTCCCAACGGCAACGTATTGGCCAATGTCGGAGCCGGCAACACCCTGTACGAGACCCAGGCGACTTTCGACAAACCCGTCGCGGCCCCGAGCGATACCTTGAGCATGGTGGGAGGCAACCAAGCCCATGCCAACATGATGCCCTACATGGCCCTCAGCTTCATCGTGGCGCTGCAGGGTGAATATCCGAGCCGGAATTGAACGGAGACCACCATGGCTGAACCATTCATCGGGGAAATCCACATTTACCCCTACACCTACCCCCCCTACAACTGGGCGGACTGTAACGGGCAGCAGATGTCACTCGCCCAGTACCAAGCGCTCTACGCCATCGTTGGCACCACCTTCGGAGGGGATGGCAGGACCAACTTCAACCTGCCCAACCTCATGGGTCGCTTGCCGATGGGCCAAGGTAGCGGTCCGGGGCTCACTCCCCGAGCCTATGGCTCCACCGGCGGCGACTACACGGTCACCCTGAACCAGAGCCAAATGGCCAACCACAACCACACGCTATCCTTCGAGCGTGAAGTCACCGAGACGGCGGCCCCCACCGGCAATTATCCGGGGGTCTTCCGTCAAAATGGTGCCGGGACGGAACTCTATGACACGAATGACACGGCCAATCCCGTCTATATGAGTCCACAGGCTGTCGGTGTCACCGGCGGTAGTCAGCCTCACGCCAACATGCAGCCTTACATGGTGCTGCGTTTCTGTATCGCGCTGGAGGGAGTTTGGCCTTCTCGTAACTGATCCAACGGCATGATAACGACAAAGCCCCAGCCAAGGCAGGGGCTTTTTTTACATCACCTAGAGGCGCGGAAAGGCAAGTGCAAGAATCAGCTTATGAGGCGAATCACCGCACCGCGCCCTGTTGCCGTATCGAATCAGGACAGCAAACCACCGTCATCAGAACCAGCCAAGTCAGCTTGCGTACTGAGATCGATCCTGGAGGAGCGCAGCTTCGGGGCTTGCCATTCCTTGCGGCCTTCAACGATGGCTTCTTGAACCATGACATCAACTGTTTCTTGCTCTTGCATGACGGATGACCTCCAAACCAGAATGAATGATGAATAAGAATGCTACGCTACCGATTTTATCGACCAAACGCTGACCGAGACAAGCAATATTATGCCGAGGATATTGCCTGGCGACGATCACACCCAACCCACGCATTGACCCCCAACCATGAGCACAATTGCCGGAATCATCAGGAGACAAGGGGACGCCATCAGCCAGGATGACACCGAGCGTCTGCTACAAGCCTTGGCAATTTACCGACCGGAAGTCAGCCGCGCCTGGCGGCGCAATCAAGCCGCCTTGGTTTGTAGCTTACGCCGCTTCACGCCGGAAGACGTTTTCGATCGTCAGCCCTTGAACAACGGCGGCAACAAGCCAGTACTGGTCTTTTCCGGACGCCTGGACAATCGGGATGAACTGGCCCAGAAACTGCGAATCCCTTCCGCTCAGGTACGGAACATGGCAGACAGCGCCCTGGTGCTGTCCGCCTATGAGGCCTGGGGTGAAGAATCCCCCCGGCACCTGTTGGGGGATTTCGCTTTCGCCGTCTGGTCACCCTTGACGGAATGCCTGTTCCTGGCCCGTGACCCGATGGGCATGCGCCCCCTCTACTGGCATCAGGGCAAGGGATTTTTCGCCTTCGCCTCCGCTGCCCAGGCCTTGCATGCGCTACCGCAAATCCCTCGGGAATTGGATCAGGAACGTCTGGCGGAATATTTGGCCCTGATCCCCTGGGTTGGCCCATCGAGTTGCTTTCTGGGCATCCAGCGCCTGGAACCGGGACACCACTTGATCATGCAAAACGGCAGCGTACGTACGACCTGTTACCACCGTTTCTCTGCGGAACGCCGCATTGAGCTTCCACAAGACGAGGATTACGTCGAAGCCTTCAGAGAACACATGGAAACCGCTGTCCGTTGCCGACTACGGGCACGGGGAGAAATAGGGGCGCATCTCAGTTCCGGCTTCGACAGCAGCTCCGTATGTGCCGTGGCAGCCCCCATACTGGCGGAACGAAACAAGAAATTGCTGGCCTTCACGCATGTCCCCAGGGAGGGATTTGACGGCCCCACCCCCAGGGGGCGCCACGCCGACGAAGGCCCCGCCGCCGCCGCGCTGGCGGTACGCCACCCGAATATGGATCACATTCTGATTCGTACCGACGAGCGGCATTTAAGCGAGCTTGACCGGCATTCCCAACACACCTCAAGACCGCTGCTTAATCCAAGCAATGCCCTGTGGATCAACGCCATCCGCAACGCAGCGGAGGCGCGAGGGGCACGGGTCGTTCTGACCGGGCAATGGGGCAATATGGGATTGTCTTTCGATGGCCGCATGTTATTACCGGCATTGTTACGGCAAGGCCGGCCCTGGGCCTGGTTGCGCGAGTCCCGCGCCTTGCAGCGACAAGGCGCCATGGGCTGGAAATCGATCCTGAGCCAATCGCTGGGGCCGTTCATGCCCGAATGGCTTTGGTCCAGACTCAGCCGACAGCGGCGAGGCGATCTCTCTGGCCTGTTCAGACTCTCCGCACTGCATCCTGATGTCGCCCATGCTCTGGATATTCGCGCCAGGGCTGAGAAGGGCAAGCTCCGGCTCAGCTACCGCCCTTGGCACGACGGCCGGGCTGCCCGTCTCATGGTGCTTTACCGAGTTGATCTGGGTGACAGCTATCTCGACGCCTTGGCCCAGGCCGGCGTCGTCGAGCGCGACCCCACCGCCGACGTACGCTTGCTGGAATTCTGCCTGGCCATCCCTGAAAACCAGTTCCTGCGCAATGGACAGATGCGCTGGCTGCTGCACCGTGCATACGGCGACCGGCTACCGCCGGAAATCCTGTACGCCCGAAGCAAGGGGCTGCAATCCGCCGACTGGTATGAGACAGCAGGCCGGGAGCGGGACGAAATGGCGGCCGAGCTGGATCGGCTGGAAGCTTCGCCGACGGCGGCCCGCCTGCTGGATTTGAAAGCGATGCGCCAGGCCCTGGACGATTGGCCCACGACGGGCTGGACCCGGCCGGAGGTGATCAGCGAATACAAACTCAAATTATTGCGTGGTCTCTCGGTCGGAATGTTCATCCGCAAGATGGAAGGAGGGAACGAATGAATGGTGCGAATGGGGCGCCAATTCCTTGCTGTCGCCCCAAATCTTCAGGCATCCTGACGCCACGCCAGCGCCACACGATCCAATACCTCTTCCATGCGAGCGAGAGATTTGGGGCGGCATAACCGTAGTACCTGGATGCGGTTCGCGGTTCGACTACACTGCTGGAATTGCCACTGCCCCAGCCCCAGCGCCTTGACATGCTGGGGCCTGTAGGTAATTTGCGCCAAAGCATTGACGGCATCCAGACCGCGCAACGGCTCAATGACGACGCCATCGTCGAGGCGGTTTTCCTCCAGAAGATAAACCCGTGCCAGAGGCAGGGGCAGGTCGCGGTGATCCTCTTCCACCGCCAGATGAAATTTCTCCAGACGGGAATGATCGCGCACCAGTCGCTCGGGTTCGTGGCGGATGTGGCACAGGGCGTCTGCCCAGAGCTTGATGCGGGCGAAGCTGGGCTGGGCCCAGGGCTGGCCTTCACGATCCAAACTTATCGCCAGCAGATCGTCGCCGATGAGACGATGACCGCGTTGGCGCAAATGTGCCACCAGGGTGGACTTGCCGGCACCGGAATTCCCTGCGAACGCCACGGCCTGACCGTTCACCTCGACAGCGCCGGCATGCAGGGCCAACAGACCGCGTTGGTGCAGCACAACCCCCAGCACCGCGCCGAGCAGATACAAGCGGATATCGCCGGGCGCCACGCCAGGCTCGGGGTCGATTCGAACTTGCTTGCCATCCGTGACCAGATAGCGGGCGACCTCCGGCACCTCCAGAAGAAAGCGCCCCTCGCCGGCCTGCCACATCGGACCTTGATCGGCAATCGACGGCAATCGCTCGGAAATTTCGCCAAGATCGACAAAGACATCCGCCGGGATATCGATCGGCGCCTCAAACAGTTCTGGAAGCTCCAAGGCTGAGAGAACTGTCAGGCCATGGATGCGGTAACTACGAAATGGGCTCATGGGGACAAGACACACGCTAGCAATTTAAGAAACCTCGGTTAGACCATACTCAAGAGCCCAATCGGAATCAGGGATTTCGCATGCCAATTTCGTATTCTTCATTTATCGATGGGTTTGATGATCGTGTCCCGCCAAGTGATGCAAGAGCCAAGGTTTCCACGCTACGCTAGCACAGTTCCCGCGGACTTCCGGCGACGAGAGCGGGCACAGGCCGCGTTCCGTGTGCATGCGATCGAATATCTTCTCCACGTCACGCCCTTTACCCCGCCTCAGGCAGAGCCCTTCTCCTTGCGGATTTTCTCCAGAGATTGATAGGGCTCGATCAGCCAGCGTTCCACCATTTCGAGCACAGCAGAATCGGCGGCAGCGCGTTTGTCGGCGCCATCGGGTTGAAAAGCCATGTAAGCCCGCTTGGCGCTACGCCCGGTTAGCGCGCGCAGGCTCTCCACATCCTGCCTCGCCAGATCGATGCCGAGGTGGGCGGCCAGTCGGTTCTCCAGGGCATCGGGCAATTCGTCGTAATTGATCAGCAAACCGTTACCGTGATGCTGCATGGCATGCCTGGCCTGTTCGAGAATGACGGACAGCACCCAAGCGCCATGTCCGAGCGGCTGGCTCATCAGTTCATCGGGCGGCTGCAGGCCGTGGGCTTTCATCGAGCCCGGTACCAGATGCCAGCCCGGCATTCTCTGATGCGACACCAGTACCTCCAGCGGATCGCGGTAGAGAAAAATCCAGGGCGTATCGGGATAGGCCGCCAGCAAGCGATCGATGTGGGCGGTATGCCAGCAATCGGTTTTCAGAAACAGGCGACGATCAGCAACGCGGCGCGGCTGACCCAGTGCGGCGAGCAAGGCGCGAATTGTTTCCGCCCCCGCCGCCGGGGCGGGCCATTGCAACAAGCTATCCACAGCTTCCGGCTCTGACAGCACCACGCTATCGGTGAGCGCCGAGAGCCATTGCGCCACCAGGGTCGAGCCACAACGGCTCAGGTGAAACACCATACCTTGCAGCGGCAGGCCGGGATGGCTCGATGCGCGTTCCAGCAACAGCTCCAAACTGCTCTGCTGGCGCAACAACTGGTTGAATGGCCGAGCCGCCAGCCTGGCCAATGTGTCATGACAGAACGGCTCGGTGAATCGCTCCGCTCCCATGTAGCCCCAATCCACTTGCGCCTTGGCGTCGCGCATCGACAAGAACAGCGGTATCCAACCGGCGAGCCTGTCCATGTCCGTCATGGCCGCTTTCTGTCGGACCAGGCGCGGCGACCGCTGCGCATCGCCTGCCACACGGCTTCTTCCTGTAGCCCGATCCCTTGGGATTGCGCTATTTGCAACACGGCGGCAACAAACTCGCTGGCATCGGTCAAGGCAAACAGGCGCGCTTGCCGGACGGGATCGTCATGCACGACTCGACGCAGGGCCTGAATTGCCTCTTCGCTGCTTCCGTCCATCTGCTCAGGCCTCAAGCAAACCGCGCAACCAATCGTTGAGCTTGCAATCGAGCACGATATGCAAGCGCTCGGTCGTACCACGATTGGTGAAACTATGCGGCAAGGTGAAGTTCCCGTACCAGCATTCGCCGGCCGCCCAACGATAACTGACCCCGTCGATACGACACTCCACATCGGGGTTCGTCGCCACCACGACATGGATGCGCACTTCACCATGTTCCGGGCTCAGCATCGGATCGCGGTGTTCCTTGATGACTGAGCCCGCACCCAGTCTGAGCAAACGCACCGCCAACAGAGGGCACTGGAAAGTCGCCAGCACTTCCGGAAAGTAGTCGCAGCTTTGCAGCAGCGGGGTGTCTTCCCAGGTTTCGGCCTGCGGGTCCGAATACATCGGGATGACGCTACCGGGCACGGCGCGCAGGGGCAAGCCGCTCCAGTCGCCGTCATAGATGCGGGTATTGAAATGAGGCAACCACTGTTGCGATTGCAGATGCGCCAAATCAGCCTGCAGGCGGTTGGGCGCAAAATTCAACGGCAGGCGAAGTACGGACGGTATCACGAGGTCACGCCTCCAGGGAAAGGGGGGAATGAATTGGCAAGCAAGCCCCAGGAAAACATCAGGGCACTTCATTTCCCATGACATACAAGAACACCGGAAACTCATGCCAAACGCACAAACCCAAGCATCATACACACCAGGACGCTCGGCATGCCATCCACCTTGACCTCAAGGCCGCCCCCCTGCTCTCGAATATCTCCCCTTCCGTCCTCTCTCTGGCCTGTTGGTGAAGTCGGGACAAGACGTTTTCTGCTCCGGAAAGACACACCCCGACCTTGCACGCCTGACGGTTGGCGAAGAAGCAGAACTGCTAGACGCGCATGGCTAATGCAGCAAGACGCGCAGATCCGCCACCAGGTCCTGGACGCTGTTCGGGTCGCGCACATGGAGCCGCAGCCTGCCGGCCGGGTCGTAAACATAAGCGCCGCTGGAGTGGTCGACGACGTAGCCGAGCGCACCTTCCACCGCGTGACGGCTGGCAAAGACGCGGTATTCCTTGACCAGTTCCTGGATCTGCGCCGGCTCGCCGCGCAGGCCGAGGAAATCGGGGTGGAACCAGGCAACATAGGTTTTCAGTTGGGCCAGCGTGTCGCGCTCGGGGTCCAGGGTGATGAACAGCACCTGCACCCGCTTGCTGTCTTCCCCAAGTTCCTTCATCGCCTCGGCCAGCCGGGCCAGGGTGGTCGGGCAGATGTCGGGGCAGGAGGTGTAGCCAAAGAAGACAATCACCGCCCGCCCCCGGAAATCGGCCAGGGTGCGCGACCGGCCGTGGTGATCGGTGAGCGAGAAATCCCTGCCGAAGCTGGCGCCGGTGATGTCGGTGTTGCGAAAGCTCACCGGTTCCGGCTGGCATCCCAGCAACAGGAACAGGGCGACATTGAGCAGGAACAAGCGGTAGCGCTTCATGGGTGTAGGTGTCATTGAGTTAAATAATACGGAACTAATTAAAAAATATCGCTTCAGATGGCAAAGCAGGTTGTCGGAAGGGGGGAGCCGGGATGACGATCACAGCGCATTTTTTGCGAGAGACGGCGCATTGCTGCGCCGGAATTTCGTCTTCAAGCCTGCTGACCTGGCGCCACCTTCGGCGCCTCGCCCCCCTCGCCCCGGCATGGCTGCCGGGTGTCGCACAGGCGGCCTACAGTTTCAACTTCCCGGAGCCGGTCACGCCGATCGCGCGGGAGACGCTGCACATCCACAACGAATTCATGCTGATCATCACCGTGCTGTTCGTCGTGGTGTTCGCAATCATGATCTATTCGATGATCCGCCATCGCAAAAGCGTCGGTCATCAGGCGGCCAGGTTCTCCGGGCCGCGCGGCGCCCTGCAGTGGTTCTGGGCGCTGGTGCCGTTTGCCATCCTGCTCTTCATCGACTTCGTGCTGATGGGCATCCCGGCGGTCAAGGCGGTGATCAACATGGAGGACACCCAGACGCGGGCCGACATGGTGCTCAAGGTCACCGGCATGCAGTGGAAATGGCAGTACGAATACCCCGAGGCCGGCATCAAGTTCATCAGCACCCTGGCCACGCCGCGTGACCAGATCGCCAATGCCGAGGCCAAGGGCGAGCATTACCTGCTGGAAGTCGACCAGCCGGTGGTGCTGCCGGTAGGCAAGAAGGTGCGCGTGCTGCTGACGTCGACCGATGTCATCCATACCTGGTGGGTGCCGCAATTCGGCGTCAAGCGCGACGCCATCCCCGGCTTCCTGCGCGAGACCTGGGTGCTGATCGAGAAGCCCGGTATCTACCGCGGCCAGTGCGCCGAGCTGTGCGGCAAGGATCACGGCTTCATGCCGGTGGTGGTGCATGCCGTGCCCGAGCCGGAATATCTGGCCTGGGTGGACAGCAAGAAGGCCGAGGCCAAGGCAGCGGCCGGCAGCAGCGAGCGGACCTGGAGCAAGGACGAACTGATCGCCGCCGGCAAGGAGGTGTACGAGAAACAGTGCGTCGCCTGCCACCAGAGCGAGGGCCAGGGCCTGCCCCCGGCCTTCCCGGCACTGGCCGGCAGCAAGGTGATCGCCGGCCCGCTCTTCGACATGAACGGCAAACCCGCCAAGGACGGCCACGTGGACCGGGTGATGAACGGCAAGGCCGGCACCGCCATGCAGGCCTTCCGCAACACGCTGTCGGACGTCGAACTGGCCGCCGTCATCACCTTTGAACGCAACAGCTTCGGCAACCAACAGGGCGACATGGTCCAGCCCGCCCAGATCAAGGCCCTGCGCTAGGAGTCGAGCGATGAATACAGCCACCACCACGCAGCCCACCCCGCACGACGCCGGGCACTACCCCGGCGGCCTGATGCGCTGGCTGACGACGACCAACCACAAGGACATCGGCACGATGTACCTGACCTTTTCGCTGATCATGTTCTTCGTCGGCGGGCTGATGATCCTCGCCGTGCGTGCCGAGCTCTTCCAGCCCGGCCTGCAGTTGATGCAACCCGAGTTCTTCAACCAGCTGATCGGCGTGCATGCGCTGGTGATGATCTTCGCGGCGCTGATGCCGGCCGCCACCGGCTTCGCCAACTGGATGCTGCCGCTGATGATCGGCGCCCCCGACATGGCGCTGCCGCGCCTCAACAACTGGGGCTTCTGGCTGCTGCCGCCGGCCGCCATCCTGCTCACCCTGCCGTTCACGCTGGCCCTGTTCGGCATCGGCGACGGCGCCATTGCCACCGGCTGGACCTTCTACGCGCCGCTCTCGGTGCAGGGCGGCATGGGCGTCGATTTCGCCATCCTCGCCGTGCATATCCTGGGCATCTCGTCGATCATGGGGTCGATCAACATCATCGTCACCATCTTCAACATGCGCGCCCCCGGCATGACCATGATGAAGCTGCCGCTCTTCGCCTGGGGCTGGCTGATCACCGCCTTTTTGCTGATCGCCACGCTGCCGGTGCTGGCCGGCGCGGTCACCATGCTGCTCACCGACCGCCATTTCGGCACCCATTTCTTCGACGCGGCCGGCGGCGGCGACCCCATCCTCTTCCAGCACCTGTTCTGGTTCTTCGGCCATCCCGAGGTGTACATCCTGCTGCTGCCGGTGTGGGGGCTGATGCCGCATGTGCTGGCCACCTTCTCGCGCAAGCCGACCTACGGCTACAAGGCGCAGGTCTACAGCTTCATCGCCATCGGCCTGCTCTCGGTCGTGGTCTGGGCACACCACTTCTTCACCGCCGGCCTGCCGGTGCCGGCGCTTTTCTACTTCATGTTCAGCACCATGGCCATCTCGCTGCCGCTGGCCGTGCTCTTCTTCTGCTGGATCGCCACCATGTGGAAGGGGGCGATGAGCTTCGAGACGCCGATGCTGTTCGCCGTCGTCTTCATCGTGCTGTTCGGCATCGCCGGCCTGACCGGGCTGATCCTCGCCGACGTCGCGGCGGACGCCCAGTATCACCACAGCTATTTCGTCGTCGCCCACTTCCATTACGCGCTGTTCGCCGGCGGCATCATGGGCGTGATGACCGGCGTCTATTACTGGCTGCCGAAATGGACCGGCCACATGTACAGCGAAAAGCTCGGCAAGCTGCATTTCTGGCTGACGGTGATTTCCTTCAACCTGACCTTCATGCCGCAGTTCTTCCTCGGCCTCGCCGGCATGCCCCGGCGCATTCCCGACTATGCGCTGCAGTTCGCCGAATTCAACGCCATGTCGACGGTCGGCGCCTTCATCCTCGGCCTCAGTCAGTTGATCTTTGCCTGGAACATCTGGTGCTGCGTGCGCGGCGGACCCAAGGTCGATGGCCGCGTCTGGGAAGGCGCCGAAGGGCTGGAGTGGGAGTTGTCCTCGCCGCCGCCCCACCACAGTTGGGAAACCCAGCCGGTGATCAAATGAAACCGGGCAACTTTCAGATCGGAGAGCCGATGCCCCCCGCCCCCCCATCCGCCAACGCAGCGGCGTTTTCCCCGGCCGACCTGTCCGCCCGCCGCGCCGCCTCCCGCCGCCTCGGCTGGTGGCTGGGCGCCGCCGTGCTGGCCATCTACCTGCTCGGGCTGTTGATCCCGCGTTAGCGCCATGGAACAGGTGCCCGCCGCTCCCGCCAGCCACCGCCGCCTGATCGGCCGTCTGCTGTTGCTGGTGGCCGGCGCCTTTGCCTTCGCCTTTGCGCTGGTGCCGCTCTACAACGTGCTCTGCGAGGCCACCGGCTTCAACGGCAAGACCGCCGGACCAGGGCGCGGCTTTACCGTCGGCGGCCTCAGCGCCAGCGCCGCGCCGGCCGCCGCCGTCGATACTGGCCGCAGCATCCGCGTCGAATTCACCGGCACGGTGATGCCCGGCCTGCCCTGGGAAATGCGACCGCTGCTCACCCACCTCGACATCCACCCCGGCGAACTGCAGCAGATCGCCTATCTGGTGCGCAACACTTCGGACCGGGCAGTCACCGGCCAGGCCGTGCCCAGCGTCACGCCCGGCCAGGCGGCACAGCATTTCGACAAGATCGAGTGCTTCTGCTTCACCCAGCAGACCCTCGGCCCCGGCGAAGCGCGCGAGATGCCGCTGGCCTTCATCGTCAAGAAGGAAGTCGCCGCCGACATCCGCCACATCACCCTGTCCTACGCCTTTTTCAGCATCGACGGCCAACGCCGGACCCTTACCCGCACCGCGGAGGCAAGATGAAAAACGCTCCAGCCCACGCCGGCCACGGCGCGCACTACTTCGTTCCGCAGCCCAGCCTGTACCCGGTGATCCTGTCCGCCGGCATGTTCCTGCTGGCGCTCGGCTTCGTGCAGACGATGAACGACGCCGGCCCCGGCCAGTGGGTCATGCTGGCCGGCGCGGCGGTCATCGTCTATGTGCTGTTCGGCTGGTTCGGCCACGTCATCGCCGAATCGCAGAGCGGCGCCTACCGCGACTGGGAAGACCGCTCCTTCCGCTACGGCATGATCTGGTTCATCGCCACCGAAGTGATGTTCTTTGCCGCGTTCTTCGGCGCCCTGTTCTACATGCGGGTGATCTCGGTGCCACGCCTGGGCGAGATGATGGCGGTGCACGGCGTCACCCTGTGGCCCGACTTCGCCGGCACCTGGCCGACCAGCGGCCCGCAGGGCGCGCCGTTCACGCCGATGGGCGCCTGGGGCATCCCGGCCTTGAACACCGCGCTGCTGCTCAGTTCCGGCGCCACCGTCACCTGGGCGCATTGGGCCCTGTTGCGCGACCGGCGCCGGCAACTGGTCGCCGGGCTGGCGGCGACGGTCCTGCTCGGCGCCATCTTCCTCGGCTTCCAGGCTTACGAATACCACCACGCCTACACCGAACTGGGCCTGACCATGGGCGCCGGCGCCTACGGCGCGACCTTCTTCATGCTCACCGGCTTCCACGGTTTCCACGTCACGCTCGGCACCGTCATGCTGGCGGTGATCCTGCTGCGCAGCCTGGCCGGCCACTTCAGCGCCGAGCGCCACTTCGCCTTCGAGGCGGTGGCCTGGTACTGGCACTTTGTCGACGTGGTCTGGCTGATCCTTTTTGTCTTCGTTTATTGGGTGTAACCGGGAATGAAGCCAAACCGGAAACTGCCGAGCAGCAACAGGAAGAGCGCGATGGACAGGCCGATGCGCAGGGTCAGCGCGCGTACCGTGCGTTCGCCCTGGCCGCGATCGCGATAGAGCAGGAAGAGCCCGGAGAACAGGCTGCCGACGATGCCAAGCAACAGCAAAACCACCACAATCCTGAGCATGGACGACGCCTCCGGGTCAGTTGCCACGGCCCAGTATGCGCGCCGCCCGAGCGCGCCGGCAAGGGCCAGCCGCAAGCAGGTGGCGATCCTCGGCGGACTGTTGCTGGCGCTGCTGCTGCCGGCCTTCGTTTCGCTCGGCCTGTGGCAATGGCGCAAGGCCGAAAGCAAGACGGCGCTGCAGATCGAACTCGACAGCCGCAGCCACGACGCCGCCATCGCCATGCCGACGACGCCCGCCGACATCGACGCCCTGCGCCATCGCCGGGTCATCCTGCGCGGCAGCTACGACGCCGCCCACCAGGTGCTGATCGACAACCGCCCGTATCGGGAGCAAGCCGGCTATCACGTCATCACCCCCTTGCGGCTTTCCGGATCGACCATGCATGTGCTGCTCAATCGCGGCTGGTTGCCGGCGCCGGCCGATCATCGCCAGCAGCCCGTCGCCGAGGTGCCGGCCGGCGAAATCGAAGTGAGCGGCATCGCCGTGCTGCCCGCGCAGCGTTTCTTCAACCTGGCGGCGCAGCCGACCAGCGGCTGGGCGCCGGTCTGGCAGAACCTCGACCTCGAACGCTTCCGCTCGGCCGTGCCCTACCCGCTGCAAGGCCTGGTCGTCCAGCTCGACCCGACTGCGGCGGGCGGCTACGTGCGCGACTGGCCGCGCCCGGACGAACGCGCCGACCGCCACCGCAGCTACGCCTTGCAATGGTTCGGTTTTGCCATCGCCAGCCTCGGCATCTGGGGCTATTTCCTGATCCGCCGACCATGAACAGCGTCGCCCTCCCCACCCCGCCCGACCAACGCCAAGGCCGCCTGACCCTGGCCCTGATCGTCGGCCTGCTCGCCCTGCCCTTCGTCATCGCCGCCGCGCTCTACTTCGGCGGCTGGCACCCGTCGCGGGTGACGCACCACGGCCACCTGCTCAAGCCGCCCCGCCCGCTGCCGGCAGAAATCCTGCGGTCAACCGAAAAAAACGCCGAAAAATGGCAACTGGTTCTGCACGTCCGCGGCCCCTGCGCCGCCGATTGCCTGCAGCGCCTCGACGAAATGCGCCGCGTCCACGTCGCCCTCTACAAAAACATGGGCCGCCTGGGCCGCGCGCTGCTCACCGGGCAGGCCGACGACCCCGCGCTGCCCGGCGTGCGCGCCAGCCAACCCGACCTGCTGCTGCTCAGCGCGCCGCCGGACACCCTGGCCGACATCGCCGATCCGCTGCTGCTGGTCGATCCGCAAGGCCGGATCATCATGACCTATCCGCCCGACGCCAGCCCGCAAGGCCTGCGCGCCGACCTCGACCGCCTGCTCAAATACGCCGGCTAGGAGAACCGCCATGCACACCGCCGCCACCGTCTCCCCCCTGAGTCTCGGCCAACGTCTAGCCGCCTTCGGCCACCTGTGCAAGCCGCGGGTCAACAGCCTGATCGTGTTCACCGCGATGATCGGGATGTGCCTGGCGACGCCGGATTTCCCGCCGCTCTTGCGTTTCATCGTCGCCGCGCTGGGCATTGCGCTGGTCTCCTTCGCCGCCGCCGCGATGAATTGCCTGGTCGAGCGCACGGTCGATGCCAAGATGGCGCGTACCAGTTGGCGCGCCACCGCCCGTGGCGACATCTCGCCGCTGGAAACGCTCAGCCTGGCCACCGCCCTCGGCGCCGCCGGCCTCTGGCTGCTGCACACCTACATCAACGACCTGACCATGTGGCTGACCCTGGCTACCTTCGTCGGCTACACCGTCATCTACACCCTGCTCCTCAAACCGGCGACGCCGATGAACATCGTTATCGGCGGCGCTTCCGGCGCCATGCCGCCGCTGCTCGGGTGGACGGCGATGACCGGCGTGGTCTCGGCCGAACCGCTGGTCCTCTTCCTCATCATCTTCCTGTGGACGCCGCCCCACTTCTGGGCGCTGGCCTGCTACCGGCGCGACGACTACGCCCGCTCCGGCCTGCCCATGCTGCCGGTCACCCACGGCATCGCCTTCACCTGCCAGCACATCCTCTGGTACACCGTGATGCTCGCCGCCGCCAGCCTGATCCCGGTGTCGCTGGGCATGAGCGGCACGTTCTACCTGATCGCCATCAGCCTGCTCGACCTCGTCTTCCTCGGCTACGCCATCGCGCTCTGCCGCAACTACAGCGACGCCCTGGCGCGGCGCACCTTCCGCTATTCCATCCTCTACCTGACCCTGCTCTTCGCCGCCTTGTTCATTGACCGCCTGTTCTGATAACACCGTGCGTCTCTTCCACCGCCTGCTCCTGCTCGCCACCCTGCTCGCCTTTGCCGTCATCGCCCTTGGCGCCTACGTGCGCCTGTCCGATGCCGGCCTCGGCTGCCCCGACTGGCCGGGCTGTTATGGCCACTGGCTGGGCGTCCCCGACGCGCCGGCCGAGCAACTGGCGGCGGCGCAGGCCTACCCGGAACGCCCGCTGGAAACCGGCAAGGCCTGGAAGGAGATGCTGCACCGCTACCTGGCCGGCAGCCTCGGCCTGCTCGTGCTGACGCTGTGCATCCTCGCCTGGCGCCGGGAATGCCGCCAACACCAGTCGCCGGCGCTGCCCACCGCCCTGCTGCTGATCGTCTGCCTGCAGGCGGCGCTCGGCATGTGGACCGTGACCTATCTGCTCAAGCCGGTCATCGTCATGCTGCATCTGCTCGGCGGCATGGCCACGCTCTCGCTGCTCGCCGGCATGCTCTTCGCCCGGCGCGAAAGAAGCGGCGAAGCGCCCGCCGGCCGCGCCCTGCGGCTGCTGGCCGGCGGCGCCTTGCTGCTCATCGTGTTGCAGATCGCGCTGGGCGGTTGGGTCAGCAGCAACTACGCGGCCCTCGCCTGCGCCGATTTCCCGACCTGCCAGGGGCAATGGCGGCCGGAGATGGAGTTTGACCATGCCTTCAGCCTGCACCGCGAACTCGGCCAGACCGCGGACGGCCAGTTGCTGCCGCTGGCCAGCCTGACCGCCATCCACTGGAGCCATCGCCTGGGCGCGCTGGCGGTGGCGCTGATCGTCGGCGCGCTGGCGGTTTCGCTGATCCGTACCGGCCATCGCCGCTGGCGGCGCTGGGGCGGCCTGCTGCTCGGCCTGCTTGCGCTGCAAATCGGCCTCGGCCTGGGCAATGTCCTGCTCTCGCTGCCGCTGCCCGTCGCCGTCCTCCATACCCTGGGCGCCGCCGCCCTGCTGACCGCGACGCTGGCCATCAACATCCTGCTCCAGCGCAGCCCGAGCCCGGCCGGCAGCGGCTGGTCGCCTTCGGGTGAAACGCGTGCGCTCGGAGCAAGGCAAGCATCGGCAGACCTTCGCCGGGAAGATCAAACGCCCCAAGCAGCGAAAACGTCAGTTCAACAGCAGTTCTGACTCAGCAAGCCTTGCCCGCCCGCCACGCATCGTAACCACCGAGCAGCGGCCGTACCGAGCGATAGCCGGCATCGAGCAGACGGTTGGCGGCCTGGATGGCGCCGGCGTCTTCCGGGCAATGGCAGAGGGTGACGATGGGCTGGTGCCGTGGCCAGTCGCCCACCGCTTCGAACAGGCGGTCGTGCTCGGCGACGACGGCGCCGGGGATGGGGCCGGTTTCGGCAACCATGATGGCGCCGCGCAGGTCGAGCACAAGCGGCGGCTGGTTTGAGTCGAGCGCGGCGAGCAGTTCGCCGATGCTGATGTGCGGCACCGCCGACAGGCGGCGGAAGCGGTATTTCTGCCACAGCTTCCAGCCCAGCCAGAGACCGATCACGGCGGCGACGACGAGTAGCGTGCCGGCGGCATTGCGGTCGAGCGCGGCGATCACCGCCTGCACTTCGCTGCGCAGCACCCAGCCGGCGACCAGCGCCAAACCGGCCCACAAGGCGGCGCCGGCGGCGGATGCGAGGACGAAGCCGGGCAGGCTCATGCGCAGCGCGCCGGCAATCGGCGGCGCCACCGTGGAAAACCCCGGCACGAACTTGGCGACCACCAGCGAGCCCAGCCCCCAGCGGACAAAGCGCGATTCGGTCTGGCTGACGCAGGAAGCCGGATTGATCGACAGCCGGCACAGCCCGGCCAGCACACGGTAGCCGAAGGCACGCCCGGCCAGGTACCAGAGCGCATCGGCGAGCACCGAGGCGAGGATGGCGGCGGCGAGCATGGCCGCCAGTTGCCCGGACGACAGCGCCAGGCTGCCGGCGAGCAGCAGCGTCGGCACCGCCGGCACCGGCAGGCCGCCCTGCTGCGCGAGGACGTTGAGGAAGACCACCCAGACGGCGTCGCGCTGGAGCGATTCGGTAATCTGGGCGAGGTCCATGCGGGCGGGCTTTCAGGAAGGTGCGGGAACCGGCTTACGACCCCGGCCCCGCCGGAGGGTTCACAAGGATTGCACCACCGCCGCCTCGAACTTGCCGTCGCGGTAGTCGCGCAGCGTCTGCTCGATCTCGGCACCGGTATTCATCACGAAGGGGCCGTACTGGGCGATGGGTTCGCCCAGCGGCTGGCCGGCGACGATCAGCGCGCGGGCCTCTTCGCTCGCCGCCAGCGTAACGCCGTCGCCACCGTCGTTGGCGAAGATGGCCATGTGGCGGTCCTCCACTACCGTGCCGCCGACCTCGACGCTGCCGCGATAGACATAGACGAAGGCGTTGTGCCCGGCCGGGATCGCCTGTTCAAAACGCCCGCCGGCCGGCAGATGCACGTCCAGGTAGAGCGGCTGCGTTGCCTCGCGCTGCACGGCACCGGCCACGCCCTGGCTGCTGCCGGCGATGATGCGCACGCGCACGCCCGCCGCCGTGGTCGCCTCGGGAATCTGTTCCGGCGGGATGTCGCGGTAGCTGGGGGCGATCATCTTGTCGCGCGCCGGCAGGTTGAGCCAGAGCTGGAAGCCTTCCATCAGCCCCTCTTCCTGTTCCGGCAGTTCGGAATGGATCAGGCCGCTGCCCGCCGTCATCCACTGCGCACCGCCCGGCCCGAGCAGGCCGGCGTTGCCAGCGGTGTCGTGGTGGCGCATGCGCCCGGCGAGCATGTAGGTGACGGCCTCGAAGCCGCGGTGCGGGTGATCGGGAAAGCCGCCGATGTAGTCCTCCGGGTTCTCGTTGCGGAAGGCGTCGAGCATCAGGAAGGGGTCGAGCCGGCGTTGCAGGTTCTGCGTCAGCACGCGGGTCAGGCGCACCCCGGCGCCGTCCGAGGTCTGCTTGCCCTGCACCAGGCGCTCTACTTGGCGGCTTTGCAGGACGGTGGATAGCGTTGCAGTCATGGCATCAGTCTCCATTGGGGTTGGGGCGATTGGCGGCGTGGTCAGCAATCAGACCACGACTTCCTCGATCCGTGCCGCGGCTTCGGCAAAAGCCCTGCTGGCCGAGTCGGCGCCCATCGCCAGGCCTTCGGCGTAGATGAACTCGACGTCGGTCATGCCGAGGAAGGCGAGCACGCTCTTCAGGTAAGGCACCTGCGAATCGGCCGGCGTATCGCGGTAAAGGCCGCCGCGGGCCAGCGCGACATAGACCTTCTTGCCCTTGAGCAGCCCTTCCGGCCCGTTGGCGGTGTAGCGGAAGGTGACGCCGGCGCGGGCGATGGCGTCGATCCAGGTCTTCAGTTGCACGGGCACGCCGAAGTTGTACATCGGCACGCCAAGCACGATCACATCGACCGCCTGCACCTGGGCGATCAGCGCATCGTCGAGCGCAACGCGGGCAGCCTGCTCCGGCGTGCGCTGCTCGGCCGGGGTGAACAAGGCGCCCAGCGCCGGCTCGTCGAGCACCGGATGCGGCTGCGCGGCGAGGTCGCGCAGCTCGACCGTCGCGCCGGGGTTGCGGGCGAGCAGGCGGGCGCTGATGGCATCGGCCAGGCGGGTGGAATTGGCCCCGGCAGAACGGGCGCTGGCGTTGATTTGCAGGATCTTCATGATGGCTTCTCCAGGTGATTGCTTGGGTTCGGTTCGGCTTTGGCTTGCGGATCAAGCGCGCCGTCACCATGGAGCCCATTCTATTGACGCAATTTCAGCACCGGAAGCCGTCGGAATGAGTATCATCGTTCCATCAATGGAACAATAAGCCGCCATGGAACTCGACGCCAACGACCTCATCCTCTTCGCCCACGTCGTGGACAGCGGCAGCTTCGCCCGCGCCGCCGAGCGCGTCGGCCTGCCCAAATCGACGCTGTCGCGCCGCCTGAGCGCCCTCGAAAGCCGCCTCGGCGAACGCCTGCTGACGCGCAGCACGCGCCGCCTGACCATCACCGAATTCGGCGAACGCATCCTCGACCACGCCCGCCGCCTGCAGGAAGAAACCGAAGCCGCCGCCGCCATCGCCCAGTATCGGCAGGGAACGCCGCGCGGCGTGCTGCGCGTGTCGATGCCGCCCGACTTCCGCGAACTCGACCTGACGCCCATCCTGCTCGACTACGCCACCCGCTACCCGGAGGTCCGTCTGGAACTCGACCTCTCACCGCGCCGCGTCGACCTGCTCGCCGAACGCTTCGACCTCGCCATCCGCGCCGCCGCCCACCTGCCCGACGACGCCACGCTGGTCGCCCGCCAGCTCTGCGAAATGGCCAACGGCCTCTACGCCAGCCCGGCCTACCTCAAGCGCTACGGCGAACCGCAGACGCCGCCCGAGCTGATGCAGCACCACGCCCTGCAACTGATCGGCGGCAACGGCAGCGCCCTACCCTGGCGCCTGACGCGCGGCAACGAACACTGGGAAGGCCTGCCCAACGGCCCACTCGCCGCCAACTCCCCCGGCCTGCAACGCGAAATGGCCGCGCACGGCCTCGGCATCGTCGGCCTCGACGACCGCATGGCCCGCCCCTGGATCGAACGCGGCCTACTTCAGCGCATCCTCCCGGACTGGTCCCTGCCCTCGGTCACCCTCTGGTGCGTCACCCCCGGCCGCCGCCTGATACCTAGCAGGACAACGGCGTTCATCGAATTGCTGAGGGCGGCGCTGACGGGGGAGCGGTGAGCGATCCGACAGAGGGTTTACTTTGCCGGCCAGCGCGAACGCTACGGCTTTTTGCCCGGCGAAACCCCTTTGGCCGCCTGCGCCCGCAGCCTCTTTGCGTGCGCCTTCCTCTCTGCTTCGTAGGTTCGCGTCTGGTACGGCAAAAGTTCGGCCATACGTGGTGTCAGCTCTTCGCGGGCACCCCAGGTGACGGCCAATACGTCTCTGTGCCCGACCTGCAAATCGGGAGTGGATGGCTTATAGGGAGTCAAAGCCGCCAACACTTTCTGCTTGCGCGCCACCGCCATCACATTCACGCGCGCCAGGCGATCAAGCAGATAGCCCGCTTCACGGCGCTCGGGCTCGGGAAATTTCGAAAGATTGGGCACGCTGCGACCATACCAGAGCTTTTCGGCGACCTCGCGTAGCAACCCAGAATCAGCACGAGCGACACCTTGGCTCACCACTCGGCCGAGGAGCTTTTCGAATTCGGATTTACGAGCGGTCACGGTTTCTTCCTGTGTTTTTCTAGGCGTTTTCGAATGTAAGCGATTTTAGAATCAAGCGGCGGGCCGACATAGTAGCCGCTGACATCCCGTGCCAGCGACTCGAACAGCTCCCAACTTGATTCGGGCAGCGACAGCAGTTCGAGAATGTCATTCTGGTCGACATCCGCAAAGCGACCGAGTTTCGACAGGGCAAGGTCTTCGGCACCCGGCAGCCACACGACGACCGGAGAACCGGGCGCCCGCTCGATCTCTTGGGCACGCGCCTGGTAATCCTCGTGCAGCGGACCAAAGGTGGTGTTGAAGTTGGCATCCCAGATCAGTTGAGATGGACCAGTGACTGGGTCGTCATAATCCACCGGCGGCAACTGCTCGAGTACCAGACGAACCTCCGACACCTTGACCATGGCATCGTAGTCAAACTCCACATCGACATCGGAACTCGCCCTGGACCGTGTGTGCATATGCACGGCACAACCGCCGAAAACATACGCATGCACTGAATGCTCAGGGAGATTACGTGCGGCAAGATCCGCTGCAAGATTCGCAAATAGCTGCAGGATTGCGCGGTACATCGGGGTCATATTGATCTGCGGCGCGATGTGGAATGGCTGATTTTAGCGCTTAGCCATCAGACAACGTGTGGCAACAGAATCTCGCGCTCCAAGGCGAGCCGCAAACGCCGCCCGAGCTGATGCAGCACCACGCCCTGCAATTGATCGGCGGCAACGGCAGCGCCCAGCCCTGGCGCCTGACGCGCGGCAGCGAACACTGGGAAGGCCTGCCCAACGGCCCGCTCGCCGCCAACTCACCCGGCCTGCAACGCGAAATGGCCGCGCACGGCCTCGGCATCGTCGGCCTCGACGAGCGCATGGCCCGCCCCTGGGTCGAACGCGGCCTGCTCCAGCGCATCCTCCCGGACTGGTCCCTGCCCTCGGTCACGCTCTGGTGCGTCACCCCCGGCCGCCGGCTGATACCAAGCCGGACGACGGCGTTCATTGAATTGCTGAGGGCGGCGCTGGTTGGGGAGCGGTGAATGATCTGCCTGAGGAGTTTCCTTGCCGACCTCCGTGCCAGATATTCCGCTTTGGCGAAATCCGGTCTCATCCCAATGGCAGCCCGCAGCCAGAAGCGGCCAATGACGATTTCTCCCCAAAATCGCCACCAAATTCCATTGTCAAATTCATTGCAGTTACAGGGTTTGCCGGATTTGTATTGCCGGCGCAGTGTTTCCCTTTCGTCGGCAGGCGCGTCAGTTTCTTAAAGCCGCCACCCGGCATTTTCAGGCCGACGATTCATCTTCCTCGCCCAATCCGGCAAACAGGCTCCGCTCACACAGCCACATAACGCGTTCAGTACGCCGTGTCGATAGCCAGGCGCCGTCCGGCAACCCGTTCGGCCAAAGCATCGTCGTGGGTGACCAGGACCAGCGCCGCGCCGCTGCGCTCAAGGGCGCGCAGAAGCACGGCCATGGTCTGCTTCTGGGTGATCGCGTCGAGGCGCGAGGTCGGCTCGTCGGCAAAAACCAGTTGCGGCTTAAGCAGCAGGATGCGGGCGATCGCGATGCGCTGCAGTTCGCCGCCCGAAACTTCGCCCGGCAGGCGGTCGAGCAAGGCGGCGTCGAGGCCGAGCTCGGCGAGCAGCGGCGCCGCCGCGCCGGGGTCGAGGCGGTGCAGGCGGCACAGGTCGGCGAAGGTTTGCCGCAGCGTCTGCCGCGCCGGGAAGGCAGCGACCGGGTCCTGGTACAACTTCTGGAAGGCGAACGGGCGCGCCGCATGGCTGACGACACGGCCGGCGTCGGGCTTGAGCACGCCGAGCAGGATGTTGCCCAGCGTCGTCTTGCCGCAGCCGCTCGGGCCGGTCAGCGCCAGCCGCTCGCCGGCATGGACACAGAGATCGATACCGGCGAACAGCCGCTGCCGGCCGAAAGCCTTGGCCAGGCCCTGCGCCGTCAGCAGCGGCTGGCCGCTGGCCGGCGCCGGCTCTGCCGGCCAGTTGCGCGGCTGGGCAGCGAGCAGCGCCTGGGTGTAGGGATGCTGCGGCGCCTGCATCACCGTCGTCGTGGCACCGGATTCGACGATCCGCCCCTGTTCGATCACCGCCAGGCGGCCGCCGAGGGCCTCGGCGACTTCCAGGTCGTGGGTCACCGTGAGCAGCGCACAGCCTTCGAGCAGGGCCTCGCGCAGCAAGGTGACGACCTCGTCGCGCATGCGCCGGTCGAGGCCCTTGGTCGGTTCGTCGGCGATCAGGATCGGCGCGCCACCGGCGTAGACCGCGGCGAAGGCGACACGCTGGGCCATGCCGCCCGAAATCTGGTGCGGATAATGCCCGGCCTTGTCCTGCAGGCCGAGGCCGGCCAGCGCCTCGCGCGCCCGCTGGCGGGCGTTGGCGGCGTTGCCGTCGCGGCGGACATGGCGATAGGTTTCCTCGACCTGGGCCAGGATGCGCATGGTCGGGTCGAGCGCCAGCCAGGGCTCCTGCGGCAGCAGGCCGAGCTGGCGACCCCACAGCGGCCGGCGCGTGTGGTGGTCGGCGGCGGCCGAGGCGACGCCGGCAACCTCGACCGTACCGGCCGCCTGCAAGGCATCCGGCAGATTGCCCATGATCGCCTGCGCCAGCAGCGATTTGCCGGCGCCGCTCTGGCCGACCAGGGTCAGCGCCTCGCCCGGCGCCAGCGCGAAACTCACGTCGCGCAGCAGCGCGTTGTCGCCGGCGCGAACGCTCAGCCCGTCAACCGCCAGGATGCGCTTCATGCGTTCTTCTCCTCGTGCTGGATCAGGATCAGCGCCAGCAAGGTCGTCGCCAGCAGGCCGACCGGCGCGGCGATCAGCCAGGGGGCTTCCTGGTAGTACGGCAGCAGCTCGGTCATCATCACGCCAAGCTCCGGGCGCGGCGGCTTGACGCCGACGCCGACGAAGCCGAGCGCGGCCATCGCCAGCACCGCGGCGGCCAGGCCGAAGCTGGCCAGCGTCCGCACCACCGGCGCCAGTTCCGGCCAGACGTGACGGCGGACGATGTAGCCGAGACCGAAACCGAGCAGCAGCGAGGCCTCGACGCCGGGCGAGGCGAACAGCGTCCGGGCGCTGGCGCGAACGACGCGGAAGTACTCGACCCAGAAGGCCAGCGACAGGCCCAGGTAAAGCGGCCAGAACTCGCCCGGCGCCAGTGTCGCCAGCAGCAGCACCAGCAGCAGGCCGGGCAGCGCCAGTACCGAGTCGGAGATGAACAGCAGCACTTTTTCCAGCGCGCCGCCGTACCAGGCCGCGAGGATGCCGAGCACGGTGCCCGGAATCGCCGCCGATAGCACGCTCAGCGCGGCCAGCCCGAGCGAGAGTTGGGCGGCATCGGCAAGCCGGGCAAGCATGCTGCGGCCGAGGTGGTCGGTGCCGAGCGGATGCGCCAGGCCGGGCGCCTGCAGGAAGGCGCGCAGGTCCTGGGCGAAGGGATCGGTACCGGTGAGCGCCGGCCCGAAGGCGGCGAAGACGGCGACGGCGGCGAGCAGCAGCCAGCCGATGCGATGCAGGGTAGTCAGCTTCATGGGCGGTTCATTCAGCGATGGCGCGGATCGAGCGCCAGGCAAAGCAGGTCGACCAGCGCGTTCAACAGGACGAAGCACAGCGCCAGCATCAGGCAGGTGCCCTGGATCATCGGCACGTCGCGCCAGAACACCGCGTGCACCAGTGCATGACCGATGCCGGGCCAGGCGAACAGGGTTTCCAGGATGACCACGCCTTCGATGACGAAAACCAGCTGGACGCCGAGATAGGCGACCACCGGCAGCGCCATGTTGCGCAGTGCGTGGCGCCACACCGCCAGCGACAGCGGCAGGCCCTTGGTCTGTGCGAAGGCGTAATGCTCGCTGGCGAGCACGTTGCGGATCGCCTCGCGGACGATGCGCGACGAGCCGGCGGCCAGGCCGAGCGCCAGTGTCAGCGCCGGCAGGAACAGGTTGGCGGCTTCCCCGTGTCCGGCCGCCGGCAGGTCGGCGCCGGCGAAGACGATGACCATCAGCAGCCCGAGCAGGAAAGGCGGAAAGGCGCGCAGCGCCACCGACACCAAGAGACCGAGACGGTCGGCCCAGCCGCCCGGGCGCAGGCCGGCAGCGACGCCGAGCGGCAGGCCGATGAGCAGCGACAGGCCGAGCGCGGCGCCGGCCAGCATCAGCGTATGGCCGAGCTGGTGGCGGATTTCGTCGATTACCGGCGTACCGATGACCAGCGAGTTGCCGAGGTCGAAGGCCAGCAATTGCTGCCACCAGCCGGCCAGCGCCACGTACCACGGCGCATCGAGTGCCAGTTCGCGGCGCACCGCCTCGGCAGCTTCGGCGCTGACCAGGTCGTAGCCATAGCGGCCGGCGGCGATGCGGTAGGCGAAATCGCCGGGCAACCAGCGCATCATCAGGAAACTGAGCATGCCGACCAGCACGCCGACCGCCAGCGCCTGGCCGCCGCGCCGCAGCAGCACCGGCAGCAGGCTGCGGCCGAAAGAAATCAGGGTTTGTGCATTCATGATTGCCAGCGCATCCGGCTGATCCGGTAGGAACGTTCGAAGGGGTCCAGGCTGAAGCCGGCGAGCCCGGGCTGGACGGCCGCGACCAGCCGGTTCCAGGCGACCGGGATGACCGGCAGTTCGCCCTGCAAAGTGGTCGTCACCTGGCGGCGCAAGGCGGCACGCGCTGCCGCCTCGCCCGATCCCTGCAGCGACGCCAGCGCGCTGACCAGTGCCGGATCGGACCAGCCCATGGCGCCCCAGTCGCCGCCCGCGCTGCCGAAATCCTGCAGCAGCGTCACCGACGGATCAGCAATGCTGGCGTAGTTGCGTGCCCCCAGCGCCATCTCCAGCGTACCGTTGCGATGCCCGGCCGGGATATCGCTGGAGTTGCCGATCGCCACTTCGACGGCAATGCCGAGCTGGCGCATCTGTTCCTGAATGGCGGCTGCGACCACCGGCAATTCCGGGCGGTCGGGAAAGGTCTGCAATTTCAGCGCCAGGCGCTCGCCCTGCCCGTCGCGGCGGATACCGTCGGCGCCCCTGGCCCAGCCGAGACCGTCGAGCAGCTGGCCGGCACGGGCCAGGTCGGTCGCCAGCGGCGCCAGCGCCGGATCGTGCCAGTCGGGCAGCACCGGCGGCAGCAACTGGCTGGCGGCGGCGCTTTCGTCACGCAGCACGGCGCGGGCGATGCCGGCGCGGTCGATGGCCAGACTGATCGCTTCGCGGACTTCACGGCGGGCCAACAGCGGATGGCCGGCGTTGAGCTTGAGGTAGATGGTGCGCGGCAGATGCACCGCCTGCACCTGCAGCCGCGGGTTGCCGCGCAGGCGCTGCCAACTGGCCGGGTCGAGGCCGTAGACGACATCGGCCTGGCCGCTTTCGGCCATCAGCGCGCGGCTTTCGCCGCGCCCGACGGCGAGGTAATGCAGGCGACGGATCGCCGGCGCCGGGCCATCCCAGGTCTCGGCGACTTCGGCGGCGAAGCGCTGCGGCGCTTCGAGCAGGCTCAGCTTGTACGGCCCGCTGCCGACGATGCGGCGGACCGAGCCGCTGGCGCCGTAGCACTCGGGCGCCAGGATCTGCGTGCTGCTGTGGGCGAGCACCGCCGGCAGCGGTTCGAAAATCTGCCGCAAATGCAGGTCGACCGTGAACTCGCCGGCTTCGATGCGCTCGATCGGCACCATGCCCAGACCGCCCGGCTTGACCCGGGCAAACGCCAGCGCCTGGCGCACCGCCGCGCCACTGACCGGGCTACCGTCGTGGAAACGGGCGCCCGGCCGCAGGCGGAAACGCCAGTGCAAGCGGTCGGCCGAAACCGACCATTCGCTGGCCAGGCCGGCGACGTAGTGGCCCTGATCGTCGAGATCAACCAGGGTCTCGCTGATCTCGGTACGCGAGAACAGGTAGCCGGCCCGCGAGGGGTCGAGGCCGGTGATTTCCCACGGCCCGACCAGACGCAGCGTCTGCCCGTCGGCCTCGACCGCCGCCGGCAAGTCGCCTTGCGGCCGGCAGGCGGCCAGCGGCAAGGCGCCGAGGCCGAGCAGCAGCGCCCGGCGGCGCGGCACGAAGGAATCGGCAGCCATCGCTCAGAACCGGGTCTGCATGCCGAGCGTGATCGTGCGCGGCGTGCCCGGCGTGACCCAGGCGACGTCGTACGAACTGGCGTAATAGGTCTTGTCGAAGAGGTTTTCGACGTCGAGCGAGAAACGCAGGTTCTGGCTCGGTTTCCAGTAGGCCATCAGGCGCGCCGTCGTGTAGGCCGGCAGATCGAAGGTGGCGAGCGCGTTGCCGGCGCGCTTGCCGACATGGGTGGCGCCAGCGCCGACGCCGTAGCGACCGGCGGCGAAGCCGTCCTCGTACATCGCCAGGACACTGCCGCTGTGCTTGGGCACGTTGAGCAGGCGGGCGCCGACCAGGGCCGCGTTGTTGTCCTTGGTGATCTCGGCGTCGGTGTAGGCGTAGTTGGCGGTGACGCGGAGTTTTGCGGTCAACTGCCCGGAAACGTCGATTTCCACGCCGCGACTGCGCGCCTCGCCGGCCGCCAGCGAGAAGCCGGCATTGGCCGGATCGTTGGTCAGCACGTTCTTCTTGTCGATGTCGAAGAGCGAAAGCGTGCCGCCGTAGCGCTTGTCGGCCGATTCGTACTTGATCCCGACCTCCTTGGCCCGCCCTTCTTCCGGCGCAAACGCGGCACCGGCGAAGCTGCTGCCGGTGTTCGGCCGGAACGATTCGCTGGCCAGGGCATAGAGCGAGACGGTCGGGCTGAGCAGCCAGGTCAGGCCGACGCGCGGCGTCGTCTTGCCTTCAGACTGCTTGCTGCGCAGGCCGGTGCGACGGTTGTCGATGGTCTGGTGGAAGCGGTCGTGACGGACGCCGAGCAGCAGGCGCCAGTCTTCCGCGAGGTGGATCTGGTCCTGCAGGAAGACGCCGGTGGCGCGCTGCTTTTCCAGGGTATCGGTGTTCGCCGTCGGCGTCGGCAGCGGCTGGCCATAGACCGGGTTGTCGATGTCGATCGAGTAATCGGCCGGACGCACCCGCATCATCACCGAGTCGAGCGAGAAGCGGTAGCTGTCGAGGCCGGTCAGCAGTTCGTGCTTGAGGCTGCCGGTGGTGAACTTGCCGTGCACCTCGCCCTGGAAGGAGACATCCTCGGAATCGTAGTTGCGGTAGCGACGCTCGCGATTGACGTTGCGCGAGCCGGGCGGCACGAAGAGCAGCGGATTGCTCGGCCGCACTTCGGTCGAATAGCCTTCCAGGTCGGTCGTCCGGTAAGCCAGCCCGGCCTTGGCCTTCCAGTCGCTGGAGAACTCGTGCTCGAGCGTCAGCTGGTGCGTCTGGTTGTCGATGGTGATGTCGCCGTCACCCGGTTCGCCAAGGAAGGTTTCGCGCGAGATGCTGCCGGTGCGGCCGCCGACCGCGACCACGCCGCGATCCATCGGCGCCTTGTGGCGCAGCAGTTCGAGGTCGTAATTGAGCAGCGTGTTCGGCGACAGCACCCAGGTGAAGGACGGCGCCACCAGGTAGCGCTGGCTGTCGATGTGGTCGCGGAAGCTGCCCTTGTCCTCGACGGCGACGTTCAGGCGGTAGGCCAGGTTGTCGCTCAGCGGACCGGTCGAATCGAAGGAAGTACGGTAGCTGTCGTAGCTGCCGGCATAGACTTCCAGCGAATTGCCGGCCTTGAACTGCGGCTTCTTGGTCACCACGTTGAGGATGCCGCCCGGTTCGCTGGCGCCGTAGAGCGCCGCCGACGGCCCCTTGAGGACTTCGATGCGGTCGACGTTGGCCATGTCGCGCGGGGCGTTGTAGCCGCGGTTTCCGGCGAAGCCGTTGCGCAGGAAGTTCGGTCCGGTGTTCTCGTTGCCGGCGAAGCCGCGGATCGCGAAGTTGTCCCACAAGCCGCCGAAGCTGTTCTGGCGGGTGACACCGCTGACGTAATCGTAGGCTTCCTCGAGGCGGACGGCGCCGATGTCGTCGATCAGTTGCCGGGGAATCACCCGCACCGACTGCGGCAGTTCGCGCAGCGGCGTTTCCGAACGGGCGACGCCGCTCTCTTCATGATAGTAGGCCTGGCCTTCGCCGCGACCGACGACACTGATTTCCGACAGCTGACGCTCGGCCTCCTGGGCCCAGGCGCCGCCAAGACCAGCCAGCATCAGGGCGGCGACCAGGGGTTTGCGGGTGAATTTGACGTGCATTGCAGTTTCCGGATGGCAAAACGTGATGTTATAACATCGCAAATGCGACTGTATAGCATTACCGATGCAAGAATTATCGCATTAAGTATGATGAAAATAAATTACTTCATACACTTTCCGTGCCAGGCGCCCTGCCCGCGATTTATCGTCGCCGAGCGCGCACCCGACCGACCTTCGCCGGTCAGTGCGCTACCAGTGTGGAAAGCAGGCCACCACCTGGGACCTCAATCCCAAGCCAGCGCCCCACCCGTCTGGTATTCCGTCACCCGCGTCTCGAAGAAGTTCTTTTCCTTCCTCAGGTTGGCCTGTTCGTCCAGCCAGGGCAGGACGTTCTCGGCGCCGGGGAAGGGTTCCTCGACGCCCACTTGTCGCGCCCGCCGGTTGGCGACGAAGCGGAATTGCTGGACGTGCAGGTCGGCGTTGTAGCCGAGGATGGGGTCGCGCAGGATGTAGCTGGCGTAGGCGCGTTCGGCGGCTTCGGCTTCGTCCCATAGGGTGCGCAGCGCCTGCGGGTCGAGTTCCAGGCCCTCTTCCTTCAACAGTTCGCGCACGACGCGGATGCCGAAGGCGCAGTGCAGGACTTCGTCGCGCATGATGTATTGCAGTTGCTCGGCGGCGCCTTTCATCAGGCCGCGCCGTTGCAGCGCGAAGATGGGCGTGAAGCCGTTGTAGAACCAGCAGCCTTCGAAGATCACCGCGAAGAAGAAGTAGGAGAGCGCGAATTCGTGCAGGTTGGCGCGGTCGGTGAGGTCGAGGTCGGAACGCAACGCTTTTTCCAGCCGTCGGTTGGAGAGCGCGATCTTGCCGTGGATTTGCGGCACGACGCGGTAGCGGTTGTAGATTTCCTGCTGGTCGAGGCCGATGTTCTCGATGCAGTGCTGGTAGGTCCAGGTGTGCAGCGCTTCTTCATAGACCTGGCGGGCCTGGTAGATCTGCAGTTCGGGCGCGGTCATCTTCTCCATGACGGCCAGGCCGATGTTGCGCATGGCGAGGATGTCGGAGGTGGTCAGGTAGGCGAGCACGTTCTCGAAAACGTGGCGCTCGGCCGGGCTGAGCTTGTGGTGGTAGTCGTGCACGTCCTGCGCCATGCTGATTTCGAGCGGCGTCCAGTGGTTGCGGTTGGCCTTGAGGAAGAACTCCCAGGCCCAGGGGTACTTGAACGGCGCCAGCTGGTTGATGTCGGCCTTGCCGTTGACGATGCGCTTGTCGGCGGCGTTGACCGGCGCCAGCGCGGCGGCGGGCAAAATGCCGCGGTCGACCTCGATTTTTGGCGCAATTTTGGCGTCGACCGCAGGATTTTGCGGTGCGGCAGCGGGGGTTTCCCAGTCGTCGAAGCGGTAGGCAGCATTCATGGCATGAACCTCGTGGTCAGTCGGTGCGGACGGACCGGAAGCGCCGGTGGCGATCCCAGTCCACGTAGAAAATGCCGCCCTCGGCGGCGGTGAAGGTGAAGACGCGGCGGCCGTCGATGGCGACGGCGCTCTCGCCGCGCGAGAAATCGAGTTCCGGTTCCTTGCCGCCGCGATTGACGACGACCAGCGGCAGGCCGGTCTGGCGCGAGCGTTTTTCCCAGACGTCGCCCGGCCCCATGCCTTCGACCGGCGGCCAGTTGGCCGGCGAGAGCAGGATTTGCGCGCCGCGCGCGGCAAGCTGGGCGGCCGGTTCCGGGCGCCAGGCATCGGCGCAGATCAATGTGCCGACGCGCAGGCCATCAACGAGGAAGGGCTGCCCTTCCCCACCGGCCACCGACCAGGCTTCGGCGCCGCCAACCGGGCGCTGCTTGCGGTAGCTGCCGAGCAGCTTGCCGCTGCGGTCGATGACGGCGACGCTGTTGTGCAGCTTCTGCGTCGCCGGGTCGCGCTCGGCAACGCCGACGAAGAGCGCGACGCCGTTGTCGCGGGCGACGGCGGTGAGGCCGTGCAGCCAGTTGCTCGGGAAGGGATGCACCCAGTCGCTGCCGATGCGTTTGGCGAAGTTGTAGCCGGTTTCGGCCAGTTCCGGCGTCACCACCCAGTCGGCGCCGTGGCGCACCGCGTCGCGGATGCCGGCTTCGATGCGGGCGCGGTTGCCGGCGATGTCGCCGGGCACCGGGTCGAGATGGAGCAGCGCGATGCGCAGGTCGCCGGCGCGCTTGGCCGGGCCGGCCGGGGCATCGCCAAAGCGGCGTGCGCCGGGCAGGTAGTAGCCGTTCTGCTTGCCCAGCGCCTCGACCACCGCGGCGTAGGTGGCCTTGCCGATCAGCTCGCCGATGCGGCTGTGGCCACCGGTGTAGGTGGCGCGCGGCGCGGCGCTGCCGGAGACGACGATGATGCTGTCGGTACCGGTACCGGTCGCCTGCACGTCCTTGGTATAGCTGCTCGCCACCTTGAGGTCTTCGAGCGCCGCCGTCTTGCCTTCGGTGACGGTGATCAGCGCGCGGGCGAGCGCCGCGTCGCTCAGTTCGATATTGCTCAACACCAGGATGTTGATGGTGCCCGCCGGCTTCTTCTCGTCGTCCAGACCTTCGATGTAGGCGCCGGCATCGACGCCGGTGCGGATGGCGTTGCTGCGCGCGCCGGCGGTGGCCAGCACGGTCACCGTCAGCGGCCCGTGGGTCCGCGTGGCGACGGCGAGGTGGTCCATGTCGGCCGCCGTGGACATCTGCGCGACGGCGGCCGGCGGCAGTTCCAGCTGCGCCGCCAGCGCATCGCGCACGCCCAGCGCGTAGCTCTTGCTGTCGCTGCCCAGGCGGTGCCAGAGGAAAGGATGGGCGGCATGGTTGATCGCCGCCCGGGCGCTGAGCATGCCGTCGCTGGTCGACAACACCCGCCGCTCGCCGGCAAAGCGCACGAGCAGCGTCTTCTCCCACAAGCCGTCGCGCTCGCCACGGCGGACTTCGGCGCTGACGGCGAGTTCGGCCGGCAGGTCGAGGTCGGCGGCCGGCACGATGGCGGACCGCGCCAGCAGCAAAACAAGCGCCGAACGCAGCAAAAGGGCGAGCAAAGGTTTCATTGCAATCTCTCGTGACACGAAAAGGCGGCAAGCTTAACCCTGGAAACCACCTTCGACCTCAAGCGCCGAACTCGGCCATCGTCCGGCGTAGCTCTTCCAGCCCCTTGAGCAGTTCCGGGCCGGGATGGGTGAAGTACTCGCCGGTGAGCGGCAGGATGGGGATGCCGGGTCTGGCGATCGCCGGGTTGCAACTGCCTGCCTTGTGGTCCTGCAGCGCGAAGAGCAGATCGGGTCGCCGCTCGCTGATCCACGCCGCGACATCGCCCTGCGGCGTCCGCGGATTGAAGTTGCGTATCTGCTCGTGATCGGCCACGACGTCGAAGCCGGCGGCGGAAAACACCTCGAACAGCGTGCTGCCGCGCCCGAAGGAATACGGCGACTCGCCGCAGGCGGAAAGAATCAGCACCCGGCGCTGGCGGCCATCGACGCGCGCCGCGGCCTGCCGCCAGTCGCGGGAAAACTGCGCGACGCGCCGCTCGGTGTCGGCCACCCCGGCCGCCTGCCCGACCTCGCGCAACATGGCCTCGACCCCCGCCATGCCGCGAAAGCCGCCGACCCGAATGGCCCGCGCACCGGGCGGCGTCGCCGACTCGACGGTTGCCTCGGCGGTCCATTCGGAATAGATGACGACATCGGGCTCCAGATCGGCCATCGCCGCGGCGTCCGGGTCCTTGACGCCGCCGGTATGCGCGAGCGGCAGCCGGTCGTAACGGCTGACGCCGACGATGCAATCGCCCCGCCCCAGCCAGTCCAGCGCCCGGCTGATGTAGGGCGACTGGCTGATGATGCGCGGACAATCGGCCGCCTGGGCGAGATTGGCGAGCAGCGCCAGGGCGAGGGGAAGCCAGGTTTTGAGGGGGAATTTCATTGGCAAGCCTCGCACTCCGGATTGTGGCTACGGCCGCTCGCCTTCGCTCGCTTAACCCGGCGCGCCGGGTTAGCCTGCGCCGCAATCCGTCGAATAAGCTTGGCTGGCTTCATTGGCACGCCTCGCACTCCGGATTGTCAATCGAACAGAACTTCGGCGCTTCTTCCTGCACCACGGAATCGTCGCGCCCGCCGGCTTTTTCCGCCTGACTGGCGCCCAGCGTGCGCAGGTAGTAGGTGGTCTTCAGGCCGCGCTTCCAGGCCAGTTTGTAGATTTCGTCGAGCTTCTTGCCCGAGGGCAGCGCCAGGTAGAGGTTGAGCGATTGCGCCTGGTCGATCCATTTCTGGCGACGGGCGGCGGCTTCGATGAGCCACACCGGGTCGATCTCGAAGGCGGTGGCGTAGCGGGCTTTCAGCTCGTCGGGCACGCGGTCGATGCGGGCGAGCGAGCCGTCGAAGTACTTGAGGTCGGCGACCATCACTTCGTCCCACAGGTCGAGCGCCTTGAGGTCGCGCACCAGCGCTTCGTTGACCACGGTGAATTCGCCAGACAGGTTGGATTTGACGTAGAGGTTCTGGTAGGCCGGCTCGATGCTGGCGGAGACGCCGACGATGTTGGAGATGGTCGCGGTCGGCGCAATCGCCACGCAGTTGGAGTTGCGCATGCCGTGGCGAGCGATGCGCTGCTTGAGCGCGTCCCAGTCGAGGCGACTGTCGCGATTGAGCTCGACCGTCTCGCCGCGCCCGGCTTCGAGCAGCGCGATGCTTTCGTGCGGCAGGATGCCGCGATCCCACAGGCTGCCGGTGAAGCTGGAGTAGCGGCCGCGCTCCTTTGCCAGTTCGGTCGACGCCCAGTAGGCCTGGTAGCAGACGGCTTCCATGCTGCGGTCGGCGAATTCGACGGCTTCCGGCGAGGCGTAGGCGATACCGAGCTGGTACAGGCAGTCGGCAAAACCCATGATGCCCATGCCGACCGGGCGGTGACGCAGGTTGGCGTTGCGCGCCTTGGGCGTCGCGTAGTAATTGATGTCGACGACGTTGTCGAGCATGCGCATGGCCGTCTGCACGGTGCGGGCGAGCTTTTCCTGATCAAGCTGGCCGTCCTTGAGATGCGCCAGCAGATTGACCGAGCCGAGGTTGCACACCGCCGTTTCGGAATCCGCGGTGTTCAGCGTGATTTCGGTGCACAGGTTGCTCGAATGCACGACGCCGACGTGCTGCTGCGGCGAGCGCAGGTTGCAGGCGTCCTTGAAGGTGATCCACGGGTGCCCGGTCTCGAACAGCATGGTCAGCATCTTGCGCCACAGTTGCACGGCCGGCACCTTCTTGTGCAGCTTCAACTGGCCGGCGGCGGCCTTGGCCTCGTAGGCTTCATACGCTTCGGCAAAAGCACGGCCGGATTTTTCGTGCAGGTCGGGCACGTCGACCGGCGAGAACCGCGTCCACTCTCCACCGGCGATCACGCGCTGCATGAACAGGTCGGGAATCCAGTTGGCGGTGTTCATGTCGTGCGTGCGGCGGCGCTCGTCGCCGGTGTTCTTGCGCAGTTCGAGGAATTCCTCGATGTCCAGGTGCCAGGTTTCCAGGTAGGCGCAGACGGCGCCCTTGCGCTTGCCGCCCTGATTCACGGCGACCGCCGTGTCGTTGACGACTTTCAAAAAGGGAATGACGCCCTGGCTCTGGCCGTTGGTGCCCTTGATCCGGCTGCCCAGCGCGCGCACCGGCGTCCAGTCGTTGCCCAGCCCGCCGGCGTACTTCTGCAGCAGCGCGTTTTCCTTGATGCTCTGGTAGATGCCTTCGAGGTCATCGGCCACCGTCGTCAGGTAGCAGGACGACAGTTGCGAATGCAGGGTGCCGCTGTTGAACAGGGTCGGCGTCGAGCACATGAAGTCGAAGCCGGAAATCAGGTCGTAGAACTCGATGGCGCGGGCTTCGCGGTCGATTTCGTTCAAGGCCAGGCCCATCGCCACGCGCATGAAGAAGAGCTGCGGCGTCTCGATGCGGCGACCGTCGATGTGCAGGAAATAGCGATCGTAGAGCGTCTGCAGGCCGAGGTAGCCGAACAGCTGGTTGCGTTCGGGCTTGAGCGCGGCGGCCAGGCGCTCCAGATCGTAGTCGGCCAGGCGCGGGTCGAGCAGTTCGGCGGCGATGCCGCGGGCGATGAATTTCGGGAAATAGTCGGCGTCGACCGCGGGATTCTGCGCCGCCTCGGCGCCGACCGCTTCTTCGTTCAGGCTGGACAGCAGCAGGCGGGCGGTGGCGTAGTCGTAGCCCGGTTCGCGCTCGATCAGCGTGCGCGCGGCGAGAATCAGCGCCTGCTTGACGTCGGCCAGGGCGACGCCGTCGTAGAGGTTCTTCAGCGCCTGGTCGAGGATGGTGCGCGCCGACACCGCCTCGCCCAACCCGGCGCAGGCGGCTTCACAGCGACGCAGCAGCGCCGCCAGATCGAGCGGCCGGCGTTCGCCATCGACCGTCACATGCAGTTGCGGCACGCCCTGCACTTCCGCCATCTTGCTGGCCAATTCGGCGCGCTCGGCGGCGCGGCGCTCGCGGTAGAGCACGTAGGCGCGGGCGACGTCGTGTTCGCCGGAGCGCATCAGCGCCAGCTCGACCTGGTCCTGGATGTCCTCGATATGCACCCGGCCACCGTCCGGCAGGCGCCGTGTCAGCGAGCGGACGACCGTTTCGGTCAGCCGCGCGACGACTTCGCGCACCCGCGACGAGACCGCGCTCTGGCTGCCCTCGACGGCGAGGAAGGCCTTGGTCAGCGCGACCGAAATCTTCTCGGAATGGAATTCGACGACGGCGCCGTTACGCCGGACGACCTGCAAGGCGAGTTCGCTGTGCGCGGAAAAATCGGGAAGGTGGGCGAGGACATTCGGGGACACGAGCTTGCTCCGGTTCGGGGGGCGGAGCCGGGGCAGCGGGTGACGGCCGGAAGCATGCCATCCGGCAACAGCCGGCTGCGCTCAACTCCCGAAAACAACAAAAAAACCGTCACGCTCATACCTTTCGCCAGGGACACCCCGCCCCATCGTTGGTTGGAAGGACGTTGCGGCAGGTCTCCTGGCTCTCGGTTCAACGCTTTCCACCGCCTTCCCGGTACGAAACCAGTGGCAAAGATGGGTGGAACGCTCGCCGATGACAGTTGCGGGGGCAGCCCCGGATTTCAGGCAGACAGCCTGGCACCGGATTCCCTTTTGATCCCTTGCGGGAACCATCAACGCGGCAAAGTCTAGCCCCGCCGCCTCCCTCAGTCAAGCAACAGACACCATATTTAGTATCAAACATCGAAATTTTCACTAGCTGTAGTAAATAGCCTCGAAGTGTTTCCTTGTCACGATTTTGCGTAATTTGATTCGCAATGATTAATTGCAACAATTCATTGTTTATTAAACAAATTTTTGCATTGCAACAATTGAATGTCTTCCGCTATAAATCGCAGTTTACTCATTGTTAATCACCACCAACCCATCAACGCACGCAGGAGACAGCACGTGACCAACCCCTACGCCAATGGACTCGACAAGAATCCGGCCAATTACATCCCGCTTTCCCCACTCACTTTCCTCGAACGCTCGGCCTTCATCTACCCGAAGCGGATTTCCGTGATCCAGGGCGCCCAGCGCTACACCTGGAAGGACAGCTACGCGCGCTGCCGCCAGCTCGCCTCGGCCCTGCAGCAGCGCGGCATCGGCAAGGGCGACACGGTGGCGGCGATGCTGCCCAACAGCAACGCCATGTTCGAATGCCATTTCGGAGTGCCGATGAGCGGCGCCGTCCTCAACACCCTGAACACCCGCCTCGACGCCGAAGCCATCGCCTTCATGCTGACCCACGGCGAAGCCAAGGTGCTGATCACCGACCCCGAGTTCTCGGCTGTGATCAAGGACGCCCTGGCCCTGCTCGAAGGGCCGAAGCCGCTGGTCATCGACAGCCTCGACCCCGAGTTCACCGGCGGCGAAGCGCTCGGCGAAATCGACTACGAAACCTTCATCGACAACGGCGACCCGGAATTCGCCTGGGAACTGCCGGCCGACGAATGGGACCCGATCACCCTCAACTACACCTCGGGCACCACCGGCAACCCGAAAGGCGTCGTCTATCACCATCGCGGCGCCTACCTGAACGCCGCTTCCAACATCATCTCCTGGGGCATGCCACCGCACTCGGTCTATCTGTGGACGCTGCCGATGTTCCATTGCAACGGCTGGTGCTTCCCATGGACACTGGCCGCCAACGCCGGCACCAACGTCTGCCTGCGCAAGGTCGATCCGACGCTGATCTTCGGCCTGATCAAGGAACACAAGGTGACCCACATGTGCGGCGCACCGATCGTCTACGGCATGCTGATCAACGCCCCGGCCGAGCTCAAGACCGGCATCGAACAGACGGTCAACGGCCTGATCGCCGGTGCCGCGCCCCCGGCGGCGATCATCGAGGGCGCCCAGAACATGGGCTTCAACATCACCCACGTCTACGGCCTCACCGAAACCTACGGCCCGGCCTCGGTCTGCGCCAAGCAGCCGGAATGGGAGCGCCTGCCGATCGACCTGCAGGCCGCCCGCAACGGCCGCCAGGGCGTGCGCTACCACATGCAGGAAGCGATCGCCGTGCTCGACCCGGTGTCCCTGCAGCCGGTACCCTGGGACGGCGAGACGATGGGCGAGATCATGTTCCGCGGCAACCTGGTGATGAAGGGCTACCTGAAGAACGAAAAGGCCTCCGAGGAAGCCTTCGCCGGCGGCTGGTTCCACACCGGCGACCTGGCGGTGGTGCATAGCGACGGCTACGTCAAGATCAAGGACCGTTCCAAGGACATCATCATCTCCGGCGGCGAGAATATCTCCTCGCTCGAAGTCGAGGACGTCCTCTACCGCCACCCGGCGGTGATCGCCGCCGCCGTCGTCGCCAAGCCGGACGAGAAATGGGGCGAAGTGCCGGCCGCCTTCATCGAGCTGAAGGCCGGCGCCGACTGCAGCGAGGCCGACATCATCGAGCATTGCCGCGGCCACCTGGCCCGCTTCAAGGTGCCGAAGCAGGTCGCCTTCGGCGTCCTGCCGAAGACCTCGACCGGCAAGATCCAGAAATACGTTCTCCGCCAGCAGGCGAAATCGGTGCTCGCCATCGAGTAAGCAGCCAGGCAAGGGCCGCCGCCGCGGCCCTTGCCCTTCACACGGCGGCGGCCTTGCTGAGGACCACGGTGAACCAGAAGGTACTGCCCTCGCCCAGCCGGCTTTCACAGCCGGCATCGCCGCCCATCAGCCGGGCGATCTTGCGGGTGATCGCCAGACCGGCGCCGAGCCCGCCGTACTGGCGCGTCGACGAGTTGTCGACCTGTTCGAAGACGTTGAACAGGCGCTGCTGGTCGGCTTCGGCGATGCCGATCCCGGTATCCTCGACCGCGAAACGTACCAGCACCGTCTCCGCCCCCTGCGCCAGCACGCTGCTGCGAACGGTGATGCTGCCCGATGGAGTGAACCGCAAGGCGTTGGCCAGGTAGTTGTGCAGCGCCAGCTTGATGTAGGCGACATTGCCGAGCAGCCCGGACGGCATCGGCGCCGCATCGACGACCAGTTCGAGTTGCCTGGCCTCGGCTTCGGCCCGGATTTCCGCGACCGCGCCGCGAATCACTTCGTCGCCGTCGAAGGGCTGCCTCGCCAGTTCGAGCTTGTCGGCTTCCAGGCGGGTCAATTCGAGCACGGCGACGATGCTGCCGGTCAGTTTCTGACAGGCCGCGCCGATCTTCTCCAGACGTTCCGACTGTTTCTCCGACAGGGGTTCGCGGCGCAACAGCGTCAGCATGCCGACGATATGGTTGAGCGGCGTGCGCATTTCGTGGCTCATGTTGGCCAGGAAGGCGTTCTTGGCGACGCTGGCGACTTCCGCCGCTTCCTTGGCCTGGGTCAGCGCCGCCATCGCCCGGCGGCGACCGCGCGCGATGTGCAGCAACAGGCCGACCAGCAGGGTTTCCACGAGCAGCAAGCCGGTCACGCCGACGATCTGCCAGCGATGGCTTTCCCAGAGCGAGACCGGCCGGTCGATGATCACGGCACCGGGCGGCAGATCGGCCTCGCTGACACCGAAGCGCTGCATCACCGGGTAATCGAAGACATCCCGGGTCGGCGTGGTCATGACCACCGGAATGCTGTCGGCCGGCGTTCCGTCGAGAACGCGCAAGGCTATCCCGGCCATCGTCCGTCCCTGCTCGTCGGGCGGGATGATGTGGCCGCCCAGGGCACCGGCACCGAGATGGAAATCCCAGAAGGTGTAGGCCGGAAACGGACTGCCGGCGGTGATCCGCCGCCCGTTCTCGGCCGGCGACAGGGTGCGGCTGCCGCTCTTGTCGCTTACCTGACCGCTCAGGAAAAGCAGGCTGTCGGCCGGCAGCTTGGCCAGACGCTGGTGGATTTCCTCGATCGAGGCATCCTTGAGGACGACCACATCGAAGCGTTTGCGCAGTTCGGGAAACACCGTTTCCTCGGCCACTTCACCGATGCGCTTGCTGCTGGCATCGCCGGTGGAAACGATGAAAGCCAGGGTGCGGGTGCGCGGATGCACGCGGAGCGCCATATTCACGGTGTCGCCAATGGCAACTTCCTCATTGACGCCGGTGATGTTGGCGATCCCCTCGATCACCGCCGGGCGGAAATTGTTATACCCGCCGAATACGATCGGCCGCTGCGGAAACAGGCGATCGCGATAGCGGATGGCGAAATCGAAGGCGGCATTGTCGGCGACCACCACCACATCGGGCTGGTAATCGGCGTACTTGACCGCCATCGCCTGTGCCAGCGGTTCGACCTGGGCGCCGTAGCTGAAGCGGCGGCTGTCGAGGTACTCGACCGAGAGTTCGATTTTCCTGTTGGAAGCGACAAGGCGCTCGCGAAAACCGTCCTCGATGCCGTCGCTCCACGAATAGCCGCGATGGTAGGAATTGATGAACAGGATGCTCGCTTCCGGCGGCTTCGCCGCCTGCGCGCCAAAGCCTGCCATTCCCGCGAGGAAGACGAGAATGGCGGCACACGAACGCAGGATGGCGGAAAAAGCTGACATGGGCTCGCGGAATGATCGATCCTGACGGGCATCATAGCTCAGTGCCGCGCGGCCATGCGCGCCGCGCACAGCCACAGTGCGTTTCGACCAGTTGCATCGCCCACGCGCCGTCGCGCCTCCCGCTCCGCTATAATTACGCCCGTTTCAGGTGCCGCTCGCGAAATTCCTCGCGACGGTGAAACGGGAAAGCGGTGCGCCTCGAACGAGGCAATTCCGCTGCTGCCCCCGCAACGGTAAGCAAGTGCGGGCGCGCCATCGAGCCACTGGGTTGATCCCGGGAAGGCGGCGCGTCAAGACTTGCGAGCCCGGAGACCGGCCTGTGACGCAAGCGAAAGGACCACGGGGTGGTGGTGCCGGTTGATCCAGCCCATCTCCCCCGTGCACTTTCTTTTCATCACACACCGGCATGCGGGGACGCCTGCCGGCAGGGGAAAATCATGCACATCCGTCTCAAGCCCGGCGCAGCGCTGCTGTTGCCGCTATTCGCCGGCAGCGTCCAGGCTGCCACCGATCTCGACACCGTCGTCGTCACCGCCACCCGCCAGGAAAGCCGCATCGCCGAAGTGCTCGCCGACGTCACGGTGATCGACCGCGCTGAAATCGAGCGCAACGGCCAGGACACCGTGACCGAGTTGCTCGCCCGGCAGCCCGGCATCCAGACCGCAAGCAACGGCGGCCCCGGCACCACGACCAGCTTCTACATCCGCGGCAGCAACTCGAACCAGACCAAGGTGCTGGTCGACGGCATCGCCATCAACTCGGCCGACCTCTCCGGCTCGCCGCTGCGTTTCATCCCGCTCGCCGACGTCGAGCGCATCGAAATCCTGCGCGGCCCGGCGGCCACGCTCTATGGCGCCGACGCGCTCGGCGGCGTGATCCACATCATCACCCGGCGCGGCGCGCCGGGCCTGCGCGCCGACGGCTTCGTCGGCTACGGCAGCGACAACACCCGCGAAGCCAGTGCCGGCGTCAGCGGCGGTGACGAACGCTGGCGCTTCCGCGTCGAGGCCAACCACCGCGCCAGCGACGGTTTTTCGGCGCAGCGCCACGCCAGCAACCACGATGCCGACGACGACGCCTACCGCAACACCGGCGGCAGCGCCGCGCTCTCCTTCATTCCCGCCGCCGGCCACGAAATCGGCGGCACCTGGCGGCGCAACGACGGTGTCGTTCACTACGACAGCGGCAACCAGCCAGCCACCGGCGATTACGACGACCGCGCCCGTTTCACCACCGAACAATGGCAGCTCTTCAGCCGCAACCGTCTGAGCGATGCCTGGACCAGCCGTCTGCAGTACGGCGAAGCCGAGGACCGGCAGAAGTCGTATTACTGGGATGCCTGGGCCTGGCCGGTGGCACTCGAAGTGGTCACCCGGCAGAACACGCGCAACCGGCAATTGAGCTGGCAGAACGACATCACGCTGCCGCTCGGCAAGCTGCTGCTGGCGGCCGAACGCCACGAACAGGAAATCAGCCCGGCCAGCGGCTACGCCAGCCGCCCGGAAGTCGACAACGACTCCTTCCTTGCCGGCTGGACCGCCAACCTCGGCGACCATAGCTGGCAGCTCAACGCGCGCCACGACGACCATTCCGAATTCGGCGGCGAAAACACCTGGGGTGTCTCCTACGGCTACCGCCTGAGCCGCGAACTGCGCGCCCACGCCAGTTACGGCACCGCCTTCAAGGCACCGTCGGTCTACCAGTTGTTCATGACCTCGCCCTGGGGCAATGGCAACCCCGACCTCAAGCCGGAGAAATCGCGCAATCGCGAGATCGGGCTGAGCTGGGACAACGGCGTACACGCGCTGAGCGCCACCTGGTACCACAACCGGGTCAGCAACCTGATCGACTGGGTTTCCGACCCGGTCACCTGGGTCGGCACTTACGAGAACGTCAGCAAGGCCCGCCTCGAAGGCGCGACGCTGAGCTACGCCGGCCATTTCGGCGTCTGGAACCTGCGCGCCAGCTACGACTGGCTGGATGCGAAGAACACCGACAACGATTTCGAACTGGGCCGGCGCGCGCGCAACAAGGCGATGCTCGGCGTCAACCGCAACTGGGGACCGCTCGAAACCGGCGTCGAAGTGCTCGGCGTCGGCAAGCGCTACAACACCAACACCGAAACCGGGCGCATGGGCGGCTACGGCCTGGTCAACCTGACGGCGCGCTACGCGATCAACAGCGAACTGGCGATCGAGGCCCGCCTGAACAACCTGTTCGACAAGAAGTACGAAACCGTGCTCGGCTACAACACCCCCGGCATGAACGCCTTCGTCGGCCTGCGTTACAGCCCGAAGTAAGGAAACCGGCGGCGGGATTCCCGCCGCCCCCCGCTCCCTACTCGCCCCGGATCAGCGCCACCAGGTCTTCCGTCGACGGCAGCGTCGAGGCGTCGCCCTCGTCGAGGATGCTGTCGGCCAGCGCCCGCTTGTCGTGGTGCAGATCGACGATGCGTTCCTCGATGCTGCCCTTGCTGACCAGACGATAGACGGTCACCGGCCGTAGCTGGCCGAGGCGGTGGGCGCGACCCATCGCCTGGTCCTCGGCGGCCGGATTCCACCAGGGATCGGTGATCACCACGTAGTCGGCGGCGGTCAGGTTGAGGCCGAAACCGCCGGCTTTCAGGCTGATCAGGAAGAGGTCGCTGTCGCCGGCCTGGAAGGCGGCGACGCGCTTGCTGCGTTCGGCGGCCGGCGTCGCGCCGTCCAGGTACTGGTAGCTGATGCCGGCGGCGTCGAGCGGCGCGCGCAGGATCTGCAGGAAATCGACGAACTGGCTGAAGACCAGGGTCTTGTGGCCGTTGGCGGTGAGTTCGGCGGCCAGTTCGGCGAAGGCCTGCACCTTGGCGCCGACGATGCCGAATTCCGGGCTGACCAGGCGCGGATCGCAGGCGGCGCGGCGCAGCTTGGTCAGTTGCGCCAGGATGTTGAAACGCGCCTGCCCGGCCTGGGCATCGAGCGTCCCGACCTCGTCGATCGCCTGCCGGCGCAACGCTTCGTAGTGCGCCGCCTCGGCGGACTCCGGAGCGACCGAGAGGATCAACTCGGTACGCGGCGGCAGATCCTGCAGCACCTGCGCCTTGGTGCGGCGCAGGACGAAGGGGGCGATCAAGCGTTTCAGGACGTGCTGGGCGTCGCGGTCGCGGTTGCGTTCGATGGGGCCGGCGAAGCGTTCGTTGAAGCGGCCGCTGCTGCCGAGCAGGCCGGGGTTGGCGAAGCGCATGATCGACCACAGTTCGGCCAGCCGGTTTTCCACCGGCGTTCCCGAGAGGGCCAGGCGAAAATCGGCCGGCAGTTCGAAGACCGCCTGCGAACGCTTGGTCGCCGCGTTCTTGATCGCCTGCGCCTCGTCGGCGACGACGGTGTGCCATGAGCGGCCGGCAAAGCGTTCCTGGGCCAGTTGCAGCAGGGTGTAGGAGACGATCAGCACATCCTGGGGACCGGCCTGGTCGATCAACTGTTCGCGTTCGGCGTCGCCGGCCTCGCTGTAGATGCGGGCGTTCAGGCTGGGCGCGAAACGCAGCGCCTCGGCCAGCCAGTTGCCGCACACCGAAGTCGGCGCGACGACCAGGGTGGCGCCGCCTTTCGCCCGTTCGAGCATGACGGCGAGCGCCTGCAGGGTCTTGCCCAGCCCCATGTCGTCGGCCAGGCAGCCGCCCATGCCGGCGGCGGCGAGGCGCATCGCCCACTGGTAGCCCTCCTCCTGGTAAGGGCGCAGCTCGGCCTGCAGGGATTTCGGCAGCTTCGGCAGGATGTTCTGCGCGGCGCGCAGGCGGTCGATGGCCTGGCGGAAATCGGCCCCGGCCTCCAGCCCGGTGCCGTCGAGCACGTCGTCGAGCCAGGCGGCGGCGATCTGCGGCACCTTGCTGCCCTGCTTGTCGACTTCGGCGACCGCCGCCAGATCGAGCAGTTTCTGTTTCAGCGAGCGGGTCAACGCGGCATAGACGCCGTCGCCGATCGGAATGAAGCGGCTCTTGTCGCGGGCGGCGGCAAGCAGGCTGGAGAGTTGCACGACGAGGCCTTCATCAAGCGCCGCCTGACCGGCGACGCGGAACCAGTCGCGCTCCTTGTTGACGGTGATGCCGAGCTTGCCGGGATCGACGCTGATGACGCGGACGCTCTTGCCCTTCGGCCAGTCGATGGCGGCGATGGCGGCCTGCGCCGGCAGGCCCTCGACCAGCCCGAGCGCCAGCTCCGGGTCTTCGATCAGCCACTCGCCGGCCGCCGGATCGCCGATCTCTTCAAGGTAAGGAAAAGCGTCGAGCAGACTTTCCAGATGTTTCCTTTCCGCCGCCAGATCGCGCTCGGTACCCAGGGTTTCGCCGCCGATCGCCGCCATCAGCCGGACCCGGCCGCTGCCCACCGGCAAGCGCGGGCCATCGGCGCCGAAGGGAGCGGCGACCAGGCGCAACGACAGGGCTTCGCCGACCGGTGCCAGTTCCGCCCGCAGGCGCGTTTCCGCCGCCACCTGCCGCGAAGCCTGCGCCGCATCGGCCTGTACCTGGAAATGCCCGGCCAGCGCCTGCAGCGTCTTGTCGAGTTCGGCCTGCGCGCCCTCGGCCTTCGCCGGCACCGCAAAGCGCCCGGACACCAGTTGCGCGGCGCGTTTTTGCGCCGCCGTATAGCGCACCAGCCGGACGCGCTGCGCGCCGTCAGGCAACAAGGTGATCAGGCGCAGCGCCTCGGCGTCGCGTTTGGCTTCCGCATCCAGGTAATAGCTCTCGGTATCCTCCGCGCGCAGGGGCGGGTTGATGCGCATGACGATCTTGTCGCCCTGGCGGACAGCTTCGAACTCGGGCGGCGTTTCGACCAGATCGACCAACTGCCCCGGCGCCTTTTCCAGGACCACCGCCGGGTGGCCGACCAGCGCGCCAATCGCAGCGGCCAGATCGATATTGAAACGCTTGGCGTAATAGCGATCGGCGCGCAGGCAGCGGGCGACGCGAGCGTCGGCCGGCGACAGCGCCTGGTTGGCCGCCAGGCGGCCGAGCGGCAGCGCCTTCGGCGTGCTCCAGCCACGGCTGCCGCGTTTCTGCTCAAGGGGCTTGATGTCGAGCAATTCGCCCTGCTTGCCGATGCTCAAGGTCCACAGGATGCGGGTCTTTTCGGCGTCGTCCTTGCCCTTGGCGGCTGAGGCGCCTTCGCCCGCCAGCGCCTGCAGGGCGCCGAGCACTTCGCGCCAGCGCTCGCCCTTGCCGGCGACAAAGAATCCGGCCGGCGGCTCGTCGCCGCCAAGCACGGTTTCGGCGGCGTCGAGCATACCGAGCAGGCGCTTGAATCCGCACTCCTGCAGACGGCGGCGCAGACCGTCGAAAACCAGCGCCTTGCCGGCCTTGGCCCTGCCCAGCGCTTCGCTGCCAAGCCAGGCGGCCAGCATGACCTTCCAGAAAAGCACCAGCGAATATGGCTCGTAGCCGTTGTCCTGCAGCGAAAACGCGCCCGGTACCAGCGGCGCGTTGCCCAGTCGGGCATCGATCGCATTGACCCAGCGCCCCCAATCGTCGTGCGCGCTGGGCGTTCGCGTGCCGGCTTCGCCGACGCAGAATTTGCGCGCCAGTTCGAGTTGCTTCGGACCGCCCTGCGCCAGCAGGGCGAGTGGGTAAAGCCAGGCGACCGAGTCCGGAAACACTCGTTTGCGCACGCCCATCTCGGCCTGGCCACGCTTGAGGGCAAGCTCGAAGGCCTGTTGCCCGCTGGCCCATTGGCCATCGGCAATCAGCTTCGCCGCCCGCAGGACATCGCAACCGGCACCGTCGATACCGTGCAGCGCCTGTTCGAGCAAGGCTTGATCGCCGCGCTGCAGCGCGAGATCGGCGAGTGCCATGCGCAGGTGGGGGGCCAGGCTTTCCGGCCGGGACTGCAATCGCGCCCAGGCCCAGTCGACCACCGGCAGGAAAGCACTCGACCAAAGCTTGCTGAGCGAAATGACCGCCCGGTTGGCCATTTCGGATTGCCAGTAGGGATCGAGACGTTCGAAGCTCTCGCCGTCAAAGGGCAATAGAACCGCCTCCGCCGCCAGTTGCCACCAGTTCTGCTCCTCGTTGAGCACCTCGGCCAGCGGCGCGATCTCCTCCCGCCCGGCCCCCGCCAACAGCATGGCGCGCAGCAGGGCAATGCTGGCCGACGGTTTGCCACGAAAGCTGCTGAACCAAATTCGGCGCAAATCGAATTGATGGACGCGACAAATCAGGTCGACCAGTCGCCGCCCTCCCTTGAGTTCGAGCAGTTGCCGGTAGAGCGGAACACGCAATGAATCGACCAGCCGGAAATAACCGGGACGTTGCGCGTGTTCGTCAAGCAACTGGCGCTGGTTCAGTTCCTGGAACGCCGTCTTGACCTGCTCGCCGGTGAAGTTGCGTCCGGCCGCGTTCTTGAACTCCAGCAGCGACAGCAGCTCATGGACCTGGGTCCGGGTGCAGTACGACCACAACAGCGCGCCGGCCAGAGCCACCTTGTGGGTGTCGGCGGACAAGCCCTGGATGTCGCATGACGGGGCGGTTTCAATTATCGGCGGCAGCGGGAAAAGATCGTCGGTCATGGGAGTGACAGGAGGAAGGGGCGAAAAAGCTGACGCCAAACCGCAAGTATTTTCGCCCTAAGCGCCCCCCGTCAACCAGAAACCGCGATCTCCCGCTGTTGTTCATCGCAGGCGCCGAGCAGACTGACGCGAAAATCAGCCGCCAACTCATGATACGCCGCCAGCACCGCCGCCGGGTCGGCCCGTTCGATGGCCTGGCACAGGGCGGCGCGCTGCGCCGGCGACCCGCCCTGGTCGGCGTGCGCCAGCGCCGGCCCGAGGCAGAGCTGCAGTTGCTGGTGCAGGTTGCGGCTGACCGCCACCAACGGCGGCTGGGCGAGCAGTTCAACGGCGATGTGGCAAAACCCCGCCCAGCTACCCGCCGCAGCAGCCTGACTCAGCCGCATGCGCCCCGCTGCCTCGGCTTGCCCGAGCAGGCGAAGCAGCGCGTGACGCGCGATGAGTTCGACGACGTCGAGCGCCGCGGCAAGATCGTCGCCGGCGATGCGAGCCACCCGGCAACCACGATAAGGCACGACCTCGAGCAGGCCTTCGCTGGCCAATACCTTCACCGCCTCGCGTACCGGCGTCCGGCTGACGCCGTAATGGCGGGCCAGTGCCACCTCGTCGACCGGGCTGCCTGGCGCCAGTCGATGGGCGAAGATGCGTTCGCGCAGCGAATCGGCGATGCCCTCGTACAAGGCCAGACCGCCGAAACCGGGCAAATCGGCAGCCGTCTGGCGACTCAATCCGCACATGACGCGTCGCTTTCCGCTTGCACCACCGCCTCATCCGGCGGGCTTGGCGGCGGCGAAGGGAAGAGTTCTTCAAAATAGAGGTAGGGATTGACGAACATGCATGATCTCCCGAAAGGATGATGAAGATTGACTTGCCGGCGGCGCCGGTTTTTTGCAATATACGCATCACAAAAAATTCATAAACCACTGAAATGGCGTGACTTTGCGAAACAAGCAGCACGCGTTTGCGAATTTTGCGAATTCGCTGAGGAATCCTTGTGAAAAAAACCTTCATGGGCCTGCGCCTGAAGCGTCTGCGCGAGGAACGCCAGATGACGCAGGTCGCGCTGGCGCAGGCGCTCGGTCTGTCGCCGAGCTACCTGAACCAGCTCGAACAGAACCAGCGGCCGCTGACGGTGTCGGTGCTGTTGCGCCTGAACGCGGCTTTCGGCATCGATGTCCAGCTCTTTTCCGAGGACGACGAAGCGCGCCTGATCAGCGAACTGCGCGACCTCTTCGCCGATGCGCCGAACGACGATGCACCGGGGCTGGCGGAAATCCGCGAACTGGCCAGCCGCTTGCCCGGCGTCGCCCGCCTGCTGCTGCAACAGGGCCGGCAACTGCACGAGGCACGCGAACGCGAAGCGATCTGGGCGAGCCGTCTCGGCCTTGACCGGCAGGCCGAGACACTGCCGCGACCGATGCCTTTCGAAGCGGTGCGCGATTTCTTCTACCGCCGCCACAACCATGTCGCCGAACTCGACGAACTCGCCGAGCGCTGCTTCGCCGACTGGCAACTGCGCCCCGGCGACACCGGCAACGGCCTCGCCCGCCGCCTGAGCGAGCGGCACGGCATCCTGGTCAGCACCGACGACAATGATCGCGGGCTGCTGCGGGATTTCGACGAGAAAGCCCGCCGTCTGAGCCTGTCGGCGTCGCTCAGCAGCGGCCAGCAGGCCTTCCACATGGCAACCCAACTGGCCCGGCTCGAAGCCGGCGAACTGATCGACGAACTGGCCGCCGGCGCCGCCCCGGACGACGAGGAAACCCGGCGCCTGGCACGCATCGGACTGGCCAGCTACTTCGCCGGCGCCTTGCTGCTGCCCTACGGCCGCTATCTGGAAAGCGCCGAAGCCTGCCGCTACGACATCGAGCAACTCGGCCGCAGCTTCGGCGTCGGTTACGAAACCGCCTGCCATCGGCTGTCCACGCTGCAACGCCCGCAGGCCCCCGGCGTCCCCTTCTTCTTCATCCGCGTCGATCGCGCCGGCAACATTTCGAAGCGCCAGTCAGCGACCGACTTCCACTTTTCGCGCATCGGCGGCACCTGTCCGCTGTGGAACGTCTATGAAGCCTTCGCCCAGCCCGGCAGGATCCTCACCCAGCTTGCTGCCATGCCCGACGGCCGCCACTACCTGTGGATCGCCCGCAGCGTCCACCGCGGCCACGGCGGCTATGGCGCTCCGGGCAAGACCTTCTCGATCGGCCTCGGCTGCGACCTGCGCCACGCCGAGCGCCTGGTTTACAGCAAGGGCCTCGACCTCAAGGCCGTAGACGGCTTCACGCCGATCGGCACGGCCTGCAAGGTCTGCCCGCGCGCCCATTGCCCGCAGCGCGCCTTCCCGCCCAGCGGCAACGCCCTGGTCGTCGACGAGAACCGGCGGCACTTCTCGCCCTACGCCTGAAGCGCGCCCCCCATCATGGGACGATGCCAGCCATGAGCATGATCAGCCCGTGCCTTTGCTGTCCCGTTTGACATGCAGTGAAAGGCCCGGGGATACTTGCCACCGATCAAGTCATCGAGCATTGCCCCTGGCGCGTTTCCCGGTCGGAATCGGCATCGCGCCTTGCCGGGCGGCTGGTCTCTGGTGGTCTCAACGAATCTTCAGCGGGGAGTTGTCATGGGTCTTTTGCGGGCGGTGAGCGGTGCGGTCGGCGGTGTGCTGGCGGACCAGTGGAAAGACTTCTACACGGTGCCGGCCGGCCTGCCGTCCACGGCGGCACTGTTTGCAGCGGTGCCGCAGGGCACCAACGCCGGGCGCGGCTCGAACACCAGCGGCTCCTCCAACATCATCAGCAACGGCTCGAAGATCGTCGTCCCCGAGGGCTACGGGCTGCTGCTCTTCCAGGAAGGCAAGATCACCGCCTTCGTCGCCGAACCGGGCGGTTACGAGTGGCGCTCGGACGACCTCAACTCGCAGTCGATCTTCGCCGGCGACAACCTCGTCAGCGCGCTGATCATGCAAAGCTGGGAACGCTTCAAGTTCGGTGGCCAGCCCGGTTCGCAGCAGGCCGCATTCTTCGTTTCGCTGAAGGAATTGCCGGACAACCGCTTCGGCACGCAGTCCGAGATCTACTGGGACGATGCTTTCCTCAATACGCAGGTCGGCGCGATCACCCGCGGTTCGTATACGCTGAAGATCGTCGACCCGATCCTGTTCGTGAAGAACTTCGTGCCGGCGACCTACCTGCAAGCCGGCAAGGTTTTCGATTTCAGCGACTTCGACAACGCCGCCGCCAGCCAGTTGTTCAACGAGGTGGTCGCTTCGCTGGCGCCCGCCTTCAGTCTGTACACCAACGACCCAGGCAAGGGCAACCGCATCGCCCGCATCCAGCAGGACACGGTCGGCTTCGCCAGGAGCCTGTCCGATGCGGTCGAGCAGGCTTACCAGTGGAAATCCGATCGCGGCCTGGCGATCACCAAGACCGCCATCGTCTCGATCGAATACGACGCGGCCACGCGTGAGTTGCTGAAGACGGTCCAGCGCGCCGACGCGCTGTCCGGTGCGCGCGGCAACTCGAACCTGCAGGCGAGCGTCGCGCAGGGCATCCAGTCGGCGGGCGAACACAGTGGCGCCGCCGGGCTGGTCGGCATCGGCATGGCCACCGGCGGCCTCGCCGGGCTGCAGCAGCAACCGGTGGCCCCGGCGGCGGACGATCCCGTCGCCAAGCTGAAAAAAGCCAAGGAGATGCTCGATCTCGGCCTGATCACCCAGGCCGACTACGACGCGCTCAAGGCGAAGGCGCTGGGCCTGTAGCGCAGCGCGACCATGGCCGATTCCGAATTCCCTCCGCGACGCCCGGTCGCCGGCCCCGGTTCGCCGCGCGACGTGCCGCCGCGCCCAGGCAGCCAGCCAGTCGATCCGGCGCTGCCCGAGGCGATCCGCCAGGAACTGGAGGCGCCCGACCCGGCCATCATCGACACCGCCGCAACCGAACTCAGCGATGGCATCAACCGCTGCCCGAAGTGCGGTTCGACCGACATCCGCCTCAAGCCCGGCAGCGATTCGCTGGTTTGCCTGCACTGCCGCAACGAGTGGGACGGCACGCGGGTCGAGGAACTGTTCGGGCTGGGGGAAGGCATTGCCGATCTCCAGGGCACCGTCATCGCCTCCGGCGCCCGCGACATCGCCGCCGATGCCGCTGCCCTGATGACCTTCAAATGCACCGGCTGCGGGGCCGAGGTGACGATCAACACGGAAAACGCGATGACCGCGCGCTGCCACTGGTGTCGCCATACCCTGGGGGTGAACGAGCAGATCGCCAACGGCGCGGTCCCCGACGCGGTCCTGCCCTTTCGCATCAGGAAGGAAGACGCGGTGGCACGTATCCGCCAGTTCGTCGATAAACGCCGACTGTTCGCCCTGAAGGCGTTCAAGACGCAGTTCACGCCCGAGAACGTGATCGGCGTCTACCTGCCCTACATGATCGTTGACGGCAACGTGAGTGTCGAGGTCGGCGGCAAGGGCGAGATCAAGACGCGCGAATACACGCGCGGCTCCGACAAGAACAAGCAGACCTACTACGACGCCGACATCTACCAGGTTGACCGGCACGTCGATTTCACCGTCGACGATCTGCCACTGGAATCGTCCAGCGAACGCGGCAACCTCGACACCCGCGCCAATACCAACAACATCATCAACACCATCCTGCCCTTCGACACCAAGAACGCGGTGAAGTGGAACGCGTCCTACCTGTCGGGTTTCTCCTCGGAAAAACGCGACAGCAACATCGAACACCTGCGACCGCGGCTGGAAGACCAACTGCTGTCGATTGGCCGCGCCCAGGTCGAAAACTCGGTGCGCCGCTACAACCGTGGCGTGCGCTGGGAACAGGAAAAGCTCGATGTGCACGGCAGCCGCTGGGTTTCCATGTACCTGCCGGTCTGGTTGTACTCCTACCACCAGACCGGCGCCAATGGCGGCATGCTGCACTACATCGCGGTCAATGCCCGCACCGGCGAAACCATGGGCAGCGTGCCGGTGCAGCACTGGAAACTGCTGCTGGCCGCGCTCACCGTCGGCACCATCCTCGAAACCATCGCCATTGCGATCCTGGTGAATTTCTCATGAGCGACGACAGCGGACTCTGGCTGCTCCTGGCTGGCCCGGTCGGCGCAAGCGCGCTGTACTGGACCCTGTTCCGTTACTACCGCAACACCGACAAGTCGCACGGCTTCGAGCGCGAAACCAAGGTCAAGGCGCAGCCGGTGGCGGGAACGGACATCAAGGTCGACGAGATCACGGGTACGCAGCGGAGACGTATCGACGGCGACAACGTGAGCGACTATCGCGCCCGGGTCCGGCGGATCAGGGATGAGTCTTCCTGAACAAGGAGCCTGTGGGCATTGCGGCCTGCCGGTGACAGTCGACGATTTTTTCGCCCTGCGCCTGAATCGCCACACTGCCCAGTCATGAGACAATCCCGGCCATGACCGCCATCGCCTTCGTCGACCTGGAAACGACCGGCGCCACTGCCGCCAGCGACCGCATCACGGAAATCGGTATCGTCGAAGTCGATGCCGATGGCAGCGTGCGCGAGTGGCAGCAACTGGTCAATCCGGGACGGCGCATCGCCCCTTTCGTCGAACGCCTGACCGGCATCAGCAATGCCATGGTCGCCAGCGCCCCACCCTTTGCCGATGTTGCCGAAGAAGTCCGGCGCCGGCTGCAGGGGCGGCTGTTCGTCGCCCATAACGCGAGCTTCGACTACGGCTTCCTGAAAAGCGAATTCCGGCAGCTCGGCATCGACTTCCGGGCGCCGGTGTTGTGTACCGTCAAGCTGTCGCGCGCGCTCTACCCGGAATTCAAGCGCCACAGCCTGGATGCGCTGATCGAGCGGCACGGCCTGCACGCCAGCGGCCGCCACCGGGCGCTGGCCGACGCCCGCCTGATCCACCAGTTCTGGCAGAAGATCCACGACGACCGCAGCGCCGACGAAATCGCCTCGGCGCTCGCCGAACTGAACCCCTATTCCAGCCTGCCGCCGCACATCGACGCCGAAATCGTCGACGCGCTGCCCGACACCCCCGGCGTCTATCTGCTCTACGGCAGCCGGAACGACCAGGACGACCTGCCGCTCTACGTCGGCAAGGCAAAGAACATCCGCGGCCGGGTCCTGGCCCTCTTTTCCGGCAAGCAGCGTTCGCCGCGCGAACGCGCGCTGGTACAGCAGACGCGGCGCATCGACTGGATCCAGACCGCCGGCGAGATCGGCACCCGGCTACGCGAAACGGCGCTGGTCAAGCAGTTGCGGCCGACCCAGAACGGCCCGCTGCGCGACGACGAGGAAGTCTGCACCTGGACCTTCATCAACGCCGGCGACGGCTGGCTGCGGCCGCAACTGAGCCTGGTCCGCAACCTCGGCGTCGGGACCGGCAAGGCCTGCTACGGGCTGTTCAGCAACGCGCGCCAGGCCAAGGAATTCCTGCGCAACCTGGTCGAAACCAACCAGCTCTGCGATGTCCTCAGCGGCCTTGAACACGCGCCGGCCGGGCAGGCCTGCCCGGGGCACGCCGCCGGACGCTGCAAGGGCGCCTGCGTCGGCAAGGAAACGCTGGCCAGCCACCGCGCCCGCCTGGTCGGCGCGCTGGTCGCCCTCAAGCTGCCGAGCTGGCCCTTCCCCGGCCCGGCGGTGATCCACGAGGGCGACGAGATTCACGTCATCGACGGCTGGCGCTACCTCGGCACGGTACGCAGCACAGGCGAGATCGATGCGCTGCTTGCTGCCGGCCGGCCGCCTTTCGACCACAGCACTTACACCATCCTGAACAAGCACCTGCGGCTGATGAAACCGCTGCGTCAGGGCCAGCCATGAAACGCCTGCTGGCAGCCGCGCTGTGCATCGCCCTCCGCGCGACGGCGACGGAAGCCGAAAACACGGCGCCGCTCATCGAGCTCACCGCCACCGAACAGGCCTACCTGGCCGCCATGCCGATCGTCCGCATGTGCGTCGATCCGGACTGGGCGCCGTTCGAGCAGATCGACGAGCGCGGTCGCCATGTCGGCATCGCCGCCGACCTGATCCAGCAGGTCTCGCGCCGCACCGGCCTGAAGATCATGCTCTACCCGACGCGCACCTGGGAGGAAAGCCTGGCCGCGTCGAAAGCCGGGCGCTGCCAGATCATGAGTTTCCTCAACCGGACGCCGGAACGCGAGCGCTGGCTCGACTTCACGGCGCCGATCTTCGTCGACCCGAACATGATCATCGCCCGCGAAGACCACCCCTTCGTCGGCGATGTGCGCTGGCTGCGCGACGAAAGCGTCGCCCTGCCGCGCGGCACCATGGTCGAGGAGCACCTGCGCCGCGACTACCCCAACCTGCGCATCGTCCTCACCGAAAGCGAACCGGAAGCGATGACCCTGGTTTCCGAACGCAAGGCCGATTTCACCGTGCGCTCGCTGATCGTCGCCGCCCACGCGATCCGCAAGCAGGGCCTGTTCAACCTGAAGATCGCCGGCCAGGTTCCGGAACTCGGCAACCAGTTGCGCATCGGCGTGATCAAGAGCGAGCCGGCCTTGCGCGACATCCTCGACAAGGGCGTCGCCACCTTGAGCGCGGCCGACCGCGAGCAGATCGTCAATCGCCACGTCTCGATCACCGTCCAGAACGGCACCGATTACCGGCTGGTCTGGCAACTGCTGGCCGGCGGCCTGGTCATCGCGCTGATCGGCGCCTTCTGGATGCGCAAGCTCAGCCGCTTGAACCGCGAACTGGCCCGGCTTTCAGTCACCGACCGGCTGACCGGCATCTACAACCGGATGAAGCTCGACGAAGCGCTGGCCGCCGAAATCCAGCGCTGCCGGCGCTACGATCAGGCGCTGGCGATCGTTCTCCTCGACATCGATCACTTCAAGCGTATCAACGACACTTACGGCCACCAGGCCGGCGACCGCGCGCTGATCGACATCGCGCGACTGCTCAGTGAAGGCAGCCGCGAAACCGATGTCGTCGGCCGCTGGGGCGGCGAGGAATTCATGATCGTGCTGCCGCACACCGATCTCGCTGGCGCTGGCCGGCTCGCCGAAAAAATGCGCACCACCATCGCCGCCCACGAGTTCTCCGGCATCGGGCAGCAAACCGCCAGCTTCGGCGTTGCCGCCTACCGCATCGACGACCAGCCGAACGATCTGGTCGCCCGCGCCGACGCCGCACTTTATGAAGCCAAGCATGCCGGTCGCAACCGGGTGGCCGGCGGCTGAATCCCGACGCGTTTCAATCGGCAGCGGGCGCCGCCTCTTCCTCGTCGTCGCCAACCGCCGCGTCAACGCCAGCGGCGGCCACATCGACCGCCGTTTCCACCACCGTCGCGCCGACCTTCACCGTCGTCGCCACCACCGTCACTGCGGCGTCGGCCACTGCAACCACGGCACAAGCTTGAAGCCCTGCGCAAAACAGCAAAACAAACCAACGAACACGCATTCAAGCTCCAATCATCGCACCGGCAAGTTCCGGCCTCAGCTACTCCCCGCCCCCCGGCAAGCGGCAAGCAACTCCGGGAAAACCACATCGCCGTCCGCCGCCTGCATCTGGGGCGCACCCAGCGCTACCGCCACCGCACCGCGCACATCGTCCGCCAGATAAGCGCGCTGCGCCGGGAAGAATACCAGCGGCAAACCGGCAGCGGCACAGGCATGATGCAGGAAATCGTCGCGCCGCTTGCGCTTGCCGCGGGTATGGGAGATGTCATTCAACTCGATGGCGCAAACCGGCTGCAGATCACCCGGGCGACAGAGCAGGAAATCGAAATGCTTGCCGCTGATCTGGTTGAACGCTTTCTGCCAGGCCGCTCGCGTCTGGCAAGTGGCGATGCCCAGCACATCGGCAACGCGAACCTTGCCAAAGACCCGGAACTCGTCGCCCAGCGACTGCTCCAGCACCCCGAAGAACGAGCGCTCGGCGGGCGAGAACAGCCGCTCCACCAGCACGTAGGGCGCCTTTTCCTCCACGGACACCACGTTGCGCCGCTTACGCGTCGCCAATACCAGAAGCGCGGCAACGGCAAGCAAACCTGTCACGAACCATTCCATTTCTGCCTCCTGTTTTAGTCGTTTGGAATGACAAAAAGGCTACGCCTTTGCCGTTTCCGGCTCAAGGCGGGAAATGGCCAATCACCGGCCAATTGAGGGTTTTCGACGAAAATTTCTGTCGCCCGTCAGCGACAGCGGCGCGCACAAGGCCTTGCCGGCATCGCTGCCTGGCAGCTTCCAGCCATTGAATATGTCATAACCCAAAGGGATAATGCCGCTTTTCAAACCTGAACCAACGCACAACGGGATTCCAACCCGGAGACACCATGGAAGCACTATTTGGCATCGCCTTACTGATCATTCCGCTCTGGCGAATCTGCGGCCGGGCGGGTTTTCCCCCGGCCTTGTCACTGATCGCCATCGTTCCGCTGCTCGGCTTTCTCGTCGTCGCCGGCATCCTCGCGTTTTCCGACTGGCCGGCGGCAAAGCCGAGCGCCGCTGACCAAGGGAGCTGAACATGGGTTCCTTTTCCATCTGACACTGGCTGATCCTCATCGCCATTGTCGCCCCGCCTGGTTCTTCGCACGCATCTTCACGAAGGCTGCTCTGTCGCCGTGGTGGGCCCTGATCGCCTTTGTCCCGCTGTTCAACCTGATTGCACTGTGGTCGTTCGCCTTTTCGCCCTGGCCGAAGTTTCCGGAGAAAACGTAAGGCAAGCTGGAGGCCGGCGCTTAGCCTCGGGCATAAGCTTCTGGACAGGCAAGGGGCGGCGCTGTAGCATCGCCGCCCCATCCAAAAAGCCCCTCCATGGTTTCACCTACTTCAGCCCATGCCCTCGGGATCGATTTCGGCACCTCCAACTCAACCGTCGGCTGGCTGAGGCCGCAGCAGGCAACGCTGCTCCTACTCGAAGATGGCAAGCCGACCTTGCCTTCCGTCGTTTTCTTCAATGCCGAGGAAGACACGGTCCGCTTCGGTCGGGCCGGTCTTCAGGACTACCTCGACGGCCACGAGGGACGGCTGATGCGTTCCCTCAAGAGCCTCCTGGGCAGCAGCCTGATTGACGGGGTCACCGAAGTCCAGGGGCGCCCCATTCGCTTTCGCGATCTGCTGACCCAGTTCATCGCCACCCTCAAGACGCGGGCGGAAGCGCACGGCGGTCGCTCGTTCAATCAGGCAGTTTTCGGGCGGCCGGTGCATTTTGTCGATGACGATACCGCAGCCGATCGGCTGGCCGAGGCCACCTTGGGCGAGATCGCCCGGGCGGTGGGGTTCAAGGAACTGAGTTTCCAGTATGAACCCATCGCCGCCGCCTTCCATTACGAGACCGGCCTTGCCCGGGAGGAAGTGGTCCTGGTCGCCGATATTGGCGGTGGCACTTCCGATTTCTCCATCGTTCGTCTTTCCCCGGATCGAGTACACGCAGTCGACCGCTGGAGCGATGTCCTGGCCAACGATGGCATCCACATCGGCGGCACCGATTTCGACAAACAACTGAGCCTGGCCGAAGTCATGCCCCTGCTGGGTCATCGCAGCCAGTTGAAGAGCGGTCGGGAAATGCCGTCCAGTATCTATTTCAACCTGGCGACCTGGCACACCATCAACTTTGCCTACACCCGCCAGGTCTGGGCCGAACAGCAGCGACTCCAACTTGAAACCATAGCGCCGGAGCGCCTTGATCGTCTCCTGGCCTTGATCCGCGAGCGCGCCGGCCATTGGCTGGCCCACCAGGTTGAACAAGTCAAGATTGCCCTTTCCAGCCAGGAGACGGCCCAGCTTTCCCTGGAGCGATTCTCTCCAGGGGAGCAAATGCTGCTGACTCGCAGCCAATTTGATCTGTCAGCCCAGATTCTGGTGGAAAAGATCGAGGCTGCCGTCTCTCGACTGCTGCCCGAGGCAGGGCTGGCAGCCTCCGGTATCGATACGCTCTTCTTCACCGGCGGATCGAGCGGCATTCCCCTGCTGCGTCTGCGCCTTTCAGCGCTGTTTCCCCAGGCCCGGATCGTCGAAGGCGACCTCTTCGGCAGCATTGGCGCTGGCCTGGCAGTCGATGCAGCGCGCCGTTACGGGATGGGGCGTTAGCCAACAAGCGGCCGGCTTCTTGCTGTTGCCCGGCAGAAAATCGGCACAGTGAATCGCCCCGGGAATTGAAGAAGCTCAGTATTATCAGCAACTCACCGTACAAGCCGAACGCGCCTGCAATTAAACCGCAGAGCCTCTACAAAACCCGGAGCGATTCAGATGGCCTTTACGGCGAAGACTGCTTGAAACTGGTATTCACCACGTTCGGTGATGGTTGCCATCGCTGACTACTGAAATCGAGTATAGCGATGCCGCAGCGAATCTCGCGCGGGACGCTGCAGCAATAATGCCTTCAGACAGCAAAAAGCCCGCCAAACGGTGGGCTAAGTGCTTGAATTTCCTAGCTCACCAATTCGAAAAGCTCTGAGAACTTGGAATATCCAATTTCTCATCCAGTTGAACGCTCCCTAGCTGATGAATCAGGGCACCGGATCGACGTGCTGTTGTTATCCCAATAAGATTACTGACCGAAAAGCGAATGAACTTTGTCAGTGATCGCTAGGGGAGGCCAGCCATTGCAAAGGCATAGCCTATTGCCTTGTCTAGCCCTTTCCCAACGGAAGCAAGATTTTCCACGACCTCATGTGCCGAAATTGTAGCGATCACATGGAATGAGCGTTGCGCTTTAGTATGACTTACGGTCCAGCCATTCAGCTTTAGTGAATCAAGTAGCTTCGGATAACCTTTCTCTAACAATCTGGAAATTTGCCCCCAATCTTGAGTACCTGCATTTTTCCATTCAATAGTTACGATAATTTTTGAGGATGAGATATCAGCCTGTAAAGTAATACGCCGTTCGGGTGTTACTTGGAACTCTGCTCGGGTGGCCTGCTCATCCCAGACATAGCCTTGCATGTGCTCTGTCCGCATAGCCAGTTCTTCAGTGAGAGCAGATATCGATGATAGACGGCTCGGATTATCGATGTAGTCAATAAGGCTATCCAACTCACCTTGGATTTGCGCCATTTCCAAACGGCTGTTTTGATCTTCGCGAGTTGCACCTTGAATTAGCCGAGCGACTCGCCGAGGAACACATTCCCATTCACGACAACGATTAGCAGTTATGTCTCTATTGAGACTCTCATACCATGTGGGGATCAAATGTGCGTCCGGAATCGGATCGCGACCTGTCATTACGAACGACATCACCATCCCAAACCCATACGAATCAACCAAGCTAGTCCTGGTTGTCGCTTTTGGTATTCTGCGACGCTGCTCCGGAGCCAAATACCCCAGCGCCGGGCTGTACATAATTGAATGATCTTCTGCCCCTCTGTGCCAAGACAAATCAAAGTCTAGGACGACTACATCAAGGGCATCGGGGTCAGTATAGAAATCGCGAAGCATTACATTCGCAGGACGCAAGTCACGATGCAAAACTCTCTCCGGCAGTGCATGTGATTTGCGCAAGATTTGTGCTAGGCGACTCATTACTAGCAATTTGTTTCGCCAACCAGTAAGTAATGATTGTTGAACTGCGTCGGTCAAGGTTGCCCCTTCAATCCATTCCATGACCAGTGCAGGGGGAATTTCGACGGCATCAACGAAACGAACAATGCCGTTGACGTTGTGTTCGCTGAGTATTCTTAGGCTATTAACGCCTCGGCGAAAATTCCTGTAGAAATCGACATCACCAAGCTTTTCTGCATGCAGAATTTTTATCGCAACTGAGTTTGCTTCATCATCATATGCCTGATATACGGACCCGAATGCTCCACCGTTAGCACGAGAGACTAATGTGTAACCAAGAAACTTGTTTCGACCATCAGCAAGTGAAGTATGGTAGGCGTTATGAACAGCATCTTCATAGTCTGTCAAAAAATTCCGAAACAATTTATCGCGAACCAATGGATCGTCCCTGTGTTCGGAAAATATATATTGCGCATGACTATTTAAGAGAATTCTTAGCCCCTCTTTATCATGCAGATCGAGCTCTTCTGGCCTTGGCAGCGTCGATGCCGGGGTGGCAATTAATGAAGGATTAAGTGGAGCCTCTAGGTCTGCATTTTCGATCGCCTTGAAATTTGAAATATCTTTAAGCAGACCTATTAAATTATCGTGATTGCCGTCGATAGCTTCGTAGCGGATTACCCGAATACCGCGCTGTTCTGCCCACCTATCAGTTTCGGAGTCTGTTCTGCTAGTGATCCAAAAATTGTCACGAAACACTCCCCCTGATTGCTTAGATATGCGATCCAGAAGGCCTCCAACAGCGATGTCATCTGCCGTAAGCCCAATAAAAACTACCACATGGCTGGCGAGAAGTGCATTGACCCAAGAGACGTATTGCTGATCTGCAAATCTATTGGACAAAGCCGAGGATGTGAAGGTCCATGTATCAACGTTATCAAAATTCCCATGTGGGTAGGCAATAAATGGACGACTCTCTTTAAAAACAGAAATATTTTGCCCGAATTGCCCCGGTAGAATCTGAATTGGAAGCCCGTAATCTTTTGATAAAACCGAACTTGCACGTTGAGTGAATAAATCTAAGTTAAGGGTGACTATCCCCTTTGGTCGCAACGTCCATAATAGCGTTTGGAGAGGAGGAATATCTGCCGAGTTGCTTGGTGTAAGGACTCTCTTTATTGTTGCTCGAAAAGTTTCTTGTCCGACCCCGTTTTCTGTTGAGCTCAATCGCTCAAATGCCACCCACAAATCTTCTTCGTTTTCGGCGTAAGCAATTGTCGCCTTTAGCGCCTTGCTATCAGAAATCGTTTTTGCCTTTGCTTTTGCAACAGTCAGCACTTCGGCCAGTAAGCCACGCCATGAGGGAAGTTGAGGGGCACTTACTCCAGCCCCGGTCCAGAAAACGATTGGCTTGCTTCTTTCGGAGACAATCATCTTCAGATCTTGAAACGCAGCGTCTCTTTCTGGCATTTCTAAAAATCCCTTAGCTAAAAGCCCCTCATGAAGTAACACGGGGGGATATGAATACATGAAATCAAAGTAAGACAAAAGAGTACGCCAGAGACATCAACAACTCAAGGATAGGACTGGCACCACACGCGTCATACAAGCGCCGCGCCGATATGCCGGCGATTCGTCCGCATCAGGTCGAATGTTCTGCAAGGCCTTGAAAGAGATGCCCACGACCACGACAGCGGCTTTACCAAAGCCTATCTGCGGCAATTCGTTGGGGAGATTCGTGTAACCGGCAATGAAGCGACAGTCACAGGCAGTAGCTTTGCACTGGCATCGGCCATCGCGGGCACAAAAAAGGGCACCTCTGTTGAAGTGCCCAAATCTGTATTCGGTTGGCTCCCCGACCTGGGCTCGAACCAGGGACCTACGGATTAACAGTCCGGCGCTCTACCGACTGAGCTATCGGGGAATCTTGCCGCCCTTGCGGCGGCGGCGCGGATTATAGACGCAAAGGCGGGCGCCGGCCTAGCTTTTTTTCGGGGATTTTTCCGTTTGCTGCCTGAGCGGCTTTCAGCCGCCGGTGGCCGACATCAGGCGGACGACCTTGTGCGGCGCGCTGGTGAAATCGTGCTGCAGCGGTTTGCGGTCGATGGCATCGCGGATCAGTGCCTCGATCGCACCGAGAGAGGTGTTGGGGTCGCGCAGCAGCGGCCGCAGGTCGACCTGGTTTTCCTGGCCGAGGCAGAGCTGGAGCTGGCCGGCGGCGGTGACCCGGACCCGGTTGCAACGGTCGCAGAAGTGCTGCGAGATCGGCGTGATGAAGCCGATCGAGAACTGCCGGTCGGGCGAGCACAGGTAGCGGGCCGGGCCGCCGCCGGGCAAGACGTGGTCGATCAGGCCGTGGCGCACCTGCAGCGTGTGGATCACCGATTGCAGCGAGCGCGTGCCGATCGCCTGCGCGGCGGTGCCCATCGGCATGTTTTCGATCAGGCGCAGGATGAAGCCGCGCTGGCGGCAGTAGTCGATCATGCGGTCGAGTTCGGCTAGCGAGGAGTCGGGCAGCCAGACCTGGTTGATCTTGATCAGCCGGAAATCGAGGGCTGCCGCCGCGTCGAGCCCGGCGAGCACGTCGTCCAGACAGTCGCGGCCGGTGATGCGGGCGAATTGGCCACGATCCAGCGTGTCCAGGCTGACGTTGAGGCGGGCGACGCCGGCCCGCTTCAGTTCGGCGGCCTGCGCCGCCAGGCGGGTGCCGTTGGTGCTCAGCGAGAGGTCGTCGATGCCGTCGATGGCATGCAGGCGGCCGATCAGTTCCGGCAGGCGGGCACGGGTCAGCGGTTCGCCGCCGGTCACCCGGATGCGACGCACGCCGAGGCGTGCGAAGGCTTCCGCCATGCGGACGATTTCGTCGAAGCTCAGCCAGTCGCCGGCGGCCGAGTAGCAGGCGGAGCTTTCCGGCATGCAGTAGGAGCAGCGCAGGTCGCAGCGGTCCGTCACCGAGAGACGGAGGTAATCGACGACACGATTGTGGCGGTCAACAAGCATGGTGGAATCGCTCCCGGCGCTTCTGAGATGCGCCGATTATGCGAGTTTCCGGCGCCAGACAAGCCGCCCTACCCCTTAATTGCCGGCCACCTCGCCGAAAGCGCCGGAAAAACCGCCGCCAGGCCCGCAAAACCGTGGTTTTCCCGGCGCAGCTCTCTGCAGATGCCCGGCCGCCAACGCTCCTGACATCGATTGCGGCGTACCACCATTGCGCGAGGCGGTAGCGCCCGCCCGCGCCGGCCGACCGGAACAAGAACACAAGCCCTTGTTTTTGCGTCATTTCCAAAAAATCCGCAGCTACCTCTTTCGGCGTAGGCGCCAGTGCCAGCGGCGTTTTACCCCCCCTGTCGGTGGCGCCGCGCACTTTCTAAGATGCGCTTGCCATCCATGCCGGACCGATTCCAGACCATGCAACCCACCACCCTGTCGCGACGCAACTTCCTCCTCGGCCGCCGCACCGCCGAGCCGGGGCCGCAGGTCGTGCTGATCGGGCCGGGCTGTCTGGCCGCCAACGGTGTTGTCTGCCGCAGCTGCGCCGAATCCTGCGACGCCGGCGCCATCCGCTTCCGCCTGCAGCTGGGCGGCATCGCCTTGCCGGAACTCGATGCCACGCGCTGTACCGGCTGCGCCGAATGCCTGCCCGCCTGCCCGACCCGGGCGCTGGTGCTGCAGGCCGTACCCACCTCGCCCACTTTGACAGGGGATTGCTCATGAAAATCGTCAGCCTGGTTCTCAAGTACCTGCCGGAACACCTCGCCGACGTCCAGGCCGGGATCGAACGCATCCCGGGCGCCGCCGTCGCGCAGGACGACGGCAAGGGGCAGTTGATTGCCCTGATCGAAGACGGCGAAGGCTACGCCGTCTCCGACTCGATCATTGCCGTACATCAGGTGCCGCACGTGATGTCGGTGACGCTTGCTTACGAATACAGCGACGAAGTGTTCGCTACTGAGGAGGTTTGACCATGAGCATGAATCGACGTGAATTCCTGAAGGCACAGGCCGTCGCCGCCGCCGCGGCAACCGCCGGGATGCCGTTGGCCGGCATCGCCACCGCCGAGGCGGCCCCGAACGCCACCGACATCCGCTGGGACAAGGCCGCCTGCCGCTTCTGCGGCACCGGCTGCTCGGTGCTGGTCGGCGTGCAGAAGGGACGCATCGTCGCCACCCAGGGCGACCCGGACGCGCCGGTCAACCGTGGCCTCAACTGCATCAAGGGCTACTTCCTGTCGAAGATCATGTACGGCGAGGATCGCCTGACCCAGCCGCTGCTGCGCATGAAGAACGGCAAGTTCGACAAGGACGGCGACTTCCAGCCGATCACCTGGAAGCAGGCCTTCGACATCATGGAACAGAAGTGGAAGGCGGCGCTCGCCGCCGACATGAAGGCCAACGCCGGCAAGCCGCTGAACGAGATGGTATCGACCGTCGCCATGTTCGGCTCCGGGCAATGGACGATCTGGGAAGGCTACGCCGCCAGCAAGCTGTGGAAGGCCGGTTTCCGCTCCAACAACCTCGACCCCAACGCCCGCCACTGCATGGCTTCGGCGGTCGCCGGCTTCATGCGCACCTTCGGCATCGACGAGCCGATGGGCTGCTACGACGACATCGAGAACGCCGATGCCTTCGTGCTCTGGGGCTCGAACATGGCGGAAATGCACCCGATCCTCTGGTCGCGCATCACCGACCGCCGCCTGACCCACACCGACGCCCAGGTCCACGTGCTGTCCACCTTCGAGCACCGCAGCTTCGAACTGGCCGACAACGGCATGATCTTCGTGCCGCAGACCGACCTCGCCATCCTCAACTACATCTGCAACCACATCATCCAGTCGGGCAAGGTCAACAAGGCCTTCGTCGACAAGCACGTCAATTTCAAGATGGGCGAAACCGACATCGGCTTCGGCCTGCGTCCGGCGCACGCGCTGGAGAAGGACGCCAAGTCGAACGGCTACCCCGGTGCCGACGGCAAGCCGAAGGGCGACACCGGCGCCGCCAAGCCGATCAACTTCGAGGAATTCAAGAAGTTCGTCGCCGACTACACGCTGGAAAAGGTCAGCAAGATCTCCGGCGTCCCCGCCGACCGCCTGAAGAAACTGGCGGAAATCTACGCCGACCCGAAAAAGAAGGTGGTCAGCTTCTGGACCATGGGCTTCAACCAGCACACCCGCGGCACCTGGGTGAACAACATGATTTACAACGTGCACCTGCTGGTCGGCAAGATTTCCGAACCGGGCAACGGACCGTTCTCGCTGACCGGCCAGCCCTCCGCCTGCGGCACGGCGCGCGAAGTGGGCACCTTCGCCCACCGCCTGCCGGCCGACCTGGTGGTGACGAACCCCGAGCACCGCAAGCACAGCGAGGAAATCTGGAAGCTGCCGGACGGCACGATCAGCGCCAAGGTCGGCTACCACGCCGTGGCCCAGAGCCGCGCGCTGAAGGACGGCAAGATAAAGTGCTACTGGACGTCAACGACCAACAACATGCAGGCCGGCCCCAACATCAACGGGGAAATCTACCCGGGCTGGCGCAATCCGGAAGCCTTCGTCGTCGTTTCCGACTGCTACCCGACGGTTTCGGCGATGGCCGCCGACCTCGTCCTGCCGTCCGCAATGTGGACCGAAAAGGAAGGCGCCTTCGGCAACGCCGAGCGGCGCACCCAGTTCTGGCGGCAGCAGGTCAAGGCACCGGGCGACGCCAGGTCCGACCTCTGGCAGTACATCGAATTCTCCAAGCGCTTCAAGGTCGAGGAAGTCTGGCCGGCCGATCTGCTCGCCAAGGCGCCGCAACTGAAGGGCAAGACGCTGTTCGACGTCCTTTACAAGAACGGCCAGGTCAACAAGTTCCCGCTCGCCGATCTGGAAAAGGCCAACGGCCACGCCATCAAGGGCTACACGAACGAGGAGTCGAAGGAACTCGGCTTCTACCTGCAGAAGGGCCTGTTCGAGGAATACGCGATGTTCGGTCGCGGCCACGGCCATGACCTCGCCGATTTCGACATGTATCACAAGGCGCGCGGCCTGCGCTGGCCGGTGGTCGGCGGCAAGGAAACGCTGTGGCGCTTCCGCGAAGGCTACGATCCCTACGTCAAGGCCGGCGAAGGCGTCCAGTTCTACGGCCACAAGGACGGCAAGGCGGTGATCTTCGCCCTGCCCTACCAGGAGCCGCCGGAAAAGCCGGACAACGAGTTCGACCTCTGGTTGTGTACCGGCCGCGTGCTGGAGCACTGGCACACCGGCACGATGACCCGGCGCGTTCCCGAACTGCACCGCTCGGTCCCCGAAGCCGTCGTCTTCATGCATCCGGACGACGCCAAGAAGCGCGGCATCCAGCGCGGCATGAAGGTCAAGGTCGCCTCGCGGCGCGGCGAAATCCAGCTGCGCGTCGAGACCAAGGGCCGCAACAAGCCGCCGCAGGGCCTCGTCTTCATCCCCTTCTTCGACGAAGGCAAGCTGGTCAACAAGCTGACGCTCGACGCCACCTGTCCGATTTCCAAGGAAACGGACTACAAGAAGTGCGCCGTCAAGATCGTCCGCGCCTGAGTCAAGAAGCCACCGGTAAACCACCGTGAAACCCGAACCCACCCACCAGCAGAGAAAGGAAGCCGGCGCGCTTGCCTCCCAGGCGCGCCGGAAATTCCTCAATCGCATCGCCGCCGCAGCCGGCGGCGCCGGTGCGCTGGCGCTGGGTTCGCTGTTCGCCATGCCGCCGGCGGCGGCCCGTCCGGCGCAGGCGCTGCGCCCGCCCGGCGCCCTGCCGGAAGCCGAGTTCGCCGGCGCCTGCCTGCGTTGCGGGCTGTGCGTCCAGGCCTGCCCCTACGGCACCTTGCGCCTGGCCACGCCGGGCGACGGCCTGGCCACCGGCACGCGGGTGTTCACGGCGCGTAATGTGCCGTGCGAGATGTGCGAGGACATTCCCTGCATCAAGGCCTGCCCGTCGTCGGCGCTCGACCATCGGCTGACCGAGATCAACAACGCCCGGATGGGTCTGGCGGTGCTGATCGACCATGAATCCTGCCTCAACTTCCTGGGCCTGCGTTGCGACGTCTGTTACCGGGTCTGCCCGGTGATCGATCAGGCGATCACCCTGGAAAAGCTGCACAACCCGCGCTCCGACCGCCACGCGCTGCTCCTGCCCACTGTCCACGCCGATCATTGCACCGGCTGCGGCAAGTGCGAAAAAGCCTGTGTCTTGCCGACGCCGGCGATCAAGGTGCTGCCCAGGCCGCTCGCCCAGGGCGCGCTGCCCGAGCAGTACCGCAAGGGCTGGGAAGAGAAGGAGCGCCACGGCGGATCGCTGATCGGCGAACAGGTACAGATGCCGGTACGCGGCCTGGAAGACAAGGCTCCCGGCGACACTCGCCTCAACTCGGATTGGAAACCATGACCCCCGGTCGCGAAGCCATCCGCAGCAAGGGCTGGTGGGCCGCCCAGCGCTGGTTGCTGCTGCGCCGCGCCAGCCAGTTGCTGGTGCTCTCGCTGTTCCTCAGCGGGCCGTGGTTCGGCCTGTGGATCGCCAAGGGCAACCTGGCCTCGTCGCTGACCTTCGACCTGCTGCCGCTGAGCGACCCCTTCGTCCTGCTGCAGTCGCTGGCCGCCGGCTTCATGCCGGCACTGAGCGGGCTGCTCGGCGCGGCGCTGGTTCTCGTCGCCTACAACCTGATCGGCGGCCGCGTCTTCTGCGCCTGGGTCTGCCCGGTCAACGCAGTGACCGACAGCGCGGCCTGGCTGCGTCGCCGGCTCGCCATCAAGACCGGCCGTGTGCCCGACGCCGCCACCCGCTACTGGCTGCTCGGCGCCGTTTTCGGGCTCGCCGCGCTGAGCGGCAGCCTGGTCTGGGAAACCGTCAACCCGGTGCACCTGCTGCAGCGCAGCCTGATCCAGGGGCTGGCCGGCGCCCTCGCCGGCGGCATGACGATGACCCTGAGCGTGCTTCTACTGGTTTTTCTCTACGACCTGCTGGTCGCCAGCCGCGGCTGGTGCGGCCACCTCTGTCCGATGGGCGCCTTCTACGGCCTGCTCGGGCCCAAGGGGCTGCTCCGCGTGGCGGCCAGCCAGCGCGCCGCCTGCAACGACTGCATGGACTGTTTCGCCGTCTGCCCCGAGCCGCAGGTGATCCGTCCGGCACTCAAGCAGGACGGCCAGGTTTCCCCGGTGATTCTCGACCGGGACTGCACTGCCTGCGGACGTTGCATCGACGTCTGCGCCAAGAACGTCTTCAACTTTACTCATCGGTTCGACCAAAGGAGCGATTCATGAACACTACGAGCCGCCTGTTTTCCTCCGCCGTCCTGGCGGTTTTCCTGGCCCTCACCTCGCTGACCTCGGCAGTTGCCGAACCGAAGCTGAAATCGCTGCGCGGCAGCGAAATCCAGGGCGCCGACACGGAGTCCGCCGACCCCTTCAAATCCGAGAAGGACCGGGCGCCGATCGAACGCAACTACGTCCAGCAGCCGCCGCTGATCCCGCACAAGGTCGAGACCTACACGGTGACCAAGAACTTCAACAAGTGCATGGATTGCCACGCCTGGACCCGCTACAAGGAAACCGGCGCGACCAAGGTCTCGCTGACCCACTTCAAGACGCGCGACGGCCAGGAGCTCTCCAACATCTCGCCGCGCCGCTATTTCTGCATGCAGTGTCACGTGCCGCAGGCCGACGCCAAGCCGCTGGTCGGCAACCGTTTCCAGGCTGCCGAAGGCATCGGCCACTGAGCGCCGACCAGGGAGGAAGATCATCATGCAAGCACTCATATCCCGTCTCAAGGCCATCGGCAGCTGGGCAATGGCCCGCGTCAACGTGATCGGCCCGCTGGCACTGGCCGGCATCTTCGTCGCCGGTATCGTCTTCTGGGGCGCCTTCAACACGGCGATGGAATGGACCAACCGCGAGGCCTTCTGCATCTCCTGTCATGAAATGCAGGAGAACGTCTATCAGGAGTACCGCAACACGGTCCATTACTCGAACCGTTCCGGCGTCCGCGCCACCTGCCCGGACTGCCACGTGCCGAAGGAATGGGGACCGAAGATCTGGCGCAAGATCCAGGCCTCCAACGAAGTCCTGCACAAGGTCCTGGGCTCGATCGACACGCCGGAGAAGTTCAACGCCAAGCGTCTCACCCTGGCCCAGCACGAATGGGACCGGATGAAGTCGACCAACTCGCGCGAATGCCGCAACTGCCACAACTTCGAGTACTTCGACTACGGCGTCCAGGGCAGCCGCTCGGCGCGCATGCACCAGACCGGCCTCAACGAGGGCAAGACCTGCATCGACTGCCACAAGGGCATCGCCCACTCGCTGCCCGAGGTGAACCAGTCGATCGGCGCCGCCAATGCGGAAGGCGCCACGCCCGAGCAGTTCCACCCGCCGCAACCGGCCAAGCCGGAAGCGCCGCCCGCGGCCAGATAGCGGGGACAGCGGGGGGCCGGAGCGCCCCCCTGTCGCTTTTGGCCAGCCGATCTTCGATAATGGACCGCCCGATGCCCGAGTCTTCGCCCGCGCCGCCCGTGATCCCCGCCCTGCTCAACACCCTGCGCCATTCCATCCTGGCCCGCATTGGCCTGGCCATGGTCGTCCTGGCCACCCTCTCCTTCCTCTCCGTACTGATCTCGACGGTGATCGCCGACAGCAGCGTCGGCAAGGCAAGCGCGATCAACCTTTCCGGGTCGCTGCGCATGACCAGCTACCGCCTGCTCAGCGAACTGCAGCAGGCCGACCGCCGGCCGTTCGCCGGACAAACGCTGGAGCAGTTCGAGCGCCGCCTGGAAACACTGGAACGCGCGGTCGCCGGCCATACCGGTTCGGCGCTCGACCAGTTGCTGGCGCAGGTGCGCCAGCGCTGGGAAGAGGAAATCCGCCCGCTGGCGCGCGTCGCCACCGCGCCGGAAGGCAGCGCCAGCCCGGAAGCGATCCAGCAACTGGCGCAGGACATTCCCGGTTTCGTCAACCGCATCGACGAGGTCGTGCAACTGATCGAACTCGACCTCGAGGAGCGCATCCGCCTGCTGCGCGCCACGCAGTTCGCGCTGCTCGGGCTGATGGTGGTGGTCAGCCTGATCACCACCTGGATGCTGCGCACCCTGCTCTTCCGGCCGCTCGCCGACCTGCTGAAAGCGGCGCGCAGCGTCACCGCCGGTTCCTTCGGCACCCGGGTCCGCCACACCGCCCCCGACGAACTCGGCCAGCTCGGCCAGGCCTTCAACGCGATGATGGACGAGATTGCCAGCATGTACGGCCAGCTCGAAGCCAAGGTGGCGCAGAAGACCGAGGCGCTGACGCGCACCAACCAGTCGCTCGAACTCCTGTACCGGACCAGCCAGCAGCTGTCTTCCGGCGACCTTGGCCTGGAGACCATCCACCAGGTGCTGCGCGAAATCGAGGAAGCGCTCGAACTCGGCCACAACGCGATCTGCATCAGCGAACACGGCCAGTTTCCGGCGCAGCAGGTAGTCGGCAGCCTGAGCCCCGGCGAAAACCTCCGGCTGCGCGCCGAACGCGATTGCGCCACCTGCTTCCACCAGGCCACCCTGGCGCCGGAACAGCAGACCGGGCGCACCGCCGACGGCCGGCAGATGATCGTCTTCCCGCTCGGCGGCGACGAGTCGCTGCACGGCGTGATGCCGGTCATGCTCGACAGCGCCATGCCGCTGCCGCGTGACAAGCTGCGCACGCTGGAAACCGTCAGCCGGCAGATTTCCAACGCTTTGGTCAACATGCGGCGCACCGAGGAACGTCACCGTCTGGCGGTGCTCGAGGAACGCGCGGTGATCGCCCGCGAACTGCACGATTCGATCGCCCAGTCGCTGAGCTATCTGAAGATCCAGGTCACCCGGCTGGAGAAGCATCTCGGCGACAACCCGCAGGCGACGCCGATCGCCGAGGAGCTGAAGGTCGGCCTCAACGCCGCCTACCGCGAACTGCGCGAGCTGATCACCACCTTCCGCCTGCGCCTCGACGAGCGCGGCTTCAGCGCCGCGCTGCAGGAAACCGTCGAGGAATTCTCGCGCAAGTGCGGCTTCACCATCGCCCTCGACAACCGGCTGTCGGGCATCGTCCTCACTGCCAACGAGGAGATGCACGTCATCCGCATCATCCGCGAGGCGCTCGCCAACATCGAGAAGCACGCCAAGGCGAGCAGCGCCGGCATCGAGATCGGCCTCGACGACGACCGCCGCGTCCGCGTCTGCGTCCGCGACAACGGCCGCGGCTTCAACCCGGAGACGCCGCCGCGCAACCACTACGGGCTGATCATCATGCGCGACCGGGCGCAGATTCTCGACGGCAGCGTCGAGGTCGTCAGCCCGCCGGAAGGCGGCACCCTCGTCTGCCTGGGCTTTCGTCCCGAACAATTCAGCGCCAAGGAAAACCGATGAACGCCACTGCCCCGCTCACCCGCACCCTGGTCATCGACGACCACCCGCTGTTCCGGCGCGGCGTCTGCCAGCTGCTCAGCCTCGAACCCGGCTTCGAGATCGTCGGCGAGGCGGCAAGCGGCGAGGAAGGACTGGAACTTGCCCGCCAGCTCGATCCCGACCTGATCCTGCTCGACCTCAACATGAAGGGACTGGGCGGCATCGAGACGCTGCGCGCCATGCGCGATGCCGACATCGCTGCCCGCATCCTCATCCTCACCGTCTCCAACGCCGCCGAAGACCTGATCGCCGCCATCCGCGCCGGCTCCGACGGCTACGTGCTGAAGGACACCGACCCCAACGACATGCTGCGCCTGATCCGCAACGCAATGGACGGCCAGGATGCGATCAGCCCGGAACTGATCGGCCTGCTGACCCTGGCGCTACGCCAGGAAAGCCTCGGCGAAGCGCGCAGCCAGGCCGGCCTGACCGAACGCGAAACGGCGATCCTGCGCTGCCTGGCCGCCGGCATGTCGAACAAGCTGATTGCCCGCGAGTTCGACATCATGGAAAGCACGGTCAAGGTGCATATCCGCAACCTGCTGAAGAAGCTGAAGTTCCGCTCGCGCGTCGAAGCCGCCGTCTGGGCGGTGAGCAAGCAGATCTCCTGAGCCGCCGCCAACCTTGATCGCCGGGCGGGCTGACCGGATAATCGCCCTTCCCGACGTCGCTTGGAATGCCCATGCCCTCCCCGAACAACGCCGGCAAGCCGGCTGCCGCGCCATGAAGGACTACCTGCCCGACTGGGCGCATCCCTGGCTGGACGTCATCACGCTCGGCCTGCAGATCGTCCTCATCGTTGCCGCCGCGCTGCTCCTGCGCAGCCTCGTCGTGCGCATCATCACCCGCCTGGTACGCAGCCACAACCTGCCGCTGGAGCTGATCGTCGGTGGCCGGCGCTTCGCCAGCATCCTCATCTTCATCGGCGTCATCCTGCTCGTGCTCGATCGTTTCGACGTTTCCGGCGCGGTGCTGTGGACCGCCATCACCGGCTTCGCGACGGTTGCCGCGGTCGCCTTCTTTGCCGCCTGGAGCGTGCTCTCCAACATCTTCTGCGCGGTGCTGATCTACACCACCCGCCCCTTTCGCCTGCACGACCACATCGAAATCCTCGAGAACGGCGACAAGCCCGGCCTCGGCGGCGAGGTGCTGGACATCCGGCTGATCTACACGACGATCCGCGAAACCCTGCCCGACCGCGAACCGACCTTGCTGCAGGTGCCCAACAGCCTGTTTTTCCAGCGCCTGTTGCGAGTCCGCATCGTCGACGGCGAACTGCCGTCGCTGCACGACTGATCGGCGCTTGACAGCCGGCCGGCTGCTCGCCGACACTGCCCCCATGAACTTCACTGCCAGCGCACTTCGCCGACGCCACACCGCCGCCCGACGTCAATCGGGCGAGCCGGGCCGCGCGTACGCGCAGCGACGGCGGATGGCAGCGCGCCAAGTCACGGCGCCGACGCTAGCTTAAGCGTCCCCCGCTTTCCCGCACAGGCCACGGCTCACCCCGTGGCCTTTTTGTTTTCCCCGTGTTTTTCTCAACGCAAGGAGTCGTCCGTGAACCATCCCGCATCCCTTCCCACTCCCGCCAGTCTGATGCCGATCGCCGCCCGCCCGGACGTCCTCTTCGTCCGCGGCGCCGGCGCCTGGCTGTTCGATGCCGAAGGCCGCCGCTACCTCGACTGGATGCAGGGCTGGGCGGTCAATTGCCTGGGCCATTCGCCGCAGGTGATCGTCGATGCCATCGCGCAACAGGCGGCGACCCTGCTCAACCCCGGCCCGGCATTCCACAACCTGCCGGCCATGCGGCTGGCCGAAAAACTCACCGCGCACAGCGGCTTCGACCACGTCTTCTTCGCCAGTTCCGGCGCCGAGGCCAACGAAGGCGCGATCAAGCTGGCGCGCAAATGGGGGCAGTTGCACAAAGGCGGCGCGCACGAGATCGTCACCTTCGTCGACGGCTTCCACGGGCGCACGCTGGCGACCATGTCGGCGAGCGGCAAACCCGGCTGGGACACGCTCTTCGCGCCGCAGGTGACGGGCTTCCCGAAAGCCCGGCTGAACGACATCGCCACCGTCGAGCGGCTGATCGGGCCGAATACCGTCGCCGTCATGCTCGAACCGATCCAGGGCGAGGCCGGCGTCATCCCGGCCAGCGGCGACTTCCTGCGCCAGTTGCGGCAGTTGTGCGACGAGCGGCAACTGCTGCTCATCGTCGACGAAGTGCAGAGCGGCATCGGCCGCACCGGCCACCTCTTCGCCCATAGCGCGCACGGCATCCAGCCGGACATCATGACGCTCGGCAAGGGTCTCGGCGGCGGCCTGCCGATCTCGGCGCTGCTCGCCACCCGCGCCGCTTCCTGCTTCGCGCCAGGCGACCAGGGCGGCACCTATTGCGGCAACCCGCTGGTCTGCGCCGCCGGGCTGGCCGTACTCGACACCCTGCTCGCCGACGGCTTCCTCGCCACCTGCCGGCAGCGCGGCGAGCAGCTCGCCGAGGCGCTGCGCGCGCTGTCCGCCGAACTCGGCCTCGGCGCGGTGCGCGGCCAAGGTTTCCTGCTCGCGCTCGAACTCGGTTCTGATCTCGGCCCGGCCATCGTCGCCCGCGCCCGCGACCTCGGCCTGCTGGTCAACGCGCCGCGCCCGCACTGCCTGCGGCTGATGCCGGCGCTGAACACCAGCGCAGCGGAAATCGCCGAAGGCATCGCCCTGCTCCGCCGCGCCATCGCCGATGCCCAGGAGGTGCAGTGATGAGTCGATTGCCTTCGATGTGTTTTGGCGCCTTGATATTCCAGATGATTCACGGCACGATCCAAAACTCAAGCAGACGTTTTTCCATGGCACCATTGGGCATCAAGGACACCGCAATGATCACTGCCGCCTCCAAACGAAAGCTGTTTTTTGTCGCCATCACCATCGCCGCCATTTCCCTGGCTGTAGCCCTGAACTGGCCGCGTGCCGACGCCTTGACCGCTGCGCTGCAGCCGCTGATCAGCCAGCAGAATACCGATCAATCCCGCGTCGCCCGGGCGATCCTGGACAACTACGTCGAAACCAGGTCCAACGCCGCAAAATGGAGTGGTGTGTATTGGGGGTTCACATTCTGTGCCGCCCTGTGCAGTGCCCTTGCCGGGCTCATTCTCAAATTCGAGTCGATCATCAGGAACGGCGAAACAAAGAAAGATATTGCCGCCCTGCTCTCCGTGGGCGCCGCACTGTTGATCACCTTGTCGACAAGCGGAGATTTCCAGCGCAAATGGCAAGCCAACCGGGTCGCTGCTTCCGAGCTTGAGCGCATGGGCTATGCACTCCTTGAAAACAAGACGACCGATCCACGCACGTATTTCTCAGGCATTGGCGAAGTTCTTCACAAACGTAACTTGACAGTCGTCGGCAACATGGAAAATCAGCCTCAAGCGGCGAAGCAAGCTGGGCCAACCTCCGCCAGCGAGCAGTGATTCGAAGCCGTTGCCGCCTGGCGGGACTGCTGGAAAATCCGACTATTGGGTTGCGCCTCGGCAATTCGCCGCCGCGTTGTAAGCTGCGGAAGAACTGACGATTGCTGCCTTCAAGGAGAGGGCGAAATGCCCGATCCGGATTTTGCCAGAGAGCTCAGCGCAGCCAGGCGGCGAGCGCGACGGTGGCGGTGACGAGGTTGGCGAGCGCGAGCAGCCACAGGCGGCGGCGGGTCTTCTCGACGCGGACGATCAATTGCGCGTTCTGCTCGGCGAGCGACTGGATCACCTCGCCGGCGTTCTGCAACTGCGCATGCATTTCGTCGACCCGGAGCTGCAGCGCGGCCAGTTGGTCTTCCGGGGTCGCGACAGGCGCGCCGGGGGCGGCTGCCGGACTGCGGCTGCCGACCTTCTGCCAGAGTTTCCTGGCACCTTCGGCGACGGCCGGGGCGTTCTTGATCACGTCGGACCAGGGGACGTTGGAAAGTATCGTCAGCCAGCCGATGGCCATGCTTGCTCCTTGATTGCTGCGCGGCCGGTCAGCATAACAGGCGCTGGCCGCGCCTGCATTCAGTCGGCGAAAAGCGGCGGGCGACCGGCGCGCATCGCCGCGCCGGCCTCGCGCAGGTCGGCTGAAAGCAGCATGGCGGCGTTCCAGGTTGCGACGTGAGCGAGGCCGTCGGCAACCGAATGATCGCGGCTGTAGTTGAGGACTTCCTTGCTGCCGCGGATGGCGAGCGGCGATTTGCCGGCAATCGTGCGGGCAGTTTCGCGCACGTCGGCCAGCAGGCGGTCGACATCCGGGCTGACGGCATTGACGAAGCCGTGGCGCAGCGCCTCGTCGGCGGCGAACTCGCGCCCGGTGTAAGCGAGTTCGCGGGCGATGCCGGGCGGAATCAGGCGCGGCAGCCGCTGCAGGGTGCCGACGTCGGCGACCATGCCGAGGTCGATCTCGCGCACCGCGAAGCGCGCGTCGGCGCTGGCGTAGCGCAGGTCGCAGCAGCAGGCGAGGTCGAGACCGCCGCCCAGGCAGGCGCCCTGGATCGCGGCGAGCACCGGCTTGCGGCAGCGCTCTGCCGCCGTCAGGCAATCCTGCAGGTCGACGATCAGGCGGCGCAAGGCTTCCCGGCTGCGCGCCTCGTCGGCGTCGGCAATGCGCGCCATGACGCCGCCCAGCATGGCGAGGTCGATGCCGGCGCAGAAGTGGCGGCCGGCGCCGGCGAGGATGACGACGCGCACCGCCGGCGTCGCGTCGGCCCAGTCGAAGAGGCTGCGCAGTTCCTGCCACAGCGCGTCGTCTAGCGCGTTGGCCTTGTCCGGCCGGTTCAGCGTCGCCTCCAGCACGCCGTCGGCAAATTCGAGTCCGATCGCGCTGAGTTCGGGGAAAGTCATGATGGTCTCCAAAAAAAAGCCCCCGGCGGGCGGGGGCGAAAGACGCGAGGTCGCAGAGATAAGCGGGGGAATCAGGCGTCGAACAGTTCGTCGCCGAGACCGGCAATTGCCGCGTCGCCGGCCTTGACCGTTTCGGCAAAGGCAATCGCCTGCGGCAGCATCTGGTCGGCGTAGAAACGGGCGCTGGCCAGCTTGGCGCGGTAGAACGGCAGGTCGCCCTCGCCCTTGTCGAGATAGCCGGCGGCGGCCAGTGCGGCCTTGGCCATCATCCAGCCGTTGCAGACGACGACGGCCAGGCTCAGGTAGGGGACGGCGGCGGTCAGCACACCGCCGAGACTGGTTTTGGCGTTGGCCGCCAGCCATTCGGTGGTGTCGGTCCACATCTTCAGCGCGATGCCGAGCTTCTGGGCGATCGCCGCCAGTTCCGGCTTGCCGCTCGCGGTCAGCGTCTTGACCGTGGCGTAGATTTCGCCGAAGACGAGCTTCGCGGTGGCGCCCTGGTCGCGCATCAGCTTGCGGAACAGGAGGTCGTTGGCCTGGATGCCGGTGGTGCCTTCGTAGATCGTCGTGATGCGGGCGTCGCGGAAATGCTGGGCGGCGCCGGTTTCTTCGACGAAGCCCATGCCGCCGTGAATCTGGATGCCGAGCGAGGTGACCTCGATGCCCATTTCGGTACCGCCGCCCTTGACGATGGGGATCATGAATTCGGCCAGCCACAGCGCCTTCTTGCGTTCTTCGGCGTCGGCCAAGTGGCGGGCGCGGTCGAGCAGGCCGGAGGTGTAGTAGGTCAGCGCACGGGCGGCTTCGACGCGCGACTTCATCAGCATCAGCATGCGCCGGATGTCCGGGTGTTTGTCGATGCTCACCAGCATTTCGCCGGTCAGCGCGTCGCGCCCCTGCTTGCGGTCGCGGGCGTAGGCCAGCGCCTGCTGGTAGGCGCGCTCGCCGATGGCGACGCCTTGCAGGCCAACGCCGAGGCGGGCTTCGTTCATCATGATGAACATGTATTCGAGGCCGCGATTGGCTTCGCCGAGCAGGTAGCCGATGGCGCCCTCGCCCTTGTCGCCATAGGCCATGACGCAGGTCGGGCTGGCGTGGATGCCGAGCTTGTGTTCGAGCGAGATGCACCAGGCGTCGTTGCGTGCGCCGAGGCTGCCGTCTGCGTTGACCAGGAACTTGGGGACCAGGAACATCGAGATGCCCTTGACCCCGGCCGGCGCGTCGGGCAGCCGGGCGGGCACGAGATGGACGATGTTGTCGGTCATGTCGTGGTCGCCGTAGGTGATGAAGATCTTCTGGCCGAACACGCGGTAGGTGCCGTCGCCCTGCGGCTCGGCGCGCGAACGGATCAGCGCCAGGTCGGAGCCGGCCTGCGGTTCGGTCAGGTTCATCGTGCCGGTCCATTCGCCGGACACCATCTTTTCCAGGAACATCGCCTTCAGTTCGTCGCTGGCGCAGGTGAGCAGCGCTTCGACGGCGCCGGTGGTGAGCAAGGGACCGAGGCTGAACGCCATGTTGGCCGAGCAGAGCATTTCCTTGGCGGCGATGCCGAGCGTGTCGGGCAGGCCCTGGCCGCCGAACTCGGGCGGCAGCGTGATGCCGTTCCAGCCCGCTTCGCGGTACTGGGCGTAGGCTTCCTTCCAGCCGGCCGGCGTGCTCACGCCGTCGGCGCCGAGCTTGCAGCCCTGCTGGTCGCCGACGCGGTTGAGCGGGGCGATGACTTCGCCGGCAAACTTCGCCGCTTCGTCGAGAATGGCATCGGCCAGGTCCGGCGTCGCCTCTTCGAGACCGGGCAGGCTGCTCAGTTCCTTGAAGCCGGCCAGTTCATCCATGACGAAGCGCATGTCCTTGATCGGGGCGCGGTAGTCGCTCATTGTCTGTATCTCCTCTTGATGGTCTTGTTCAGAATGGATTGCTGCACAGCGCCGCCTTGGCGCGCCGGTATTCCTCGCGCATGCTGGCGATCACCTCGGCGGCGGGACGCACCTGGTCGATCGTGCCGACGCCCTGCCCGGCGCCCCAGATTTCCTTCCAGGCCTTCGGCCCGGCCGCGGCGGCGGCGCCGAAATTCATCGCCGTCTTGTCCTTGTCGGGCAGGTTGTCCGGGTCGAGGCCGGCAGCGACGATGCTCTTCTTCAGGTAGTTGCCATGGACGCCGGTAAAGTACGGCGTATAGACGACGTCCTTGGCCGCCGAATCGACGATCGCCTGCTTGTAGGCGTCGACCGCGTTGGCTTCGCTGGTGGCGATGAAGCGCGTGCCGATGTAGGCGAAGTCGGCGCCCATCGCCTGCGCGGCGAGAACCGCCGAGCCGTTGGTGATCGAACCGGAGAGCGCGATCGGACCGTCGTAGAACTTGCGGATTTCGCCGACCAGCGCGAACGGGCTGAGCGTGCCGGCATGGCCGCCGGCCCCGGCGCAGACCAGGATCAAGCCGTCGACGCCGGCTTCCAGCGCCTTCTCGGCATGGCGCACACTGATCACGTCGTGGAAGACCTTGCCACCGTAGGCATGCACATGCGGCACGATCTGCGTCGGCGCCGACAGGCTGGTGATGATCAGCGGCACCTCGTGCTGCACGCACAACGCCATGTCGTGCTCAAGGCGGGTGTTCGACGGGTGGATGATCTGGTTGACCGCGAACGGCGCCGCCTGCGGGTCGGCGGCCAGTTCGCGCTTGATGCGCAGCAGCCAGTCGTCGAGCACTTCCTGCGGGCGGGCGTTGAGCGCCGGAAAGGAACCGATGACGCCGCTCTTGCACTGGGCGATCACCAGGTCCGGGTTGGAGACGATGAACATCGGCGCGCAGATGACCGGCAGCGTCAGGTTCTTGTTCAGGGAATCGGGAATGGGCAACTCAGGCTCCTTCTTTCAGGGCGCGACGCAGGATCTTGCCGACGTTGGTACGCGGCAGGTCGTCGCGGAATTCGACATGCTTGGGAATCTTGTAGCCGGTGAGCAGGGTACGGCAGTGCTCGATCAGCGCGTGTTCGGTGAGATTGGGGTCCTTGCGCACGACGAATATCTTCACCGCCTCGCCGGAATGCTCGTCGGCAACGCCGATGGCCGCCACGTCGATGACGCCGGGGTGCATGGCGACGGCTTCCTCGACCTCGTTCGGATAGACGTTGAAACCGGAGACCAGGATCATGTCCTTCTTGCGGTCGACCAGGAAAACGAAACCCTTGGGATCGACATAGCCCATGTCGCCGGTGCGCAGGAAACCATCGGGGTAGAAAACGTTTTCGGTTTCGTCCGGGCGCTGCCAGTAACCCTTCATCACCTGCGGGCCGCGGATGCAGATTTCGCCGACCTGCTTGACCGGGACTTCCTTGCCGCTGTCGTCGCGGATCGACACTTCGGTCGACGAGATCGGCAGGCCGATGGCGCCGTTGAACTCGTGCATGTCGAGCGGGTTGATCGTCGCCGCCGGGCTCGTCTCGGTCAGACCGTAAGCCTGCAGCAGCGGCACGCCGACCACCTTCAGCCAGCGCTCGGCAACCGGCGCCTGGACCGCCATGCCGCCGCCCAGCGTGACGTTCATCGTCGAGAAATCGAGCTTGGCGAAGTCCGGGTTGTTGAGCAGCGCGTTGAACAGGGTATTGACGCCGGTGACGACGGTGACCGGATACTTGCCCCATTCCTTGACGAAGTTGGGAATGTCGCGCGGGTTGGCGATCAGCAGGTTGCGCGCGCCGATCATCAGGAAGGTCAGGCAGTTCGCGGTCAGCGCGAAGATGTGATAGAGCGGCAAGGCGGTGATGATGAATTCCTTGCCTTCATGCACCACCGGCCGGATCCAGTTGTAGGCCTGGGTCACGTTGGAGGCGATGTTGGCGTGGGTCAGCATCGCTCCCTTGGAAATCCCGGTCGTGCCGCCGGTGTATTGCAGGAAGGCGATGTCGTCGTGGTCGAGCGGCACCGGCTGGTAGCCGTGCCGCCGCCCAGCCGCCAGCGCCGCCTTGAAGCCGATGCTGCCCGGCAGTTGCCAGGCCGGCACCATCTTCTTCACGTGGCGGATGACGAAATTGACCAGGATGCCCTTGGCGCCGAGCATCTCGCCAAGCGGCGTGACGACGACGTGGCGGATGGCGGTGCCGGCGATCGCCCGCTGCAGCGTGTGCGCGAAGTTCTCGACGATGACGATGGCCACCGCCCCCGAATCCTTCAACTGGTGTTCGAGTTCGTGCGGCGTGTACAGCGGGTTGCAATTGACCACGACGCAACCGGCGCGCAGCGTGCCGAACAGTGCCACCGGGTATTGCAGCAGGTTGGGCATCATCAGCGCGACGCGGTCGCCCTTCTTCAGCCCGAGCGACTGCAGCCAGCCGGCGAAATCGCGCGTTGCCGCCTCCAGTTCGCCGTAGGTCATTTCCTTGCCCATGCTGATGTAGGCCACCTTGTCCGCGTACTTGCGGCAGGCGTCCTCGAACAGCGCGACGAGCGAGGGGATGTGGTCGATGTCGATATCGGCCGGGATGCCTTCGGGATAGCTCTGCAACCAGATTCTTTCCATGATGCGCTCCTCCTTTGCCTATTCTCTTGGTGCCGGCTCAACCGCCGAGCAGCGACTTTTTCAGCCCGGCGTCGGCAGGCTTGTCGCCCAGCCAGACCCGCAGCAGACCCTTGGCGAAAGCCGCTCCGGCAACCTTGCCGGCGGCTTCGCCGTTACGCGTTAGGGCGATGCCGTCGGCGCTGAAATCGATGTCGATCACCTCGCCCTCGCGCACCTTGCCGAAGGCTCGCATCAGCGCGCCGAGCTGTTCGGCTTGCGCCTTGATCTCGGCGAACTGGGCGGGCGTGTGGTTGTTGCGCAGGCCTTCGTCGAGCGCCGCGTAGAAGCTGTCGGCATCGACGTCGCGCATCATGCGCAGGCGCATGCGGCGCGGCTGCGTGCTGTCGATCAGCGCCTGCGCGTCGCTCGCCTTCTGGCCGACGTACAAGGCGCCGACATAGACCTTGAAGAACATCTTGCTGCGCAGGCCGGCGCCGTTGAGCACCAGCTCGTTGTCGCCGACCTTGACCTGGTCGGCGATCCGTACCTCAGCGACTTCCGCCGCCTGCAGCCCGCCCGCCGTCGCCAGCGCGGCGATCAGCAGCGCCAGGCGCATCCTTTTCATTGCCATCATTTTTGTCTCCTCCGGTTTTTTTCCGATAGTAGTTTTTGTCGGCGATATAGACGGTGCGCTCGACCTCGGTATGGACCGTGCCGTGCGCATCCTTCAGTTCGACCGTGTAAGTCCGCTCAAGCTCCGGATTTTCCGCGAGGCAGGCGCGGATGAACGCGACTTCCGTCTCGTCGATCACGAAGTCGGCGTACAGCGTGCTGTAACCCGGCTTGCGGTAGCGGATGCTGGCCGCCTTGTCCCAGACGATGACGGACTCGCCGAGCGCCGCCATCAGCATCATCGGGTGCGCGCCGTCGGTGATCGCAAAGAGCGAACCGCCGTAAAGCGAGCCGACGATGTTCCTCGTCTTCCAGTTGAGCGGCAGGCAGACGCGGATGTGGCGCAAATCGCGCGCCACATGCACGACCCGCCCGCCGGTGCCGCGAAAGGCCGGGTGGAAGTTGAAGCCGAGACGCACCATGCGCGCCCGCCAGGCCGGCGGAAGTTTGGCTAGCCAGGCGGGTTTCATGGTCTATCCGCGTTGCGCACCGGTTTCTCAGACGCGCTCGAAGATGCCGGCGGCACCCATGCCGGTGCCGATGCACATGGTCACCATGCCGTACTTGCCGCCGGTGCGCTGCAGGCCGTGCACCACGGTCGCCGTGCGGATGGCGCCGGTGGCACCGAGCGGGTGACCAAGGGCGATGGCGCCGCCGAGCGGATTGACCTTGGCCGGATCGATGCCGAGTTCCTGCATCACCGCCAGCGACTGCGCGGCGAAGGCTTCGTTGAGTTCGATCCAGTCGAGGTCGGCCAAGCCGATGCCGACCTGCGCCAGCACCTTGGGAATCGCCGCCACCGGGCCGATGCCCATGATTTCCGGCGCCACGCCGCCGACCGCGTAACCGGCAAAGCGGGCGAGCGGGGTCAGGTTGTGTTCCTTGAGCACCTGTTCCGAGACCAGCATCACCGCGCCGGCGCCGTCCGACATCTGCGACGAGTTGCCGGCAGTGACCGAACCGCGCGCATGGAACACCGGCTTCAGCTTGCCCAGGCGCTCGACGCTCGAATCCGGGCGCGGACCTTCGTCGTTCTCGGCGACGCGCAGGCGCTCGCGGATTTCGCCGCTGGCGAGGTCGGGCAGGTATTCGTGGATCGCGTAGGGGGTGATCTCCGCCTTGAAGTGACCGGCGGCAATCGCCGCGCAGGCCTTCTTGTGCGATTCGACGGCGAAGGCGTCCTGCGCCTCGCGGCCGATCTTCCACTGGTTCGCCACCTTCTCGGCGGTCAGCCCCATGCCGTAGGCGATGCCGACATTCTCGTCAGTGAAGACGGCCGGGTTCATCGCCATCTTGTTGCCCATGATCTGCGGCATGATGCTCATCGACTCGGTGCCGGCGGCGATCATCACGTCGGCCAGGCCGAGGCGGATCTGGTTGGCGGCATCGGCCACCGCCTGCACGCCGGACGAGCAGAAGCGGTTGATCGTGATGCCCGGCACGGTCACCGGCAGGCCGGCAAGCAGCGCGCCGATGCGGGCGACGTTCATCCCCTGCTCGGCTTCCGGCATGGCACAGCCGACGATGACGTCGCCGATGCGCGCCGGATCGATGCCCGGCACCTGGGCGACGACCGCCTTGATCGCGGCGGCCAGCATGTCGTCCGGCCGCACGTTCCTGAACATGCCGTTCTTCTTGGCCACCGGCAAGCGGGTGGCGGCAACGATGTAGGCGTCCTGAATCTGTTTGCTCATTTGTCTTTGTCTCCTTGCCGTCTCAGTTACGGAGCGGCTTGCCGGTTTCCAGCATGTGTTTGATGCGGGCCTGGGTCATCGGGTCTTTCAGTAGCTCGACGAACAGGCGGCGTTCGACGGTGATCAGCCATTCCTCGTCGACCCGGCTGCCGCCCTCGATCTCGCCACCGCACAGGGCGACGGCGGCCGAACGGGCAACCTTGTAGTCGTGCGCCGAGATCATGCCGCCCTCCTTCATGTTGACCAGCATCATCTCGAAGGTGGCGATGCCGGTACGTCCGGCGACCGGGATGTCACGCGCCATCGGCGGCGGCGCGTAGCCGACATCGGCCAGCGCGCGCGCTTCGCGGATCGCCACCCAAAGCAATTCGTGGGCGTTGAAGAGGATGGTGTCGGTGGGCCGGGCGAAACCGAAATCGATGACTTCCTGGGCGCTCTTGGCGACCTTGGCCATGGCGATGGTGGTGAACACCGGCTGCAGGAAATTGAACAGCTCGGTCGGCGTCGCCGATTGCGCCGCCCACTGCGCGGCGCGCACGGCAAATTCCTTGCAACCGCCGCCGGCCGGAATCAGCCCGACGCCGGCCTCGACCAGGCCGACATAGCTTTCCAGCGCCATGACCCGCTTCGTCGCGTGCATGACGAATTCGCAGCCGCCGCCCAGGGCCATGCCCTGCACCGCCGCGACCACCGGTACCTGCGCGTATTTCAGCGTCTGCGAGGCCCGCTGGAACTTCTCGACGGTCTTTTCCAGCACGTCGAACTGGCCGGCGGCAATCGCTTCGCTGACTTGCGCCAGGTTGGCGCCGACGGCGAACGGCGCCTCGTGCCAGACAACAACGCCGTCGAGCGTCGTTTCCGCCTGGCGGACGGCGGCGATGACGCCGTCGAGCACTTCGTCGCCGATCGTGTGCATCTTCGACTTGAACGACAGGATGCCGATGTTGCGGTCGACCGCCGGCAGGCACCAGAGGCGGACGCCGTCGTTCTCGTACAGCGTTTCGCCGGATTTTTCCGGGCGCGACGCCCCTTCGCCGAGCACGCTTTCGGGGAACAACTGGCGTTGATAGACCGGCAACTGCGAACGATCGACGTAGCGCTTGCCGCGCGCCGACCACGAGCCGAACGGCGTATGCACGCCGTTGCGCCCGCTTTCGCTGACCCAGGCCGGCAGCGGCACGGCGGCCATCGTCTTGCCGGCAGCGATGTCGGCGGCAACGGCATCGGCGATCTCCGCCCAGTCGGCGGCCTGCCAGGTCTCGAACGGGCCTTGCGTCCAGCCAAAGCCCCAGCGCATGGCGAGATCGAGGTCGCGCGCGTTGTCGGCGACGTTTTCCAGTTGTACCGCGCAGTAATGGAAGACATCGCGGAAGATGGCCCACAGGAATTGCGCCTGCGGATGGGCACTGGCGCGCAACGCGGCAAACTGCTCGGCCGGATTGCGCAGTTTCAGGATGGCGGCAACTTCTTCGGCAATCTCGCCGGCCGAGGTCCGGTAATCGCGCGCGGCCAGGTCGAGCACCTGGATTTCCTTGCCCTGCTTGCGGAAGATACCGCAGCGCGTTTTCTGGCCGAGGGCGCCCTGGGCGATCAAGGCTTGCAGCCAGGCCGGCGTGACGAAGTGGGCGTGCCACGGATCGTCCGGCAGCGTGTCCTGCATGGTCTTGACCACATGCGCCAGGGTGTCGAGGCCGACGACGTCGGCGGTGCGGTAGGTGGCGCTCTTCGGGCGGCCGATCTTCGGGCCGGTCAGCGCGTCGACTTCGTCGAAACCGAGGCCGAAGGCCTGCGTGTGATGCATGACGGCCAGGATGGAAAAGACGCCGATGCGGTTGGCGACGAAGTTCGGCGTGTCGAGCGCGCGGATGACGCCCTTGCCCAGGCGCGAAGTCAGCCAGGTTTCCAACGCGTCGAGGGTGGCGGCGTCGGTGCCTGGCGTGGCGATCACTTCGACCAGATGCATGTAACGCGGCGGGTTGAAGAAATGGATGCCGCAGAAGCGCGGCTGAACATTTTCCGGCAACCCCTGCGCCAGGGCCGCCATCGACAGGCCGGAGGTATTGGAAGCGACGATGGCGGTGGCCGACAGGTGCGGTGCGATCTTCGCGTAGAGGTCGTTCTTCCAGTCCATGCGCTCGGCGATGGCCTCGATCACCAGATCGCAGCCGGCGAGCAGCGGCAGGTGCTCGTCGTAGTTGGCGGCTTCGATCAGTTGCAGCTTGTCGCGGCTGGCCAGCGGCGCCGGATCGAGTTTCTTCAGGCCATCGAGCGCCTTGTTGACGATGCCGTTCTTCGGGCCTTCCTTGGCGGCCAGATCGAACAGCACGACCGGCACGCCGGCGTTGGCGAGGTGGGCCGCTATCTGCGCCCCCATCACCCCGGCGCCGAGCACGGCAGCTTTCTTGACGATCAGCTTGTTCAAAGCTTGTCTCCTTTCGTGGTCTTATCGTTGTCGTAAAAATAAAACGAACGTTTGAATTATAGACATCGAAGCCTGACGGTCAATGCCTTGGCGCGGAAAAACTGTAAAAAAAATCCCCGGGACATGCCCGGGGATTTTCCATTGTGCTCACGTAGCCTCAGAAAGCCATCGAGAACTGCCCGCCGAGGATCCAGACATCGCTGTCGTAGTCGCCGCGGATCAGACCGCTGGCGCCACCGTTGTTGTTGATCTTGGTATCCTTGACGAAGAGATAGGAGGCACCGAGATCGACCGTCGTTGCCTTGCTCGGCTTCCATTGCGCACCGAGCGACAGCCACAGGCGGTCGTTGTCGGGCAACGAAACCAGGCGATGTTCGGCATCCGGCACCGGCGTCTGGTCGTAGGCGACGCCGAATTTCAGCTTGGTCGTCGGATTCAGTGCATAGTTGGCGCCGAGCGCGACGCGCCAGCTATCGTCGAACTTGGTGTCGAGCGTCTGGTTGCCCAGCGCATTGGTGATCACGACTTTCGGGATGCTGCTCCAGCCGGTCCACGACACGTCGCCGAGCAGTTCCCACTTGTCGTTCAGCTTGTGCGTCAGGCTGACGATGGCGGTATCCGGCAATTCCAGCTTGGCCTGGGCATCGACCTGGGTCACGCCGACGACGGTCAGGTCGCCGTCCAGCTTCTGCTTGACCTTGGAACGATAGGAGAGACCCAGCTTGGTCGACTCGGAGAGCGTGAACAAGGCGCCGATGTTCCAGCCCCAACCCGTGTCGTCCGCCTGCAGCTTGGCAATCGGAGCGACGGTGGCCGCTCCGGCACGCTTGATGTACTCGACATCCATCAGCATGTAGTTGATGCCGGCACCGAGCGAAACCTTGTCGTTGACGCGCCAGGCGATAGACGGATTGATGTTGTAGGTCTTGATGTCGAACTTGATCGAGTGCGCCGCCCCCAGCCAGTTCTTGTCGTACTCGGTCATCAGGCCGAAGGGCGCACCCAGACCGAGGCCGAGATAGACATCCTTGTTCAGCGCCCAGGACATGTAGGCATTCGGCAGCGCTGCCCAGCTACCGCCGTCGCCACCATCGCCGGAAAGCGACACCGGACCGAGAGCGGGAACGACCGAGCCCTTGTTGCTGAAGTTGAAGCTCGGCCGGACCAGCGACAGACCGACCGAAAATTCGCGCGCCTGCAGTTGGGTCATGCCGGCGGGGTTGTAGAAGATGGTGCTGGCGTTCTCGGCAACGGCGGCCGAACCGGCGTAGGCGTTACCAATCCCGCTGGCGTTCTGTTCGATCAACTGGAAACCGGCGGCGGCGGCCGAACCGGAAAAGCTCAAGGCGATCAACGCCGGGATCAGGCGCGGGGCGAGGCGAGTATGCATTGGTTTGTCTCCTGTGGTTTTGCTTATGATGGGCAAATGCCCGTTTGCACTACGATTAAATCCCCATACAGCGTTTGAAACCTCGTTTTAACGACGAAAAATCAAACGTTCGTTGGGAATAAACAACACTATTTCAAGATTGCATCGTCTCCCGGTAATGCAGCGGCCCACCGGTGAACGGTGCGAAACCGGTGCCGAAGATCACGCCGGCATCGGCCAGCTCGGCGTCGGCGACGACGCCGTCGGCGACCAGCGCTTGCGTGCGCGCGATCAGCGGCTGCACCAGTTTCTCCGCCAGGCCGGCCGGCACCGCGCCAGCCGATGCTTTCTGCGCCCTGCCCTGGGTCCAGGCGTAGAAGCCCTGACCGCTCTTCTTGCCCAGTTGCCCTTGTTCCACCCGCTGCAACAGGCAGCGCGGCGCTTCCGCTCCGTCGGCGAGTTGCTTGCCGGCGGCCATGGCGATGTCGAGGCCGACCGTGTCGGCCAGTTCGATCGGCCCCATCGGCATGCCGAAGGCGAGCATCGCCTCGTCCACCGTTTCCGGCGCGATGCCTTCGTCGACCGCACGCATGGCAGCCAGCATGTACGGCGCCAGCACAGCATTGACCAGGAAGCCCGGCGCGCTCTTCACTGGCAGCGGCAGCTTGTCGATCTGCTTGACGAAGGCGCAGGCGGCGCGCACGGCGGCAGGATCGGCGCGGTCGGCCTCAACCACTTCGACCAGCGGCATCATCGCCACCGGGTTGAAGAAGTGGATGCCGACCAGGCGTTGCGGCTGGGCGAGCACCGTGCGCAGGTCTTCAAGCTTCAGGCTGGAAGTGTTGCTGGCCAGGATGGCGCCCGGCTTCATCCGCGGTTCCAGCGAGCGGAACAGCGCGTGCTTGGCCTCGACGTTCTCGAAAATGGCCTCGATGACCACATCGGCGTGGGCAACGCCGGCACCGGTGGGGTCGGGAATCAGGCGGTCGAAGGCGGCGCGTGCTTTCAAGGGCTCGCGCAGCTTCTTCCTGAACAGCGCGTCGGCGCGTTTGATCGCCGGCGCGATGCGCTCCAGGCTCTGGTCCTGTAGCGTCACGGTCAGGCCGCGCAGCGCGCACCAGGCGGCGATGTCGCCACCCATGACGCCGGCGCCGATGACGTGCACGTGCTTCGCCGTGAAATCACTGTCCTTGCCAAAACCCTTCAGTCGCTCCTGCAGGCGGAAGACGCGCAGCAGGTTCTTGGCGGTTGGCGAGGCAATGATGCGGTCAACCACCGCCGGCGCCGCCAGCGCGTTGCCACCGTGCTGCTGCCACAGGTCGATGATCGCGTAAGGCGCCGGATAATGCTCCGGCCGCGCCTTCTTCGCCACCTGCTTGCGCGCGCCGTTGGCAACGACGCCTTTCAGCGGCCCGGCCAGCAGCCTCTGCATGAAGGGTAACGGCCGACGCGGCTGCTTCGACAGCAGCAGTTGCCGTGCCGCCATTTCCATCACCCGCGGCGGCACGCAATCATCGGCCAGGCCCATCTTCTTCGCCCGCTTGGCGTCGATGCCCTTGCCGGTCAGCATCATGTCCAGCGCCGCCGCCGGGCCGACGCGCTGCGGCAGGCGCAGCATGCCGCCCCAGCCGGGGAAGATGCCGAGCATGACTTCGGGCAGCGCCATTTTCGTTCCCGGTTCATCAACCGCCAGCAGGTAGCGGCAAGCCAGCGCCAGTTCCAGCCCGCCGCCCAGGCAGTGGCCGCGCACCAGCGCCAGCGTCGGGTACGGCACGGCGGCGAGACGGTTGAACAGGTCCCAGCCGCGGGCGACCAGTGCGCGGCCCTTTTGCGGGGTGTCGAGTTGCGAGAATTCGCCGATGTCGGCACCGGCGATGAAACCGGCCGCCTTGGCCGAACGGACGATCAGCCCCTTGGGCGGATAGAGGTCGAGCTGGTCGAGGATCTGCGCGAATTCGGCCATCACTTCGGCCGACAGCGCGTTGGTGCTTTCTCCGGCGCGATCGAGCACGGCGACGGCGATGCCACATTCTTCCTTGTTGAGTTGCCAGTGTTTCATGGTCAGCAGGCCTCCACCAGCATGGCACCGCCGAGACCGCCGCCGATGCAGATGGTCGCGACACCGCGTTTGGCCTGATTCCGGCGCAGCACATGCAACAGGTGCAGGACGATGCGCGCACCGGAAGCGCCGACCGGGTGGCCGATGGCCACCGCACCGCCGTCGACGTTGAGCCGCTCGTCGGCAATCTTGCCGAAGGCGCCGGGTAGGTCCAGCTGTTCGCGGCAATAGGCCTCGTCCTGCCAGGCGGCCTGGCAGCCGAGCACCTGCGCGGCGAAGGCTTCGTTGAGTTCCCAGTAGTCGATGTCGGCCAGTTGCAGGCCGTGGCGTTGCAGGATCGGCGTCTAGGCATGCACCGGGCCGAGACCCATCTGTTCCGGTTCCAGCCCCGACCACTGGCTGTCCACAATCTTGCCGATGGGTTTGAGGCCCCATTTTTCCACCGCCTCCTCCGAGGCCAGCAGCACCCAAGCCGCGCCGTCGGTGATCTGCGAGCTGTTGGCGGCGGTGATGTTGCCGTATTTCTTGTCGAAGAAGGGCTTGGGCTTGGCCATGCCGGCGAGGTCTGCGTCGGGCCGCACGCCGTCGTCCTCGGCGTAGACCTTGCCGTCGCCATCGACGAGCGGCACGATTTCTTCCAGATGCCCGGCCTGCCGCGCAGCAAAGGCGCGCTGGTGGCTGCGCACGGCGAACTCGTCCATCTGCTGGCGGCTGATGCCGAACTTCCAGGCGAGGTTCTCGGCGGTCTGCCCCATCAGCAGGCCGACGACCGGGTCGGTCAGCCCTTTCATCAGGCCGATCACTGGCGTCAGCAAGGCGGCCGGGCGCAGCTTGAGGAAATGGCCGACCTTCTGGCCGAGCGTGCGCATCCCCATCATGCCGGCGAACCAGCGCACCATCGCCTCCGAATAAAGCAGCGGCGCGCGCGACAAGGCATCGACACCACCGGCCAGCACCAGTTGCGAACGGCCGAGCTGGATGTTGGCGATGGCCGAGTCGATGGCCTGCATGCCGGAGGCGCAGTTACGCATCACCGTCCAGCCCGGTACTTTCTTGCCGCAACCGAGGCGCAGCGCGACCATGCGGCCGATGTTGGTCTCGTCCGGCGACGGCGCTGCGCAGCCGAGGATGACCTCGTCGAGATCGGACGGCAGGAAGGGCTGGCGCAGCAGCAAGGCGCGGCCGGCCTGCGTCGCCAGATCGGAGGCGGCGAATGGCCCGGGACCTTTCTGCGCTTTCAAAAACGGCGTGCGGGCGCCGTCCACCACGTAGATCGTCTTGTTCATGCCGCCATCCGGTTGTCGGCCGGCTTGTTGGCCGTCGCCACGCCGTAATCGAAGGGGAAGTCATCGACGCGGACGACGATGTCGCGCAGGTGGTTGCGCCGCTTCATCACTTCGTACTCGGCGGCGTTGATGACGCCGGCCTCGAAAGCGACGACGGCGATGTCGCGCACATTGGCGCGCGGATTGCCGTCGAAGCGGCCGTCCTTCTCGGCGGCGCGGATCTTGGCCTCGATCTGCTCGGCTTCCAGCGTCGCCTTGAGCGCCAACTCGATGGCACCGACCGGTTCGTTCTCCTGCAGCGGCAGGTAGCATTCGGCGGTCAGCCGGTCGCGCGTTGCCGACGGCGCGATCAACGCCTTCGCCACCTGATGGCCGACCTCGTCGGAGGGCACGACATAGGGATGGCCCCAGGGAAAGATGATGCGATTGACGACGGCGGCGATGAAGCGCACCGGGAAGTTGGCGATGACGCCGTCGAAAGCCTGTTGCGCCTTGTACATCGCGTCCCAGATCGCCCAGTGGGCGAGCGGCGCGTCTTCCTTCCTGCGGCCTTCGGCCTCGTAACGCTTGAGGGTGCAGGAAATCAGGTACATCTGCGCCAGGATGTCGCCGAGGCGCGCGGAGAGCTTTTCGCGGCGCTTGACGCTGCCGCCGAGGACCAGCAGCGAGACGTCGGAGAGGAAGGCAAAAGCCGCCGAAAAACGCGTCAGTTGCTGGTAGTAGCGCCGCATCTCCGGCGCCACGTCGGTGTTGACCGTGACGAAGTGCGAGCCGGTCAAACCCTGGCGGAAAGCGCGCCAGCCGTTCTTCATGGTGAAGCCGATGTGGCCGAACAGCGCCCGGTCGAAATCAACCAGCCCCTGGCGGGCATCCGGGTTCTGCGCGGCGCGCATCTCCGGCAGCAGATAGGGATGGCAGCGGATCGCACCCTGGCCGAAGATGATCAGCGAACGGGTCAGGATGTTGGCGCCTTCGACGGTGATCGCCACCGGAATTTGCTGGTAGGCACGGCCGAGGAAGTTCGACGGTCCAAGGCAGATGCCCTTGCCGCCGATGACGTCCATGCCGTCATTGACCACCTGGCGGGCGCGTTCGGTGACGTGGTATTTGGCGATCGCGGAGACTACCGACGGCTTCTCGCCAAGGTCGATGGCACCGGCGGTCATCTTGCGCACCGCGTCCATCAGGTAGGTGTAGGCGCCGATGCGGGTCAGCGCTTCCTCGACGCCTTCGAACTTGCCGACCGCCATCTTGAATTGCGAACGCACCCGGGCGTAGCCGCCGACGGCGCGCGCCGTCATCTGCGCCATGCCGGTGTTCGACGAGGGCAACGAAATCGAGCGCCCGGCAGCCAGGCACTCCATCAGCATGCGCCAGCCCTGGCCGGCCATCGCCGGGCCGCCGATGATGAAGTCGAGCGGCATGAAGACTTCCTTGCCGCGCGTCGGGCCGTTCATGAACATCGCGTTGAGCGGGAAGTGGCGGCGGCCGGTATCGACGCCCGGATGGTCGTAGGGCACCAGCGCGCAGGTGATGCCGATATGCTTCTTGTCGCCGAGCAGGCCGTCCGGATCGTAAAGATGGAAAGCCAGGCCGAACACCGTGCACACCGGCGCCAGCGTGATGTAGCGCTTGTCCCAGGAGACGCGCATGCCGAGCACTTCCTTGCCCTGATAGATGCCCTTGCAGACCACGCCGGAATCCGGGATCGACGCCGCATCCGACCCCGCCCACGGGCTGGTCAGCGCGAAGGCCGGCACCTCGATGCCCTTGGCCAGGCGCGGCAGGTAGTGGTTCTTCTGTTCCTCGGTGCCGTAGTGCAGCAGCAGTTCGGCGGGACCTAGCGAGTTCGGCACCATCACCGACACCGACAGCGCGGAGGAACGCGTCGACAGCTTGGTCACCACCTGCGAATGGGCGTAGGCCGAGAACTCCAGGCCACCGTACTTCTTCGGGATGATCATGCCGAGGAAGCCCTTGTCCTTGATATAGCGCCAGGCTTCGTTCGGCAGGTCATAGAGTTCGTGGGTGACTTTCCAGTCGTCGACCAGGCGGCAGGCTTCCGCGCATTCGTTATCGAGGAAGGATTGCTCCTCGGCGGTGAGCTTGGGCACCGGGTAGGCGTGCAGTTTCTGCCAGTCGGGCCGGCCGCGGAACAGCTCGCCCTCCCACCAGACGGTGCCAGCTTCGAGCGCCTCGCGCTCGGTATCGGACATCTGCGGCAGGACCTTGCGGTAGGCGGAAAAAACCGGCCGGGTGAGCACGGCGCGCCGCAGCGGGCGCACCGTGAGCAGCCCGGCCAAAGCCACCAGGGCTAGCACCCCGAGCAGAGGGATGGGGTTTTCGAACATGCGTGTCTCCTTTTTTGTTTTAGGTTTGGCCGCCGGCTTACTGGCCCGGCGGATCGAAATGCGGCAGCGGCGCGCGCAGGCCGCCAATGAGGAAGGACATCAGGCGCGGCACCAGGCGGTCGAGGCGGTCGACCGAGTCCTCTTCCTCGATCTGCCAGTCGGTGACCAGGCGCAGCGCGTCGGTCCCGGCGATGGCGTAGGAAGTGGCGCCGAGCATGAAATGAAAGCGCCAGACGATCTCGGCCTTGGGCACGTCGGGCAAGGCCCGGAACAGCGCTTCCTTGAAGCGGTCCATCACCGCCTTGTACTCGTGGGCGAGAAAGGCGCGGATGAACTCGGAAGGCTCGGTCAGCGTCCGCCCGAGCAGGCGCAGGAAGGTCATGCCGCCGCGCGCTTCGTCGTCGGCCATGCGCAGCAGGGTGCCGAAGAAGGCGTCGACGATCAGCGAAGGCTTGACCGGCTGCCCGCCGGCCTCCGCCTCGAGGCGGTCGAGGACGCGCATGCGCTCCTCGTTCAGCCAGTCGAGGCGCCGCCGGAACACCTCGCGGATCAGCGCTTCCTTGGATCCAAAGTGGTAATTGACCGCCGCCAAATTGACGCTGGCTTCGCCGGTGATCTGGCGCATCGACGTACCGTCGTAGCCGTAGGCCATGAACAGACGCTCGGCGGCGTCGAGGATGCGCTCTCGTGTATCGGCATTGCGAACTTCAGCCATTCTTGCTTCCTATGATTCATACGTTCGTTTGAATCATAGGAAAAGGCGCCCGCCTTGGCAAGCCTTTTCTCTTACGAAAGTTAGCCTGGCGAGCCGTTACGCTGGCGGATGAAAGCTTCCGCCTCGAGCGCGGGCAATGGTTTGCTGAACAGGTAACCCTGCACCAGATCACAGCCGCGAGCCCGCAGATAGTCAAGCTGGGCTTCGGTTTCGACGCCTTCGGCGACCAGCGTCAGGCCCAGGGCGTGGGCGAGACCGATCGTCGCGTCGCAGATGACCTGACCGTCGATGTCCTCACCGATACCCTCGACGAAGGAACGATCCAGTTTCAGCTTGTCCAGGGCGAACATGCGCAGGTAGCTGAGCGAGGAATAGCCGGTCCCGAAATCGTCGAGCGCCAACGTCACCCCCATGCTGCGCAGGACATCAAGGACACGGATGGTTTCGTCCGGCTGCTCCATCGCCACCGATTCGGTGATTTCGAAGATGAGATCGCCGCGGGCCAGCGAGTAGGCATCAATGACCCCACGGGCGACCACCGGCAGGCTGCTGTTACGCATCTGCACCGCCGAGATGTTGATCGCCATCTTGACATCGGCGATGCCCGCCGCGCGAAAGGCGGCGAGTTGGCGACAGGCGCTCCAGATCACCCAGTCGCCGATCGGCTGGATCAGGCCGGTTTCCTCGGCGACGCCGATGAACAAACCCGGCGCCACCAGTCCACGTTCCGGGTGCCGCCAGCGGATCAGGGCTTCGACGCAGGATACCCGGCCGCTGCCGAGGTCGATCACCGGCTGGTAGTACAACACGAATTCGTCGCGTTCGAGCGCCTGATGCAAGGCGTGTTCGATGTTCAGGCGTTCGATCGCCGCTTCGTTCATGCGCGCGTCGAAGAACTGGAAGTTGTTCCGCCCGGCCGCCTTGGCGTGGTACATCGCGGCGTCGGCGTTCTTCATCAGCGCTTCGCCATTCTCGCCGTCCATCGGATAAACGGCGATGCCGATACTCGGCGTTGTATATAGCGTGTGCGGGCCGATCGCATAGGGTTCGCCGACGACCTTGACGAGTTTCTCGGCGACCGTCGCCACCGAACTCATCTGCTCCACACCACTCGCCATGACGACGAATTCGTCGCCGCCAAGACGGGCAACCAGATCGCTGTCGCGCACCGCGCTGCGCAGTCGCTGGCTGACCTGGATCAGCAGTTCGTCGCCGATGTGATGCCCCAGCGTGTCGTTGATCACCTTGAAGCGATCGAGATCGATGAACAGCAGCGCGACCCGCGAGCTTTCCCGGCGTGCCACCGCCAGCGCGTGCTCGAGACGTTCCTTCAGGCTGAAGCGATTGGCCAACCCGGTCAGCATGTCGTGGTGCGCCATGTGATGGAGGCGCGCTTCGGCCGCGCGCTCGGCCGAGACATCGGTGAAATGGGCGATGTGATAGCGGATTTCACCGGCATCGTCGCGCATCACCGAAATCGACAGCCATTTCGGATAAACGCCGCCATCCTTGCGCCGATCCCAGACCTCGCCTTGCCAGTAGCCCTTCTGCCTGATCGACGCCCACATCCGCTCATACTCCTCGGGCAAAGTCCGACCGGCCGACAGCAACTTGGGATTCTTCCCGGCCACATCTTCCAGCGTGTAGCCGGTCAAGGTGGTGAACGCCGGGTTGACGGTGACGATGCGATTGTCGTGATCGGTGATCAGGATGGCTTCGCCGCTGTGGTGGAAAGCCGTGCCCAGCAACTGCATCTGCGATTCCATGCGCCGCAGGTCGGTAATGTCCTGCGCGGTACCGATCGTGCGCAGCGGATTGCCCAGCGCATCGAAGTGGGTTTCCCAACGCGAACGAATCTGCTTGATCTGACCGCTGCCGGTGATCAGTCGATGCTCCACCTCGTGCGGTTCGCGTTCCCGGAACGATGCACGGTAGGCTTCGTCGACACGTTCGCGATCCTCGGCCGGGACCATCTGCAGGAAACGCTGATAATCACCCGGCCCCGCCTGCGGATCGATGCCGAAAATCCGGTAGAGTTCTTCCGACCAAGTCAGACGGCCGGTCGGAATCTCGAGTTCCCAACTGCCGATCTGCGCCAGCCGCTGCGCCTCGCGCAATTGCTGGCGCCCCTGCCGCAACTCGGCGATCACCCGCTGGTTGTTGCGTTGCCGGCTCCACAGCAGCCAGGCGACGACGGCCAGTCCGGCAACCACCAGCAGCCAGGCGACGAAATAATCGAGATGCATGGAAAGCAGGCCGCTGACAAGCAAGGCTAGCGCCAACAGCGCGTAGCCCCTCCCTGGCTTGATGATCTGGCGCCCGCTCATGACATGCGGCCCTTTATCTGGTTCTTTGCGCCATTTTGCGCACTTGACGCGCAAACATCAATCAGGAATACGGCAGTGGCCGGGGTCGCGCCTGCTCGAAGACCTGGAAACGGCAGTCGACCGGCTCACCGGACTTACGTTCGACATAGCGCTCACGACGCTCGGATACCAGGCGCCAGTCGGCCAGCGGGATCTCGTCGGGGAAACGCACGTCGCCGGCAAAGTCCCGTTCGATGCGGGTCAGGTGGAAATAGCGGCAATAAGGCCAGGCCGCCGCATACACCGAAGCGCCGCCGATCACGAACACCGGCTTGCCGGTTGCCAGCGCTCCGCGCAACCCCGCTTCGACCGAGCCTACCCGGTAGCAACCGGGACGCGGCACGAAAGCCGGATCGTGGCTGAGGACGAAGGTATCCCGCGGCACTTCAGCCATCGATTCGTAAGTGGCGCGGCCGACGACCAACGCCGCCCCGGCGACGGTCCGCTCGAAATAGGCGAGTTCCTCGGGAATGTCCCAGGGCAGCCAGTTCTCCAGACCGAGCATGCCGTTGGCGGCAACGGCACCGATCGCCGCGATCACCCCCGCGCCTTCAGCCATTGCTCGCGACTCAGCGTCAGAGTGATGGCCGGCGTCGCCCGCCCGTTGTAAACATGCGGCTTGTGCATCGAAACCAGCGCCGACGTCACCACCGGAATCGAGAAGATCGCATCCATGACTTCCAGGATGCTCGACTCCAGGCACTCGCAATGGGCGTTTTCTTCGAGGCGCAGGATCGCCAGGTAGATGACTTCGTAATCGACGACCTCGCGAATGTCGTGGGGATTGGCGATGGCGTCGACCGGCGCCCAGGCGTCGGCATGCACGACGACGGCCTGCGGGCCATGTTTTTCCAGCGGATTGCACCCGGTGCGCAACTGTATCGTCGCATCGACCGAGGCACACCAGTGATTGGCGAGCACGATGGCATTCCTTGCAATGATGGGGAAACGAAAAATACCAGAGCGCCGGCAAACGCGCACAAAAAAGGCGCCCGCCGACGCCATCCGGGGAAGAAACAGTTCAGGCGGTCACGTTGATCAGCGTCCCCGTCGCCTGCCCTTCGCTATTGATGAAACCCGCGCTCGACGCTGAGGTTTCGGGTGGCGCCAGAACGGCAGCGATCTGCGAACTCAAATCGCTCAAACCGGCGTTGATGTCACCGAAGGCTTCCATTGAAGACAGATTTCGTCTTGCGCTGGCGGCGTCGTTGCTGGCCTGCGACGAACTGCCCTGCAGGCGGCTGGCGTTTTCCTGAGCCCGGTCGGCTTCGGTCTGGGCGACCCTCGCCTGCGCCTGCAAGGCACGCGCTTTCTGTTCCGCCTGTTCGGCGTTGCGCTGGGCCTGCTGCATCTGCAACTGACCCATCACACTTGATGCACTACCCTGTGCACCGGAGACCATTTTTCTCTCCCCGCCGCCAGCCTGTCGCTGGCGGCACGTCTCAAGATCAGGCCGTGGTGTTGATCAGCCTGCCGGTTTCCTGCCCCTGGGCATTGACCACCGGCGCAGGCGTCTGCTCAACCTGCTGAACCTGTTGCTCCGGCCGCAACTGCTGTTGCCGCTGTTCGACCTGCTGCTGTTCCTGAGCCGACTGAGGACGCGCCGACTGGACGGTGGTATTGGCGTATGCACCGGATGCGCCTACTGATGCAAGTTCCATGATGATCTCCTGATTAGCACTGCCACAAACTCACTCTACACCATTTACAGCCGTTCGCCAGTAAAAAAACCCGTTTAAAAACAGACATTACCATTGTCATTGGCGAGTTCCTGGCGCAACGGCAGGTAGACTGTGAACTCGCTGCCGCGGCCGGGTTCGCTGTCTACTTCAATGCGTCCGCCATGATGATCGACGATCCCGTAGGTCACCGACAAGCCGAGACCGGTTCCCTTGCCAACCGGCTTGGTGGTGAAGAAGGGATCGAAAATGCGGTCGCGGATTTCCGGAGCTATGCCGGAACCGGTATCGGCCACCGCGATGCTGACGAATTCGCCGAGACAGCGGGTGCGGATGGTGATCCGGCCATGTTCGGCGATCGATTGCGCCGCGTTGACCAGCAGGTTCAGGAAAACCTGATTCAATTGCGAGGGCAGACATTCGATCTCCGGCAGTTGGCCGAAATCGCGCACCACCTCGGCCTTGTACTTGATTTCGTTCCAGACCACGTTGAGCGTACTCTCCAAACCGGCATGAATATCCACCAGTTGCCATTCGGCATCGCCACTACGCGAGAAGTCGCGCAGATCCTGGATGATCTTGCGTACCCGCTGGGTGCCGTCGATCGATTCGCCGATCAGGTCGGCAATGTCACGCCGCAAATAATCGATATCGACCCGTTGCCGCAACGCGCCAAGGCGCTCGCGCGACCCCGGCGACAACTCCTCCTCGACCGCCAGATGCGCGTCAAGTACCGCCAGCAGGTCCTCGACATAGGCCTTGAGGGTACCGAGATTGGAACTGACGAAACCGATCGGATTATTGATTTCATGCGCGACACCGGCCGCCAGCTGACCGATTGAAGCGAGCTTTTCCGATTGCAGCAACTGGTTGTGCGCTTCCTCGAGTTTCCTGATCAGCCCGCGCTGTTCCTCGCGCTCCCGGGTCAGGGCCCGGTTGATCCGTTCGTTTTCGCGCAGCGCCGCTTCCAGTTCCGCAGTGCGCCGTCGCACCTGACTTTCCAGCACCACCGAGTCGCGGAACATCCCGTAGTTGCCGCGCCGTACCTCGGAATCCCGCTCGACACGATGCAGCAAGGCCCTGACCACCTTGTTCAGACGGTCGACTTCGGCCTGCAGCGCGGCCTCGCCTAGCGCTGGATGACGCTCACTCATCGCCCCCCCTCCGCTCGCCGATGACCAGGCCGGTCAAGGTCTGATTGATGTGCACGCCGTCGCATTGTTCGCCATAAGTGCTCAGACCAACCGCTGGAGAGGCCTGCAACATCGCCCCTACCGCTTCCTGCTGGCCGGCGCGGGCAATCTCCAGCGCGCGTAGCACGCAGTCGAAAATCAGCACACCGGCCACCGCGCCAACCTCAGCCTGCACCTCGTCCAGTGCACTGGCCAGATTGCCGAGCAGATCCTGACCATGGGCGACGCGCAGCACGACCCCTTCGTCGAGGGCACAGAAAAAAGTCAGGCTGCCATCGCGATTGGCACTGCGAATCGCGCGCACGTAATCCTGCCCGTCGATCTTCACCACCACCGGCCGGGCAGCGAACCGGACCGGATTGAGCTGGGCGGGTTTGACGCCGATCAGTCGGGCATACTCATCAACCGCCGGCAAACCGTTGAACTCGCGCACCACCCGGTGCTCGCTGTCGACATCGGTGACAACCAGGCACTCACCGTCGGCGACGAAATGCTGGGTGCGCAACGACCGGAACGGCAGTCGCGTCGCCAGCACGGCAAAGACCGCGGCATCGTCGTGAAAACGGCCATCATGAAACACCTGCGTGCGCTGGAAACGCAGATCGTCGCCTGCCGAGGCGCCAATCACATGAATCCCGCCGAGGCCGTCCTGCAGCGCCATCGCCACCTGTTCCTCACGCATCGACAGGCCGTCGATCAGCGACAACGCGAAATAACCGCAACCGGACTCGACTTCGCGACGCTCGCGCAGACGCAGCATCAACTCAAGCGCCCGATCACGCCCGGCGTCAACCTCGAACTCCTGCAGCTTGTCGAAATGCCCGCACTCGACGGTGAAATCGGCCGCCGCAAAGGCGATTCCCGAGACGCCGCTCTCGCCATACCCGAGCGGCCCGATGGTCCCCGCCGCGGTACAGCCGATCACCGGAATCCCGGCAAAGCGGCGATTGATTTCGGTCGCCAGCAGGGCGAGGTCATAACTCGCCGAACAGAAGAAAATCACCAGCGCCGGGGCTTCCCCGGTCAGTTGCGCGTGAAGTTCGTCAATGGCGACGGCTTCCTCCATCGCCAGCGACTGTCCGATACGTAGGGGTCGTTCATGCTTCATGGCTTGTCCTTGATAGCTTTCTGTCGCGCCTCAATTCGACGCGAAGCAGAAAATTTCTGCCATCAATATTCCTTCAAAACAACAAAAACGTCAAATTTATCTTTTGCATCATTTCCCCACGCCGCTCTTCCACAAAAAAACACTCTCTTGAAAAACGCACCAAGGCCGATGTCATAATCCGCCAGAAATTCCCGTATGCCGTAACCGACAGCCCATTCCAATGTCCCCGCCATCCTATCGCTGGACTTGTCAGAACTGCCAACAGCACAACGCTGCCGGCACCGAATCCTGCGCCGCCTGCGATTTTCCGGCCTGCGCCACCGGACACGAACTGGCGGCATTCAAGAAGGGCATTGTCCCAGAGCGTCCCGTGAAGACCCGCCCTCCCCGCTCCGACCCACCGAAAAATCCGCTCCTGCCCCTGGCCAAACTTTTTTGGTGGGCAGGAGGACTGTTCGCGCCGTTCAGCATTTTCCTCGCAACCCACTTCGGCACCCCTGGCCACGGCGGCCCCGGCGGCTGGGGCAGCGGCTTCTTCATCCTGCTGACCGGTATCATGTTCATCAGCCCGAGCCTTGTCGTCTCCGGCGTCCTGGCCCTGCTTGCCGGCGACCACCTGAAAAAGGAACGGTACTGGCTTGGCGGCCTGTTCGGGCTGCTTCTGGGCGGCTGCATGCTGCTTCTGTGCGGCGAGATCTACTTGTTGCTGCTGTTCCTCTAGCCCGCACGCCGGCCCCAAAGACCTCGGGCCACTCGCAACAATCGGGAGCCGAACCAGACGCGGGTAACGATACCTGTCCCGGTCAACGAACGCCCTATGTAAAAGGCCCTCGCCTTTTCCGACAAGGGCCTTTGCCAACTGAACTGCTACGGAAAGTTTAGCTGCCCGCGACGCCCTATTCGATGCCGACCATGCCGGCCTCGGCATAACGCGCCCCGGCGACCCGTTCAGGGGCGAACATCCGGTCGAGTTCGGCGATCTCCTCCGGCTTGAGCGATACCGCCGCGGCGCCGGCATTCTGCTCAAGATAGGCGATGCGTCGGGTGCCCGGAATCGGCACGACATGCGGCTGCTTGCCGAGCAGCCAGGCAAGCGCCACCTGGGCGTTGCTGAGGCCGCGGGCCGCGGCAAAGCGGCCGAGTTCGGCGACCAGTTGGGCGTTGATCTTTTCCGCCGCGCCGACGAAGCGCGGGTTGTGCTTGCGGAAATCGCCCTCGGCCAGTTGCCCGGAGTGCACGGCGCCGCTCAGGAAGGCGCGACCGAGCGGACTGTAAGCGACAAAGGTCGTGCCCAGCTCGGCGCAGATGGCGAGCATTTCGCGCTCGGCCTCGCGCGTCCACAGGGAATATTCGCTTTGCACGGCGGCCACCGGATGCACCGCGCCGGCTTGCCGCAAGGTCGCCGCCGACACTTCGGAAAGACCGATCTGGCGGACCTTGCCGGCAGCGACCAGTTGCGCCAGCGCCCCCATCATCTCCTCGATGGGTACTTCCGGGTTGCGACGATGGCAGTAATAGAGGTCGATCTGCTCGATACCAAGACGTTGCAGCGAGGCCTCGCAGGCCTGGCGGATGTAGGCCGGGCTGTTGTCGATACGTCGCTCGTACTTGCCGGGCTCGCGGACGATGCCGAACTTGCAGGCAATCACCACCTGCTGCCGGCGCGCCGCGCCGCCTTCCTTGAGAAAACGGCCGAGCAGGCTTTCGTTGTGGCCATGACCGTAGGTGTCGGCGCTGTCGAAGAAATTGATGCCGAGTTCGAGCGCCCGGGCCAGCGTGCGCAGGGATTCGGCATCGTCGCTGGCGCCATAGAATTCGCTCATCCCCATGCAGCCGAGGCCGATGGCGGAGACCGGCAGCCGTTGCTGACCGAGAAAGCGGGTTTGCATGTTGATGGTCCTTTACTGAACGGTGTAGCCGCCGTCGATGGCGAAGCCCTGGCCGTTGATGTAGCTGGCCGCCGAGGAAAGCAGGAAGAGCACCGGCCCGGCGATTTCCTCCGGCTGCCCGGGACGGCCGGCCGGGCTGCCCTTGAGCGAGGCTTCGAGATTTTCCAGGCCGCCAAAACCGATCTCGGCCATCGGCGTAACGATCGGCCCGGGATTCACCGCATTGACCCGGATTCCCTGCTGGAAGCCTTCGAGCGCGGCGCTGCGGGTCAGGCCGAGCACGGCGTGCTTGCTCGCCGTATAGGCCGCAAAGTTGGCGAAGCCGATCTGGGCGACGACGGAAGCCGTATTGACGATGGCGCCGCCGCCCGTCTTCAGCATCGCCGCCATTTCGTACTTGAGCGACCAGAACACGCCATAGACGTTGGCCTGCATGACCTCGGCGAAATCGGCGCTGCTCAGTTCATGAATCGGCGCCACCTTGCCCAGCACGCCGGCGTTGTTGAAGGCGCCGTCGAGGCGGCCGAAGTGAGCGACGGTCTGCGCCACGGCGTTCGCGACATCGGCTTCGACGGCCACGTCGGTCTTGATCGCGATGGCGTCGCCGCCGTCGGCACGAATCTGCGCCACCAGGTCTTCCAGCGCCGCCAGACGGCGGGCGGCCAGCGCCACCCTGGCCCCGGCCCGGCCAAGTGCCAGGGCGGTGGCGGCGCCGATGCCGGACGAGGCGCCAGTAACGAGGATGGTTTTGCCGGACAGGTCAGCCAGAATATTTTGCATGTTGTTCTCCATTGAGAGGGTTGGGGATAGGACGGAAAACAGGCTACGCCCTGTCCAACCGTGCAACAATCCGCACATTGCTTTACAGGCTACTGAGAATTCCTCATCAATCATGAATCCCGCCAGCCTTGCCGACCTCCAGTCGTTTGCCGCCGTCGCCCGCCTGCGCAGCTTTCGCAAGGCGGCCGCCGAACTTGGCGTTTCACCGTCGGCGCTGAGTCACGCCTTGCGCGGCCTGGAGGCCCGGCTCGGCGTCCGCCTGCTCAACCGGACGACACGCAGCGTGGCGCCGACCGAGGCCGGCAAGCGCCTGCTCGACCGCCTCTCGCCCGCCCTGCAGGAGATCCACGGCGCGCTCGACGAAGTCAATGCCTTCCGCGACTCGCCGCTCGGCACGCTGCGCATCAACGCGCCACGAGCGGCGTGCGAACTGGTGCTGGCGCCGCTGCTCGGGCGCTTTCTGCGGTCCAACCCGGGCATGCGTATCGAACTGGTGGCCGACGACGCCTTCGTCGATATCGTCGCCACCGGCTTCGATGCCGGCGTCCGCTTCGGCGAAAGCCTGCAGCAGGACATGGTCGCCGTACCGCTCGGCCCGCCCCAGCGCTTTGTCGTGGTCGCCTCGCCCGACTATCTGGCGGCGCACGGCGTACCCGAATGCCCGCGCGAACTACAGCAGCACCGCTGCATCCGCATCCGTTTCCCCAACGGCAGTTTCTATCGCTGGGAATTCGCCCGCGGCAGCGAGCAGTTCGAAATCGAAGTCGACGGACCGGTCAGCGTCGGCCAGATGCCGCTGATGATCGCGGCGGCGGAACAAGGTCTCGGGCTCGCCTACGTCTATGCCCAGTACGCGGCGGCGCCAATCGCGGCAGGGCGCATGCAAACGGTGCTGGACGACTGGTGCCCGGAAATTCCCGGCTTTTACCTGTACTACCCGAGCCGCAAGCTGATGCCGGCCGGGCTGAAGGCTTTTGTCGAGATGCTGCAGGAGCGGTCGGAGTTTTGATCGCTACGGCTCTCTCATCCAATCAACGGAGGGACGTCTGCCCGGCAAGGCCGGCGGCAAAACCGGCAAGAATGTGCAGCACCCTCTCCACCTGTACGACAGAAAAACCTGTCAGTTCTCTACCTGAGGTTTCAATTTCTTTGCATAGTCTTCAACGCGACCACGCATCCGAAAGCCGCTCCGCCTGATCCAGCACCAGCCGGATCGCCTCTTCCTGCATCTCCGGCGGGTACTTGTAGCGGCGCAGGGTGATGCGCACCAGGTTGCGCAAACGGGCGCGCACGCTGTCCCGCTTCTGCCAGTCGACGGTCGTGCTGTTGCGCAGCTTTTCGGTCAGCTCATGGGCGATCTTCTTCAGCATTTCGTCGCCCATTTCGCGCACCGCGCTTTCGTTGTCGGCCAGCGCGTCGTAGAAAGCCAGTTCGGATTCGTTGAGCCCCAGCGCATCGCCGCGCTGGGCGGCGGCGCGGAACTCCTTGGCCATGGCGATCAGTTCCTCGATCACCTGGGCGCTTTCGATGGCCCGGCCACGGTAGCGGTTGAGCGCCGCCTGCAGGCGCTCGCTGAACTTGCGTTCGAGCACCACATTGGTCCGCGAACGGGATTTCACTTCGTCGTTGAGCAGCTTCTGCAACAACTCCACCGCAAAATTGCGTTGCGGCAGGCTGCGCACTTCTTCAAGAAAGGCGTCGGAAAGAATGCCGATGTCCGGCCGCTCCAGCCCGGCCAGCTTGAAGATGTCCTCGACGCCCTCGGCCACCACGGCATTGTCGAGAATCTGCTTGAGGACGGCATTTTTCTGATCTTCCGACAAGCGCTTTTCAGAAGTCGTCGCCTTGGCGATCACCGCCTTGATCGCCTGGAAGAAAGCGATTTCCTCGCGCAAGGCCAGCGCCTCGTCGAGCGTGCCGCACAGCGAAAACGCCTTGGTGATGGCCAGCACCACGTCGGCCCAGCGCTTCTTGCCGTCCTCCAGCCCGAGCACGAAATTGGCCGCCGGCAGCAGCAAGGCCACCGCCTGCGTGGCAAAGGCGCCGAATTCGAAGCCATGCAGCAGCCCGCGCGCCACATCCATCAACTCTTTCAGCTTGGCCAGCGCCTCTGCCGCATCCAGCGTCGGCTGCCCCTTGCCCCGGCTTTCGGTGTAGGCCTTCAAGGCATTGCGCAACTCGGCGGCAATCCCGATGTAATCGACCACCAGCCCGCCTTCCTTGTCGCGGAAGACGCGATTCACCCGCGCGATGGCCTGCATCAGGTTGTGGTCGCGCATCGGCTTGTCCACGTACATCGTATGCAGACAAGGCACGTCGAAGCCGGTCAGCCACATGTCGCGCACGATCACCAGCTTGAGGCTGTCGTTGGCATCCTTGAAACGCTTTTCCAGCAGCTTCTTGGTGGCCGCGTTGTAGATATGTGGGCGCAGCAGTTCGCTATCCGCCGCCGAGCCGGTCATCACCACCTTGATCGCGCCCTGCGCCGGGTCATCGCTGTGCCATTCGGGGCGCAGCGCAACAATTGCCTGGTAGAGCCGGGCGCAGATGTCGCGGCTCATGCCGACGATCATGCCCTTGCCGGCCACCGCCGTATTGCGCGCCTCAAAGTGCTGCACGATGTCCGCCGCCACCTGGTCGATGCGCGGCTGCGCGACGACCAGCTTTTCCAGCGCCGCCCAGCGCGTCTTGGCGGCCTCGCGCAGCGCCACGTCTTCCTCGTCCTCAAACACCTCTTCGACATCGCTGTTGAGCCGTTCCATCTCGGCCTGGTTGAGGTCCAGCCGGGCCAGGCGGCTCTCGTAGTAGATCGGCACCGTGGCGCCGTCATCCACCGCATCCTGGATGTCGTAGATGCTGACGTAGTCGCCGAACACCGTGCGCGTGTCCTTGTCGCTACTCTCCACCGGCGTCCCGGTGAAACCGACGAAAGTGGCGTTCTTCAAGGCATCGCGCAGATGCTTGGCGAAACCGTACTTGTACTGGCCGGTCTTCTTGTCCAACACGGCGCGAAAACCGTACTGCGAGCGGTGCGCCTCGTCGGCGATGACGACGATGTTGGTGCGCGCTGACAGCAGCGGGAAGACCGCCTCATCCGGCCCCGGTGCGAATTTCTGCACGGTCGTGAAAATGATGCCGCCGGACGGTCGACCGTCGAGCAAGGCGCGCAACTCGTCGCGGTCGGACGCCTGTTGCGGCATCTCCTTCAGCAACGCCCGCGCCCCGGCAAAGGTCTGGAACAACTGGCCGTCGAGATCGTTGCGGTCGGTCACCACGACCAGCGTCGGGTTCTGCATCTCCGGCTGCTGCATCAGCTTGGCGGCAAAGCAGACCATCGAAATGCTCTTGCCCGAACCCTGGGTATGCCAGACGATCCCGCCCTTGCGCGCCTCGACCCGCTTGCCGTAGGTGGCGCGCGGCTCTTCCACCCGGCTGCCCTCGGGCAACAGCGGCAAGGTCGCCGCCGTCACCGTCGCCCGCACCGCCTCGCGCACGGCATGGAACTGGTGGTAGCCGGCAATCTTCTTGATCAGCTTGCCGTCGAAGGTCTCGAACAGCACGAAATAGCGCAGGTAATCGAGCAGCAACTCGGGCGCGAAAAAGCCGCGTACCACATTTTCCAGCTCGAATTCCAGCAGCGGCCGGTCGTTCTCGTTCTTCACCGTGCGCCACGGCAGATAACGCTCGCGGCTGGCGGTCAACGAACCGATGCGGGCCTGCACCCCATCCGAAATCACCAGCGCCTCGTTGAAAACGAAGAGATCGGCAATCTCCTCCTTGTAGGTTGCCAACTGGTTGAAAGCCGACCAGATGTCCACCTGCTCGGAAGCGGCGTTCTTCAGTTCGATCACCGCAATCGGCAGCCCATTGATGAAGCAGACCAGATCGGGCCGGCGCGGCTGCTTGCTGCCCTGGATGGTGAATTGATTGACCACCACGAAACGATTGCGCCCCGGATTCGCGAAATCGACCAGGCGCACCCGGTCGCCACGCCGTCCGCCCTCGCCCTCCACCTCGACCGGCACGCCGTCGATCAGCGCTTCGTGGAAAGCGCGGTTGCTCTGGATCAGGGACGGATGGTCGGGCTTGGCGAGGTGATGCGCCACGTCGTCGAGCACCGCCGCCGGAACATCGGGATTCAGCCGCCCCAGCGCCGCGCGCAACTGGCCGGGCAGCAGCACCTGGCGGTAATCGCTGCGCTCGGGCGTCTCGCTATCCGGCGCGATGTCCGGACCGTGACGGTATTCCCAGCCGGTGTCCTGGAACCAGGTGAGCGCGAGCTGTTCGAGGTCGGATTCGGTCATACGAAATCGCCTTTAAAATCAGAGCAAAACACAACTTCAAATTGACGCCTGTACCGTCGACACCTATAATCGAACCCAGTCTCATCCACCAAGTGTGGAAGGAGCATACGAAGCCCTGCGATAGTAATGTCGTGGGGCTTCAGCCTTTCATGGCCCACAAAAAGCCTCCCTCTCGGCTTCGAAAGTCTTTCTTCTGTGCGACTTGATTTCGGCGTAGGCCGTTTTCAACACGTAATAGTCTTTGCGCTTGGCGAGGACCACAGCAAAATCATGCGACTGTGCCCAGATCACCACATGCGTATTTCCTTGGCGTTGGTTTTCCCACCAAGGAAAGCCTGCCTGACCAGCATTTTCGATCACCCAACTGATCCATAGAATCCGCTCGCAGCGCCGCAAATCGGGAATCCGGTCATCTTCATTTCGATTGTTCCGATCAAGTGCTTCGGAAATCGTATGCCAGAAGCTGAAACCCTTCCCTCTCGTTTCAGGCCGGAATTGCGCACTTACCCACCAGCCGCGAAACTGAATATCAGCCCGAACGAAGGATTCGAGAAAGGCTTCATAAATCTCGTCCTCATAACGAGACCAATCGCCAGCAAAAGAGAGCAGTTCCGGTGGCTGGCTCATAGTTCGGACTTGGGGCACCAAACCAGCAGATTCATTTTCTCGGCCCTCGGCAGGGTTGACCGCAGAAGTTTATGGCCACTCCTCGCCCTGATCTCCTCGATGACCGCCCGCTTGGCGGGTGAACCATCAAGGCCACGGTGTAAATATGACAGTGCGCCGATCATCAAATCAGCCATCTGCAGTAGTGGTACATCGTGTGAATGAACGTGCTCAATGGAGGCGATGCGCTGTTGATCAAAGTCGTAATGCGTCTTGCACAGCACATCGTGCAACTTGCACACTTTTGCCTGACCACGCGTGTCCTTGATGTCCAGAAAAATGCGGAAAGAATGCTGATCGTCAATCAGATGGGTAAGCAGCAAGTACCACATCTTGTAATAGAAATCGTCGTGGGATTGTTTGAACTGCCCATGATCCAGAACCGCTTTATCAGGCACCACGACCGCACGAAAACGCAGCATGGGCTCATTGAAAAAGAGATTCACCAAAGCCAGGTAGAAATCGAGCCGGGCTGGGGAGATTTTTGTCCACTTGATCTCGAAACTCGGCGGCAAGCCGAATTGCTCGCGCACCGCCTTGACCTTGCGCCCCAACGCCGCCCGGTGAGAGGCCGGGGCTGATATCGCACCCAGCACCATGGCCTTCTGGCTGTCGTTTTCCAGGTGGCAGGATTCGTCGCAGTAGATGTGGATGATGCCGTTCATGCGATGGTCTCCTTAGCTGGAAGCTGTAGCTTGCCGGAAAGCAGCTTGGGAAGCAGCGCCTCACGAAGAATTGAGAGAGTATCCGACTGTTCGTGTAGCTCCCGTTGCGTAGCCAAAAGCATCACCGCCATAGACTCAAACCGCTCAATCACTTCCGACGATGGCATCAGAACCTGCACTGTGTGCGTATGGTTCCGGTTGAGAGTTGGCACTGCCGAACCAGCGTTTAAGCTACTGAAATCGATTCCCTGAAGAAGATGAAAAGCGTAAGCTGGCTTCGCTTTTTTGAACTCCTTGACCCACAGCGACGTATTCAGGGGCCAGTAGTCCCCATGAACATAAAATACCTTGCCCAGAACGCCGCTTCGTCCCGTTGTTACCCCAGGTCCTCGTGCCATGCACTCGTTATGGGTTCCGCTTGGCCCACTCGCTGCAAGTACTGGATACGGGCCAGATTTGCGCTCTGAGGCAGGTAGGTCGAAGCCACGTTGGAAGGTCAACACGTCACCAAGTGGGCCGATATTCCACCCTTTCGGAATCTCGCCAAGTTCAGACTCCTCAAAACCATCTGGAAACAAAGCGAGCACTTCAGGTGTGAGCCCCAGGCGGCGGCAGATGGATTCGGGGGGCTCGCCGCTGGCTTTGGCGCGGACGGGGTCGAAGTCGACGAACCAGGATTTAAAGATCGCCCGCGCCATGGCTTCCAGGGTTTCGTTGGTGCGGCGGTTCTGTTCAATCTTGTCGTCTAGGGTTCCGAGGATGTGGGCGATAGCGCGTTGTTCTTCTGGCGTTGGCACAGTAATCTCAATCGGATAAATGAAGTTCCGATTGAGCGAGGGTTGCGCGCTACCTGAGTTATAACCGGCAAAGTTGATGTTCTTGAGAAAGTAGTATGCAAACCTTTCGTGATTGCCATGAAAATCGGTGACATAAAGGCAAGTGTTATGTGGCCAATAGTCGCTGACGGTGTAATGGACCTGGCCAAAAGAGGCACCGCTCCGACCGATTACAACCCCAGGCCCCTTTGCCAGAGCTGTGTCATGGAAACCGTTTTGTCCGGCTGACCCCATCACGGGGATAGAACCTTTCTTGCGTTCAGGGTCTGTTAAATCGTGCCCCCTCTGGAGGCTCACAAATTCGCCTAACGTAGTCCTCCGCCACTCACTCATCCCCGCCCCCCAACTCCTCCACCGCCTTGTGCAGGAAAGCCGCGATCTCGTCCTTGCCTGGCAGTTGCACCTGGTAGCGCGAGACGAATAGCTGGTTGCTCATGCCGGCCAGGGCGTATTCGACCAGTTCCTTGTTCTTACGCGTGCATAGCAGGATGCCGACCGGCGGCTGGTCGCCTTCGGCCATTTCGTGTTTCTGGTAGTAGCCGACGTAGCTGTTGAGCTGGCCGAGGTGTTCGTGTTTGAAGGCGTCGTTTTTCAGTTCGATCAGCACGTGGCACTTGAGGATGCGGTGGTAGAAGACGAGATCGACGAAAAAGTGTTCGCCGCCGATCAGCAGGCGTTTTTGCCGGGCCTCGAAACAGAAGCCATGGCCGAGTTCGAGCAGGAAGTCCTGCAGCTTGTCGAGCAACGCGTCTTCGAGCTGGCCTTCGCTCATTACCTCGCGCGGCTGCAGGCCGAGGAATTCGAAGACGTAGGGGTCGCGGATAAGGTCGCGGCTGCTGGCCGGCTCGGCGCCGGCCTGGGCCAGCTTGGCCAGCGTGGCTTTGTCGGTGGATAGGCCGCACCGCTCGAAATACTGGCTGGCGATCTGGCGCTTGAGTTCGCGCACGGACCAGTTGCCGCGCAGGGCTTCGGTTTCGTAGAAGGCACGCTGGAGCGGCTCGGCGCATTGCAGCAGTTCGGCGAAGTGCGAGAACGACAGGCGCTCCAGCAGCAGGCGGCCGGCGTTTGCCAGCGGCAAGGCAGGCGCCTCGGCCATTGACGATTCGGGAGACGCCTCCCGCATGTCGGCGACGGGCCATTGGGCCGAGAGCGTCTGCTGAATTGCCGGCGGGAAAAGTTGGCTACCGGATTCGGGAGACAGCGTCTCCCGAATCTGCGGGTAAGCGAGGTAGAACTGGCGGAAACGGCGCAGTTCGCGTGCTTCGACGCGCTTGAGACCGCCCTGCTGCAGCCGTTGCGCCAGGGTGTCGAGCAGGCGCTCGCCGTAGCGGGCGCGGTCGGCGCCGGACTGTTCGTAGGTCTGAATGTAGTGGCCGATCATCCAGTTGCGCAGGGTCAGGCTGACGTTGACGGCCTTGGCGGCCTGATCGGCCAGCGCTGCATGAGCGCGCTCGATGGCCGCGACGAGGTCGTCGAAGCCGGGCGCCTTAGAGTTCATAACCCAGCCCGGCCAGGTTCTTGCGGATGGCTGCTTCCAGCCGGGCGCTTTCGGCGAACTGGTCGCGCAGGGTGGCGGTCAGGCGGGCCATCTTTTCTGCGAAGGGTTCGCTGTCTTCTTCCTGCGCGGCGGCGCCGACGTAGCGGCCTGGGGTGAGGACATAGTCGTGCTTGCGGATGTCTGCAAGGGTGGCGGCCTTGCAGAAGCCGGGTTCGGTCACTTCCCGGCTGCCTTTCTTCCAGGCGTGGAAGGTATCGGCGACCTTGGCGATGTCTTCCGGTTTGAAGTCGCGCAGCACGCGGTCCTTCATGTAGCCGAGGTTGCGGGCGTCGATGAACAGGGTTTCGCCCTGGCGATTGCGCGCACCGTTCCTTTCCCCCTTGTTGCGGGTGAGGAACCAGATGCAGGCGGGGATTTGCGTATTGGTGAACAGTTGGCCGGGCAAGGCGACCATGCATTCGACGAGGTCGGCGTCGATCAGCGCCTTGCGGATTTCGCCTTCGTTGTTGGTGTTGCTGCTCATCGAGCCGTTGGCCAGCAGCAGCGCCATGCTGCCGTTGGGCGCGAGGTGGTGGATCATGTGCTGCATCCACGCGAAGTTGGCGTTGCCGGCCGGCGGCACGCCGTATTTCCAGCGCACGTCGTCATCCTTGACGCCTTCGTTCCAGTCCTTCATGTTGAAGGGCGGATTGGCCATGATGTAGTCGGCACGCAGATCCGGGTGCTGCGGGCGGGTGTAGGTGCTGGCCGGCTCCTTGCCGAAGTCGAAATCCATGCCTCGGATGGCCATGTTCATCGAGGCCAGGCGCCAGGTGGTGGGGTTGGCTTCCTGCCCGTAGACCGAGAGCTGGCCGATGCGCCCGCCGTGCTCTTCGACAAAGCGCTCGCTCTGCACGAAGAAGCCGCCGGAGCCGCAACAGGGGTCATAGACCCGCCCCTGAAAGGGTTCGAGCATTTCGACGATGAGGCTGACGATGCTCTTGGGCGTGTAGAACTCGCCGCCGCGCTTGCCGGCGGCAATCGAAAATTCGCCGAGGAAGTATTCGTAGACGTGGCCGAGGATGTCCTTGGCTTTCAGCGCTTCGTGCTGGAAGGGCACGGTGGACAGCAGGTCGATCAGGCCGGGCAAGGCTTCGTCCACGCGCTTGCGGGCGTAGTCCTTGTCGAGCACGTTCTTGAGCCGGGGGTTTTCTTTTTCGACCGCTTCGAGGGCGTCGTCGAGCAGACGGCCGATGCCCTTGAATTCATATTGGTAGACCTTGCCGTTTTTGACGTCGAGTTGGGTGCCGGGCGCGACCTTGGCGTTGGCCTTGATGAAATCCCAACGGGCCAGCGCCGGCACCCAGAAGACGTTCTTCTCGGTGTAGTAGTCGCGGGCTTCGAGTTCCTGCTCGATCATTTCGGCGTCGACCTTGCCGGATTCATCGCCGAGGTAGTAGTCGTTGGCCGGGTCGTGGAAGGCTTCTTGCAGTTCGTTGCGACGCTCCTTGAAGGAGTCGGAAACGTATTTCAGGAAGACCAGGCCGAGCACCACGTGCATGTAGTCGCCCGGATTGACGTTGGCACGCAAGCGGTCGGCGGCGGACCACAGGCGCTTGTCGAGATCGTTCAGGTATTGTTGCCCGGCGTTGTTCATGTTTGTTGTCCTGACTGGCGAGCGGAATTTGCCGGTGGCAGCAGCGGCCACGAAAGCCGGCATTTTACACGGGCCAAAAACGAAAAGCCGGATGGCATGAGAAGCCAGACTTGATGCACCAATACAAAGCCCCCGCCAGTTTCCCGACGGGGGCTTTTTTTTACGTTGTTGCGGTCGACCGGCAAAACCGGCCGATTTTCGCTACTTACATCTCGACGGTCTCAGCCACTTCCACAAACGCCGGAATCTGGTCGAAGTTCATGTAGCGATAGACATCAGCCGCCTTGGCGTTGACCAGCTTGATCTGCTCCATGTACTCCGGCACCGTGACAATCCGGCCGGCCAGGGCGCACATCGCGGCCAGCTCGGCGGAGCCGAGGTAGACGCGGGTGTCGATGCCGAGGCGGTTCGGGAAGTTGCGGGTGGAGGTGGAGATTGCCGTCGAGCCCTTGCGGATCTGTGCCTGGTTGCCCATGCACAGCGAGCAGCCCGGCATTTCCATGCGCGCGCCGGACTTGCCGAGGACGCCGTAGTAGCCTTCTTCGGTCAGGATCAGGGCGTCCATCTTGGTCGGCGGGGCGATCCACAGGCGGGTCGGGATGTCCGACTTGCCTTCGAGGACCTTGCCGGCAGCGCGGAAGTGACCGATGTTGGTCATGCAGGAGCCGATGAAGACTTCGTCGATCTTGTCGCCGGCGACTTCGGACAGCAGCTTGACGTCGTCCGGGTCGTTCGGGCAGGCCAGGATCGGCTCGGTGACTTCGGCCAGGTCGATTTCGATCACGGCGGCGTACTGCGCGTTGGCATCGGCCTTGAGCAGCGTGCCGTTGGCGATCCAGTCTTCCATGGCGTTGATGCGGCGCTTCAGGGTGCGGGCATCCTGGTAGCCTTCGGCGATCATCCACTTCATCAGCGTGATGTTCGAACGCATGTACTCGACGATCGGTTCCTTGTTCAGGGCGATCGCACAAGCGGCGGCGGAACGCTCGGCGGCGGCGTCGGAGAGTTCGAAGGCTTGCTCGACCTTGAGGTCCGGCAGGCCTTCGATTTCCAGGAGGCGGCCGGAGAAGATGTTCTTCTTGCCCTTCTTCTCGACGGTCAGCAGACCGGCCTTGATCGCGTAGTAGGGAATCGCATTGACCAGGTCGCGCAGCGTGATGCCGTCCTGCATCTTGCCCTTGAAGCGGACCAGCACCGATTCCGGCATGTCCAGCGGCATGACGCCGGTGGCGGCGGCAAAGGCGACCAGACCGGAACCGGCCGGGAAGGAGATGCCGATCGGGAAACGGGTGTGCGAGTCACCGCCGGTACCGACGGTATCCGGCAGCAGCAGGCGGTTCAGCCAGGAGTGGATGACGCCGTCGCCCGGACGCAGCGAAACGCCGCCGCGGGTGCTGATGAAGGACGGCAGCTCGCGGTGCATCTTGACGTCGACCAGCTTCGGATAAGCAGCGGTGTGGCAGAAGGATTGCATGACGAGGTCGGCGGAGAAGCCGAGGCAGGCCAGGTCCTTGAGTTCGTCGCGCGTCATCGGGCCGGTGGTGTCTTGCGAACCGACGGTGGTCATCTTCGGCTCGCAGTAGGTACCCGGCAGGATGCCGGCGACGCCGCAGGCCTTGCCGACCATCTTCTGGGCCAGCGAGTAGCCCTTGCCGTCGTCGGCCGGGTTTTGCGGCAGGCGGAACAGGGTCGATTGCGGCAGGCCGAGGAATTCACGCGCCTTGGTCGTCAGGCCGCGACCGATGATCAGCGGGATACGGCCGCCAGCGCGGACTTCGTCGAGGATGACCAGGGTCTTCAGTTGCGATTCGGCGATCACGGCACCGTTCTTCAGCGCGGTGACCTTGCCGGTGGCTTCGTCGACCTTCAGTTCGATCTCGTCGCCCATGTCCATCTGGCCGGCGTCGATTTCGATCGGCAGGGCGCCGGCATCTTCCATCGTGTTGAAGAAGATCGGAGCGATCTTGGAGCCCAGGCAGACGCCGCCGAAACGCTTGTTCGGCACGAAGGGGATGTCTTCGCCGGTGAACCACAGCACCGAGTTGGTGGCGGACTTGCGCGAGGAGCCGGTACCGACCACGTCACCGACGTAGGCGATCAGGTTGCCCTTGGCAGCCAGCTTTTCCAGTTGCTTGATCGGGCCGCGGGTGCCCGGCTCGTCGGCTTCGATACCCGGACGCGGGTTCTTCAGCATGGCCAGCGCGTGCAGCGGAATGTCGGGACGCGACCAGGCGTCCGGGGCGGGCGACAGGTCGTCGGTGTTGGTTTCGCCGGTGACCTTGAACACGGTCAGCTTCTGCGAGGCCGGCACGGCCGGGCGCGAGGTGAACCACTCACCGTCGGCCCAGGATTGCATGACTGCCTTGGCGTTGGCGTTGCCGCCCTTGGCCAGTTCGGCGACATCGTGGAAGAAGTCGAAGACGAGCAGGGTCTTCTTCAGGCCTTCGGCGGCGACGGCGCCGCAGGTCGGGCAGGCGAGCAGGTCGATCAAGGGCTTGACGTTGTAGCCACCGAGCATGGTGCCGAGCAGCTCGGCCGCCTTTTCGCGGGAAATCAGGGCACAGGTTTCTTCGCCCTTGGCGACCTTGGCCAGGAACTCGGCCTTGACCTTGGCGGCATCGTCGACGCCGGCCGGCACGCGGTAGGTCAGCAGTTCGACCAGCGCGGCTTCTTCGCCGGCGGGGGGATTCTTCAGCAGGGCCACCAGTTCGGTGGTCTGTTGCTTGGTCAGGGGCAGCGGCGGGATACCGAGGGCTGCACGCTCTGCTACGTGGGCGCGATAGGCTTCAAGCACGGCGACTTCCTTTCGTAAAGGGTTGCTCTAGGGGTAAAGGACGAATTTTACGACAACGGCGACGGCCTGATGGTTCTGGAAAACCTTCCCCGCCGGCACCCGCAGGTCTTATATATTTTATATGTTAGTTCACCACTACGCCACTGCCTGCTGCAGTGCGAGGACGAATTCGCCCAAAAAACAGGCAACGGTCGCAAGTTCCTTGCGGCTCAGGCATTTGCCGCCGCTATCCCGAGCTTATCCACAGCCTTGTCCGACCCGGACGGGGATAAATGCGCTTCCGTGCCCAGGCTGTTAGACTGAGGGCTTTTCCACGACTCCTGAAATTCCATGTCCCGCATCGCCGCGATTTCCCGCCTGGGCCAGCAGGTCTGGCTCGACAATCTCTCCCGCCAATTGCTCGAATCCGGCGAGCTGGCCCGCTGGATCGCCGATGACGCGGTCGCCGGCGTCACCTCGAACCCGGCCATCTTCTACAACGCGATCCGCAACGATCCGGCCTACCAAAAGGCCGTCGCCGAACTCCAGGGCAGCGCGCTGGACGCCGAACAGCGCTTCGAAACCCTGGCCCTGCCGGACGTCCAGAAAGCCTGCGAGCTCTTCCTGCCGATGCACGAACAAAGCGGCGGCCGCGCCGGTTTCGTCAGTTTCGAGGTCTCGCCCGGCCTGGCCGACGATGCCGCCGGCACCGCCGCCGCCGCCCGCCGCCTGTGGGCGGAGATCGCCCGCCCGAACGCGATGATCAAGATTCCGGCAACGCCGGCCGGCATGGTGGCGATCGCCGATACCATCGCCGCCGGCATCAACGTCAATGTGACGCTGATCTTCTCGCCCGGCCAACTGGCCGACGTCCAGGCCGCCTATAGCGCCGGCATCGAACGGCGCTTCGCCGCCGGCCTGCCGGTCGACCGCATCGCCTCGGTGGCCAGCGTCTTCATCAGCCGCCTGGACAGCCTGCTCGACCCCAAACTGCCCGCCGAACTGCAGGGCAAGACCGCCATCGCCATGGCCCGCCAGGCCTACGCCGACTGGCAGGCACTGCCCGCCCTGCCCGGCAACGCCCGCCAGCAGATGCTGCTGTGGGCGTCGACCTCGACCAAGAACCCGGCTTACCGCGACGTCATCTACGTCGAGCAACTGATCGGCGACGGCACCGTCAACACGGTGCCCGACGCGACGCTGCTCGCCTTCCGCGACCACGGCGAAGCGGCGCCGACGCTGGCCGCCGATGCGACCGGCACGGCGGCGCAACTGGCCGGCGTGGCGGCGCTCGGCATCGACCTCGACGCGGTCGGCGAGGAATTGCAGGCAGCCGGCCTCAAGCAGTTCGACGAGGCCTTCGGCAAGCTGCTCGACCTGGTGCGCTGAAAGGCGGCGCGTGACGCTCCGGCCTCTCCGCTGCCTGCTGAGCGCCGCGCTGCTGGCGGCGACGTTCGCCGCCCAGGCCGGCGAAGCGCTGACCCTGCAGCTGAAATGGACGCACGCCTTCCAGTTCGCCGGCTATTACGCGGCGGACGCCAAGGGCTATTACCGCGACGCCGGCATCGAAGTCCGCATTGACGAAGCGGCGCCGGAAACCGACGTCGTCGGCCGGGTCATGAGCGGCGAAGCGCAGTTCGGCGTCGGCGGCAGCAACCTGATCCTCGAACGCCACGCCGGCAAGCCGGTGGTGGCGCTGGCCGCCATCTTCCAGCATTCGCCGGTGGCGATCATCGCCCGCCGCGGCAGCAATCTGCAGAGCATCCACGACCTGGCCGGCAAGCGGCTGATGCTCGAAGGTCAATCCGACGAACTTGCCGCTTACCTGAAATACGAAGGTCTCGGACCGGACAAGCTGCACCGCCTCAAGCACAGCTTCAATGTCGAAGACCTGATCGAAGGCCACACCGACGCCATGTCGGCCTACCAGACCTTCGAACCCTTCCTGCTGCAGCAGCGCAATTTCCCCTACCTGCTGCTGACACCGCGCTCGGCCGGCATCGACTTCTACGGCGACGTGCTGTTCACCAGCGAGCGCGAACTGCGCGAACAACCGGAACGGGCACGCGCCTTCCTGCAGGCCAGCCTGCGCGGCTGGCAGTACGCGATGGCCCATCCGGACGAGATCATCGCCCTGATCCGCGAACGCTACCCCGAGCGCCTGAGCCGCGAACACCTCGAATTCGAAGCGGCGCGGACGGCGCCGCTGGTACGCGCCGATCTGGTGCCGGTCGGCTACATGAATCCCGGCCGCTGGCGCCACATTGCCGACACCTACGCCGGACTCGGCATGCTGCCGGCTGACTTTCCGCTCACCGGTTTCCTGCCCGCCGACGAGTCGAGCGATGCCTGGAAGCGCCTGCTGCTACCGCTGATCGCCGCCCTGCTCGCGGTCGCCGCCCTCTCCGCCATCGCCCTCAACATGCGTCGGCTCAATCGGCGGCTACGCCAGAGCCAGCGCCAGCTAGCCGAACGCAGCCAGGAACTGGCATTGCAGAACCGGGTGCTGCAACAGCTCAACCATGGCGCGCCGCTCGGCGAAGTGCTCGACAGCCTGACCCGCGAGGTCGAGGCACAGCGCCCAGGCGTGCTCTGCTCGATCCTCCTGCTCGACGCCGACGGCAGCCATCTGCGCCACGGCTCGGCACCCAGCCTGCCCGATTTCTACAACCAGGCGATCGACGGCGTCGCCATCGGCGACGCTGTCGGCTCCTGCGGCACCGCCGCCTGGCGCGACGAACGGGTGATCGTCGACGACATCGAGCGCCACCCCTACTGGGCCGACTACCGCCCGCTGGCGGCGCGCGCCGGGCTGCGCGCCTGCTGGTCGCAACCTTTCCACGGGCGCGACGGCAAGGTCCGCGGCACCTTCGCGCTTTACCACCGCCAGCCCGCCACGCCCGACCAGCGCGACATCGCGCTGATCGAAGGCTACGCGCAACTGGCCGAACTGGCGGTTGAACGCAGCCGCTCCGACGAAGCGCTGCGGCTCGCCGAAAGCCGTTACCGGCTGATCTCGGAAAATGCCAACGACGTCATCTGGCTGCTCGAACTGCCGAGCCTGCGCTTCAGCTACATCAGCCCCTCGGTCGAACGCCTGCGCGGCTGGAGCGCCGAGGAAATCATGGCGCAACCGATGAGCGCCGCGCTGACCCCGGAATCGGCGGCGCGCGTCGAGCAGGCCCTGCGCGAAACGATGGCCGCCGTCGCCGCCGGTGCTCCCGGCCCGTATGCACGAACGATGGAAGTCGACCAGCCGCACCGGGACGGCAGCATCGTCCCGACCGAAGTCGTCACCACCGTGCTGCTCGACGACAACGGCCAGCCGACGCGCATCCTCGGCATCACCCGCGACATTTCCGAACGGCGCCGCAACGAAGCGGCGCTCGCCCGCCACCAGGCCGAACTGGAACAACGCGTCGAAGAGCGCACGGTGGCGCTGTCGATCGCCAAGGAAGCGGCGGAAGCGGCGAGCCGGGCGAAGAGCACCTTCCTGGCGACGATGAGCCACGAGCTGCGGACGCCGATGAACGCCATCCTCGGCATGACCGACCTGGCGCTGCGCCGTGCCAGCGACGCCAAGCAGAAGGACCAGTTGGGCAAGGTCGCCGACGCCGCCCGCCACCTGCTGGCGGTGATCAACGACATCCTCGACCTGTCACGCATCGAGGCCGACCGCCTGACGCTGGAGCACATTCCCTTCCAGTTGAACGAGATCGTCGCCCCGGTGCAGCGCCTGCTCGAACACCTGGCCGCCGAAAAGGGCCTCTACCTGGTTTTCGAAGTACCGGAAACGCTCGCCCGCACCCAGGTCAGCGGCGACCCGCACCGGCTTAAGCAGGTGCTGCTCAACCTGTGCATCAACGCGATCAAGTTCACCGACTGCGGCGGCGTCACCGTCCACCTCGCGCTGAGCGGCGAGGCCCCGCATTTCGTCCTGCACTGTTCGGTCGAAGATACCGGGATCGGCGTCACGCCGGAAATCCAGCGCCGTCTGTTCGAACCCTTCGTCCAGGCCGACGGTTCGATGACCCGCCGCTACGGCGGCTCCGGCCTCGGGCTGGCGATCTGCAAGCGGCTGGTGGAGATGATGGACGGCCGCATCGGCCTCGACAGCCAGCCCGGCCGTGGCAGCCGCTTCTGGTTCGAAGCCCGGCTGGGCGGCAGCGATGCGCTCCTGCCGCTGCCGCGCAACAGCACGCTGGACGCCATCGCAGCCCTGGAGCGCCGGTTTGCCGGCAAACGCATCCTGCTTGCCGAGGACGAACCGGTGAACCGCGAGGTCTTTCGCGAACTGCTGGGCGACGCCGGGCTGCTGGTGGATACCGCGAACAATGGCGAAACGGCGGTCGCCATGGCCGGCAGCACCGACTACGCGCTGATCCTGATGGACATCCAGATGCCCGGCATCGACGGCGTTGCCGCCAGCCAGGCGATCCGCGCCCAGCCCGGCGGCAGCGAACTGCCGATCATCGCGCTGACCGCCAATGCCTTCAGCGAGGACCGCCAGCGCTGCCTCGACGCCGGCATGGACGACCACATCACCAAGCCGGTCGACCCGGAACGCCTGTTCGCGACGCTCTACCGCTGGCTGGCCATCGCTGACGAAAGACACGAGCACCGCCTTTCCTGATCGGCCAACATTCGGCCATGGCTGTCGCCTGGATTACCATGTCGTCAGTGGTATCCTCCAGCCATTGCATCAGGAGGAAACATGCTGAACCATCTTTCGCTCAGGGCTCGTCTCTGGCTGCTGGGCATCGTCGCCGCGCTGGGCATGCTGCTGCTCGCCGTCTCTTCGCTCATTTTCACCGGGCGTAGCGAAGTCCTGTTCACTTCCTTCGTCGATGAACGGATCGCCGTTCGTCACATGGCGACGCTGGCTTACGCCAACGGCTTGCAGAAAGGCCAGGCCATCCGCAACATCCTGCTCGACCCCGGCAAACAGACGGCCTACGACAACTTTGACAAGGCGCATGCGGTTTTCCTGCAGAAAACCGAAAAACTGCTGCCAGCCCTGGCCAACGACGCCGCCACCCACGATATCGCCCCGCGCCTGAAAGCCAATCTCGAGCGCTGGCAACCTTTGCAGAAGGAAGTCATCGATCTGGTCCGGGCGGGCAACGGCGAGGCTGCCAAGGCACTGCTGGTGAGCCAGGAAACCCCGGCCTGGCGTCAGGTGCGCGACGACCTGCTGGAAATCGGCAAGCTCGCCGAGACGGCTGCAGCAACCGAGCGCGCTGAATTGATCGATGGCCTCGACTGGTTGAGCAAGCTGTCGATCATCATCGGCTCGCTCAGCCTGCTGCTGGTGGCCAGCATCATCGTCCTGGTCGGCCGCAGCATCTATCGGCAGATCGGCGGCGAACCCGCGCTTGCCGCCGTCGCCCTGCAACGGATCGCCCAGGGCGACCTGAGCGAATCCCTGACCCTGATCCCCGGCGACGAGAGCAGCGTCGTCGCTGCCATGCAGCGCATGCAGGGACAGATCCGCCAACTGATCGCCGAAACCGTCCATAGCGCCGATTCCGTGGTCAAGGAAAGCGAAGCGATGCTCACCGAAGCGGCGCAACTGGACAAAACAGCCGAAGAGCAAAGCAACGCAACGGCAGCCATTGCCGCCGCCGTCGAGGAATTCACCGTCAGCATCGGCGTCATGTCGGATAACGCCGGCGAAGCCGGGCGCCTCTCCGGAGAGTCCGAAAACCATGCCCACGAGAGTCTGGGCGTGGTCTCCGATGCCACCGGAATCATCCAGCGGGTGGCGACCGGAATGTCCGACGCGGCAGCCACCATGGACGAGCTTTCCGCCAAGGTGGCGGCGATCACCGGCATCGTCAAGACGATCCGCGACATTGCCGACCAGACCAACCTGCTTGCCCTCAATGCCGCCATCGAAGCCGCCCGCGCCGGCGAACAGGGCCGTGGCTTCGCCGTCGTTGCCGACGAGGTGCGCAAGCTGGCGGAATCGACGACCAAATCGACCCAGGAGATATCCGACATCGTCAACGGCGTCCGGCAAAGTACCGACAAGGCTTTCGCCACGATGACCCAGGCCAAGGATCTCGCGCTGTCGAGCGCCGGCCGCACCGAGGAAGTCCGTCAGACCGTCGCCAACATGGACCAATCGTCGGCCCGGGTCAGCCAGGCGATCGACGCCATTGCCGCATCGCTGCGCGAGCAGTCGTCGGCCAGTACCGACATCGCGCAGCGGGTGGAACTGATTGCCCTGGGCATCGACCAGACCCACGCCGCCGCGAGCGAATCCAGCCAGCGCGCCGAAACCCTGGTCAATCTCTCCCGCCGGCTCAAGGAAAACGTGCGCCGCTTCCGGGTTTAAGCCAACAGCGGCGGCAACCCGCACTGACGCCTCGCCCGGGCGCAAGCCGCGTGTTCGACATCGAATTCGCGGCAGGGCGACGGTCGCGCATCGTAAATCGTGCAGCGCACCGCGCCCCCGATTTCGCCCTCCAGCGCGACGCAGCGCGGCGGCGCCGCGTCTGTGCCGCGCATGCGAACGATCTTCGCCGTCACCGGCAGCGTCATCGCCAAGGGCACGCCGTCCGCCCAGGCGTAGGCGCCGCCGGCCAGTTCGGCGGGATGGAAATCGACGCGCAGGCTGGCGCAGCAGGCGCCGCAGGTCTGGCAGACGCTCATCCCAGATCCGCCCGGCAGCGCCATAGCTCGTGGCCGGAAGCGAGGTACTTCTTCTCGAACGGCGTCAAGGGATCGTCCGTTACATAGGGCTCGGCCGCCACCGCGCAAGCGCCCAGCCAGCCCAGCGCCAGCGCCATTTCCTCGATGTAGATGCGCCAGTTGCTGCGGCATTCGACGATGCCGCCCAGCTCGCGCCAGACCGGGAAGACGGCGTGGCCGTGCCAGCGCCGGGCAAGGTGGCCGATTTTCGGCCAGGGGTTCGGGTAGAGATTGTAATGGCGCGCCAGGCGGACGCCGCGCTCGGCGAGCAGGCGCCAGAAATCGACCAGATCGGCCCGCAGCAGCAGCGCATTGGCCGGCAGCGGCAAGGGTTTGCCGCGTTCCAGACGGTCGCTCGACTGGTCGACGCCGATCACGAAATGGTCCGGGAATTCGGCCGCCAGGCGCAGCGTGCTCCAGCCGACACCGCAGCCGGCATCGAGGATCAGCGGCGAATCCGGTTTCCAGGCGGCGTGCGCGGCGAGCGCCCGGCCGCAGGCGGCGCGGTTGTAGTCGAGCAACGGCTTGCGGAAAGGCTGCGCCAGGTGACGGCGCAGCAGCATCTCCAGGTCGGCGTGCGGGCCATCCTGGGCGCTGGCGATGAAGCGTGAGTTGCCGTCCATGGTCTCAGGCGGCCAGCGGCAGTTCGCCGAGGATGCCGGCGGCGAGCAGCAGGCGGTCGATCTCCTCGGCCGCCTTGACCGGACGCAGTTGCTGGTAGAGCGCCTCGGCCTCGGGATAGTTGCGGCGCAGCAACATCAGCCACTGCTTCAGGCGGCCGCCGGCATGTACCGGCAGCACGCGGACGCGCACGCCGCGCCAGAACATTTCCAGCCATGGCCGCAGTTCGCCCCAGCCGCCCAGCACCTCGCCACGGATGCGCCGGGCGAGGAAGGGGTCGGCCAGCGCGCCGCGACCGATCATGACGTCGGCGCAGCCGCTCTCCTCGCGGATGCGTCGCCAGTCGTCGACGGTCCACACCTCGCCGTTGGCGATCACCGGGATGTCGATCGCCGCCCGCACCCGGTCGATCTGCGCCCAGCGCGCCGGCGGCCGGTAGCCGTCGGCCTTGGTCCGGCCGTGCACGATCAGCGCGTCGGCGCCGCCGGCCTCGATCGCCTGCGCGCAATCGACTGCCAGGCAGGTGTCGTCGATGCCGAGCCGCATCTTGGCGGTGAAGGGAATGGCCGCCGGCACCTCGGCACGCACCGCAGCAACGATGTCGTGCAGCAGTTGCGGCTCGCCGAGCAGCGCCGAACCGCCGCGATGGCGGAACACCGTCGGCGCCGGACAGCCGAAGTTGATGTCGATGCCGGCCGGATTGTGTTTCACCAGTCGCCGCGCGTTGCCGGCCATGAAATGCGGGTCGGAACCGAGCAACTGGACCCGCATCGGCGTCCCGGCCGGCGTCCGGCTGCCGTTCTTCAGCTCCGGACAGGTGCGCAGGAAGGTCCGGTTGGGCAGAACGCTCTCGGTCACCCGGACGAACTCGCAGATGCCCCAGTCATAGCCACCGACCGCCGTCAGCACGTCGCGCATCAGCGGATCGGCGAGGCCTTCCATCGGGGCGAGAGCGATTCGTGACATCCGCAACCTTTCGGCAAATACTTGAAATGGCGCGCATTATCGCGGATTGCGCAAGACCGTGCGAGCCGCGATAATGCCAGACAGCCGTTTACGGACCCGACTGCAATTCCTGCAATTACACCTGCCGCGTGAGACTTGGCGATGAAACATCAGAAAAGCATTCTTGTTGAAACGCTGCCGCGCATGATGACGGAAATCACCAGCGAAATTGCGCATATCGTCGCCACATCAGGCGTCCCCAGCGGTCTGGTCAATGTTTTCGTACGTCACACGTCCTGCTCGCTGACCATCACCGAAAAAGCCGACGCCGACATTCGCGGCGACCTGGAAACCCTCGCCAGACGCTGGGCCCCCGACGGCGATCCGGCCTATCGGCGCGACACCGAAGGCGAGGACGACATGGCCTCGCTGGCCCGCAGCGTGCTCACCGGCGTCTCGCTCAACATCCCCTGCGCCAACGGCCGCCTGCTGCTCGGCAGACTGCAAGGCATCTACCTCTGGGAACACCGCGCCCAGGCCCACCAGCGCGAGATCGTCGTCAGCGTGCTGGGGTGATAGGCAGGCGCCAACCCTCCCATAGTCCCGATTGATTGGCCTGGCGAAGCTGATATGCGCTATATTTGCCAACGACGTAAGCCCCTGCCGCCAACGCAGGATTCGCCCGGAAACGGCCCGCCGAGGTAAGCCAGCGCCGCTCCCGGTCAGGTCGCGCAGCAATGCGCCCAACCCGATGTTTTCACGAAGGAGAACCGTCCATGGCAAACAAGAAAGCCAAATCCCCGAGCATCGACATCGGCATTTCCGACGCCGACCGCAAGAAGATCGTCGAAGGCCTGTCCGGCCTGCTCGCCGACAGCTACACGCTGTACCTGATGACGCACAACTTCCACTGGAACGTCAAAGGCCCGCAGTTCAACAGCCTGCACCTGATGTTCATGGGCCAATACACCGAGCAGTGGAACGCCCTCGACCTGATCGCCGAGCGCATCCGCGCCTTGGGTTTCCCGGCGCCGGGCACCTACAAGGAATTCGTCAAGCTCGCCTCGATCAAGGAAGTCGAAGGCGTGCCGAGCGCCGACGACATGGTCCGCCACCTGGTCGCCGCCCAGGAAGCCACCGCCCGCACCGCGCGCAAGCTGTTTCCGGTGGTCGCCGAAGCCGACGACCAGCCGACCGCCGACCTGCTCACCCAGCGCCTGGAAGTCCATGAAAAGACCGCCTGGATGCTGCGCAGCCTGCTCGAAGACTGAGGCGCCAAAGCGCTAACGCACGCAGGGCAGGATGGCAATCCTGCCCTTTTTTTATTTTCCGACTTGAATCCTCCGCCATGCACCTTCCCCAGCACCAACTCGCAATGACCGTCCTGATGACGCCGGACATGGCCAACTTCTCCGGCAACGTCCACGGCGGCACCATCCTCAAGCTGCTCGACCAGGTCGCCTACGCCTGCGCCGCGCGCTACGCCAGCGAATACGTCGTCACGCTGTCGGTCGACCAGGTGATGTTCCGCCAGGCCATCCACGTCGGCGAACTGGTCACTTTTCTCGCCTCGGTCAATTACACCGGCAACACCTCGATGGAAATCGGCATCAAGGTGCTGACCGAAGACATCCGCGCCAAGGTCATCCGCCACGCCAACTCCTGTTTCTTCACCATGGTTGCCGTCGACGCCGACGGCAAGCCGACGCCGATCCCGCCGCTGACGCCGACCACGCCGGAAGAAATCCGCCGCTACCAGGCGGCGCAGGTGCGGCGCGAACTGCGCAAGGAATTCGAGGGACGGATGCAGGCGCTGACGCCGAAGGCCGCCTGAGCGCCCCGGCTGACGCAGGTTATTTCTGTGTTGACAGAAATTACAGACGCAACTACATTGCGGCCATGGAACTCAAACCTATCTCCGAAAGATTCATCCTCCACTGGGGCGAAATGGGCTCGCGCTGGGGCGTCAACCGTACCGTCGCGCAGATTCATGCCCTACTCTATCTGGCCGGGCGGCCGATGGAAGCCGAGGAAATCGCCAGCACGCTGGGCGTCGCCCGCTCCAATGTCAGCACCAGCATCAAGGAGCTGCAATCGTGGAAGCTCGTGCGCACGGTGCATCTGAAGGGCGACCGGCGCGACCATTTCGAGACCTCGACCGACGTCTGGGAACTGTTCAAGCTGATCGTCGAAGGCCGCCGCCAGCGCGAGATCGACCCGACCATAGCCGTCCTCAACGGTTTTCTCAGCAACCCGGACCTGGCCGCCGAGGATGAAGGCGCCCAGCAGCGCATCCGCGAGACGCTGGAGTTCATCCAGATCCTCACCACCTGGTCCGACGAAATGCTGCGCCTGAAGCCGGAAACGCTGATGAAGATGCTCGGCATCGGCGCCAAATTGAGCCAGACCTTCCGCAAGGGCAGCAGCAGCGAATAAACAGCTTTCACCCGGCATGGGCCGTTCCGGCCCATTTTTTTGAAACATTAATTTCTGTTTTTACAGAAATATTCGTAAGCGAGAAAACACCATGGACTCGACCCTGATCTTCCTGCTGCAAGTGACCATCGCCCTGCTCGCCGGCGGCCTCGCTGCCTACTACCTGAAAGCCGCGCTCACCGGCATCCTGACCGACCTGTGCGGCACCGCCGGACGTGCCGATTTCTGGTGGCGGACGAGCGCGATTCTGTTGCTCGGGCTGCCGCTGCTGCTCGTCCTCTTCTTCGCCGCCAATCCCGTCTTCAGCGACCCGGCGCTGGCCTTGCGCGACGCCTTCCGCCTCAGCCTGATCGGCGTGCTGGCCGCCGTCGGCCTGCTCTCGCGTCGCATCTGGAAGCACATACCGCCGCCAGCCGCCTTGCCGCAACGCCAGCCCGGCACCGGCCAGGAGACGACGCCATGCGCATCCTGATCGCCGGCGCCAGCGGCTTCATCGGCAGCGCGCTGGGCCGGACGCTGAGCGCCGCCGGCCACCAGGTGCTGCGCGGCGTGCGCCGGCCGCAAGCTGCCGACGAGGTCGCCATCGACTTCAGCCGTCCCGACCCGGCCGCCTGGCAGCAGGCTTTGCGCGGCTGCGACGCCGCCATCAACGCCGTCGGCATCCTGCGCGAACGGGGCGAGCAGACTTTTTCGGCCCTGCACACGCGTGGACCGCAGGCTTTCTTCAGCGCCTGCGTCGCCGCCGGCGTACGCCGCATCGTGCAGGTTTCGGCGCAGGGCGCGGACCGTGGCACAGCGCCTTTCCTCGCCAGCAAGCGCGCCGCCGACGATTTCCTGCGCGGCCTGCCGCTGGATTGGCAGATCGTCCGCCCGGCGCTGGTCCATGGTGAAGCCGGCGCCTCGGCCCGCGCCTTCCGCCTGCTCGCCAGCCTGCCGCTGACGCCGCTGCCACTGGGCGGCCACCAGAAAGTGCACTGCATCCACATCGACGACCAGTGCGGCGAAATCCGCCGCCTGCTCGACCCGGCGACGCCAGCCGGCCAGTGCCTTGAGTTGCGCGGCGGCGAGGCGCTGACACTGCGCGAACTGATCGCCACCTACCGCCACAGCCTGGGTTTTGCGCCCGCGCCGGTCCTGCCGCTGCCAGGCTGGCTGATGGCCATCGCCGCCCGCGTCGGCGAACACCTGCCCGGCGGCCTGCTCGACACGCAAACCTGGCGCATGCTGCAAAGCGCCGATGCCTGCGTCGGCACGCCCCACCCGCCCGAAGCCCGCCGCCCGGCCCAATTCATCACGCCCAGCGAGGCCCCCTGCCTGCGCCAGCAAGCCCTGGCCGCCTGGCGCGCCCCGCTGCTACGCGTGGCGCTCGCCGCCGTCTGGCTGATCACCGCCTGGGTCAGCCTGTTCGCTTATCCAATCCCCGACAGCCTGGCGCTGCTCGCCCGCACCGGCCTGAATGGCACGCCGGCCCTAGTCGCGCTGATCGGCGCCGCGCTGCTCGATGCCGCCTTCGGCCTCGCCACGCTGCTCGCCCCCGGCCGCCGCCTGTGGCTGGCGCAGATGGCGCTGATCGTCGGCTATTCGGCGGTGATCGCCGTCTGCCTGCCGGAATTCCTGATCCATCCCTACGGCCCGCTCAGCAAGAACCTGACTATCCTGGCCGTGCTCATCCTGCTTTACGCCGAGGAGGAAAGACCATGACCACCTATTTCGTTCTCAAAGCCCTGCACATCCTGTCGTCCGTGCTGCTCGTCGGCACCGGCTTCGGTTCGGCTTTCTACCTGTACTTCACCAACCGCCGCGGCCCGGTCGCCGCCATCGCCACCACCGCCCGCCTGGTGGTGCGCGCCGACTGGTGGTTCACCACGCCGACCGTGCTCTTCCAGCCGCTTTCCGGCCTCTGGCTCGCCCACCTCGGCGGCTACGAATGGACGACGCCGTGGTTCGTCGTCACGCTGGTGCTCTACGTCATCGCCGGCCTGTGCTGGCTGCCGGTGGTCTGGCTGCAACTGCGCATGGCCGACATGGCCGAAGCCGCCGCGGCCGCCAACGAGCAACTGCCGCCGCGCTACTGGCGCTACGCCCGGCTCTGGGAACGCCTCGGCTACCCGGCTTTCCTCGCCATGCTCGCCATTTTCTTCCTGATGGTCCTCAAGCCCGCTTTCTGAATTCCACCGACAAGGAGATCGCCATGCACCAGCCTTCGCTCATGCAGCAAGCCCTCGGCACCGATTGGGAAGCCCTGCCGGCGCCGCTGCGCCGCCATTACCAGCGCGCCGGACATAGCACCGTCGGCACCCTCGACATCGCCTACCCGCGCTGGATGCAGCCGCTGCTCAGCGGTCTGCACCGGATCGGCGCGCTCATCCATCGGCGCGGCAAGCGCGTGCCGACCACGGTCGCCAAGCAGATGAACGCCGACGGCCTGACCCAACGCTGGCACCGCGACATCCGCTTCGCCGACGGCCAGCTCATCGCCTTCAAAAGCCACTGGCGCTACGCGGGCGGCAACCGCCTGGTCGAATACGTCAATCCCTTCCTCGGCCTGTGCATGGCGGTGTCGCTCGAAAACGGCTGCCTGCGCTACTGTGGCCGGCATTTCGAACTGAAGCTCGGCGCCCTGTACCTGCCGCTGCCGGAATGGCTGCTGCTCGGTCATACCGAGATCGTCGAACAAGCCGTCGACGACGAGCATTTCGTCATGGATTTCCGCATCAGCCACCCGCTATTCGGCGAGACCTTTCGCTACGGCGGTGAATTCCGCGCCTGAAGCCACCTTATAATCCCGCCCATGCTGCGCTTCGTCCTCGACACCAACGTCGTCCTCGATCTCTACCACTGGGCCAATGTCGAGGCGGTGCCGATCATGGCCGCGCTGGAAGCCGGGCAGATCGAATGCCTGGTCGACGAACGCACGCTCGACGAACTGCAGCGCGTGCTGACCTACCCGCAACTGAAGCTGACGCCGGAGATGATTGCCGAGCGCTACGCCCGCTACCGCGCGCTGGTCAGCTGCATTCCCGAAGGCGAGGCGCCGCCGCTGCCGCGCTGCAAGGACCGCGACGACCAGAAATTCCTCGAACTCGCCGCCCGCGCCGGCGCCGACATCCTGGTCAGCAAGGACAAGGCGCTGCTCAAGCTGACCGGCCGCACCAAGCTGGCCTTCCGCATCGTCAAACCGGCGGCCGCCTGCGCGCTGCTGCCGGCCATTCCCGACTCTCCCGCCCACGGCTGAAGCGAACATGACCGATACCCTGCCCCACCTCTCCCTGGCCGAAACCCGCGTCCTCGGCACGCTGGTCGAAAAGCAGCGCACCGTGCCCGACACCTACCCGCTGTCGCTCAACGCGCTGGCCGCCGGCTGCAACCAGAAGACCAGCCGCCAACCGGTGCTCGAACTGGCCGAGGCGGAAATCCTGCAGGCGCTCGACGGGCTCAAGGACGCCGGCCTGGCTGTCGAAGTCAGCGGCAGTCGCGTCGTCCGCTTCGAACATCGGCTGGAGAAAGTGCTCGCCGTGCCGACCCAGGCCTCAGCGCTGCTCACCGTGCTGATGCTGCGCGGCCCGCAGACCGCTGGCGAATTGCGCCTGAACTGCGAGCGCCTGCACCGCTTCGCCGACATCTCGGCGGTCGAAGCCTTCCTCGAAGAACTCGCCGGCAAGGGGCTGGTCGTCGAACTGCCCCGCCTGCCCGGATCGCGCGAAAACCGCTGGAGCCATCTGCTGAGCGGCCAGCCGACCGTGGAAGCAGCGCCGGCAAGCGGCGGACGCGTCGACAATCAGGAAATCGACGAACTGAAAAGCCGCGTCAGCGCATTGGAAAACGAAGTCGCCGAACTGCGCGCCCAGTTCGCCGCGCTTCGCGCCGAACTCGGCGGCTGAGCGGAGCCGTCTCAGGCCGCCGGCAACAGCTTCAGGAAGTGATCGAGGATCATGAAGTGGTCCTCGAACAACGCGCCTTCCATTGCCGCCAGTTCGCCGATCGGCACCCATTTTGCCGCTGCCGCGTCGTCGGCGCCGGCGACTGCCGGTAGCCGGCTGTCGCCGAGGTCGAACCAGTGGGCGTGGGTGATGGTGCGGCCGCGCTGGCTGCGGTCGGGGTGGTCGAAAACCGCCGTGCCGCGCAGCAGGCTTTCGAGCGTCGCCGGCAACAGCGCGAAGCCGGTTTCTTCCTGCAGTTCGCGCATCGCCCCCTGCAAAACCCGCTCGCGCGGCTCCAGGAAGCCGCCGGGCAACGCCCATTGGCCCTTGCCGGGCGGCTGGCCGCGTTCGATCAGGAGCACATGGCCAGCGGCGGTGACCACCGCGTCGACGGTGATGAAGGGCCCGGTGCCCCAGGTTTTCTTGCCCGCTTCGACGCGCGCATGTTCCTCGCGCAGGCCGCCAACGAACGGCAGGTTCAGCCAGCCCAGCAGGTAATGGACGACGGCGGCCGGCGCCTGGCCGGCGAGCAGCGCCTGCGTCGCGGCGCGGTCCTCGCCCTCGAACAGGATGCGGCGCAGGCTGGTGGCGTTGATCGCGCCGTAGGCCGGCGCCGGCAGCAGCGTCCAGCCGGGGAAGCCGTGCAGGTATTCGCTGGTTGCGTCCTTGGCGTGGCCGATCAGCGCGATGCGCGCCCCCGGCGCCGCCTGCGCCTGCACCGCGGCCTGCGCCGCCGTGCGCCAGCGGCGCTCGTCGTAGTAGTCGCGCAGCGGCAGGAAGCTGACGCGCGCTTTCGTCGCCTCGTCCAGCGTCAGCGCGATCATGCTCGCCCGCTCTTCCCAGCTGAACGGGTTCTTGGCGCTGCGCGCGGCGTGCGCCGAACCGAGCAGGACGATGACTTTGTCCGCACAGCCCAGCGCCTGCGCCAGCAACGCCGCGTGGCCGTTGTGGAAGGGCTGGAAGCGGCCGATGACGACGGCGATGTCGAATTTCTCTTTACTGTTCATGCGCGTTTCCTCAATCGTATTTGGCGGCAATCGGCATCTGCCGCCCGCTACCGAAGGCGCGGCCGCGCAGGCGGAGGATGGGCGGGGCCTGGCGGCGCTTATACTCGTTGCGGGCGATCAGGCGGCGGACGCGGGCGATCAGCGCCGGGCCGTCGGGGCCGGCAGCGAGCGTGGCGTAGTCGGCCTGCACGGCGGCGCGCTCGTCGGCGCCCAGGCGCTCGCCCTCGATCAGCACTTTCAGGATGGTGTCGAGCACCGGGTAAGGCGGCAGGCTGTCGCTGTCGCGCTGGTCGGGCGCCAGCTCGGCCGACGGTTCCTTGTCGATGATGGCGGTCGGGATCAGCTCGCGCCCGGCTTCGGCGTTGAGGTGGCGGCACAGTTCGAAGACCTCGGTCTTGTAGAGGTCGCCGATCAGGCCGAGGCCGCCGTTGGTGTCGCCGTAGAGGGTGCAGTAGCCGACCGAGATCTCGCTCTTGTTGCCGGTGGTCAGCAGCAGGTGGCCGTAGCGGTTGGAGTAAGCCATGAGCACGGTGCCGCGCACGCGCGCCTGCAGGTTTTCCAGCGCCAGGCCGTGCAGCGGCTCGCCGAAGGCGGCGGCGAAATCAGCCTCGTACTGGCCGACCAGCGCCTTGATCGGGTGCGTGTACAGCTTGATGCCGAGGTTGGCGCACAGCGTCACCGAGTCATCAACGCTGCCGCTGCTGGAAAAGCGCGAGGGCAGCGTCACCGCGACGACGTTTTCCGGCCCCAGCGCCTCGGCGGCGAGCGCCAGAGTCAGCGCCGAATCGATGCCGCCGGAGGAGCCGACCACCACCTGCTTGAAGCCGCAGCGGCGGGCGTAGTCGCGCAGGCCGAGGACGATCTGCCGGCGGTAGAACTCCATTACCGGCAACCCGGCCGCCGCCACCGGCGCCAGCGGCGCGCCGTCGCCGGCGCGGAAGGCGGCGCCGTCCCATTGCAGCGTGACTTGCGCCTCGACGAAACGCGGCGCCTCGAAGACCACGCCCTCGTCCGGCGTCACCGCGAAAGAGGCGCCGTCGTAGACCAGCTGGTCATGACCGCCGATCTGGTTCACATAGACCAGCGGCAGCTTGTGACGACGGCTGGCGGCGGCGAACAGCGCGTGCCGCTGCTCGCGCTTGCCGATGTTGGACGGACTGGCGTTGATCGACACGACCAGGTCGGGCGCCGCGTCGGCCAGGCGGCGGAAGGGATTGACCGCGTAATCGGCGCCGTCGTCGTTCCAGCCATCCTCGCAGATCAGGAAGCCGACCTGGGCGCCGCCGACGCGCAGCACACGGGCGACATCCGGTCCCGGCGCGAAGTGGCGCGATTCGTCGAAGACGTTGTAGGTCGGCAGCAACTGCTTGGCGTAGCTCAGCACCACCTCACCATCGCGCAGCACCAGCAGGCTGTTGTGCAGGCGCTTGCCCGGCCCCTCGCGCCGGGTCGGCGCGCCGACCACCCAGCACAGGCCGGGCGTGGCGCGGCTGGCGGCGGCGAGTTGCGCCAGGCCGCCATCGACGCGGGCGAGGAAATCCGCTTCATCGAGCAGGTCGCCCGGCCAGTAGCCGGTCAGCGACAGCTCCGGAAAAATCACCATGCTGGCGCCGTCGACCGCAGCATTTTGCGCGGCGGCACTCATCAGCGCGACATTGCCGGCGATGTCGCCGACGGTCGGGTTGATCTGGGCCAGCGACAGACGCAGCGCGCTCATGATCCACCGTCCTTTCGTCCGAACACCTGGCGCAGGTAGGCCAGGAAGGTCTGGTCGTCGCACAGCGTCTTGCCCGGCGAATCCGAGAGCTTGGCCACCGGCTGGCCGTTGCAGGCGACGATCTTCATGACCACGTTGAGCGCGGCAAAGGGCGTGTCGTTGGACAGGTTGGTGCCGATGCCGTAGGAAGTCATGACGCGGCCGCGATAGCGCCGGAACAGCTCGACGGCACGCGGCAAATCCAGGCCGTCGGAGAAGACCAGGCGCTTGCTGCGCTGGTCGATATGCAGCTTGCGGTAGTGCGCCAGCGCCTTTTCCGCCCACTCGACCGGGTCGCCGGAATCGTGCCGGAGGCCGTCGAAAAGCTTGGCGAAGTAGAGGTCGAAGTCGCCGAGGAAGGCGTCCATGCCGACCACGTCGGTCAGCGCCACGCCGAGGTCGCCGCGGAATTCCTGCACCCAGCCTTCGAGCGCCGCCTTCTGGAAATCGCGCAGGCGGAAGCCGAAGGACTGGTAGGCCTGCAGGTATTCGTGCGCCATGGTGCCGATCGGGGTCAGGCCCATGTCCTTGGCGAAGAGCACGTTCGAGGTGCCGCGGAAATTGACCGGCAATTCGGCCGCCAGCGTGCGCACCACTTCCTCATGCCAGGCGCCGGAATAGCGGCGGCGCAGGCCGAAATCGAAGAAGACGAAAGGCTCGTCGGCCGAGCACAGCTCGTCGCTCAAGCCGCGGATGAAGTCGATCTTCTCGCGCAGGCGCTGGCGCGCCACCGTCAGCAGGTTGTCATCCACCGGCAGGCGGCGGAAGTACAGCTCATTGACGATGTAGAGCACGAAAATCTCGAAGGCCATCACATGCACCAGCGGCCCGCGCGCGACGATCTCCAGCCTGTCGCCATTGACGCGGGTTTCGATGAAGCGGCGCTGGAAGCGGAAGACGGTGAGGAAATCGACGAAATCGCTCTTGATGAAACGCAGGCTGCGCAGATAAGCCAGCTCGTCGTCGGCGAAAGTCAGCGAACAGAGCCGGTCCAGTTCCGCATCCACCGCCGGCTTCAACTCGGCCAGCGGGAACAGCGGCGTGTTGCGGCAGACGAAGGCGTACTCGGCCTGGGCGCCGGGATGACTGTGCAGCAGCGCCTGCCACATGGTGAACTTGTAGAGGTCGTTCTCCAGCAAGCTGCGGACGACGGGTTGCTGTGCCATGGTGCTCATCTTCCTTCTCCTTGTTCCTGCCGTTGCCGGCGGCCGCAGGCGCGGCTTTCAGCAAAATCCTGCGGTCAACGCCGAAAACGGCACAAATTTTTCAGCAGTTCGCCAACAACTCCGGCAACACCGCCTGCGCCGTACTCAGGCGCAAGCCCCGCTGCCGCATGTCGTCAAGAAATTCGGCGTACTGCGCCTCGAACCCGCCCACCGCGCTCATGCAGTCGGTGAGCAGCACCAGCCGCCCGAGTTCGCCGGCCGGCCAGTTCTCCACCACGTGCTCGACGGTGGCCCGCACGCAGTGGCTGCCCGCCTCGCCGGTGAACAACACCACATCGGCCGTCGCCAGGCTGGCCAGGAAACCGGCGTTCAACTGGGTATCGGCATCGTCGGCATCCGGCACCTCGGCCTGGATGGCGCTGAAGTGCTCGGTCCACGGATTGCTGCCCTTGAACACCTTGGTCACCACGGCGGCATTCGCCTCTTCCCAGGCGTTGTAGGCGGCGCGCACGGCGGCATGGACGCTGTGGCCCCAGGTACCGATCTCGCAGTGCACCGGCCAGACCATGTGCACATACCGCCCAGCCGCCTCCAGTGCCTCCAGATAGGCCAGCACACGCGGCAGCGCCTCGGTCCGGCGCGGCAGGAAACGCCCGCCACGCACATCGGCCGCGCGAATCTGCGTAAACGCCCCGACCGCACTGCCATCGCCCTGCCGCCAGAAGGTCGGATGCGCGATATCGACGCGCTGGTGGGCATCGAGCGTCAGCGAAATATCGCTCAAACCGGCACCGCCGGCCCGGATCAATTCCGCCACCCGCAACAAATCCGCATCCGCCCCCGCCACCGGCAAAGCCGGCACCTGCTGCACGCCGCCGATGACCGGACAATCGGCCGCCGGCAGATCGCAGAAATCGTTCTGCGGATCGATGATGACCAGATGAATACGCTGCTTCGCCATGATCGTTCTCCTTGGGTACAAGCGCTGAAACCTGCGCTTGAGTGCACTGTAGAACAGTTAGTTTAAGTTTGCAACTAATTGGAGCAAGCGGAGGTATTCGGTAGATGCGATGCTTGGTGAAAAATGACAACGCTTTGGTTTCCATGTGCAGTGAATAATGCGAAAGTGATACGCTTCCGGCTGCACAAAAACGACCGCCGCGTTTGCCATGAATCCACTGCAGCAAATTAACGAAGCATCTGTAAAAACTACTGCCGGATCAGGCTTTCGCTGCGCCACGTTCACGAGCATGGGCGGCATGCGTATGGCATTCGTGGCGGATATGAAATTAACTTTACGTTAGCCGTTCTCCTCTCACCTTATGACATCACCTCATCATGGAAGAAACTAGCCGCGCCGCACTCGATGTATTTAGATCAGATGAAAACGTCGCATGGATTGCTGATCAACTGATTGCCTCGTTCTCCGAAGGAATTGCACACAGCGCAAAAGATGGGGTGCAGGTTTTTCAGCGTGACTTCATAGAATCGATGGGACTCTCTTCGCGTGAAAAGACAAAGCGAGAGAAGTACGAAACATCGCGCCCTTACGAGGAACACGAAAAGATAGAGCTAGTTAAATTCGCGCTGGAGGAGGTGTTCGTAACCCTACCGACCATGCAGATGGCTACGGAAAGAGCCCTAAGAGAACTGGGAGCTAATGCAACAGCAATTGAGTTTCTTGCGCCCGATGATGAGGAACGCCCAGAGGGCTCTTATGCGCAAGAACTTGGACGGGAGGATGAAAGGCGCGTTGAGAACCTCAAGCAACGCCTTGCAGAATTTTCAGAGAGGCTCTCATCATGACTAGCCTTGCTGATCTACAAAACGCCTACAACGCAACCCTTGCAGGTATTGCTCCTGTGACCTCATCAGGACAAGCCAACGACGCTTTTGAGGTCTATGTATTAACTCTTGCGGTGCGTGCAGCAAGAGGCGAAGGAGCCGCAATTACATTTGAATCATGTTCAGGAATCACAAACCCTTCCCCTCTGAAATTTCGCACTTCACCAGGGCGTATCTATGCGCCTGCGCACGACTATACCCATGCTGTATTAAGCTTTCCGCAAGGCTTAACTTACGAGGCTCATATCGGTGTTTACATCGAGGGGTTGGCCGGTGTTTTGCACGAGTGTGATATTGCTGTCATAGAAGCATCCGAAGCCCAGTTTTGTCGGAGAACTCACGTTCATCCAAAGAAGGCAGATGTGCTGCTTACGGCTGAGTGCAAGTTCTATACAGGAAAACTTGGTATCGCGCTCGGCAGGGAGTTTCTTGGCACTACTGCGGAATTGGGAACCGAAGGGCGATTCATGCTTAGCAATAGCGACGGACGATCTGTGGACCGTGTGCTCGCCCACCATAAACGAAAACGGCATTTCCGGCTCACGCCACTTGATCCTGACTCCGAAACGCAGGTACTTGCTCAGTTTCGAGAAGTTTTTAGAAATGCCATTGCTAGGGGCTGTTCACATTTGCGGAATTGTGTTTACATCCTGTCTTTTGGATACAAGACATGGATCGCCGAATGCTCACCGATGACCAGTGGTCACGCATAGCGGATTTTCTGCCTGGGAAGTCCACAGACAGAGGACGC
>JAFIHA010000023.1 GCA_017848965.1 Dechloromonas aromatica (nom. nud.) | reverse complement strand
TGGGCAAGCAAGCCAACCTGATGGACTCCTACGGCGACAACTGCCTCTACGTCACCGACTGCGCCGGCCCCCTGCTCCCGGGCACCGTCCAGGCCCGCCTGAGCGCGGTGCGCGCGGCGCTGAAGCCGGAAACCGAACTCGGTTTCCACGGCCACCACAACCTGGCGATGGGCGTCGCCAACAGCATCGCGGCGATCGAGGTCGGCGCCAACCGCATCGACGCGGCGGCCGCCGGGCTCGGCGCCGGCGCCGGCAACACGCCGATGGAAGTGCTGGTCGCCGTGTGCAGCCTGATGGGCATCGAGACCGGCGTCGATGTGGCGAAGATCACCGACGTCGCCGAAGACCTGGTGGTGCCGATCATGGACTTCCCGATCCGCATCGACCGCGACGCCCTGACCCTGGGTTACGCCGGCGTCTATGGCTCCTTCCTGCTGTTTGCCAAGCGCGCCTCCGCCAAGTACGGCGTGCCGGCCCGCGAGATCCTGGTCGAACTGGGGCGGCGCGGCATGGTCGGCGGCCAGGAAGACATGATTGAAGACACCGCCATCACGATGGCACGAGAACGGGGACTGATCGCATGAAACTGAACCAGAACACCATCGCCGCGCTGGCCGAACTGCTGGAAAACGCCGAGCTGCAGGCGCACGACGTCGTCAAGATCACCGACGCCCATCCCGAGATGGACTGGGACGACGCCTATGCCATCCAGAACGAAATCCTGCGCCGCAAGCTGGCGCGCGGCAACAAGGTGGTCGGCCTCAAGTGCGGCCTGACCTCGCACGCCAAGATGAAGCAGATGGGCGTCGACACGCCGTGCTTCGGTTTTCTGGTCGATTACTTCACGGTGCCGGACGGCGGCGAAGTGAAGATCAAGGAACTGATCCACCCCAAGGTCGAGCCGGAAATCGTCTTCGTATTGAAGAAGGCGCTGAGCGGCCCGGGCTGCCATGTCGGCTCGGTGCTCGCCGCGACCGATTTCGTGATGGCCGGCATCGAGGTCATCGACTCGCGCTACCGTGACTTCAAGTTCGACCTGAAGAGCGTGATCGCCGACAACTGCTCGTCGTCGCGCTATGTGCTGGGCGGCATGGCGGTACCGGTGGCCGATCTCGACCTGCGCACGCTGGGCGTGGTGATGGAAAAGAACGGCCAGGTCGTCTCGATCGGTGCCGGGGCCGCGGTGCTCGGCCACCCGGCAGCGGCGGTCGCCATGCTGGCCAACCACCTCGGTGCGCGCGGCGAGGAAATCCCGGCCGGCACGATGATCCTCTCCGGTGGCGTCACCGAAGCGGTCTCGGTCGCGGCCGGCGATCACGTCAACCTACGCATCCAGTCGCTGGGTAACGTCAGCCTCAAGTTCGCCTGATCCGGAAGGGAGACAGCCATGCCATTCGCCCAGATTTACCTGATCGAAGGTCGCACCGACGAACAGAAGAAGCTGCTGATCGAGAAGGTCAGCGCCGCGATGGCCGAAGCCCTCGGCGCGCCGCTGGAAAACACGCGGGTGTGGATCCAGGACGTGCCGAAAGGGCAGTGGGGGATTGGCGGCAAGACCGCCAAGGACCTCGGGCGCTAGCTGAACGATGAAACGGGCTGCCCGGCGAAGCGCCGGGCAGCGCCGGGTCGGCCTGGCTCCGGCAATACCTGAAAGGTATCTAGTGAGGCAGTAAATGGTATTGGACGGTATTGGTGCCATTCGGCCATAGTAGGGTCAGTAAAAAAATATCGAGATTTTGTGGGGCCGCAGCCCAGATGCTGCCGGCAACCGCAGGAGACAAGGCAAGTCAGGGTTGGGTTGGTCGGTAAGCGACCGACCCGCAAAGGAGGAAGTTTTATGGGGCGGATTTCTGCCGCAAGACGATTGCCGACCACCTCGGCAATCGCAGCGAGTTTCCTGCTGGCCGCGTGCACGCAGGCGCCGGACATGTCCGGCATTGCCAGCGAGCGGGCGCGGCCGGTGCAGCGTTACGACATCAGCCAGGCCATCGCCAGCAACGGTGACGCCATCGTCGTCGGTACCCAGAGCGGTGTGGCGCTGGTTTCGCACGACCAGGGCAAGACCTGGGAACGTCAGGCGCTCGGCCATGTGTCGCTGGTCGACATCGCCGTCTGCAGCGACAAGACCTTCATCGCCATCGACCACTATCGCAAGCTCTGGCATGCCGACGCGAGCGGCGCCAACTGGCAGTCGGTCGGGCTCGAACAGCCGCGTATCCCGATTGCCGTCGCCTGCAGCCCGCAGGGCGGCTGGTGGGTGGCCGGCACCAACGCGACGATCGCCGGCAGCGCCGATCAGGGCAAGACCTGGCAGGTCACCGACCTCGGCGAGGATACCCAGATCACCGCCCTGCAGTTCATCGACGCGCAGCGCGTCGTTGCCTTCGGCGAGTTCGGCCTGTCGCTCGTGTCGACCGACGGTGGCGCCAGCTGGCAGAAGAATCCGCCGCTGCCCGGCGAGTTCTACCCCTACGCCGCGCTCTTCCGCAATGCCGGCGAAGGCTGGGTGAGCGGCATCGCCGGCCAGATCCTGCATACCCGCGACGGTGGGCAGACCTGGCAGAAGCAGGAGAACGCCACGCAACTGCCGCTCAACCGCCTGTTCATGCATGACGGCGCGCCGTTCGGCGTCGGCAACGGCGGTGTCGTGGCGCGGCTGGAAGGGGAGGTCTGGCGCAACGTGCCGTATCCCGATCCGCTGCCGATGTTCCTCGGCGGTGGCGCTTCCATTGCCGGTCAGGCGGCGATCGTCGTCGGCGGCCCGGGCGGCCTGCTGCGCACGATCAGCACGGCGAACAACAAGTAGAACAGGAAGCAAGCATCATGGTCAGCCAACTCCGTCATTCCATCACGCATCGCCTGCACGTCGGCGAAGAGTGGATTTTCCGCAACCCGAAGATCGTCCTCTCGATCATCCTGGCAGTCACTTTCCTGTTCGGCCTGGCGCTGCCCAAGCTGCGCATCTTCACCGACTTTTCCGACCTGCTGCCGCAGAACCACGCCTACATCAAGGTCTATAACCGGCTGAAGGAGAATTTCGGCGGTGCCAACATGATCATCATGTCGGTCGAAGTCGAGCAGGGAACGATCTTCAACGACGACACCCTGAGCCTGATCCACGAGGCGACGCAGGGCGTCGACAACCTGCCCGGGGTCAACCACAACCTGGTTTCCAGCCTGACCCACCGCACCGCGCGCAAGGTCTTCCTCGACGACCAGGGCGGCTTCGCGTCCGAGTCCTACTACGATCCGCTGCAGCCGACGCGCAGCGTCGCCGAACTGGAACGGCTGAAGAACGACGTCATCGCCAGCCCGACGATCTACGGCCTGCTCGTCTCGCCCGACCTCAAGGCGGCGCTGATCAAGGCCCAGTTGAACGAGGCCGGCATCGACTACGCCGCTACCTTCGCCGCGCTGCAGGAAGTGCGCGCCAAGCTGGAGAAGCCCGGTCACAAGATCTACGTCACCGGCAACCCGGTGCTCACCGGCTGGGTTTACACCTACCTCAACCAGATCGTCGAAATCCTCGCCTACACGCTGGCCCTGCTGGCGACGCTGCTGATCGTCTATTTCCGCCGCTTCTACGGCGTCGCGCTGCCCTTGCTGGGGATTGCGCTGTCGTCGATCTGGGGCCTCGGCTTCATGGCGATCATGGGCATCAACCTGGAACCGCTGTCGCTGCCGATTCCCTTCCTGATCGCGGCGCGCGCCACTTCGCACGGCGTGCAACTGGTGGTGCGCTACTACGAAGAACTGGCGCTGGTCAAGAACGGGCCGCAGGCGGCGCGCAACGCGCTCGATGCGCTGTTCCGGCCCGGCTCGCTGGCGATCATCGTCGACGCCGTCGGCATTGCCGTGCTGGTGCTGGGTGCCGCGCCGTTCAACCACAAGCTCGGTATCGCCGCCGGTTTCTGGGGCTTCGCGGTGATCTTCACGGTGCACTTCATGGTGCCGCTGGCGCTGACCATCCTGCCGGCGCCGAAGAAGCACGAGAACGGCAACGAAGGCATCCGCCAGTTCCTCGGCAAGGCGATGGCAATGACCGGCGGCACCGACGGCGGCGCCCGCTCGATCCTGATCCTGACGCTGATCGGCGCGATCGGTGCGACCTACCTGGTGGGCAAGGTGCAGCTCGGCGAATCCGAGCCGGGCTCGCCGCTGCTCCACCGCGACCACGACTACAACGTGTCGACGACGGCGATCAACACCCGCTTCCCGGGTTCCGAGGAACTGCACGTCATCGCCCGCACCGACGAACCCGGCGGCATCAAGCGACCGGAAGTGATGGCGGCGATCGAACGCTTCCAGGCGCACATGCTGTCCGACCCGACGCTGGGCGGCACCAAGGCGATCCCCGGCGTCGTGCGCGTGGTCAACAAGCTGATCCACAACGACGATCCGCGCTGGATGCAGTTGCCGGACAGCCAGGACGAGATCGGCGGCCTGATGTTCACCTACATGGCGTCGAGCCCGATCCCGGGGGCGCTCAAGGAGTTCGTCAGCCCGGACGAGAACGAGGCGGACATGGTGTTCTATTACAAGGACCACCAGGCGGAAACGATCAACCGCATCGTCGCCCTGGCCGAAGCAGGCATCCGCAAGATCGAGGCCGAAGTGCCGGGCCTGCACATCGAACTGGGCGGCGGCATCATCGGCGTCACCGCTGCCGGCAACCAGGCGCTGCACACCGACCACATGATCATCATCCCGGCCGTCATGCTGCTCGCCTTCGTCATCGTCATGGCCTACTACAGCTCGCTGCACGCCGGCTGGCTGATGGTCCTGCCGATGCTGTTCGCGACGCTGATGACCTATGCCTTCATGGGCGCGCTCGACATCGGCATCAACGTCAACACGGTGCCGGTGATCGCCGTCGGCGTCGGCGTCGGCATCGACTACGCGGTCTATTTCATGGACCGCATCCGCGAGGAGTTCGCCGTCCTGCGCGACATCAAGCAGTCGGTGATCAACGCCGTCGCCACCACCGGCTACGCCGTCAGCTTCACCGCGGCGACGCTGATCGCCGGCGTCGTGATGTGGATCTTCATGTCCGACCTGCGCTTCCAGTCGGACGCCGCGATCCTGCTGTCCTTCATGCTCATCGTCAATGCGATCGCCGCCGTGCTGATCGTGCCGTCCTGGTGCGTCGTCTTCAAGCCGAAGTTCGTCACCGCGGTGCATTACGACGAGGACGGCGTCCTGGAAAACGACTAACAAGACCCGGCAAACCGGGGAACAGCAAAACCTTTGTTCACAACCAGATGGGGGATCAAAAACATGGAGACACTCAATAACGGAGCATGGCAGCGCAGCCTGCTCGCAATCGCGGTGAGCTGCGCCTTCGCCGCTCCGGCGGCGGCCGACGACCTGCCGGCAATGGGCGAAGAGGACTCGCCCTGGCAGGTGGACGTGACCTACGAAAACCATACCGTGCGGCGCGAGAACGTCGGCCTGGCCAAGTTCCGCAACACGCTGCAGGCCGAGTTCGACAAGGGCGTCGGCAACGGCTGGAAGGTGCACGGCATCATGCGCGGCAGCTGGGACGGCGTCTATCGCATGAACAGCGACGAGTACGGCAACAAGGCGGGCGGCTCGATCAACATGCAATCGACGACGCCCGGTGGTTACCTGACGACGCCGTGGGGCACCGGGCCGGTGACCTATTCGCTGGTCAATGGCGCCTTCGGCCTGGTGAACAACGCCTTTGTCGATGCCTACCCGGCGAGCAACCCGAACGCCGGTCTGCGCGTTCTCGGCGACCGCTGGCACAGCATCAACGGCGGTGTCGCCTTTGCCGTGCCGGTCCGTCCCTGCGACGTGGACAAGCGCGGTTGCCGCGATTTCGGCGGCTACGGCGACCTCAAGCGTTCCGAGCTGGAAGCGCCGGAATTCAACGACCGCCTCGATTTTCTCCGCGAACTCTATGCCAAGAAGGACTTCGACCTCGGCGACGGCAAGAGCCTGTTCGTCAAGCTCGGCCGGCAGCAGGTGGTGTGGGGTCGCACCGACCTGTTCCGCGTGCTCGACGTGATCAACCCGGTCGACTTCTCGCGCAACAACATCTACGACGAACTGTCCGACATCCGCATCCCGATGTGGATCGCCCAGGTCGAATACCGGATGGGCGCCAGCGACACGATGCAGGACCGCAACCTGCAGTTCGTCTGGAACGTCGACAAGTTCCGCCCGAACAACCTTGGTCAGTGCGGTTCGCCGAACTCGATCCTGGATGCCGGCTGCTTCTTCCGCGGCATGGCCAACCTGTGGGACAACGGCGGCACCGTCTCCAACTTCGCCAACGTCGCGCCCGGCACGCTGCTGGCGACCAACTTCGGTCCCGGCCAGATCGGTCTGGACAAGGTTCACCTGCCGTCGTGGAGTCTGTCGAACACCCAGTTCGGCATGAAATACGAAGGCGTGACCCAGGACGGCCTGTCCTTCTCGCTGAACGCGCTGACCTATCGTTCGCAACTGCCGTCGCTGCGCGGCGGCAAGCGGGCGACCAACTCGTTCACCGGTGTCTATCAGGATGCCTGGCCCTACCTGATCTCCTTCGACATGCATTACCCGCGCGTCAACCTGATCGGCGGCTCGATGGACTTCCAGGTACCGGCGGCCAATGCCGCGGTGCGCGTCGAGGCGGCGTACACGGATGGCGAGGAGTTCGCCAACACCAACCGGCCGGAGCTCTACTCGAAGAACAACGTCTTCCGTACCGTGATCGGCATCGACCGGCCGACCTTCATCCCCTTCATCAGCGAAACCCAGGCGACGCTGATTTCCGGGCAGTTGTTCTACCAGCACATCTTCGACCACGAATGGAAGCGCGGCTCGCTTGGGCCGGTCGGCATGCCGGACTGGGAAGACAACGTGATCGGCACCCTGCTGATCAAGGCCTTCCTGAAGAACGGCATGGTCAGCCCGCAGGTGATCTTCGCCCACGACTTCAAGGCGCGCGCCACCGTCGTCGCGCCGCAGGTCGAGATGCACCTGAGCAACGACCTCAAGGTCACCATCGGCGCCAACTACAAGCTGGCCGAAGGCCGCAGCCGCTGGGAGTTCGACGATTGCCGCGCGTGCAACCCGTTCGCACCATTCACCGCGCCGAACGGCGATCCCGACCCCTTCACCAGCTATTCCCGTGGCCTGGCCGGCATGGAACCGCTCGGCCGCTTCCGCGCCGGTCCGATCGGTGCGGCATTCAAGGAAAACGACCTGTTCGTCAAGCTGAACTACAAGTTCTGAACCCAACCGGAGGAGACATTTCATGAAAAAATCACTACGCAAACTGCTGCCCTTGTTCGTCGCCGCCAGCTTCGGCACCGCCCAGGCGGCGACCGAAGCCGACGTCGAGAACACCTTCAATCCCTACAAGGCCGGCATGCCCAGCTTCGCCGGCCTGAAGGCGGGGATGACGATCAACAAGGGCAATGCCGACCAGTTCAAGGACATCCTCGGTGCCGGCGTCTTCAAGCTGATCAAGGAAGGCATGTTCGAAATGAAGGTTGGGCCGACCACCCAGTTCAGCATTTCCAAGGCCTACATCGACGCCACTCGCGCCAACCTCAACAAGACCCAGCTCGGCGCCAAGCCGGGCGACATGATCAGCGGCTACGTCGCCGGCCGCCCCTTCCCGGAAGAGCCGGACGCCAAGGACCCGCGCGCCGGCGAGAAGCTCGCCTGGAACTACAAGTACGGCGTGAACTGGGGTGACGGCGCGATCATCTCGCCGTTCTACTGGCAGTACCGCAACATGCAGACCGGCAAGGTGGAAAAGGAAATCAACTGGGACTTCCACTTTCTCAACTTCATGCACCGCACCAAAGACGCGCCGGTGCCGGAAATCACCCCGAACCCGTCGGGCATCTTCCGCGCCATCTACGTCAAGGCGCATGAGCCGCAGGATCTGAAGAACACGCAGTTGCTGATCCAGCGTTTCGAAGACGACGCCAAGCTCGACGATGCCTACCTCTACCTCGGCTTCCAGCGCCGCGTGCGCCGTCTGGCCCAAGGCCAGGCGACCGACTCCTTCCTCGGCTCCGACTTGATGATCGAGGACTTCGAAGGCTACAACGGCCGCGTTTCCGACATGAAGTGGACCTACAAGGGCACCAAGAACGTCATGCTGCCGATGTGGAATCACAATGAACTGAAACTGTCGAGCGAGCGCTCCGAGTCCGACGGCTACAAGTATGTCGATTTCGCCGGGCAGGGCGGTTGCTTCGCCGAAGGCACCTGGCAGCTGCGCAAGGTCTATGTGCTGGAGGCTGTGCCGGTCAATCCGAACCATCCGGTGAGCAAGCGCGTCTTCTACATGGACGTCCAGTTGCAGAACCTGAACGGCTCGAACGAAATCTACGACCGCAAGGGCGAGCTGTGGAAGGTGTTCATGGTCGGCAAGTCGCACGCCGATCATCACCTGCCGGTGAACAAGGGCGCCGGGATCGGGATCGACGACGCCTTCTCGATGGTCGACGTCCAGTCCAAGCATTGCACGACCGGTCAGTTCAAGGGACAGGTGGACCCGAAGAAGAACCCGCCCCGTCTGTTCCAGGTCCAGAACCTGCGCGGCGGAGACTGATCCCGCCGTCACCAACACCCCATGCCGGGTGTCTCTGCGGGAGGGTGCCGAATCCGGCAGCCTCCACACTTTACGGGGGCCGCGTGCCCCCATTTTTTTGACGGAGGTGAACATGTCCGACACGAAGCTTTCCGGAATGCGGGTGCTGGTCACGCAATCCCGCGATTTCATGGGACCGGCACTGTGCGAGGTCTTTGCCGCGGCCGGCGCCGAGGTGCTGGCCGACGAGAGTTCGCCGGTGCTGCCGGAGGCGGCCGGGCAGATGATCGCGGCGGCCGGCCGGATTGACGCGCTGATCCTCAACCTGGCGTTGCCGGCGCCGTCCACTCGTGCCGAGCAGGTCGGCGACGACGAATGGCGCGCGGTGTTCCGGGTGATGGTCGACCCGATGCAGCAGTTGGTCAGGGCGGTGCTGCCGCAGATGATCGAACGGCAGGCGGGGAAAATCGTCCTCATGGGCAGCGCCTCGGCGCTGCGCGGCATGGCTGGACGTTCCAGCTACGCCGCCGCGCGCGGCGCCCAACTCGCCTATATCCAGGCGCTCGGCGTCGAGGTGGCGGGGCAGGGCATCCGCGCCAACGCCATCGCCCAGAACTTCGTCGACAACCCGACCTACTTTCCGCCGGAAGTCCAGGCCCGGCCTGAGTTCAAGGACAGGCTGCGCTGGCAGGTACCGCTCGGCCGCTTGGTGACGCCGGTCGAGGACGCGTCGTTCGCCGCCTACCTGTGCAGCGAGGCGGCCAATTGTTTCGTCGGCCAGATTTTCCCGATGTGCGGCGGCTGGGTGCCGCGCTAGTCGGCGGCGAGCGCCTGCAGCGCCTGTTCGAGCCCGCCGCGGACGACGCGCAGCGGGATGCCGAGCATCAGGTTGAGCGGCAGACCGTGGTTCTCGACGCTCATCCCCTCACTATCGACCAGCCGTTCGCCGAGGTGCAGCAGGTCGCAGCCGAGATGGCCGGCCAGCCGGTCGGCCAGCGGCCGGTCGTCGTCCACATAGGCGATTACCGGCTTGCCGGCCGCCACCGCGTAGCCGGCTTCGAACACCGTTCCCGAATCCGGCTCGAAGCCGCGGAAGGGGTTGAGGTTGGCGATCACCAGGTCGGCGGCGGCAATCTGGGCCAGGTTGGCGCGGTAGATTTCTGCTGCCGTGCTCGCTTCGTTGTCCAGCGGAATCAATGCCCGATGTCCGTAACGGCTCACCAGACGGCGCGCTGATTCGGCGCGCTGCAAGGCGTCGGGCTGGAAGACATCGGGACCGGCGAGATAGATCTGCATGGCGAATGACCTGATTTTTCCTGGATAGCCATCAATTTACTCCGGCTTACCCGGATTAACCCAGGCTGCGCGGAAAATTCGCCGTTATCGACAACAACGATGAGCAACCATGAGCTTTCCCGGACGCCCCCTCGCAATCTTCCTCCTCGCTTTCAACCTCGTCGCCTGCGCCCCGCTGGGCGGCCCTTCAGGGCCGGGGGAGCGGCCGGAGATGCCAGCGGGGCAGGATGCGGAAGAAGGCGCGATGCCGATGGCCGATCCGCTCCAGGAGAAACTGGCGCGGCTGGCGGCGGCGCTCGCCCTGACCCCGGCACAACAGCCGCTTTGGGACGACTATCAGGAAACGCTCGGCGCCTTGCTCGCCGATCAGGCTCGCGGCAGCGCCCAGCGGGCCAGTCAGTCGGCCGTGCAGCAGCTTGCCGGCAAGCTTGACGTGGTACGCAATCGCCTGTCGGCCATGGAGGAAATCCAGGACGCCGCGTCCAGACTCTACCTGGCGCTCGATCCGCGCCAGCGCGAAGTCGCCGATCGCCTGCTCGCTGCCACCGTTCCCTCGCTCGATGCCGGATGCGCCACGCCGGGCGCGAGGCGGGCACGGGGTGGGCGGCCGATGGGCGGTGGCGGTCCGGGGCGTGGCAACGGAGGGCCGGGGCAGGGCGGCGGCCCGATGTGGTGATCCCGGGGCGGCGGTCATCGGGCTGTCGTCAGCCTGCAACCTCGGCAGGCTAGCATTTTCTACCCGAAGCTGCCCTGCTGAACGAAAAATGGTGCGGCGCACAAAAAGCGCTTGACTCCATTTCGTCGATGGATAGAATTGAATCATGCTGCATTGCACCATGTTGATGGTGTGAGTTCCGCAGGACTGTTTCAAGACCGATACGCCCCCAACCCATCCAGGAGATTCATCATGATCAAACCCGAAGAGTTCGCCAAGTCCGGCTTCAATTTCGCCCTGTTCTTCGCCAACACCACGTTCGACGGCATCGAGCGTCTGGCCGTCCTGAACCTGGCCGCCTCGCGTTCCGCTTTCGAAGCTTTTGTCAGCAACGTCAACACGCTGCTCGGCGTCAAGGATTTCAAGTCCTTCGTCGAAGTCCAGAAGGAACTGGCCGCGCCGACGCTGGAAAAGGGCATCGAGTACTCGCGCAACGTGATCGCCATCGCCACCGATGCCAAGGAAAAGATCGCCAAGCAAGTCGAAACCCATGTTGCCGACACCAGCGCCAAGGTTTCCGGCATGGTCGAAAAGGCCCTGGAATCCGCTCCGGCCGGTTCTGAAGTCGCCGTCGCTGCGGTCAAGACCGCGATGAAGTCGGCCAACGAAGCGATGGACGGCCTGAACAAGGTTGCCAAGCAGGCTGCCGAAGTTGCCGAAGCCAGCGTTTCCGCCGCCACCGAAGCGACCATCAAGGCCGCCAACGTCGCCGCCCCGAAGGCTGCCGCCAAGAAGGTTGCCTGATCGATCAGATCCGCTGGCGCACCGGATATCCGTCCGGTGGCGTCGGAAAAACCCCCGCGGGAAACTGCGGGGGTTTTTGTTTGTACATTCCATTAATAACCATTCTGCGAGCATGGTTTGATGTAGGTCAAATCGATGGCATGTTTTTCGCCTTTGGCATAGCTGGTCTATTACTTTGGTGATACCCTCTGCCGCGCCATTCTTCCTGCATTTTTCCGGGGTATCGATGCGTTTTCCGCAAATCATTCGGGCGCTCAGTCTGGTGCGGCCCCTGGGGCTTGCCGGCGCGCTCTTTTCCCTGCTCATCCTGGCCGGTTACGCGCTTGGCCTCGAAGTGTTTTTCCGTCCCATGCTCGGCGGCCCGGCGACGCATCCGCTGAGCGCCGTGGCCTTGCTCGCGCTAGGTCTCGGCGCTTTCTGCTGGCATCCGCGGCAAAGCAACCGGGTCGTGGTGCTTGCCGGGGTGATCGTCGTGACCCTGGTCTCGCTACGCCTGCTCGAACTGGCGAAAGGCGTGACGCTGCTCGACTGGCTGACGCCGTTCGGTCGCCAACTGGCTGAACAGGCGGCTGCCGGCCATCCGATATCGACCGGCATCAATACGGCGCTGATGTGCCTGTGTTTCGCTCTGGCCTTGATCGCCATCGGCTGCAAGCGCTATGCCCTGGCCCAGCAATTGGCCTTTGTCGGCCTCGGTTTTCCGATGATTTCCTTCACCGGTTACGCCTACGGGATCGACAAGTTTTACGGGCAGATGGCGATGACGACCGCGCTCGGCGGCAGCATGGTTGGCGCCGGCATCCTGTTGAGCGGCGCCCACCGCAGTTTCCTGCGCTCGATCCTGAGCCCGTGGATCGGCGGCAAGGTGGCGCGCGTGCAGATTCTGCTCGGCTATTTTGTCCCCTTCCTGATCGGTTACTGTCTGGCGCTGACCATCGCCAACAATCCGCTGCAGCAGTTCGGTCTGTTCTGTGTCCTGATCAGCGCCTTCATTTCCATGCTGGTCGCCTTCACCGCGGTCATCCAGGAATCGATCGACCGCTCGCGGCGCAGCGCCGAACGTCGGCTGGTTCTCGTCGCCACGCTGGATTCGCTGACCAATCTGCCCAACCGGCGGCGTTTCCACGACCATGGCCAATGGCTGCTGGAACGCGTGCGGCGTACCGGCGAGAGCCTGTCGGCCCTGATCTTCGATATCGATTATTTCAAGCGGATCAACGACACCCAAGGTCATCCGGTCGGCGATGCCGTGCTCGAGCGATTGGCCGCGGAAGCGCGCAGTATCCTCCGGCGACAGGATTTCCTGGCGCGTTACGGCGGCGAGGAGTTCGTCATCCTGTTGCCGGGAACCCAGCTTGCCGGTGCGGTGCAGTTGGGCGAGAAACTGCGCGCCCACATTGCGGCGACTGATTTTCCTGGCGCTGGCCAGGTCACCATTTCGCTCGGCTGTGCCGAATATCTCGCCGACGAGTCGCTGCAGCAACTGGTGGCGCGCGTTGACGTGGCGCTTTACCAGGCCAAGCGCAGCGGACGCAACCGGGTGGTGGCGGTCAGCGAAGCCCCGCCGGCGATGAACTCCGTCGAAAGCTGCCAGGCCGCCTGAGCGCGGCGTCAGTTGACCGGCTGGCCGCGCCCGAGCTGGTCGGCGATGTGCAACAGGAAATCGACCACGACGCGCACCCGCGGCGCCCGGTAGCGGTCGGCGGTATACACCAGCCAGCTGCTGCCCTGGTAGCGGCCGAGCAACTGCCACTCCGGCAGCACGCGCAGCAGGGTGCCGTCGGCGACCTGGCGGCGGACGCTGAAATCGGGCAGGCAGGCGATGCCCAGCCCGGCCTCGGCGGCTTCGCGGCGCATCTCGCTGTGGTTGCTGGCGTAGCGGCCGCGCACGTTGACCACCTGGCGCCGGTCGCCGCTGACCAGGCACCACTCGTCGTCGCCCGGCAGCTCGGCCAGGTGCAGGCAACTGTGCTGCGCCAGGTCGGCCGGCTGCTGCGGCGTGCCGGCGGCGGCCAGGTAGGCCGGCGTCGCGTAGAGCAGGGTGCGCACCTCCATGAACGGCCGCGCGACGTAACCCGGCGGCGGATCGCCCAGGCGCAGCGCGATGTCTACACCTTCGGCGATCAGATCGACGACCTGGTCGGTGACCTGCAGTTCGAGCGCCAGTTGCGGGTGCGCCGCCAGCAGTTCCGGCAGGCGCGGGTGGATCAACTGGCGCAGCGCTGCCTTCGGCGCCGCCAGTCGGACCCGCCCCTCGACCCGGCTGGCGTGGCCGGCCGCCCCGTCGCAGGCAGCGCGGGCGGCGTCGAGCATGACCCGGGCGTGGCGCACGACCTCCTGGCCGCCGGCGCTCAGGCGCAACCGGCGCGTGCTGCGCTCCAGTAGCGTCAGGCCGAGCGCCGCCTCGAGCCGGGCGATCTGCCGGCTGACCGCCGACGGCGTCGCGCCCTGCAGGCGGGCGGCGGCGCTGAACGAACCGGTTTCGACGACATTGACCAGCACGGCCAGGTCGGGCAGCAGCGGCAGGAGTTCATTTGTTCTCATGGGGCACAGATCATTTGCTTTGGCGATGGATTATCGCCGAAATCGCCGGCTTTCATACTGGCGACCAGACCTGATGAGGACCGCACCATGTTTTTCCGCCGCCTGCCCCCCGAACCGCTCCTGCTGCTCATTGCCGCCATCTGGGGCAGCAGCTACAGCGTCGTCAAGACGGCGCTGCTGCACTACCCGGTGGCCGGCGTGATCGCCATCCGCTTCCTGCTCACCGCGCTGCTGCTTGGCCGTTACTGGCTGGCGCTGCCGGCGGCGCAGCGGCGCGACACCTTCCTCGTCGCACTGCCGACCAGCCTCGGCCTGCTCGCCATCTTTCTCGCCGAAACCGCCGGCGTCGCGCAGACCAGCGCCGGCAACGCGGCCTTCCTGGTCAGCCTCTGCCTGCTGCTGACGCCGCCGGTCGAATGGGCGTGGTTCGGCAAGCGCCCCGGCGCCCGCCTGTGGCTGGCCGGCGCGCTGTCGCTGCTCGGCACCGCGCTGCTCACCGGCATCGGCCGCGGCAGCCTCAATCCGGGCGACCTGCTGATGCTGCTGGCGGCGCTGATCCGCGCCTTCCAGACCTGCCTGACGACGCGCCTGACCGCCGGCCGCGCCATCGACAGCATGGGCCTGACCGCCGCCCAGGGCCTGCTCGTCGGCGGCGGCGCGCTGGCCGTCGCCCCGTGCTTCGCTGCCGGCTTGCCGGCGCTGCCGACGAATCTGGAATTCTGGGGCGCCATCGCCTGGCTGACGCTCGCCTGCACGCTGTTCGCCTTCTGGGCGATGAACCGCGCGCTCGCCGCCGGCAGCCCGAGCAAGGTCGCCCTGCTGCTCGGCAGCGAACCGCTGTGGGGCGCGCTCTTCGCCGTCCTCTGGCTGGGCGAATCGCTGGCCGGCGAAGCCTGGCTCGGCGGCCTGATGATCGCCGGCGCGGCGCTGTGGCTGGTGTGGCCGGCAGCGCAGCGGACGGCAGCGGCGGCGGGGGGAGCGGGACGGCGATGAATCGCCGGGTGGTTATTCGCCTCTGGCGGGCGTCGGCCGCAAAATTCTAAGGGCGCCCCTGGATCGGCTGGGCAACCAGACGCACGCCGAGCGCCGCGCAAACCTTGCTGATCGTTTCGAAGCGCGGGCTGGCATCGGCGCGCAGCGCCTTGTAGAGCGCCTCGCGGGTGATACCCGAAGCCTTGGCGATGTCGCTCATGCCGCGCGCCCGGGCAATCGTCCCCAGCGCCGCCGCCAGTGCCGCCGGATCGTTCTCTTCGAGGACGACGGTGAGGTACTCGGCAACCGCTTGCTCGTTCGGCAAATGCTCGGCCATGTCGAATGCCGGCAGGTCGGCGATCCTGATTTTTCTGGTCATCGTTCACTCCTCAAGCATGTCGGCCAATCCGGCGGCCTTGGCAATGTCGGCGCTTTGCGTCGATTTGTCGCCGCCACCCAGCATCACGATCAGCACTTCGCCGCGTTGCACGTAGTACATGCGCCAGCCGGGTCCGAAATGCTCGCGCATCTCGAATACGCCGTGACCGACCGGTTTGACGTCGCCGAGATTGCCCTGCTGGGCTTTTTCCAGACGTCGCGCCAGACGGCGGTGCGTCATGCCGTCCTTGAGGCCGTTCAGCCATGTGCTGAACTCGGGAAGCAATTTGATCGAGTACATGAGTAGTGTAGTCGTTCGATTACATACAGGCAATTGACGATGTCTGTCGACTGTTGCCCTTGGGCTGGAGTGACCGCGGCAGAAAAGGTCGGTTTTCCTGCTATTTCGCTGTTTTTTTGAGCTGCTTCTGCCACTCGAGCTCCTGCGTCTTTCCTGCGTCGTAGCCATCGCTCCAGCCTTGACGGTACTGCGCGTCGTTGGCAAAGCTCCGGGTGTCTTTCTTCAATTGGTAGCCGAGGCCGCCTGCGGCGTTCTTGCCGCTGGCGACGCCATCCTCGTAGCCCTGGCTGTAGGCTGCGTCAAATCCCCTTTGCATCATTCGTTCCTTGGTTCCGGGCATGCATCCGGCCAAAGCCAAACAGACAAGTGCTATCGGCGCGATAAGGCTTGGTTTCATTATTGCTGCTCCAGTCTAGCGTTAAAAATTATTGTTTTACAGAAAAATATTATTGCATTACGATGCTTGCTGAAACTTCCTTCAGGAGCATTCGATGACACAAGCGACCCTTTCCCCGGCCCCGTCCAATCTCCCCAAACTCGCTCGCCGTCTGGCCGCGGGATGTCTGCTGGCGATTGTCCTGTTACCGTTGTCGGTCGTCTTCTACTGGATGATGAGCGACGCCGGGACGCTGGCGGTGCGGGCCAATCTGGCGCCCGGTGCCGTGCAGGGAGAACTGCAGACCTGGCAGCGCCTGCTCGGCTGCCTGTTGATGGAGGTGCCGCTGTGCCTGTTGCTGGTCGGCGTCTGGCAGGCGCGCAAGTGTTTCCTGCTGCTCGGCAGCGGCCGGGTATTCACTGCTGAGTCGATCGGCTATCTGCGCAGTTTTGCCGCCTGGTCGGTGGCTTCGGCGATTGCCAGGATTTTCTGCGATGCGGCGGCGTCGGTGGTGGTGACGCTGGCGAACCTGCCCGGGCAGCGAATGCTGGCGCTCGGGCTGGGCTCGGATCAGTTCTTCCTGTTGTTCTTCGCTGCGCTGGTATGGCTGATGGCCGGCGTCATCGGCGAGGGCCTGGCGCTGGCCGACGAAAACGCGTCATTCGTCTGACTGGCCGGGAACGCTCATGCCCATCGTTGTCCGTATCGACGTCATGCTCGCCAAACGCAAGGCAAGATCGAAGGATCTTGCCGAGTACGTGGGCATCACCGAAGCCAACATTTCCTTGCTCAAGCAGGGAAAGGTCAAGGGGGTCCGCTTCGAGACCCTGGAAAGGATTTGCGAATTCCTCGCCTGCCAGCCCGGCGACTTGCTCGTCCACGTTCCGGCGGGAACGGGGATTGACGAAGCGATGGAGCCTGGCGGCGGCTGACGGGGTTCGTCGTGAGGTCCCGGCTGTTTCCGGCCCTGGCGCTTTCGCTGTTGCTGCATCTGGCGCTGGTGATCGCTGTTCGTCCCTCACCAGCGCCCCGGGCGGCGCAGGTCGTGGTGTTGGCGGCGCGTTTGTCGCCGGCTGCGCCGGTCGTCCGGGCCGATCCGCCGCCGGCGCCGGTTGAGTCGAAGCGCGCAAGTCGGCAGCCTGCCGCCAGACGCGCCCCGAGCGAAACTGCGGCAGAACCCATGAACCGCGTCGCGGTGACCCCGCCCAGCCCGGTCTCCCGCGATGCCATTTTCGCCGCGGCGCGGGAAATCGCCCGGAGCGAAGCGCAGGTCGATAGTCACGGTGCACCGCGACAGGCAGCAATCGCCGATCGCGCCTTGCTGCCAGGCTTGGCAAAGGCGCTTGAGAACAAGGGCGCCGGAACGCGTGTTTCCCGCTACAGCAATGGCATGATCAAGGTCGAGAGCGCGGCCGGAAGCACCTACTGCCTGCAGCCTCCGCCGGCGATCCCGCAGGTCGGCGTGCCGCAGGTCAGCGTCGCGGTCACCTGTCCGTGAAGGTTGCAGCTGGGTGGCCGAATGTCTAGGTGCCGGATTGTCGTGTCGCTGTCACGACAATTCGGAAGCAGGCAGGATCAACCGGCCAGGCAGAGCCGCGAATAGCCGACTCCGCCGCCCTTCTCGACGCGGATCTGCGCCGGATTCATTTCCTTCATGTGCGGCCCGGCCGCAATGGCCAGTCAGTGTCCGCCGGACGCGGCTGGATCGATGACGCGCTGCGGCTTGGGCGCCAGCCAGATGGCGAAGGCGGCGACGATGAAGCTGAAGGCGACGATGCTCATCACCTGATTGGTGGCCAGCATCACCGCTTGCGCGTTGATCAGCCGGTCGATGTTCTGCAGCGTGGTCTCGCCGGCGCTGCCCATGCCTTCGAAAAACCTTTGCAGCGTCTGGTCGGAATCGCTGACGGCGACCAGCTCGGCGTGATTGACCGTCGTCTGGTCGTCCCACAGGGTGGTGATCAGCGAGGTGGCGAAGGCGCCCGAGAGGGTGCGCAGGAAGTTCATCAACCCGGCGGCCGATGCCATTTCCGGTTCGTCCACGCTGGCCATCGCCAGCCCCGTCAGCGGAATGAAGAAGAAAGGCAGGCCCAGGCCCATTGCCATCAGTGGCAGCGCGACTTCCCAGTAACCCATGTCCGTCGTCGCGACCGTGCGCCAGAGACAGACGATGCCCAGCCAGAGAACGCCCCAGAATACCAGCTTGCGGGGATCGACTTTGGCCGAGAGTCCCGCCGCAATTGGTGCGACGAAGACCGCAAAAATCCCGGTCCAGGCTGTCGCCATCCCCGCCGTCGTCGAGGTGTAGCCCATGTAGGTCTGCAGCCATTGCGGCGTCAGCACGTTGGCGCCAAAAAACGCGGCGAAAGCCAGACTGATCGTCAGCACGCTGGCCGAGAAGCCACGGTGGCGGAACACACGTAAATCGACCACCGGGTGTTCTTCATGCAGCTCCCAGATCAGGAAAGTGACAAAGCCGATGGCGGCGACGATGCCGAGCACGACAATTTCCGTGGAGGCAAACCAGTCCAGGTTTTTCCCTTCGTCGAGCAGCAATTGCAGCGAGCCGACCCAGACGATCAGCAAGGCGAGTCCGATCCGGTCGATCGGATTGCGGAGCAGGGGTTCTTCATAGCGCTTGAGCAACTTCCAGGCAATGAAGGCGCAGGCAAAGGCAATCGGCAGATTGATGTAGAAAATCCACGGCCAGGAATACTCGTCGCAGATGTAACCCCCGAGCATCGGGCCGAGCACGGGCGCTATCAGGGTCGTCATCGACCAGATGCCGACGGCCGCAGTGGCTTTTTCCTTCGGGAAAATCCGCAACAGCAGCGTCTGCGAGAGCGGCATCAACGGGCCGCCGGCAAAACCCTGGCAAATCCGGGCGAAGACCAGCATGCCGAGCGAGTTGGCCAGGCCGCAGAGGGCGGAAAAACCGCCAAACAAGGCCATGGCGATGGTAAAGACGCGAACCGCGCCGAAGCGTGCGGCAAGCCAGCCGGTCAGCGGTACGGTGATCGCCTCGGCGACGGCGTAGGAGGTAATCACCCAGGTGCCCTGGCTGCTCGTCGCACCCAGACCGCCGGCGATGGTCGGCACGGAAACGTTGGCGATGGTCATGTCGAGCACGGCCACAAAATTGGCCGCCGCCAGGATGATGGCCGCGAACCAGAGCATGCCGCCGCTCAGTGGCTGCTCGGTCGAAGGCGATGGGGTCATCCGACTCATTTTGTTTCCTCAGTTGGCCAACTTGCTGGTGTCGATCCTGACGGCCATCGACAGACCTGCCTTCAAGGGATTGGCTTGCAATTCATCGGCATTCAAGCGGATGCGGACGGGCAGGCGCTGTACCACCTTGATCCAGTTACCGGTGGCGTTTTGCGCCGGAATCGCCGCAAAGGCGGCACCGGAGCCGGCAGAGAAGCCTTCGACCACGCCGTGGTAAGTCACCGCGCTGCCGTAAATATCGGCCGTGACCGTGGCGATCTGTCCGATGCGGACATTTTCCAGTTGTCCTTCCTTGAAATTCGCATCGACGTGCATTTCCTGGATCGGCACCACCGAAAGCAGCGTCGTACCCGCCTGGACACGCTGCCCCAGTTGCACCTGGCGCTTGGCGACGATGCCGTCGATCGGTGAGCGAATGACGGTGCGTTCCAGGTCGATGGCTGCCTGATCGCGTTTGGCGCGGGCCAGGGCAATTTCCGGATTGCTTTCTTCATCGACGCCGGCAATCAGCACCGCATTGGCCTCCTTCGAGCCCAGCGTCGCCGTACGATTGGCCTGGGCCTGACTGGCACTCGCCTTGGCGGCGGCAAGATTGGCCTTGGCCGTGGCATAGGTGCTTTGCGCACGGGTCAGTTCGTCACCGGAAACCGAACCGGAGGCGATCAATGCTTCGCGTCGCTTGAGGTCGATACTGGCGCGCTCGAAATCAGCCGCAGCCGACTCAAGCTGCGCGGCGGCGCGCTTTTCTTCTGCCTCGCGCGCGGCAACCTGGGCGCCCAGACCGAGGTCGTTGGCGACATAGCCTTTGACCCGGCGGATGGCGCGTCCCAGTTCGGCTTCGGCCTGGGCGAGGCTCAACTTGGCGTCGGTCGGGTCGATGAGCACGAGGATGTCGCCTTTCTTGACCGCCTGCGTATCCTTGACTCGCACTTCGGCAATGGTTCCGGAAACGGAGGGCGTGACCTGGGCGACTTCGACGGCGGCATAGGCATTGTCCGTGGAAACAAAACGCGAGCCATAGAAAATCCAGTACGCGGCGATCAGGGCGGCAATGACGGCAAGTGCGCCGCCGAAGCCGATCAGCAGCTTGTTCCGGCGCTGCGTGATGGCGCTACGGTCTTGAGTTTGTGCAGTAAGTTCTGACATGTCGGTAATCTCCGGGAGAAATCAGTGGTTCGTCTGGTAGCCGCCGCCGAGCGCGCGCGTCAGCGCGATATCGAGGCTGGCCGAGCGCGCTCTCAGGTCGGTCAATGCGCGCAGATTGGTCAATAGGCTGTCCTCGGCAGAGAGCACTTCCAGGTAGCTGGAAAGTCCGCCTTCATAGCGATTGCGCGCCACCTGGTAGGCTTCGCCGGCCGCAGCGACGGCTTGCTCGCTCTTGTTCAGGCGGGCGCCCAGCGCTTTCTGGCTGACCGCCGAATCGGCGACGTTCTGCAGCGCTTGCGTCAGCGTCTTGTTGTAGTTGGCCACCGCTTCTTCATAGCGTGCCCGGGCGCCGCGCAGTTCGCCTTGCAGACGACCGGCGTTGAAAATGGGCAGGGAAATCGCCGGGCCGACGCTGCCGATGCTTGAGCCGCCCTTGCTGAGCAGGTCGAGCCCCAGGGATTGCACGCCGATGAAGGCCGCCAGGTTGATGTTCGGATAGAAACCGGCCTTCTTTTCGTCGATGCGCTTGGCGCTGGCTTCGACCTGCAGGCGCGCGGCGACGATGTCGGGCCGCCGGCCGAGCAGATTGACCGCGAGTTCGGCCGGCAGGGCGAAGTGGTGAGCGAATTCGAATTGCGGCCGCGCGATCTCGAGACCGCGGTCCGGTCCGGCCCCGAGCAAGGCAGCGAGACGGTTCCGCTGCAAAGCGATCTGCTCGTCGACCTGCAGCAAATCGCCCTCGGCGGAGGCCTGCCTGGCCTCGGCTTCGCGCAGGCTGCCGCGCGTTTCCAGACCGTTGGCAAAACGCTGGGCGAACAGCTCTGCCGTTTTGGTGCGTACCTTGAGCGCCTCGGCCAGCGTGTCGCGCGTCGCAAAAAGGTGGGCCAGTTCGGCGTAGTCGCTGGCGATGCTGCTCGCCAGCGTCAGCCGGGCCTGGGCCAGTTCCGCCTGGCTGGCCTGCAGTTCCGAGGTCGCTGCGGCAAGCGCAGCGCGATTTTTGCCCCAGAAGTCGATTTCCCAACTGAAATCGATCGTCGCCCGGCCATAGTCCTGCCAGCCATCCGGCGTCATGCTGCGCGGCGTCAGGTAGTTGTAGCTCTGCTTCTGTTCGGTGACCGAGCCGTTGGCCGAAATCTGCGGATAGAGGGCCGCGTTGGAAACCTGCCGGCTGGCTTCGGCAGCGTGCAGGCGTGCGGCGGCAACCGCCATGTCCGGCGAGTTGGCGAGGCCTTCCTGGATCAGCCTGTCCAGTTGCGGATCGCCATAGCGTTGCCACCATTGCTCATCGGGCCAGGCGACCACGGGCGCCGACAAGGAAGATTCACTCTGGTACTGATCGACCGCTTTGATTGACTGGAGCGTCTGCCCAGAAGGGAGCGCGGCACAACCGGACAACGCTGCCGCAATGGCCATGGCGATCCATGTGCTTGATGAAAAGGCGCGGCGCGGCGGCGTAATTGCTTGAGAAGACATAAAGCACCTCATAACTAAACTGTACGGTGCAGTCTAGTTATGACTTGCCACCAAGTCAAGCTATACTGAACGAACAAGTCTAGTTAAGGAGTCGTCATGAGAACCAAGAGCGAGGCAAAGCGCCAGGGCATCCTTGATGCCGCTTCCGAGGTATTCCGGGTGACCGGTTTCGAAGGCGCGTCGATGTCGGATATTTGCGCCAAGGCCGGTTACTCCCGGGCGACGCTGTACAGCTATTTCCCTTCGAAGGAAGCCCTGTTTCTGGAAGTCATGCTTTCCGGAAGTCATGCCCAGGCCGAAGTGATCACCCGGGCATTGGATCCGGAAACACCCAGTATCGAGGAAGCGCTTGTCCATTTTGGCAAGGACTTGCTGGCTTTCATCTACTCACCGGAAATTCTGGCTTTGCGTCGCCTGGCGATCGCCGAGGCGACGCGCTCGGATTTCGGGGAAATGTTCTATGCGCGTAGCCGCAAACAAGGTGAAGTCATCATTTCCGCTTTTCTGAAACAGGCGATGGGCGCCGGAAAACTACGTCAGGCCGATCCTTCGATTGCCATGGCCCACCTGAGTGGCTTGCTGGAATCGGAACTGGAGGAAATGTTCTACCACACCGAGATAAAGCCCCTGGATCCATTGCGTCTCGACCGAATCGCCAGAAGCGCTATCGGTGTCTTCATGGCGGCTTACGGCCCTAGATCCTAGATCCGCAAGCGCGAATAGCCGACCCCGCCGCCCTTCTCGACGCGGATTTGCGCCGGAATTCGCTCTTTCATCCCGTCGACGTGGCTGATCACGCCGATCATCTTGCCGCTGGCGTTGAGCGTGTCGAGGGCGTTGAGGGCGATTTCCAGGGTGTCGGCGTCGAGCGTGCCGAAGCCTTCGTCGAGGAAGAGCGAGTCGATGCTGGTCTTGTGGCTGACCAGGTCGGAGAGGGCGAGGGCCAGCGCCAGGCTGACCAGGAAACTTTCGCCGCCGGACAGTGCGGCTTAAGTTAGCACCATGGGAGCCGGGCTCCTTTAATTCAATCAGGCATGGAATTTGTCATCGTATGATGCTATGGTTGAAGCGTTCGACAAAAGGAGAACTCCATGCGCACGACGCTCGCCCTTGACGATGATTTGCTTGCCAAGGCCCAGGCCTTGACTGGCTTTTCGGAAAAAACCGCCTTGATCCGCGAAGCCCTGCGCGCGCTGATCCAGCGCGAAAGCGCCAAGCGCCTGGCTCTGCTCGGTGGTTCCGAACCGCAACTCGACGCCGTACCAAGGCGCCAGACGGAGCAGAGATGATCCTGGTCGATACCTCGATCTGGATTGACCATTTACGTCAGCGCGACGAGCGCCTGAGCAAGCTGCTCAATCAGTGTCGGGTGCTGGCCCATCCTTTTGTAATCGGCGAACTGGCCTTGGGGAGTCTGCAGAACCGCGCGGTGATCCTCGGCGCGCTACAGGATTTGCCGCAAGCTCCGGTCGCCACGGAAGGGGAGGTCCTGAGCTTCATCCAGCAAAATGCCCTCTACGGTATGGGCATCGGCTACATCGACGCACATTTGCTGGCCGCGGTACGTCTCACGCCGGGGGCGGCATTGTGGACGCGTGATAAACGGCTGCTGGCAGCAGGCACGAGCTTGGGCTTGGTGGAAAACGTGGTGCATTGAGAGATTGGTTGGCGAGCAGTTTGAGTTTCTGCGAAATCCTGCGGTCGACGCGAAAAATAGCCAATTTTCTTGTGGTCCACTGCAACGATTCCATCGACTAAATTCGCAACCTCGAATACCCAATCCCGCCGCCCTTTTCCACCCGGATCTGCGCCGGAATCCGCTCCTTCATGCCGTCGACGTGGCTGATCACGCCGATCATCTTGCCGCTGGCGTTGAGCGTGTCGAGGGCGTTGAGGGCGATTTCCAGGGTGTCGGCGTCGAGCGTGCCGAAGCCTTCGTCGAGGAAGAGCGAATCGATGCTGGTCTTGTGGCTGACCAGGTCGGAGAGGGCGAGGGCCAGCGCCAGGCTGACCAGGAAGCTTTCGCCGCCGGAGAGGGTGCGGGTGTCGCGGGCGACTTCGCCTTGCCAGCTGTCGACGATGTCGAGTTCGAGTTCGCCGCTGGTTTTGCGGCGCAGCAGGTAGCGGCCGTGCAGGCGGGCCAGGTGGCCGTTGGCGAGGTGCAGCAGGTGGTCGAGGGTGAGGCCCTGGGCGAACTTGCGGAACTTGTCGCCTTTGGCCGAGCCGATCAGGCCGTCGAGGCGCTGCCAGAGATCGGCGTCGGCGGTCTGCGCGGCGATTTCCTGGAATAGCGCCTGCTGGCTCTGCCGCGCCTCCTGGTCGCGGGCGAGCAGGGCGCACCGGGCGCCGAGCTGTTCGCTGAGTTCGCGGCGCTGTTGGTCGAGTCGGGCGAGGGCGGTGTCGAGGTCGGCGAGCGGAGGTACAGGTGCCTCGCCAGCTTCACGCTGCAGGCGGGCGAGCTTTTCGCGGGCGGCCTGGAGCAGCGCGTCGGCCTGCTGCTTGGCGGCTTGCCGGGTTTCCCGGGCTTGCTGCAGGCGCTGGCGTTCTTCCGCCGGCAGCAGTGCGGCGGTGTAGGCATCGAGGTCGCTGAACGGACTGGCGGCGAGCGCCGTTTGCCAGGCGCTTGCCGCATTGGCAAGGGTTTGCTGCTGCCGGGCGAGATTGGCGTCAAGTTGCGCCTGACGGCCTTGCAATGCGGCGAGTTGCTGGCCGAGTTCGGCCAGGCGCTCGGCGCAGCGGGCGAGGGCGGCGGCGGGGTCGGCTTCGGCGCTGGCCGGTGCCGGCGGGGGGGCGTCGGCGGCTGCGGCCCGTCGTTGTGCAGCCTGTTCGGCCCAGTGGGCGGCCTGGGTCTGCGCGGCGTCGGCGCGTTCCTGTTGCTGGACGAGCTGGGTGGCGAGTTCCTGGCGGCGGCGCTGGGTCTGCTGCCAGTGCTGCCATTCGGTGTCGCGCTCGGCCACCCAGGCGGTGGGGTCGGCGGGGATATCGGCCAGGGTTTCCTTGAGCCGGGCGTCGAGTTCGGCCTGTTCGGCGGCGATGCCCTGGCTGGCTTTGGCGATTTCCGCCTGGCGCAGCGCGGCGGTTTGCCCGGCCTGGATCAGCAGTTGCAGTTGGTTGCCGGCGGCGAGCAGGGCCTGGGCGGCGTCGGCGGCGGTCTTGGCGGCGGCGTTGACCGCCTGTTCGCTGCGTTCGGCGGCTTGCAGGCGGGCAGCGAGCGCGTTCAGCGACTGTTCGGCCTGGCTGCGGGCGGCGGCGAGAGTTGGTTCGTCCTGCCAGGCGTCGAGGGGCAGCGTGCCGGTTGGTAGCGCGGCGAGTTGGGTCTGCCAGTCGTCGGCGAGGCGGGTGAGGTCGCGGGCGGTCTTCGTCTGCTGCTCCTGCAGCGCGGCGTGCGCGGCTTTCGCCTTGGTCTGCTCGTCGCGCAGTTGCTGGCCATTTTCGACCAGTTCGGCGAGCGATTTCTGCGCCGCCTGCAGCGCGGCCTCGGTGGCCGAGACATCGAGCGTGGCGTAGTCGGCAATTGCCGGGTGCTCGATCGCGCCGCACAGCGGGCAGGGCTGGCCCGGCTGCAACTGGCGGCGGTGGTCGGCGAGGCTGCGGATCAGGCGTTCCTGTTCGAGCAACTTCTGCTTGTCGGCGACCTGGGCGCTTAGCACCTTGTGCTGCTCGCGCAGCGCGACCAGCCTGCTTTCCTGGGCGGCGATCTGCTGCTCGCCCTGCTGCAGTTGCTGCGCCTGCGCGCCCTGCTGGGCGGCGAGTTCGCGGCGCTGGCGGGCGAGCGCGTCGAGCTGCTGCCAGCGGTTGCCGGCGGCCTGTTCGCGCTGCCAGTGGGCGCGCAGCTCGGCCAGTGTTTGCCCAGCGAGACGTTGGTTCTGTTCGGCGCGGCTGGTGTCGAGCGCGGCGTCGGCGGCGGTTTTTGTCTTTTGCGCGGTGTCGACCGTCAACTGCTGGGCGGCGCGTTGCCGTTCGTTGGTGGCTTGCTCGGCGGCGAGTTTCTGCTGCGCCTGTTGCTGGGCGGCGAGTTCGCGGGCCAGTCGGGCGCGCTGCTCGAACTGCTGGCGCCAGGTGCCGAGGCGTTCGCCAAGCTGGGCGCGCTGCGGGTGGGCGGCGCAGAAGTCGTCGATCTCCTTCGCTTCGCGCCGGCTTTGTTGCAGGGCCTGTTGCGCCTGGGCGGCGACAGCGGCGGCGTGGCTCGCGGCGGTGTCGTGGCCGGCCAGTTGTTCGGCCAGCAGGCGGGCGCGTTCGCCGTTCAGCGCCTGCCGTTCGGCGGCGGTCTGGCGGGCGGCGGCGTCGGCCTGCTGCCATTGCTGGTGCAGCGGCTGTAGCGCTGCGGCCGGTTCGCTGTCGGCTAGGCGCTTGAGTTCGGGCGCGGCGGCGGCCAGTACGGTGTCGGCGGTTTGCTGGCGGGTGAGTGCGGCGGCGATTTCCTGTTCGGCCTGGGCGAGATCAAGGCGCCACTGGCGCTGCGCTTGCGTTTGCGTGTGCTGGCGCTGGAGGTCGGCGAGCTGTGTTTCCAGCACGGCGCTTTCCTGCAGCATCGCGGCGCGCTGCTCGTCGCTCATCAGTTCCATGCCGTCGGCGCGGGCCTTGAGCTGGGCGAGTTTGTCCCTGGCTTCGCGCGCCTGCTCGAAGACCTTGCGCGAGATTTCGCCGTAGATTTCGCTGCCGGTCAGTTCTTCGAGCAGTTCGGCGCGCTCGTTGGCGCTGGCGTTCAAAAAGGCCGCGAAGCCGCCCTGGGCGAGCAGCATCGACTTGGTGAAGCGCGGGAAATCGAGGCCGGTGATTTCGGCGATGCGCTTCAGCTTGTCGTTGGTCTGGGTGCTGAGGATGGTGCCGTCGCCGTTTTTGCCAACAGCAGCCAGCTCGACTTTCGGCGCCTGCAGCGCGCCGTCGGCCTTGTCGCGGGCGCGGCGCTGGCTCCAGAAGGCGCGGTACACGGCGCCCTTGACCTCGAATTCGACCTCGGCCAGGCAGTCGGCGGTGTGCCGCGTCATGATGTCGTTGTCGGCGGCCGAGATCGTCTTCAGGCGCGGAGTCTGGTGGTAGAGGGCGAGGCAGATGGCGTCGAGCAGCGTCGACTTGCCGGCGCCGGTCGGCCCGGTGATCGCGAACAGCGCGTTGTCGGTGAACGGCGGCCGGGTGAAGTCGACGGTCCATTCGCCTTTCAGCGAATTGAGGTTCTTCAGGCGCAGGGTCAGGATTTTCATGCGCTTTCCCCTTCCGTTTCCCCGTGCAGACCGGCGACGACGGCGCGGTAGCGTTGCAGCAGCGCCTGCTGCAATTCGGCGTCCAGTTCCTCCTGCTGCAGGCGGCGGGCGAAGACTTCGTGCGGATCGAGTTCGTCCAGCGTCTCGCTGGCGGTGGCTTCCAGGCGGGCGGCGGCGTTGCCGCGCTGGCGGCGGATGCGCAGGACTTCGACCGGCCAGCCGTCGGTCATCTTTTCGATGCGCGCCGGCAGGTCGGCGAGGTAGTCGTCCTCGGCGACGGTGACTTCCAGCCAGGTCGGCCGGTCCGGCGTGCCTAGCGCGGCGGCGGCGCCGATCTGTGCCGGCAGGTCGGCGAGCTTGCCGGCGATCGCTACCAGCCCCTGGAAGCGCGGTACCGGCAGCGGCGTCACCGCCTGCAGGCCGTCGGCGTTGAGGTCGACGAGCAGCATTTCCTTTTGCTGTTTCGCCTCGTCGAAGCCGAGTGGAATCGGCGAGCCGCAGTAGCGGATGTGTTCCAGCCCGCCGACTTTCTGCGGCCGGTGGATGTGGCCGAGCGCGATGTAGTCGGCGGGCGGGAAGGCGGCGGTGGGGAAGGCTTCGAGCGCGCCGACGTAGATTTCGCGCACCGATTCGCTGGCGCTGGCGCCAACCGTGGTCAGGTGGCCGGTGGCGACGACGGGCAGGGTGACGCCGAGCTCGGCCATTTTTTCCCGGGCGGCGGCGTCGACCGCGTCGTAGTGCTGCTGGATCGCCTGCTGCAGCGACAACTGCTTGTCCTCGGCGCTCTGCCCGGCCTGGCTGTGCAGCACGTCGCGCGGGCGGACGAAGGGCACGGCGGCGACGATGCAGCCGGGCCTGCCGTCGCGCTGCGCCAGGACGACCACCTGCGTGGCCGGATCGGCATGCGTTGCGGCGATCACCGTCGTCCCCAGGCGGGCCAGCAACTCGCGGCTTTCGCCCAGCGTCGCCGGCGAATCGTGGTTGCCGCCGAGCAGCAGCAGCGCGACGCCCGCCTCGTGCAGGCGCACGACCAGCTGGCTGTACAGCTCGCGGGCGTAACTCGGCGGCGTGCCGGTATCGAAGATGTCGCCGGCGATCAGCACCGCGTCGACGCCGTGTTCTGCCACCTGTTCGAGTAACCAGACGATCAGCGCCTGGTGCTCGGCCTGCCGGCTCTTGCCCATGAAATGCTGGCCGAGGTGCCAGTCGGAGGTGTGGAGGAGGCGCATGCGGGGGAAGGGGAAAAAGATGGCATTCTAAGCGTTGCCGTCGTCAGCACGGACGCGGCGCGGGCCCATGGGGCAGTCGGCAAGGCCTTGGCGACTAGCCGCGGTTGGCGGTGCGCGCCAGCCAGATCAGCAGCTTGTCATAGAGATCGTCGGGATCGACTGGCTTGGCAAGGAAGTCGTTCATGCCGGCAGCGAGGCAGTTCCGTTTGTCTTCGGCGAAAACATTGGCGGTCATGGCGATGATCGGCACTTCCTTCATCCGCTGCGCCTGCCTGAGGATGCGCGTTGCCGTGACGCCGTCCATGTTGGGCATCTGCATGTCCATCAGGATCAGCGCGTAGTCGTTCTTTTCGGCCAGCCGCACGGCTTCGGTGCCGTCCTCGGCCTGGTCGATGCGCAGGCCGACGTCGCCCAGCATGATCTGGGCGACTTCGCGGTTGATCGGATCATCTTCGACGAGAAGGATGCGGGCGCCGGCGTAAGTCGATTTCAGGATCGCTTCGCTGTCGATGCCCGCATGCCGGTCGCTGGCCGGCGGTTTGCGGCTGTCCTTGAGCAGGCGGGCGGTGAACCAGAAAGTGCTGCCCTGTTCCGGTTCGCTGCTGACGCCGACCTCGCCGCCCATCAGTTTGGCGATGCTTTTGGTGATGGAAAGTCCGAGGCCGGTGCCGCCATATTTGCGGGTGATGCTGTTGTCCGCCTGTTCGAAGCTGGAAAACAGGCGGGGCAGGGCGGACGGCGGGATGCCGTGGCCGGTGTCGCTGACTTCGAAGCGCACCAGAACGTGGTCGTCGGCATTTTCCAGCAGGCTGGCGCGCAGGGTGACGCTGCCGTGGTCGGTGAATTTGACCGCGTTGTTGGCGTAGTTGAGCAGCGCCTGGCGCAAACGGGTCGGATCGCCGAGCAGGTTGTCGGGCACCGGATGGATTTCGGTGAGCAGGCTCAGCCCCTTGAGATGGGCGCGCTCGGCGATCATCGTGGCGACGCTGCTGAAGATTTCGTTGAGCTTGACCGGTACCGTTTCCAGCGTGAACTTGCCGGCTTCGATCTTCGACAGATCGAGGATCGCGTTGATGATTTCCAGCAGGTGTTTGCTGGCGGCATCGATTTTTTCCAGGCGATCCTTCTGCTCCGGCGTCACGCCCGAACGCATCACCAGATGCACCATGCCGGTGATGGCGTTGAGCGGGGTGCGGATTTCGTGGCTCATGCTGGCCAGGAAAGCGCTTTTCGCCTGGTTGGCGGCTTCGGCGGCTTCCTTGGCAACGCTCAGTTCGTGCGCCCGCTTCTTCTCGGTGATGTCGTTGACGATCCAGATGCTGCTTTCTTGCGGCGCCGCCGGATTCAGCGAATGGCCGGTGATCTCGGCCCAGAAACTGCTACCGTCGGCCTTGATCAGGGGCAGCGTGTGGCTGAAGTTCTCACCGTGCGCCAGTTGCCGGTAGGCTTCGTCGCCCAGCATCTGGAAGCTGGCTTCCGAGGGATAGAGCTGACGGGTGCACAGGTCGAGCATACCCCCCGGGGGATAGCCGAAGATTTCCTCGAAACGACGGTTGCAACTGGCGATCCGCCGATTGTGCAGGAGCCCGATGCCGACCATCGCGTTGTCGAGCAGCGCCGCCTTTTCCGCCAGCGCTTCGGCCAGCATCTGCTCGTTGCGGCGGCGATCGGTGATGTCGCGGCCGACCAGGACACCGTAATTGCGTTCGCCGAGCAAGGCCAGCCGATAAGAAATTTCCAGCCAGACCGCGCCCTGGGTCGAACTGAAGGCGACGACCTGGGAATAGGCCGGCGATTCGCCGTCGCCACCGGTGCCTTCCATCTCGCGGTGCAGTACGGCAAGGACGTTTTCGGCATCGGTCAGGCCCAGCGACAGGAAAGGCTGACCGACCAGGGTGTCGACCGGCCGACCGAGCAACTGGCCGAGCGCGGCATTGGCATCGGCGACGCTGTCCTCGGGCAGGGCGATCAGGATGACGAAATCCGAAGTGTGGTCGAGCAGCGTCCGGAAGCGTTCCAGGTGCTCGAGATTCTGCCTGAGTTGCGGGTAGTAGCTCTTGCGGAAAGAACGCCCGCTCAAGCCGACGATCATGTCCTGGAGCGTTGCCTCGTCATCGTTCACGTCAGAGGGCTTCACCATAGATCACCTTGATGTCGTTGATCGTCGCCCGCCGCGGGTTGGTCACCAGGCAGGCATCCTTGACGGCGTGGCTGGCCAGTTCGGGGATGTCGGCAACGCGCACGCCGCGCGTTTCGAGGCTGCCGAGGACGCCCAGCCGGGTACGCCTGGCGAGGATGGCATCGGTGATGCGGCCGACCATTTCGCGCGGGCTCAGGCCCCGCGGGTCGATGCCCATGGCTTCGGCAATCTGCTGGTAGCGCTCCGGCGCTGTTGCCGCGTTGAAACGGATCACGTGTTCGAGCAGCAGCGCGTTGCATTCGCCGTGCTGCAGATCGAGATAACCGCCCAGCGGATGGGCGAGGGCGTGTACCGCGCCGAGGCTGGCGTTGGAAAAGGCAATGCCGGCCTGCAGGCTGCCCAGCACCATGTTTTCGCGGGCCGGCATCAGCGTTGGCTGGCTGACGGCGGTCTCGATGTTGTGCCAGAGCAGTTTGATGGCGGCCAGCGCATGCAGATCGACAATCGGCGAACTGGCCGTCGATACGTAGGCCTCGATGGCATGGGTCAGGGCATCCAGACCGGTGCAGGCGGTCAGGTAGGGATTCATGGTCAGCGTGGTTTCGGGATCGACCAGCGAAACGTCGGGCACCATGCTCTTGCTGATGATGGCCATCTTGTAGCGGCCCGGCGTGTTGCAGATGATGCAGAACTGCGAGACGTCGGCGGCAGCGCCGGCCGTGGTCGGGATGCAGATCAGCGGCGGGCCGGGAATGTTGACCCGGTCGACGCCCTCGAAGGCGGTGATGTCGCACCGATTCGAATGGACGATGCCGATTCCCTTGGCGCAGTCGACGACGCTGCCGCCGCCGACGGCGACGATGACGTCGCAGTGTTCGCGGGCATAGAGCAGGGCGCCGGCCATCACTTCATGATCCTTGGGGTTGGGCGTCAGGGCCTGGAAGACCACCCACGGAATGCCGACTTTTTCCAGGTCGTCCTGTACCTCCTTCAGCCAGCCAGCGGCAATCACGCCGGGGTCGGAGACGATCAATACCCGGCGGGCGCTGAAGTGCCGGGCGTAATCGCCGACCCGGTGCCGGGCGCCGGCGCCGAAGATGAATTCGGGGACGACGAACTTGCGCATTTCATAATTTGCCATGGCTTCTGCATCTCCTCTTTGCTGGATTGCCCGGCCTGAATCGCTGCGCTTGGGCGCGAATTGTTTGTTTCATTATGGCGCAGCTACGCGGTATCGGTATTGCTTCTTTCCCTGATTGCCCCACTTGCGCGCAAGGCGTTGCTTTCCTGAATCCGGGCCTGGCAAGTGCGATGGGTCAAACGCATGTCGCGGCGCTGCTGTCGTCCTCATGTCGCGAGTTGTATTGTCTGCGGCCGCTGATCCGATCCGCGCCTGTCGCTGGGCCCTTCGCCTCCTGCCCATCAAAAAGGCCGGCGCAGGGCCGGCCCGGTCTGGCGTGGGAGAGTCGTTCAGACCTTGTACTGGGCGACGATCTGGCGCATCTGGTCGGCCAGTTGCAGCATCTCGTCGGAAGTGCTGGCGGTCGAGTGCGCGGCGGCGCTGTTTTCCTCGGTCATCTGGGCGATCTTCTCGACCTGCTGGGCGATGTCGGTGCTGGCCTGGCCCTGTTCGCGGATCGCGCTGGTGATGTCGCTGATCATGCCGATCGTTTCCTGCGAACCGTCACCGATTTTCTGCATGGCGCCGTTCGCCTGCTGGGCGTAGCTGACGCCGGTCGCCACGGCGCCCTCGACGCTGTGGATGCTGGCGACCGCGGCCTGGGCGCCGGAAACCATCTGTTCGATCGTCGCGGCGATTTCCTGGGTCGATTGACCGGTCCGTTCGGCCAGCTTGCGCACTTCGTCGGCAACCACGGCAAAGCCGCGGCCTTGTTCGCCGGCGCGCGCCGCTTCGATCGCCGCGTTGAGCGCGAGCAGGTTGGTCTGGTCGGCGATTTCCTTGATCACCGAGACGATGCTGCTGATCTTGCTGCTTTGCCGTTCCAGGTCTGAGAGTTGAACGGAGGCGCCTTGCACCGTGCTGGCGATGCCGTTGATCGAGTCCACCGTCTGGTTGATGATGCCTTCGCCTTCATGGGCGAATTTACCGGCGTTGCTGGCGAGCTGACGGGTGTCTTCGGCGCGGTCGGCAACGTGGTTGACGCTGACCGTCATTTCCTCGACCGCGGCGGCCATGCCGGAGGCTGCCTCGCTCTGGTACTGGGACGCCGAGGACATCTGGCGAGCCGCCGCCGATACCCGCTGGGCGGCGCTGTTGACGCTGTCGGCCTGGCTCGAGATCTGGCGGAAGCTGTCGCGCAGCTTGCCGAGCAAGGCGTTGAAGGCATGGCCGACCCGCGCCAGTTCGTCCTTGCCATTGACGTCGAGCTGGCGGGTGAAATCGCGTTCCTTCTCGATCTGGTCGAAGACCTCGACCAGACGGCCGAGGCCGCCGGCAACGTGGCGATAGATCAGGAAGCCGACGCCGGCAACCAGCAGGCTGATGCCGACGATGGCGACGATCAGGTTGCGCAGCGCCGCGGCGTGGATGTCGTAGGCCTCCTTGGCGTTGGCGCTGGCCAGTTCCTGGCTGTACCTGGCGTGCTCGGTGAGTGCGTTGGACAGGCCGTTGACGGTGTCCGCCGCGTTGCGGGAAATTTCCGCCGCTTCCTCGCGTTTGCCCTGCATGGCGGCATTCATGTAATTGCGGGCGAAGATCGCATACGCCTCGGCGGTTTTCACGTCACGCGCCAGCAGTTCGCGGTCGCGCTCGGTCGAGGCCAGTTTTTCGTAGTCGGCGAAGGCGGTATTCATCTCGCCGATCAGCGCGTTGAATTTTTCCACCGAGCTTTCCCGGCGGCTTGGGTCGACTTCCAGCAACACATTGAGCAGATAGGGGCGCGCACGCAGGAAGGCCACCTGGGCTTCTTCGAGTTTGAGGATGCTGGGCAGCAGAACCTCGTTGGTATGCCGGATGCCGCTGTTGATGCTTGACATCTGGTACAGGCTGAATCCGCCGAGGCCGATCAGGCCGGCAATGGACAGGGCGATCAGTAATACGACGCGAATGGCGATGCTCATGTGTTCTCCGTTGTTGAGTCGAGTGGTTTGTTGTTGTCTATTGGGGATTTTACTTATTTTTACTTTATTGATCGATTTTTTCAAAATTACGATATGTGATATTTGTTTATTGAAATTTCAGTTTTGCTTCTCTATGGTCTATTGGTTTCGAGCGCGGATTTCCCGACATCGGCAAGCTGGTCTATGCTCTGCCTGGTGACTATCCCGATCCTGGAGAATGTGATGGGTAACAAGCTCGCGGTGGGGCTGCTGCTCGCCGCCATGGGGGCAGTGCCAGCGGTGGCGGCCGATCTGAAGATTCTCGCCTTCGACGACAATTCCTGCGCTGCCTGGAAGCTGGCGGCCGACGATCCCGACCGGCGTGCCGCGCAGGTCGCCTGGGCGCGCGGTTTCCTCAGCGGTCACAACTACGCCAACCAGAAGCAGCAGGTCACCGACGTTTCGGCCGGTACCGTCGAGCGCAACATCGAGCAGTACTGCCGCAAGAATCCGCAAGGACTGTTCATCGACGCCGCCTACCGGATGAGCGACAGCATGTCCGGGCGCAACGCGCCGATCCGCAAGTAGTCAGCAATTCCCGGTCTGCGGTTAGAATATGCCAATTGACATAACCGGGGATTGCAATGGAATATCAGGTGCAGGACGAGTCCGAACATTACGCGATGGTGACCCTGCGGGCGAAGGCGATGAGCCTGTTCTTCGCCGAGAAGCTGGAAGCGGTCGGCCTTGAATACCGGGACAGCCAGCGCAACAACGACGGCACGGTTTCCGTGCTGTGCCGCAAGACCGAAAAATACAAGGACTGAGCGGTGGTCGGCGGCGCCCGCCGGCCAGTTTTCTGACCCGCTCCGCCGATTGCGCCTTGCCGCTGTCCTTGCCCTGCCGTCCCTTGCGCGCGGGTGGTTTCCGGCAACCCGGGCGGGGGGGGCAATGGTTTTTCCGGTGTCTCGCAATGCGCCTCCTGCTCTTCCTGTTCTGCCTGACCGCGCTGCCCGGCTGGGCCGTGTCCTACACGCCGCAGACGGTGCCCAATCCAAGGCTGGTCAACGGCAGCCACGTTGCCGATCCCGATCAGATCATCGGCGCCGAAAACCTGGCGCGCATCGATGCCCTGGCGCGGCAACTGGAACAACGCAGCGGGGCGCAGGTGGCCGTGGTGGCGCTCGATTCGATCGGCGACGCCGGGGTTTTCGACTTTGCCCAGCAGTTGTTCGAAAGCTGGGGCATCGGCCACGCCGGGCGTGACGACGGTTTGCTCGTGCTGCTGGTGCGTGACCAGCGGGCGATCCGCCTGCATACCGGTTACGGACTCGAAGGCGCGTTGCCGGACGTGGTCTGCAAGCGCATCCAGCGCGAATTCATGGTGCCCGCCTTCCAGCGTGGCGATTTCGGCGGCGGTCTGCTCGCCGGTATCGTCGAGGTCGAGCGCATCCTGGCCGATCCGGCGCAGGTCCAGGCCCTGGCGGAACTTCCGCAACCGGCCGAGGCGACGCCCTGGGAGGTGTTTCGTATCGCTGCCTCGGCATTGGGCGGTGTGGCGCTGGTGCTGGCCTTCGGCTTCAAGTCGGCCAACGGTTACTTTTCCGGCGATATTGCCGAGGAAAGCCCACCCGCTGTCCTGCGCTGGTCGCGGCAAGCCTGGTTGGGTGGCTTCGCGCTCGGCCCGGCGCTGATCATCGTCATCTGCAACCTGTTGCCGCTGGCCTCACCGCTGCTCGTCTGCGGTGTTGCGTTGTACGGCTATTTCGCGCTGCTGGCGGCGTTCCAGGCCTGGCGGCAGCAGGTCGAGCTGAGCCAGCTGGCGGCCCGGGGCGAGTATTTTGCCGCCGGCAATCTGGTCGCCCGGGAGCAAGCCTTCTGGGGCTGGATGGCCGTCCTCTTTCCGTTGCCTTTCCTGTTCCACTATCTCTTCCAGCGGCAGCGCCGGACGCATTACCGCAATCATCCGCGTGTCTGTCCAAAATGCCGGGCGGCGATGCGCAAACTCGACGAGGCGGCGGAGGATGAATTTCTCTCGCGCGCCCAGCAGATGGAGGAGACGTTGCGCTCGGCCGACCACGACGTCTGGCTGTGCCCCGCCTGCGGGGCGACGGCAACCTGGGCCTACCCGGGGACCGAGTCGAAGTACGAGAAATGTCCGTCGTGCAAATGCCTGGCCTACACGCTCGAATCCGACACCGTGCTGGAGAAGGCGAGCTACGAAAGCCAGGGGCGGGGCGAGACGGTCCATGTCTGCAAGTTCTGCGGCAAGCGCAAGACGAGTTCCTATCGCATCCCCAGGCTGGAACGGGAGAGCGCGGCGGCGGCGGGTGGCAGTTCGGGGTTGTCTTCGTCTTCCGGCGGCAGCAGTTGGGGCGGCGGCAGTTCCGGCGGCGGTGGCGCCGGCAGCAACTGGTGAGTCCGCCATGCGCCTGACGGCATGGCACGGCGCGGGGGGGCGACGGTGTCGGGTATAATGCCCGCCTTTCCGCCACCGCCGAATTCTCCTCATGGCCGACATTCTTTGCCTCAAGGGCGACGCCGCCTTTTCCGCCTTCCGCCTGCAACGCCTGCTCGCCCGCCTGACTGCGGCGGTGACCGAGATCGAGGCAGTGACTGCCGATTACTGGCATGTTATCGCCCAGAAGCGGGCCTTGTCGGCCGACGAGCGCGCCAAGCTGGCGAAGTTGCTGGAAGAAGTGCCGGCAGGCGCGGATAAGGGCGAGTTGTTTCTGGTGGCGCCGCGCATCGGCACCATTTCGCCGTGGTCGTCGAAGGCCACCGACATTGCCTTCAACTGCGACCTGGAACCGGCCATTGAGCGCATCGAGCGCGTCGTCGCCTTCCACGTGGTTTTGCAGCAAAACCGGGCGCTGACCGCTGACGAGAAGAAGATCGTCGCCAGCCTGCTGCACGACCGCATGACCGAATCGGTGCTCGCCGGTTTTGCCGAAGCCGGCGAACTGTTCCGCCATTTCGAACCGAAGCCGCTCAATACCGTCGACGTGCTGGCCGGCGGCAAGGCTGCGCTGGTCGAGGCCAACGGCACGCTGGGCCTGGCGCTGTCCGACGACGAAGTCGATTACCTGCTCGATATCTTCACCAAGGCCGGCCGCAATCCGACCGACGTCGAACTGATGATGTTCGCCCAGGCCAACTCGGAGCACTGCCGCCACAAGATCTTCAACGCCTCCTGGGTGATCGACGGCGAGAAGAAGGACAAGACGCTGTTCGGCATGATCCGCGAAACGCACCAGGCCAACCCGCAAGGCACAATCATGGCCTACGCCGACAACGCGTCGATCATCGAAGGCGCGACCATCCAGCGTTTCTATCCGGATGCCGACCGCGGCTACAGCTACAAGGAAGAGCTGACGCACATCCTGACCAAGGTCGAGACGCACAACCACCCGACCGCGATTTCCCCGTTCCCCGGCGCGTCGACCGGTAGCGGCGGCGAAATCCGCGACGAAGGCGCCACCGGCAAGGGCTCGAAGCCGAAGGCCGGCCTGTGCGGCTTCTCGGTCTCCAACCTGAACCTGCCGGATGCGCCGCAGCCCTGGGAAAAGGCCTACGGCCGCCCGTCGCGCATCGCCTCGGCGCTGGACATCATGCTCGAAGGCCCGATCGGCGCCGCTGCCTTCAACAACGAATTCGGCCGCCCGAACCTGACCGGCTACTTCCGCACCTATGAACAGGATGTCGCTGGCACCGTGCGCGGCTACCACAAGCCGATCATGATCGCCGGCGGCCTCGGTTCCATCCAGGCCGAGCAGTCATTCAAGGAAGAAACCTTCCCGGTCGGTACGTTGTTCGTGCAACTCGGCGGCCCCGGCATGCTGATCGGCCTCGGTGGTGGCGCTGCCTCCTCGATGACCGCCGGCGTCAATGCCGAAGACCTCGATTTCGCCTCGGTGCAGCGCGGCAACCCGGAAATCCAGCGCCGCGCGCAGGAAGTCATCGACCGTTGCTGGCAGATGGGCAAGGACAACCCGATTCTGTCCGTGCATGACGTCGGCGCCGGCGGCGTTTCCAACGCCCTGCCGGAACTCGCCCATTCGGGCGGCGTCGGCGCCAAGTTCGACCTGCGCAAGGTGCCGACCCTGGAACCGGGCATGTCGCCAGCCGAAATCTGGTCCAACGAATCGCAGGAACGCTACGTGCTGGCCATCCCGCCGAACCGCATCGGCGAATTCCAGGCCATGTGCGAACGTGAGCGCTGCCCGTTCGCTGTCGTCGGCGAAGCCACCGGTGACGGCCACCTGACAGTCACCGACGCCCATTTCGGCGTCAATCCGGTCGACATGGAAATGGAAGCGCTGCTCGGCAAGCCGCCGCGCATGACCCGCGATGTCGCGTCGCAGCCGTCCACGTTCGTGCCGTTTGATGCGGTTTCCATCGAACTCAAGGACGCCGCTTACCGCCTGATGCGTCTGCCGACCATCGCCGACAAGACCTTCCTGATCTCGATCGGCGACCGCTCGGTCGGCGGCATGACCGCGCGCGACCAGATGGTCGGTCCGTGGCAGGTGCCGGTGGCCGATGTCGCCGTGACCACGATGGGTTATCAGGGCTATCTCGGCGAAGCATTCGCTATGGGCGAGCGCACGCCGCTGGCCGTGCTCGATGCGCCGGCTTCCGGCCGCATGGCCATCGGCGAGGCGCTGACCAACCTGGCCGCCGCCGATGTCGGCAGCCTGGACAAGGTCAAGCTCTCAGCCAACTGGATGGCGCCGTGCGGCGTGCCGGGCGAGGACGCCCGTCTGTACGCCACGGTCGAAGGCATTGCCGAGCTGTGCAAGCAGATCGGCGTGTCGATCCCGGTCGGCAAGGATTCGCTGTCGATGCGCACCGCCTGGGAAGAAAACGGCGAGAAGAAGCAGGTCGTGTCGCCGTTGTCGCTGATCGTCACCTCGTTTGCTGCGGTCGACGACGTGCGCAAGACGAAAACCCCGCTGCTCGCCAGCGAGCAGGGTGAAACCGAACTGCTGCTGCTCGACCTCGGCAAGAACCGCCTCGGCGGCTCGGCGCTGGCGCAGGTGTACAACGCGACCGGCGACGATGCGCCGGACGTCGATGAACCGGCCAAGCTCAAGGGCCTGTTCGACGCCGTGCAGAAGCTCAACCGCGACGGCCTGCTGCTCGCCTACCACGACCGTTCCGACGGCGGCCTGTTCGTCGCCGCCTGCGAAATGGCCTTCGCCAGCCGCCGTGGCGTCTCGCTCGACCTCGACGGCGTCTGCTTCGACGCCGCCGCGCTTGATGTCGATGGCGCCGAGAAGCGTCCGGACCTGATGGCCGGCCGCGATTTCGAAAACATCGTCCGCGCCCTGTTCAACGAGGAACTCGGCGCGCTGATCCAGATCCGCCGCGCCGACCGCAGCGTCGTCACGCCGATCCTGCGCGCTTGTGGTGTGCCTTACCACTTCGTCGGCCACCTGAACGAGTGGGACGAAATCCGCGTCACCCGCAACGCCAAGCGCGTGCTGCGCGAGAAGCGCGTCGACCTGCAGCGTGCCTGGTCGGAAACCAGCTTCCGCATGCAGGCGATGCGCGACAACCCGGATTGCGCGCAGCAGGAATTCGACCGCATCCTCGACGTGACCGACCCCGGCCTGACGCCGAAGGTGACTTTCGATCCGCAGGAAGATTTCACCCAGGTCTATCTGGACATCAGCGGTCGCCCGCGCGTCGCCATCCTGCGCGAGCAGGGCGTCAACAGCCATTACGAAATGGCCGCCGCCTTCGACCGTGCCGGCTTCCAGTCGGTCGACGTGCATATGAGCGACATCCTCGCCGGCCGCGTCACGCTGAAGGACTTCAAGGGCCTCGTCGCCTGCGGTGGCTTCTCCTACGGCGACGTGCTCGGCGCCGGCCAGGGCTGGGCCAAGACCATCCTGATGCACGACGGCTGCCGCGACGAATTCGCCGCCTTCTTCAACCGTAAGGACACGTTCGCACTGGGCGTCTGCAACGGCTGCCAGATGATGAGCGCACTGAAGTCGATCATCCCGGGTGCCGAACACTGGCCGGCTTTCCGCCGCAACCAGGTCGAGCAGTTCGAAGCGCGCTTCGTGATGACCGAAGTGCTCGATTCGCCGTCGATCTTCTTCGCCGGCATGGAAGGCTCGCAGATCCCCATCGTCGTCTCGCACGGCGAAGGCCGCGCCGTGTTCGACAATGCCGACGACCAGGGCCAGTGCCTGTCCGCCGTGCGCTACGTCGACAACAAGGGCGAGCCGACCGAGGTTTATCCGTACAACCCGAACGGCTCGCCGGGCGGCCTGACTGCGGTGACCACGGCCGACGGCCGGTTCACGATCATGATGCCGCACCCGGAGCGCGTTTTCCGTACCCTGCAGATGTCCTGGCACCCGGAAAACTGGGGAGAAGACAGCCCGTGGATGCGGATGTTCCGCAACGCCCGCCGCTGGGTGGGTTGATCCCGGAAATTTCGGCAAATCGGTTTGACCGGCGCCGCGCTTCTGCTACAATGCGCGGCTTCCGGAGAGGTGGATGAGCGGTTTAAGTCGCACGCCTGGAAAGCGTGTGTGGGTTAATAGCCCACCGCGGGTTCGAATCCCGCCCTCTCCGCCAATAATTCTGCAGCAAGCAATTCAAGCCCTTGGACACCAAGGGCTTTTTGTTTTGCGGTTGAGCAAGGCAAGCTGTTGGTCAGAGGCCGCGCGCCGCGCTACTGTAGCAAGCTTGTTTCCCCATGAAAACGCCATCCCCGCTGATCCAGGCCCATGACTGCTGACATCGATTACAAGAACAACCCCTTGCATGGCGTCAGCCTGAAGCAACTGCTGACGGAAATCGTCGATCACTACGGCTTCGAGATCCTGTACGCCTACTTGAACATCAATTGCTTCAATACCAAGCCGAGCATCGATTCCAGCGTCAAGTTCCTCAAGAAGACGGACTGGGCCCGGGAAAAGGTCGAGGCCTTCTACCTGTATCAATTCAAGGGCCTGCCGCGCGCCTCTGCCGAGCAGTTTGAACTGCCGCCGCGGGATCGCATCGTGCCGCCGGATCAGCAGCCCGGCCTGCCCGCCGAATTGAGCCTGGAGGATGCCGAGCGCTTGCGGGAAAAGCGCGCCCGGAAGGCCGCGGCGCACGACCGGGACGCCGGCCAGCGCAACGGCCCGAGACAGCGGCCGGCGAATCGCTCGGACGCGTCCGGGAAGGACGCTTCGGACCCCTGGGCGAAGTGGAGAAAATAGGCCGGGTTGGCTGGTTTTTCCTGCAAGATTTTTAGCGAGATGGCGGCAAGGTGATGACTTCCGATCTGGAACGGCAGCTGGGTTTCCTCAAGGAAATCGATCGGCTCAAGAGCATCGTGCGACTGTCGCCGTTGATCGACCGCTCGCGCCGCGAAAACAGCGCCGAGCATTCGTGGCATCTCGCCCTGTACGCGCTGGTGCTCGCCGAACACGCCGCCGGCAGCGTCGATGTGCTGCGCGTCGTCAAGATGCTGCTGATCCACGACATCGTCGAGATTGATGCCGGTGACGTGCCTTTTCACTTGCCGGCGACGCACGTCGGTCAGGCCGAGCGCGAACGTCTTGCCGCCGAGCGTATCTTCGGTCTGCTGCCGGAACCCCAGGCAAGCGAGTTTCACGACTTGTGGCGGGAGTTCGAGGCGGCGGAGAGCGACGACGCCAGATTCGCCAAGGCCCTGGATCGTTTCCAGCCGATGCTGCACAACGCGGCGACCGACGGCGGCACCTGGGTGGAATGCGGGGTGACGCTAGAACAGATCACGACGCGCTGTCGTCCGCCGATCGAGGGTGGGGCGCCTGCGCTGTGGGAGGCCGCCGCCCGGATGGCCGGGGAACACTATCGCAATCGTCCGGACGAGGCTTGAGTTGGCTGCCGGGGCGAGTGGAGATCGTTTCGCCGACGAAGCCGCCTGCGTTCAGGCGCCGCTGCAGGTAATCCGGATGCGTCGCCAGGCCGCCTGATTGCCCGGAAAATGAGCGGCGCCGTGTTTTTCTTTCAAGTCAGTGGCTTGGCTCATTTCTCCCGATCTTATCAACAGACTTGCCAAGGCTTTCTGGGGATTGTGCAACAGTCCGGAAGTCGGCCTTCATGAAGCTCATGTCCATTCGATCAAGCAACTGTCCGGTGTTCCGGCGGCTTGCCGGTCGGGGCTTTCCTGCAGCGACCTTGCGCCGGGCCTGTTAGAGTTATGGCGCATCAGGGCAAATCGGGCGCTTATCCAGCATGGCTTTTTCGCAGCTTTATCTCTACGACCACTATGGCTATGCCTTTCTCGCGGTGGTCGGCACCTTCGCAATGGTGTGGGGCATTTACTGGCTGATGGCGTCTTCGCGATGGGCCACCCGGATTCGTGGCCTGCACGGCGTCGCACCACCGTTCATCAACATCATTGGGGTTTTGTTTGGCCTGACCCTGGCCTTCCTGGCCAACGACACCTGGAATGCGCATGATCGGGCAACGACTGCCGTGTACCGTGAAGCGGACAGCTTGCGCAGTATTCTGACGATGGCGAGAAATATCGATTCGCCGATCATGCAGCAGTTGAACCGGCAACTGATCGATTACGGCGAGGCTATCGTCGCCGAGTGGCCACAACTGGCGCAGCGCGGTGTCAGCAGTGATGCTGCGGCGCAAGCTGATGCACTGCTCGTCCTGTTGGTCAGGCCCGAAATTGCCCAGGCGGCAGGCGGCAATGGGCAAATGCTGATGCTGCAAAAGGCTGCCGATTTGCGTAACGACCGCGACTTGCGGATCAGCCTCAGCCAGACCCATATCAATCCGCTCAAGTGGCTGGGCATGGCTTTCCTCGGTTTGCTGACGCTGCTCTCGGTGGCTGTCGTGCATGCCGAAAATGCCAAGGCAGCGCTCGTGGCAACCCTGCTTTTTGCCCTGGCAGCAGCGCCCACGGCAGCGATCGTTCTGGTACAGGGCAACCCCTTTCAGGAACCCTCAATCGTTTCGCCGGCACCCATACGCCACGCCATTGGCGAGGGGCGTTAGTCGTTCATCACCAACGCCTCGGTGTCGATTGAACAGGGCGCTTTTGGCGATCCGTTCCTTGCCGAAAATGTCAGTTCAGCTCGCTTGATCCGGCGGGTAGCGGGAGGCGTATTGCCTGGGCGAGGAGGGGGAGTGTTGGACCGGGATTTGTACCCGGCAATTGCCTCGTTGCGGGATCGCTCTTAGGAGATATGGCTGCGAACGGTGCTGTTGATCAGCAGGCTGAGTCGCTGCAGCTTTGCATCGACCGCGTCACAGAGGATTTCCAGGTCGCTCCCGGCGGTCCTTTCGCCATCGTGCAGGCAGTTTTCAAGATCCCCGGCTGCATCTGCAAGTCCGCTGGCGCCGAGTTGGGCTGCCACGCCCTTGAGCGTGTGGGCAACGCGCAACGCCGTTGCGCGATCTCCGGCGAGCAGCGCCGTCTGCACGCGTTCCGGGTCGCTGCCGTGACTGTCGACCATTTCCCGCAGCAAGCTCAGGTAACGGTCGCGCTTGCCGAGCAGCATCCGGATGCCTTCGCCGACATCCATGCCCGGTTCCGTGCTGAGCCGCGCGTACAGTGCTTCGTCATCCATGCCGGCCGCCAGGGTGTCGCCAGCGCCGCCTCGTTCGCCCGGAACGGTTCGCGGCGTGACGGCCGGCAACCATTTCAGCAGGGTTGCGTAGAGTGCGTCCGGATCGACTGGCTTGGCGACGAAATCGTTCATGCCCGCTTCGTTGCAAGCCTGGCGGTCCTCGGTGAAGGCATTTGCTGTCATGGCCAGAATCGGCAGCTCATCGCGTCCGCGGCCCGGTAGGGCGCGGATGGCTCGCGTCGCTTCCAGCCCGTCCATTTCCGGCATCTGCATGTCCATGAGGATCAAGGCGTAATCACTGATACGCGCCATGTCGAGTGCGTGAACGCCGTCGGGGGCGGTATCCACGACAAGTCCCGCACTGCGCAGCAGTTCCAGCGCTACCTCGCGGTTGATCGGATTGTCTTCCGCAAGCAGGAGTCGGGTTCCCTCATGGCGGCGGCGCAATTCTTCCTCACAACTCGTGCCGAAGGCCGACTGGGGTGTCTGCGTCACCGGTTGGCCGGCATCGAGCCAGGCGGTGAACCAGAAAGTGCTGCCCCGTTCCGGCGCGCTTTCGACACCAGCGTCACCGCCCATCAGACGGGCAAAGCGCCGGGTGATGGCGAGGCCGAGACCGGTTCCGCCGAATTTGCGCGTGGTCGAGGCGTCGGCTTGTTCGAAAGCCTGGAACAAGCGTGGCAGGGCCTCCGGGGCGATGCCGATCCCCGTATCCTGTACCTCGAAACGTACGAGGTAGCGGCCATCGCGTTGATCCAGCAGGCTGGCACGCAAGGCGATGCTGCCTGCGGTGGTGAATTTCAGCGCATTGCCGGCATAGTTGAGCATGCCCTGGCGCAGGCGGGTGGAATCACCGCGCAGCCAGGCGGGCACGCCGTCGAGATGCATCGTCACGGCCAGCGCCTTGGCCCGGGCTTGCTCACCGATCAGCGAGCTGACCTCGTCGAGCAGGCCGGCGACCGAAAAATCCCGCATTTCAAGAACAATTTTGCCCGCTTCGATCTTCGACAGGTCGAGTATGTCGTTGATGATCGCCAGCAAGTGCTTTGCCGCACCGTCAATCTTGCCCAGCCAGTCGATATGGTGAGTCGTCGTAGACTCTTGTCGCAACAGATGGGTCAGCCCGATGATCGCATTCATCGGCGTCCGTATCTCATGGCTCATGTTGGCGAGAAATTCCGATTTCGACTGGTTGGCTGCCACGGCCTGCGCACGTGCCTCTTCCAGCTCCTTGGTGCGCTCTGCCACCAGTTGTTCGAGGTGATGGCGATGGGCGTCGAGTTCCTGGCCAAGGCGTTTCCTCTCGGTGATGTCATCCTTGATCGCGACATAATGGCTGACCTGACCGTCGGGCTGCCGAATCGGGGTCATGATGGCGAATTCCGTGTATTCGCTGCCGTCCTTGCGCCGGTTCAAAAACTCGCCCTTCCAGGTCTGCCCGGTTTGCAAGGTCGCCCACAAGGACTGGAAAGTCTCCACCGGCGTCTTGCCCGACTGCAGGATGCGCGGATTCTTGCCGATGACTTCCTCTCGGGTGTAGCCGGTCTGCCGCAGGAATGCTTCGTTGACATACTCGATACGCGCTCGCACATCGGTAATGACAATGCTCTCCGGACTCTGCTCGACGGCCATCGACAGTTTGCGTACTGCGTCGGCCGCTTCTTCGGCCCGGTGCTGCGCCGCCTGCGCATCGTTCATCAGGTTGAGCGCCGCCAGGCGCGCCGCCTTTTGTTCTTCCAGTGCCGTGCCCAATGCCTCCTGCGCATGGCGTCGGGCGGTGATATCCTCGGCAAAGATCACGATGCCTCCGATGCCCCCGTCGGCAGCACGCCAGGGGCGAACTTCCCAGCGGGTCCAGATTGCAATGCCGTCGCTGCGCATGAAGGGATCGCCGTCCGACCCAAGCACCTCGCCGGCCAGCCCGCGCCGATGAGCCTCCTTCCATTCTTCCTTCAGGTTCGGGAAGATCTCGTAATGCGACTGGCCGATCACGTCCTGGCCGGCCTTGTCGAAAAATGTCAGCCAGGACTGGCTGACGGCCAGATAGTGCATTCCACGGTCGAACAACGCCATCGCAAGAGGCGCATGGTCGACGAGCAGGCGTAGCCGAGCCTCGCTCTCACGCAAGGCGTCGACAGCCTTCTTTTGTTCGGTGATGTCGAAGAAGGTGGTGAGGAATCCGTCGGACAATGCAATGCCCGAAACCAGCATGTTGCGTGTGCTGCCGTCCTTGCAGTTGATGCGATAGGCTTGTGGTTCGATATCCGCACCGGTTTTGCTGGCGTGGTCGACGGCAGCACACCAGTGGGAGCGGGCGCTGGCGCGATAGTCCGGGTCGGGATAGGCGAGCTGCCACCAGGCCTCGATGTTCGGAACTTCGTCCCGGGTGTACCCGAAGACCTGCCCGAAGCGCTTGTTCTGGGCGAGAATCCGCCCGTCGTGGGCAACGTAGCCCAGCGGTAGTGGTGCAAGATCGAACAGCAGACGAAAGCGCGCTTCGCTTTCGCGCCGTTCATGATCGGCCTGCTTCAACTGGGTACGCGCGCTGGCAATTTCGGCGATCTGCAGTGCAGGTACCGGACTCCCGGGCGGTGCGTTCAGCGCCGCAATTTGCTGCCCGATACGGCGGCCGGCCCAGGCGCCACCCAGGACGCCAAGCAGGGTGGCGATGAGAATGGCGATTGCGATCTCGAGGGCCGTTCTGGAGTAAGCAGCCCAATGGATGCTGCGCGGGATTTCCAGTACCACGGTCCACGGGGGGGATTCCGACCGGACGACGAAACGATGGTCGTCCGCCACATCGCGCGCACTGTCGAACCCGGCTGGGGAGCGTCGCGCGATATCGGCGCCTGTACTGTCCTGCAAGGTGACCGACCAACCGGTCGGCAAGGCCAGTTGGTCGATGCGTTTTTGAAACTGCGTGGTATCGAGGGTGCTGAGCACGAGCTGCGTCGGCTTGCCACCGCGCAAGACAGGAACGGCGATCGCCACCAGCGGTAGATTGGCGACTGGCCCCAGCACGATGTCGCCGACCTGGGGGCGGCCCGTGTCGAGTGCGAGTTGTGCTGCGCTACGTCCCTTGGCAAGGGGCAATTTGGGCAATTTCGAGCCGAAGGCAACGCGTGTATTGAACAACATTTGCCGTTCGTGATCGGCGAAAATGACGTGGGTGCCGAAAGTTTCATTGAAACTTCTCGCCTCGGCGTAGAGCTCAGGCCAACGTGCCGGATCGTCAATCAGCGGAGAAATGGCCAGCATGTTGAGCGCCTTGATCTGTGCGTCAAGGAAGCGCTGGTTGGACCAGGCAATATTGTGCGCGAGGTTGGCGCCTTCGCGCAGGTGCTTTGCTTCGAGATCCTTCAGATGGTGCCAGGCCAGCACGATGGACAGCAGCAACAGTGGTGCCAGGCAGAGCCAGATCAACCTGGTCAGGAAGGTGGAGAACGGTTTCGTCTTCATGGCTCGGCCTTCCGTTCGAACGCTTCAGTAAAGGACAGGTCGTAGGGGGGCGCGCGCCCCAGTTCCTTGTTCAGTGCGTTGATCGTTTCCTTCATGCGGATCATGTCGAGTTCGCGGCCAATGGTGGCGCGGTTGAACTGCTCCAGTTCGGCAAGGCGAAGATTCAGCTCCTGTTCGACCCGCTTGCGCTCGGTGATGTCGAGCGAAATCCGGCAGACGTACTCGGCCCGGCCAAGGTCATCCAGAACAGGAAAGATGTGTGACATGTAGATGCGCGGAACGCCATCTACCGGTACGACTTCCTCAATGGATTGCCGGCTCATGGTCGCCAAGACCTGCCGGTCGTTGGCCTGGAATACGCGTGCGAATTCTTCGGGATAGAGATCGAAGTCGGTCTTGCCGACGATCTCGGCTTCGCTCATGTGGTGGATACGCTGCAGATTGGGGTTGGCCAAGGCGTAGCGGCCGTCGAGGTGCTTGAGCGACAGCGCCGAGGGCGAATGGCCGATGATGGCTTCCAGTCGATGATCGCGCTCGTGCAGCGCAATCTCCGCCATTTTGCGCGCGGTGATGTCACGCGAGATGCCGAATATGCCGAAGACCTTTCCGTTGGTGTCGCGGATCGGCCCTTTGGTGGCGAGGAAGACTTTCGTTCCGTCGGCGGTGTGCAGTGTTTCCTCGTTGGTTTCGGTCTTGCCGGTGGCGATTACCCGGCGGCCGATCGCCATCAGCATCTGCGCCTGATCTGGCGGGAAGAGAGCACGGTCGTCGTGGCCCAGGATGTCGTTGGCGGATTTGCCGACGAAGCGGGCAGCTGCCTGGTTGAATAGCAGGTAGTGTCCTTCGATATCCTTGATGAAAATCGCGTCATCGGTGTTGTCGGCGAGTGCGGAAAGCATTGCTGGAACGCGCTGCAACTCGTGCGCCATGGCAAGTTCGCGCCTGTGGGCTGCGGCGATCTGGTCAATGAGTCGCCGCACCAGTACATAGAGCAGCAGGGAAGTGACTGCAACGAAGAACCAGCCCTTGGCCATGCTGGCTTGCACCAGGGTTTCGGGATTGTCGAGCAATAGGCCCATCGCCCGGTCGGAAAGCAGGATCCACAGGCCGGCGAAAATGGCATAGGCCAGCACAATGCGCAAGGTGCCACGCTGGGTAATGTTGCCAGCTTCGATTTCGGCCATGGTCGTGGTTTGCGGTTGGTGATCCGATCTTGGAAGCGGATGGAAAATTGAGCCGCGCCTCTTGCATCAGGAAACGGGGTTGCGCTACTCAGGCTGATTGGAATAGTGCCATGTAGAACCGTTTTGTAGTGCTTTGTTGCATGGTAGCGAGGCTTGGCCTTTTTGCCGAGTTGAAGCGCAAGCCCTGGCAGCCCCCGCCATCGATCATCGTCTTCCCGTCAACCAGGCGGTGGAGGAAGTCCGTGGCGGTCCCGGCATCCCGGTTGGCGATCTGCTGCCATCTATCGGTAACGGCGGCAATGGCCGCCTGGGGGTGAGTTGCGCTGCGCGAGCTGGCGGCCGATTTCACCGTGGGAGTTCGCAAACATCCACTATCACCCCGCGCAACCAGCGATGCACCGGATCGCCGTGCAGTCTCGGGTGCCAGAACAGTGATACGGTGATCTCGGGCGCAGGAAATGGCAGGTCAAACGAGTACATGCCGTCGCGCAGGTTTCCCGTGTGACGTTCCGGCACGCTGGCGATCAGGTCCGAGGCCCGTGCCAGCGCCACGGCCGTTGAGAAGCCGCCGACGGTGGTGACGACATTGCGCTGCAGACCCTGCGCCGCCAGTGCCTCGTCGACCGGACCGTGGGGTACGCCGTGCCGCGAGAGTCCGACATGCCGGCCGGCGGCGAATGAGGACGGGGTGATCGGCGTGGCGCAGAGCGCGTGTCCGGCGCGCACCACGCCAATGAAACGGTCGCGGAACAGTGCCTGCATGCGAAGCTCGGGGCCCATGCCGCTGCCGAGGACACCGGTTTCCAGGTCGACCGTGCCGTCGCGCAGCGCGCTGCTGTCGCGGTCGATCTTTGGCACGAAGCCCAGGCGGATGCCTGGCGCTGCCGCGGCAACGCGGTTCAGCAGCGTTGGGCCGAAATTTTCGACAAAGCCTTCGCCGGTGCGCAGGGTGAAGCTGCGTTCCAGTGTCGCCAGATCGGGCTTTTCCGCCGGGCGCAGTGCGGCTTCCACGTCCTGCACGAGTTCGCTCACCTTTTCGCGCAACTCCAGCGCGCGTGGCGTGGGTACGAGTCCGCGTCCGGCGCGGACCAGCAGTTGATCGCCGGTCGTCTCGCGCAGACGCGCCAAGGCACGGCTCATGGCCGAGGGGCTGAGCCGCAGGCGCTTGGCCGCGCGCGCCACGTTGCCTTCGGCCAGCAGCACGTCCAGCGTGAGAAGCAGGTTGAAATCGGGTCGTGACATGCGCGCACCATAGCACGACATCCTCACGCATGGCGTTTCATGCACTTATTCACTGCAACCGATGCGCCTTCCGCCTTATTCGACGCCACACTAGCCTACCAAGGGAGGCCCCCCGGCTCTGCCGGGGAGGCAGTAGACGTTTGACGTATTCGGGAGTCCATCGGAGGAAACTCCCCTTCGTGAGCCGCCAAGCACATGAAAGGGAGAATCACGATGGACGAATTCGAG